>JBIIJD010000055.1:0-37155 GCA_044234105.1 Aureliella sp. | reverse complement strand
GCACTTGGGGCGCTTAGTCCGGTAGGCAAGGAATCAAGGGCGTTCAGTAGGCTTTTTTATGCTCAGGCTCAACCCGCTGAAGTTGATCGCAATGGGCGATTGAGGATTCCGGTAGAGCTGGCGAAATGGGCGGGTTTGGTAGGTGAGGTTGTTGTGGTTGGAGTGCGTGATCGGATCGAAGTCTGGGACGCAGTCGTTTGGGATCGATTCTTGGAGCAGAATCAGCCAGTTTACGATAGTCTTGCCGAATCGGTTTGGAATCAAGCGATGGGCTGACGATGACGGGCTGACAGTTGACAACCTGTACTCGATCTCCGCCGACAGGAGTCAGAAACTTTGGCATTTTGTTAGTTAGTACACATGAGAGTTCAACCCCGTTCCAGCCATCGGCCACCGGCTGGATAGCCACAAACCAGTCTCCGCAGCAGCTTGCAGTAAGCGGCTTGGGACTGGTGGGTTGAGCCTGCTCTACTTCAAGGATGAGTAGAGGGTGTGAGAACGTCAGGGCAGCTTTGCCTTGACGTTCTGACGCGGCCAATAACGGGAATCACGGATGTTTCCCGGCCGGTCGCATCAGAAAGTTCATAGACGCAATCGCATGAGTTCAACTATCCACGTTCCCGTCATGGCCAGTGAAGTGCTGCAAATGGGCCAGCCTGCGGAAGGGCAGACTTGGGTGGATGGAACGGGAGGTGGCGGAGGCCATTCGCAGTTGTTGTGGCGGCAATTGGGAGCCCGAGGAAGGCTGCTGATTGTGGATCGAGATCCCGTGGCGGTGGACCGTCTTAGCCAACAGTTTCCCAGCGATGTCCAGGTGCGACACGCGCGTTACGATCAAGTGCCTGAGTTGCTTGAGCAGATAGGATGGCCAGCGGTCGATGGAGTGCTTCTAGATTTGGGGCTCAGCTCGGATCAGTTGGCGGATCGCGAGCGAGGATTCAGCTTTCAGTGGGATGGACCGCTAGACATGCGGTTTGATCCGACGGAAGGTGAATCGGCGTGGCAGTGGTTGGCAAAGGTCGATGAGCGGACACTGGCCGACGCGATCTTTCAGTACGGCGAGGAGCGATTTAGTCGACGCATTGCGCGTTGTGTGGTCGAACGACGTCGTAAGGAGAAGATACAAACCGCCGCGCAGTTGCGAGAATTGATCTACAGTTGTGTGCCGGCTGGTCGCCCCAGCAAGCAAGGGCGAAAACATGGCCGAGTCGATCCGGCGACTCGGACCTTTCAAGCTCTGCGAATTGTGGTCAACCAGGAGCTGTCCATTCTGGATCGAGCCATGCGGCTGCTACCCAACTGTTTGGCAACGGGTGGACGCTTGATGGTGATCAGCTTTCACTCGTTAGAAGATCGAATCGTCAAGCAGGCGCTTCGCAGCGATCCCAGACTCGAGCAGGTGACCAAGAAGCCTGTGCCGGCTAGTCTTCAGGAGATCTCGCAGAACCCGCGTTCGCGAAGTGCCAAGCTGCGCGTCGCTTGCCGCGTTGAAGATTCACCAGAGTGTTGAAACCTTTCATCGTAGCTGCGTTGGCCAGAACGCGGAACGCTTTTCGGAATCCCCAACGTTCTGGCGATCGTAACTACGTAATATCCTTAACGGCGTTGGTTGGCAGGCATGCCGACAGTCTTGGGATTGGTGCTTTATTGCTAGCTCAAATGCATTTGTATCGCAATCATCCCCAGTTGCAATCTGCTCACTGCTTTCAGTTCCCAGTTCAGGAGAAACGACTGCTCTTGATGCAAGCTGCTGGCTCCTGCTACCTATTGTTTGAAAATTCACTTTTGCACTAGGAGCCCGACCATGCATCTGAGGAAGCGGATTCAAAAGTTTTTATTGGCAATATCTATCGGTATGCTTTCTGGCCAGTTCGCCGCGACGGGTTGGTCACAGGCTTGGCTGAATGACAATTCGTCGCGAACACCGCCTATGCCCACGGTGCACGAAGAGGGGTTGATGGAGCCTCCGCCGCCTCTGGGGGATTTGCCGCCATCGGTCTTCGACGCTCCGCAGACTCAGCAGGTATCGGGGCCTGTTTGGTATTATCCCTGGACCTGGTTGCCGTTGGACGGCTGGGAGAACAGCGCTGAGCTTGGGCTGAATGGTGCTACCGGAAATACCGAATCGCTCACCATACAAAGCGGTGCCAGATTCAAGCGGAAGACCGACATCAATATGTTTGAATTGCGATTGCTGCAAAATCGAACTCATAATACCGGCGTTATCTCTCAGAACAATGTGTTGCTGTATGCGGATTACGAGCGCAATTTGGGACAGTCGAAATGGAGCTACTTTATCAAACAGGGCTTGGAGTATGATGAACTTCGCGCATTTGATCTAAGGTACTTCATCAATAGCGGTTTGAGCTACAAGTGGATTGACGCAGACGGACTCTTGTTATCAACTCGGTTCGGAGCTGGTGCATCGAAAGAATTTGGAGGAGTCAGCGATGAGTGGGTTCCTGAAGCGCTATTTGGTGCGACTTATGAGCATCAATTCAACAAACGCAACAAGCTGGTTGCCAGGGTTGACTACTACCCTGCTTGGGAAGATTTTGCTGACTATCGAACGATCACCGATTTGGCCTGGGAGTACTTACTGAGTGAAGAACGCAATTTGTCGCTCAAGCTGGGTGCTCTGCATCGTCACGATAGTATTCCAACCGGAGCCGCGCGACCAAACGATTTGAATTATTCAGCAATGTTACTATACAAATTCTAGAACTAGGCTTCGTTTCCGCACTTCGTAGCTACGCTCGCCAGAGCGTGGGATGCGGGGAAAACCGCTATTTGGCGACGGTAGCTTCCAGAAATTGCAAGTTTAGAAACAGAGCCTAGTTGTTTTCTCCATCGGATGAAGCTGGTGTCCAGTACAGTTCAATATCACTGGGCATGCCGCGAACGGCTTGGTCGAGCTGTTCGAGATCTTTCTTGCTGTTTAGTTTGCTTCGCATATCCAGCGCTTTGCGCACATTTTGTTTCATGGCGTCGCGATGGTCTCTACTACGCTCGACAATGGCCAGTTCCAGCCATGCATAAGCCTGAACCAGTGGCAACATTTGGCGATCATTAGTGATGTTAACTAGTCGCCGCGCTGCCTGATCCAGATCGCCAGCCTTTTCAAACAGTCTGGCCATCTGCAACTGGGCTAGTCCGCCGAACAACCGGTTCATCGGATCTCCTGAGGCGGGGAAATAGTGTCCAACCGCTTCCCAAATGGCGACACGACCACTGGACTGGTTTAGCAAGGCCCAGACATACTGTTGACGGACATCGGATTGCTTTGGAATATCCTGGTAGACCGCTTGCTTTACCGCCAAGATCTGTTCTGGCGCAGGCCATGATAAGCCAAGCTTGGCCAGCCCTGCTCCACGCAGTCCAACCCAAAACGCAAGTCCAAGCAGTGCAGAACCTACCAGGGTTAGGGTTGCCCAGCGAGTGCGCGAAGTAGAGGGAGCAGCAGCCAGGAGTGTTTGTAGTTTCTGAGTTGCTGCATTCAATTCCGGTTGATGATTTCGTTGCTGCAACAAGGACACATCGGGCATTGGAATGATGCGGTCTGGCCAGCAGTTCACCAAATCCTGCCGATGATGCTCGTATAGATAATCCAAGACATGGCTTGGGCTGCTGAACCGATCGGCAGGCGCTTTAGCCAATAGTCGGCGCAGCAGTTTTTGTAAGGATTTCGGCACGTCCTTTCTAAGAGGTTCGAGGTCTGGCAATGGAGCCTGTACATGTTGCATGGCCAGCGCCAGCGCAGTTTCGCCTTGAAAGGGAGGCCTGCCGTAAAGGACATGAAACAAGGTGACCCCTAAAGAATAGAGGTCGCTTCGGATGTCCAACGGACCACCTTGGATCTGTTCGGGGCTCATGTACATCGGTGTGCCAAGGGTCGTTCCTGGATGAGTTAGTTGCAGATCATCGCCCATCTGAATGTGGGCCAATCCAAAATCGGTGACCTTCACTTCGCCATCCCGGGTCAACATGATGTTTTCCGGTTTGATGTCTCGGTGAATGATGCCGACATTAGCCGATTTATTCAGAGCTGCAAGTACCTGCAGAAGGATGCTGATCGCTTCTGCAATTGGCAATTGTCGACCAGGCGTTGCGCTGAAGTTGGGGTTAGATGTTTCCTCAACTTGGCCCGATTCGTTTTGTAGCAAAGAGTCGGAAGCCTGATTGGCAAGATAGCTTCGCAGGTTGATGCCAGGGATATATTCTTGAGCGATGTAGCGAAGAGTGCCATCCTGACCGACGTTGTAGATTTGTACGATATTGGGATGTACCAATGCTGCGGCTGCCTTGGCCTCCTGCTGGAAGCGTTGTTGATAGGTGCTGTCGTCGGCCAAGACGGTTCGCAATACCTTCAAGGCAACAGCGCGATCCAGGCGCTGGTCGACAGCATAATAGACGTCTGCCATGCCACCGCTGCCCAAGGACCTCTCGATACGGTAGTCGCCAACAAGATGGCCAGCAGTTAGTTTATGTCCCAATTCAGGGCTGTTTTCTGACATGAAGAATAATCCGTAAATGGATCGCCAATCGGCCCGATGCTAGTCGATAAGCAACTGACTACCTAATCATACGCCTCCCAATGCCAAAGTGTTACCCCACTGCCTAATGCCTAATGCCTAATGCCTAATGCCTAATGCCTAATGCCTAATGCCTTCCTCACCATCTCAGTCAGCTCGATAAACTGTTGTGGAGAAAGCTCTTCAGCCCGTGCGTTGGCGGCCAATTCCATTTCGGCTAGAACTTCGTCCACTTGCGGCTTAGTCAGTTGTTCCTTGACGGCGCTGTGCAGGGCTGACCGAAGGAACTTCCGGCGATGGAGAAAAATCTTACGTGTCAATTCATGAAAAAAGGCTCGATCCGGAATGCGATCTCGCAGCACGCGCTGAGGGCGAATGTCGATGATGGCCGATTCCACTTTGGGTTTAGGCCAAAATACGTTGGGTGACATCGTGCGTACGATGGACGCTTGGCACTGTGACTGAATCCACACCGACAGCGCGCTGTAATCTTTGGTGCATGGTTTGGCGCAGATGCGTTCGGCCAATTCACGCTGAATTGTCACGACTATGCGGCTGGGCCACGGTTCGATGTCCAGCAGGTTGGAGATGATGGGCGTGGCCACATTGTACGGAAGATTGGCGACCAGTTTCAAACGACCGCCTTGGATCTGGCTGATCTGTTGCTGAAGCGTTTGAATAACCATTGGATGCAAGCGGTTTTTGCCTTTAAGCGCATCTTGCTCAAGCAACGTCACGTTTTCAAGAGACTCAAACTCGTGCCGCGCCATGGGGGCTAGATTGTGATCGATCTCCACCGTCACCACATGACCCGCGCGGCCGGCCATCATCGTTGTCAGTGAACCCAATCCTGTGCCTACCTCCAAGACGACGTCGCGACGATTCAGTTCCGCTGAATCGGCAATCAACTGAACCAGATTGAGATCGATCAAGAAATTCTGGCCGAATCGAGTGAGCGGCTGCAGTCGAGCTTTTTTGAAATGCTGCTGCAGATAGGTAAGGGTTTGACGTTCCGACATGCGGTTGAAGACCTTCGTATTGGATACGCAGCGCCGATGAGCTGCAAAAATGGGTGCGACGCGGTGCTAGTTAAGTGTAACTGCCATCAGCAATTGGCGCTGAACATATTTGGCAAGAATGTCTGTTTCTAAGTTAACCGGATCGCCAACCCCGAGCTGACCAAGTGTGGTCATGGACAATGTGTGGGGGATGAGAGCAACTGAAAACTGAGTCGAGTCCACATGGACCAAGGTTAGGCTAACACCATCGACGGTTATGGAGCCCTTGGGAGCCATCTGACGCATCAGATCGACATCGGCGTCAATGAAGATGTTAGACCACTCGGCCTGGTCCGATCGACTAGCGACTTTGCCCAATCCATCGATATGACCAGTGACTAAATGCCCGCCCAGTCGGTCAGACAGTCGCAGGGATCGCTCGCAGTTGACAGAATGACCGCTTTTGAGTTGTCCCAGGGTGGTTCGCGAAAGAGTCTCCTGGCCAGCCTGGAAGGACATTGATTGTTTGTCGACGGCCACCACAGTCAAAC
Source organism: Aureliella sp. (assembly GCA_044234105.1). Lineage (GTDB taxonomy): Bacteria > Planctomycetota > Planctomycetia > Pirellulales > Pirellulaceae > Aureliella. Next base: position 31,074 of record JBIIJD010000055.1, on the reverse strand, counting down.
AGCACCCTTGAACGCAGATGCTGTCGCCCAGTTGTACATCATCCATCAGTTCAGGACGCTGCAATACGATGCGAACTGCCGCCGGCTCAGGTTGGATCGCCAGGACTGTGGCTTTAGCTTCGACTAATCCTGAGAACATAATTTCTACGAGTATGATTTGCGTTCAGTTTGGGAACTCGGGTCCCTTGCTACCGCAAAGTGGTGTGATTGAGGGTTACGAACCTTCCATATTAACAAGATTTCGCCGATCCGACGAGCCGACACAAAATTGGCAAGCGGTCTGGCACTTTCTATCGGTTTGCGCACAATATCGCCAAACCGATAACGGAAGCATTTTTAGACTCTCAATTTCGTAGCGAAGGTGAAAAGATGAGTATTATTCAAGGCGTACAAGCAAGGCAAATTCTGGACAGCCGAGGCAATCCAACCGTTGAGGTGGAAGTCGAGCTGATGGATGGCTCGTTTGGTCGCGCGGCAGTTCCTAGCGGCGCTAGCACGGGAGCTCACGAGGCATGGGAGCTACGCGATGGAGACAAGGCGGTATTCTTGGGAAAGGGAGTCTCGAAGGCGGTGGAGCATGTTAACGGGGAAATCGCCGACGCTTTGATTGGCCTGGATGCCGTGTCGCAACGAGATATCGATCGAACGATGATCGAGCTGGACGGAACGCCTAACAAAAAGCGCTTGGGAGCCAACGCCATACTGGGTGCTTCGATGGCTGTAGCGAAAGCTGCAGCCAGTTACTGTCAACTGCCATTGTACCGATACTTGGGCGGAACGGCGGCTCATATTTTGCCTGCGCCCATGATGAACATTGTCAACGGCGGGCAGCACGCAGATAATTCGGTCGATGTACAGGAGTTCATGGTGATGCCCTTGGGTTTTGACTCATTTGCCGAAGCCCTACGCGCTGGTGTGGAAACATTTCATCACTTAAAGAAGGTGTTGTCCAGTCGCAAGCTGAATACCGCCGTTGGTGATGAAGGTGGGTTTGCCCCGGACCTGGGCAGCAATCAAGAAGCGCTGGACTTGATTATGGAAGCGATCAGCCAAGCGGGTTACAAAGCTGGCGAGCAGATGTTTATCGCTCTGGACGTAGCAGCCACCGAGTTCTACGACGAAAAAGCCAAGGTTTACACCATCGACGGCAAGAAGCTGTCTGGAGCCGAGATGGTTGGCTTCTTGGAAGCTTGGGTGGACAAGTACCCGATTTGTTCCATCGAAGATGGTTGTTCAGAAGACGACTGGGAAAGCTGGAAGCTGCTAACCGATCGCGTAGGGCACAAGGTGCAATTGGTTGGTGACGACCTGTTTGTCACCAACGTTCAGCGATTGCAGCGCGGGATCGATCAAGGAATCGCTAACAGCATTTTGATCAAAGTGAACCAAATCGGCAGCGTTACTGAGACGCTGGACGCCATTCAGTTGGCCGCTCGAAACGGCTACACATCGATCTCTAGCCATCGAAGTGGCGAGACCGAAGATGCGACCATTGCTGATCTTGCAGTCGGTTTATCGACAGGTCAAATCAAGACCGGTTCCGCCTCACGCAGCGATCGCATGGCCAAGTACAACCAACTTCTACGCATCGAAGAGGAGTTAGGTGATTCCGCAGTTTACGGCGGTCCGATGTTCAAGCGCCGCAAATAGACTTTTGCCTACTCAAACGGTTTGACGACTCTGACGCCTACGCTAAGGACGTTTGCGTCCACCAAAAACTTCATTGCAGCGAATCCGTGGATTCGGAATCAATGGGCTGAAACCAGTCGGTCGACGGAGGTCTGATCGTTTGACCAGTCGTACAGGCAACGAATACAAGGACTTGGCTATTTCGGAGATTCGCAACATGATGTCTCCCATCGAAAGTGCTAATAGATTAACTTTTCATACTGCGGCGCGAGCCAGTTGCAAGTCTCGAAGCTAACTATGGATTGCGCGACAAAATCTTCCTAGCCTAGCTAAACTCCCTATATCACACAGGAAAGGACCTTCGATACAAGTAGCTCAATTGTGTGGCGTAATGTCACTTACGATTGAGGCGTTTAGCGAGAATATTGGGGTGCGACAGACGTTGCTATTGCATCAGAGGGTCGCGGTGGTGGGGCAAACAGTTCGTCAAGAATCCGCCAAGCCAAAGAACTTTTGGAAGTCAGCGGATCTGGACAAACATGTCATTTTCGGCCAGCCTTAGATCGGGTGTTGCTGCGGCTTTCGACCTAAATGATGGTTTCGAACAGCCTGCGATCGGTTCGCCCGATGCTGTTACCCAGTCGGTTAGTCAACCGGTCGTTTCCTGTGCCACCCCAAAAACTGGCCCATTTGGTTACTAAGCCCTTGATCTCCAATTCGTCATTGCCGGTTCCTAAGTCGGCAAAAATCCAGTCTCGGACATTGAGTTTGTCTAAGTCCACATGGTCATTGCCGCCAAGCGTATGAACTGCAAGCATACTACCAACTCGGGAATCGAGGACATCTATAAGATCGTCCAATTCGCCGCCCATGATGGTCAGGTTGAAACCAACATTGACTCTCTCCAAGTAGACACCATTACCACCAAGACCAGCGTTGATCACCGCATTATACTTAACTGTGGTGTCCACCATAGAAATCCCGTCACTCCCAGTCCCACCCAAAACGCTCAGTGATCCAGAAAGATTGGCAGTATCCAGATCTAGAAAATCACTGCCGGCTCCAAGATCGATCGATACGTTGCTGGCTGAACTATCCCAAAGCGAGACTCCGTCATCGCCATTTCCACTAATGACTACGACATTAGACAAAGAACTGTCTTGCACAAACAAACCGTCGTCACCATCACCTCCAATGATGGTCGTCCCCAGCTTTACCTTCGATTCAAAAACTCCCAAGGAGTCATTTCCATTGCCTAAATCAACATGCAACAGGCCTCCTAAATTAGCCACGACGCCTACTGAATCATCACCGGCACCTCCATAGACCATAATGTTGCCTGCTAATGGCAAGCGATCAGCAGCCGTCATTGGACCCAAAGCACTTAGCCTGAGCACGGCTGCTCGTGTTAATGCAAAGCCAATTCGGTCATCCCCACCGCGCAGATCGGCAGTGACGGACTTAATACCGGTGAAGTTAGCTGTTGTACCCCCGCCATTAATCGAGGTTGCCAACCCAAAAACGCTTATGGTGCCTGGGGCGGACTGAAAAACACCGACCTCGTTCGCTAAGTTGTCGCCAGTTAGAATCAGCACGCTACCTGACTTTATGGCCTGAACGTTCCCAGCCAACAACCTGCGATCTTCCAAATGTTCGCACGTCAATGTACGAGTCTTATTCAGTTTTCCAGCGATTGCGGTTCGTTGCGGTTTCATGGTCTTACTCCTTTGGTAGTGAAGGTTCAGTCTTGCCCGGAAAGCGGGCATGAACCGAGTCATGGAAAAGCAATGGGCCAAGCCTTAAACGCCCTCTTGAGCCATCTAATTCCAATCGTCTTCACTTCACTGTGCTGCGACAAGGGTCCTGATTACCCTAATCGGAATATTTTACTAATTCTCAACGGCACCTAGACATCTGAGACTTGGTGAAGGTGACGAATTTTTTGGTAGGGGAATTCGCTAGTTTGGTATGGTGGATTTCCTGATGATGCCTATTTTTACTAGCTAGAATCTAAGCCGACTAGTTCTACCCAATCGCAGGTTGATAGTACCCGAAAATTGCTTGGCTACGAGTTAAATAGGCAGAGCCTAGGTGCTAGCTAGACGATCAAGCGTCCAATGCCTATGGGCTGTTGGGCTTGTCGGTAGATGTCGAGCGCTTCGGGTAGTAGTTTCTCAAGTTCCGAAGCTCGACGATGGTCGGCCGGGTGAGTAGACATGAACTCGGGTGGCTTGGCCGCTCCCGAGCTGGCACTGGCAAATCGCGTCCAGAATTTGGGCGCTTCACTGGGGTCATAGCCGGCTTGAGACATTAGCATCAATCCGATGTGATCCGCTTCCATTTCATGTTTGCGGCTGTAGGGCAGTAAGACTCCATAGTTGGTGGCCACGCCATAAGCTTTCATCCATAGCTCTCGCGTCACTTGCTCTTTGTTCTGAGTCAATACGCCGACCAGTTGCTGAGCACCGTTGACCGCAGCTTGTTGACTCATTCGCTCCCCGCCGTGCCGAGCCAGTACGTGGGCCACTTCGTGGCTCATGACGACGGCCAGTCCGGCTTCGTTTTGACAGACAGGCAAAATGCCTTCGTACACTACGATCTTTCCGCCAGGCAAGCAGAATGCGTTCTGCTCTTGGCTCTCGACCAGGCGAACTTCCCACTGGTAGTCCGAACGCCCACTTGCCTGAGCGATACGATTACCTACCTCCCGCACCAATTCACTTTTGATGCTAGGCGCCGATTCCTTTTGCTCACTTAGGACCTGAGTGAAGGCTTGTTGGCCCATGGAGATCTCAGTTTGCTCGGGAAATACAATCATCTGACGACGCCCAGTCATAGGCGCGGATCGACAGCCGCAACAACCACAGGCTGCGATGCCTCCAGTCATCATCAACCAAGAACGGCGGTCCATGTGCCGATTAGCTTCTTCCATGATATTTGCTCTGTACTTGTCTTTGCTTTCAGTTGGCTGTAAGCCGCTTCGCTGATATTAGGGAGTTCTATGAATACTCCCCGCCATTAGTTTGCCTACGTATTGTTGCAAATAGTCTTGTCGCGCGGAAAGGTGAATTGACGAAACTTCTCACAGGCCCAATTTGCTTGCATTTTAGGTCGAGTCCAATATTTGGCGCTATTTAGTTAGATCGCCGCTTGGATTGACGGATTTCACAGTTGCGAGCATTTCCTGCCGTTCGACTTCATCGGGCAAAAAATTCAGTGCTTCGGAAAATTTTGCGATTACGAGTACCGTTTCTCTGAGCACGAGTACGAAGTTGCTAATCCCATAACGAAGCATTTCACCCTCTAAACTTCCGGAATAACCATAACTTCAGTAGGGCTGCCGCGCCTATCGGCTGTTCGATAAGCAAGTCCACTGTTGGCTTGAAGACTAATAGGCCGTAGATAGCCAAACGTTACGCTTTTTCAGGTAACGCAATGCCCATCTCTTTCATCAGCATTTGCATATCTTCCCAAACCAGTCGTTTAGCTTGCTCATTGCGAAGCAAATAAGAAGGGTGATAGGTTATCACGACCTGAGCCCCACGATACCGGTAGAACTTACCACGCAGTCGGCCGATCGGTGTTTCCCATCCCAGTAGCGACCGCACCGCCACCGCGCCAAGGCAGACGATAAATCGAGGCTGCAAAGTCTCTAGTTGTTTTTCAACAAACGGATGGCAGTTACCAATTTCAGTGGGCATCGGGGTCCGATTGCCGGGTGGTCGACATTTCAGCGCGTTCAGTATGTAGACGTCCTCTCGCTTCAGTTGCATGGCACCGATGATGCGTGTTAACAACTGCCCTGCTCTGCCAACAAAGGGTTCTCCAATTTTATCTTCGTCGGCACCCGGTGCTTCGCCCATGAAACACAGCGTGGGCTTGAGCGGGCCGACACCGAATACGGTTTGATGACGGAAGCCACACAGTTCACTGCACAAACGACAGTTGCGTATTTGAGTGTCCAAATCTGCAAACAGGTTCTGCCGCTGAGTTTCGCTGAACGCAGGCTGTTGCCATGCCGTTAATGCGGTACCCTCAGTGGAACTGATCAAACGTTCGGAAGAACGCGTTTCGGGCTCTGCTGCGCTCGTGCGGGGATCAATGGTGAAAAGTGAGGCAGCATGTTCCACGACCTTGGAATCTGCAGAAGTTGGCTGAATGGTTTGACTGCGAGTGACCGGGGGTGAGGTCGTTCCAGCCGTTGCAGTAGGCGGTGTGGTCTGGTGCTGCTGTGGTTCTTGGTTGGTTTCAGCTGATACAACAGCAGAAATCGTCTTAAGCCACTGCTCGGGCAGCTCTGGGATATTTTGCCGGCTAAAGCGTCGCAATCCCATGCGCTGGTATGTTTCCAACGTTTGAGTTAATGCCTGTTGGAGGGATTGCGGTTGCATAGGTCTGAAGTTTCGAATTTGCGTTAAGTGTCGCGTCTAGCCAGTGGTTTATTTACCGATGGAATCGATAGGGCGAGCGGCAATTGTGAACTAACCCGTAGCTACCGTCGCCAGACGGGGGTTGTGTGGGGCCTCCACCGTCTGGCGACGGTAGCTACATATCTGCCACTCGCCTAGGATACCAGATCTCGACAAGTTGGAGTACGGACCGTTACGCTTTTGGCTACACTCGGGCTATGGCTCCTGCAGGCTGTCCGGCTTCAGGCCAACCATTTCTAGCAGCTTCAGTGCGTTGGTCGTAGGTGTGGTTCCTGGGCGCATGACGTAGTCAAATCGCATGACCTGCTTTCCCGATGGATCGACTTCAAAATGTTCGCGAAAATGAGCCAACTGCGCGACGCGTGCCACCTGATCTACTTGAGCTAGTTCTAGATCGTGAGTGCTTAAAATTCCGGTGGTTCCATAACGGATCAATTGCTGGACAACGTGGGCCACAGCGATTTGTCGCTCGCGGCTGTTCGTGCCTTGCAATATTTCATCAAACAGAAATAGAAGCGGAGGCATGTCGTTTTGATGATGTCGGGCAATGTCGACCACACTCTTCAGTCGTTTCAGTTCAGCCATGAAGAACGAGACGCCATCGCGCAGGCTGTCTCGCACTCGCATGCTGCTAGCTAATTCAAAAAGTGGAGTGGCTAACTGCTGCGCGCACACTGGGCTGCCCAGGCGAGCCAACAAAAGATTGAGTCCTACAGATCGAATGAAAGTGCTCTTGCCGGCCATGTTGGAGCCTGTCACAAGAAGTAAAGGTTGCGAGCGGCTCAGGAGAAGATCGTTGGCGACGCGCAGCTTATCAGGCAACAGTGGGTGGCCTAAACGCTTAGTCTTCAGGATAAACTCTTCGTCGTTGCAAGGCTCGGGAAAGCACCAATGCGGATTTTCGTCGGCAAGTGTGGCTGCACTGATCAGCGCTTCGCAGCGACCAAGTGCTTCAAACCAATCGGCAACGTGTCCACTGTAGCGAGCTTTCCACTTCTCCAGCAAGCGAAGCACGCGAAAGTCCCAAAGAAAGAGCAGTTGCAGTCCCAGGTAGATCAGGTACAGCACGATATTTTGCTGCATCGAAGCCAGTCGCACCAGACGATTCAGGTCCGCAAATCCCCGAGTAGCACCAAGCTCGTGCTGCAAGCAGGTTTGTTTGGCCTGTTGCAAGATGCCTTCGTCGGATGGAAGCTGCTTCAACAGAGTAAATACTTGCGAGAATTGCCAAGTCGCATGGTGCTCGCCGCTGACTCGATGAAAGATATCTTGAATCCATCCGCCCCACAGCAGAGTGATCAATATGTTCATCGCCACGCCAATCGCTAGACTGACGTATCCGGTCTTTGTCCATGTTATGTTGTTTGACTGAAGCCCTAACAACAGAAGTGCCGCTCCAGTCACCAGCACGGCAGGCCCCAAATAACTAAGCCATTTGGCCACCGGGTGTTGAGCAAGCCAGTTTGGCGACTGCGCCCACTGAATCAATCCATAAGGTTTTTTGGCTCCGAAACCAGCGCCACTGATGTTGCGAATGATTTGGATCCGCAGGTCACGTTCAGGTATCAAAGTGCGGACCGCTTTTTGTCGCTTCTGGACTTCAGGCCAATCGGGCGCCTGTGTCAGCCAGCGCTGCAGAGTCAATCGTCCAGGCTGCGTGCCCGCCAGTGAAACCAGAGTCAACAATCCACTGTCGCCCGACATATCAAGATCATCGGCATAGTCGGGTACTGGTATCTCCGGCAGAAACTTTTGGCTTGGCAGCGAAGGCCAATTCCGGTCGACTCGGGCCAACAGTCGCCGCAGAAGATCCAATTCGTTGGCTCCTGCCAGAGATCTCAATCGCAGATGTTCATTGACTACGATGGCGACTAGAAATGCAAAACAGCAAAACCAGCCGATTGGAACTGTCCAACCGGTGGCGATTTTACCAATGTAGCCAACGACAAAAGCAGCAGTGCCTGTGAGAAAAAGGAGCGTGCGGACCCAAATCATTCGCCCCAGCCAAACCTCCAGTTGGGACATTTGTTGTTGTGCTTGACTTTGTAATTGCAAATATTGCTGTTTGGCTTCCATTGGCTCTTGTTCAAACGTGCTTTCGGGTAGATTGTAGGGAACGTCGAAGCATCTTTAAGCGTCCCTGCAAGTTTATAGTTTGTAGGGTGGGACAAGTGAACTGTCTTTTTTACACAAGTCTACGGGTGGAACGTCCTGAGGTTTTGCGAAGGACTTGGAATGGATACTACACGCCCTTCGTTCCTCAGGGACGTGCCACCCGACCGCCGGCCCACCATAGGATAAGAACGGTTATGATGCATCCTCAAGTGGCGATGGTCACCGCCAGGTTTTTAACGAATCATTCTGGAATGTAAAGAATAAGCCCAAGTCGGACTTACGCAACGTCTTCGTCTACCGATGTGGTGGAGGAAGGGGCAGTTAGGGGCGAAACGCTGCGAGTGGTTGGAAGGGAGGGTTCTGGCCTGGGTAATTCGGGAGCGAATTTTGCTGCATCGGCATCCAGAACCTGAAAATCATGTCCCTCATGGCGTAGGCGGCCCGCTTGGCGCGCAGGCAATCGAACGTGGATCTCCACGTGATCATCATGGAATTGCTTGCTGATCACCTCGCCTACCTTGGACAACCAGGCCAAAGTGCGTCCGTCGCTGACATCCAGTCGGATGCTTAATGTCACAAACCCTTCACTCAGCGCATTACTAACCATGTTGGTCAGTTTATCGATGCCCAGCCCCGATCTGGCACTGATGGGAATCGCGTGTGGATAGCGAGACAGGACGGCGGGCCAATAGCGATCCGCTCCCACGGAATCCATCTTGTTGACCAGGAGCAGAGTGCGCTTTTCGTCGATATGCAAATCGTGCAGCACTCCATAAACGGCTGATATCTGGTCCAGAACAGCCGGATTGCTCGCATCGGCCACATGTAGCAGCAGATCTGCATCGCGTGCCTCCTCCAGCGTCGCACGAAAACTGGCCACCAAATGGTGAGGTAAATCGCGAATGAATCCAACGGTATCGCTCAGCAGAACCGGTCCCCAGCTTGGCAGATTCCAGCGACGCGTGCGGGTGTCCAGGGTGGCAAACAGTTTGTCTACCGCTTCGACATTAGCCTGCGTCAGACGATTCATCAAGGTGCTTTTACCTGCGTTGGTATAACCGACCAGCGAAACGGTCATGTAATCGCGTCGACCGGCCACTTCACGTTGTTTGCGCTTTTCAACCTTGGATAGCTCGATTCGCAGTTCGTGCAGTCGCTTCTCTACAAGCCGGCGGTCTACTTCAAGTTGCTTTTCACCAGGGCCACGCATGCCGACGCCCATGGTTTGACGCGAAAGGTGAGTCCACAATCGCTTCAGTCGCGGCAATGAATATTCCAACTGAGCCAGTTCGACGGCCAGTCGAGCTTCATGAGTGCGCGCGTTGGTGGCAAAAATGTCGAGAATCAATTCTGTGCGATCGATCACTTTAGTCCCCAGTGCTTTTTCCAGATTACGGGTTTGGCTTGGGGACAGATCATTGTCAAAAATAACCAGATCCGCAGAATGTTGTTCAACAAGCTGCTTAAGTTCGTCGACTTTACCTTTTCCAAGAAAGGTGGTTGAGTCCGGCTTTTCTCGCTTTTGGATCACCCCGCCCAGCACGGTTGTGCCCGCCGTCTGAGCCAATCCGGTTAATTCATCCAGTGGATTCTCGGTGAACGTGTCGGATGGAACGATCACGCGAGCCAGCACGGTTCGCTCGCGTGAAACGCTTTCGGATCTGAAGTGTTCTTGCACTGTAGGACTTGTTCTCCGTAATCAGTAGATCGAACAGTTGCGGCAAGCAGTTCCCCAATCGAGGCCAATCTCTTACTTGCACTGACTACCCATAGTATAGTCAAATTGTACAGAATCAAAGTGCTCACGCGAACTTGAGCATCTTCCAGCCCCAAGTCTAAGGGCTAAAAGACTCAGCGATTCACTGGCTTTTATCAGGAATCACCAGCCTAAGGACGCTCCGGGGACTGTTTGGGTTCACACGATCGTCGGCAGTGGCTACTGGGGCTTGCCAATAGCCACCTGGTTTCGCAGGCGGACGGCTCCGAAACAGTTGGCTCCTGATCGTCCAAAACCGCTATGAAAGAAGAGTGATCGGATTGGCTGGAATACAAAGAATGGGCAGTGCCAACGAAGCCCATCCGATCAGATGACGAACCGTTCCCAAGGATCGTGCATCGTTGCTTGAAGGTGGATGGCGAAGTCCCATCAAGAGTACCAAGACCAGCATCAGGCTAAAAAGTATCATCTGCTGATAAATCATAAAACCGATTGCCGCCGCGAAAGTGGCTCTTGCAATGTGAATCGATTTAGTTCCTAGCAATCCAAAGGTAACGTGGCCGCCATCCAGTTGTCCAAGTGGCATCATGTTCAGTCCGGTTACCAATAAACCTACCCAACCGGCCATTAGCAGCGGCGTGGCTTGATTGTTGTCGATCATCAAGTATTGGCCAGCCGATTCAGGTGCTAACAGCTCAGCCATCCACTGAATCAGAAGCGGCTGCCCCATTCGTAGCTCGACGCTTGGTGCGTAGGCCACAGGATCGGGATACATCAGGCCGAAAGCGATCAGGGGGATGGCAACTACCAAACCGGCCAATGGGCCAGCGATTCCGATATCGAAGATCTGCCTTCGATCTGCTGTGCCACTTTGCATCATGATGACAGCGCCCATGGTCCCGATTGGTGAGTAGTAGGGAAATGGAATAAAAATCGGCGGCGTACTAGGGACGCGATAGATCAGCGTCATCACATAATGCCCCAATTCGTGAGCTAGAAGAATACCCATCAACCCAATCGCAAACTGAAGTCCGTCCAGCCAGTTTGCCAGCAGCGCCTGACGAATGGGTAACATCGTGCCGTAACGATGGGATTCCTGAAGCAGCGACTGAGGAGACCATGCGCTGACACCTGCCATGAAGGTGGAGGCCACTGTGGCTACGAAAAGCCAGAATGCGATTCGGTTGACCTTGCGGTCATGGCCAATTCTGGACTCGGCCAGATCTGGTCGAGCCGAATCGTCATACATGGATGGCGACAAAGACAAAAACTGTTCGTCGGCGATGCGCTGCTGTGCTGCTGATTCCACTGATTCTATTTTCCATGACAAGACGTTGACGTTACCCAATGGACTATTGTCCCGATTGGCCGCCGTTGTTCAATCCGATCCAGCGAAGAATGTCGGACTTGGCAGTATCACTATCGCGATACCCAGCTCAGCAGACTACGTCCGCTGGCGAAACTGGAGAGTAGCCTGCGAGAAACATAATGGATGCAGATTCCCAGTGCCGCTCCCGTAGCATCTGCTGCCAGATCCAGCAAGCTACTGCTACGCCCAGGGACCAGGCTCTGAGTCAATTCATCGACACAACCATAGGCCAGAACCAGGCAGAATACGATCACAGAGTGTCTGCCATAGCGATTTGGATTGGTGGGAACGGCCCAAGCAACAAGAAATGCTAAGCCAGTGTATGCCCCCAAATGGAGTAGTTTGTCGCTTAGGTGAACGTGCGACATGGACGAAGCGGGTAAGTGGGTTCCCACAAAAATCGCTGCCCAATAAATTAGCAAGCAAAGTGAAGCCAGTCTCATGGATCTCCCTAACCAGATATCTCCAATGTTTGACCATTTCCAGGGCCGGCTGGGCACAGTACGCATCGGTGGAGCAAGCGAAATAGTTTGATTCGGATTACCATTGGTGCTAGTCCGCATGAAATGAAATACCCAGAAAACAGGCGGAATTGACTCGATACCCAGTTCTTCATTCGGCAGTTTGGCTGCACAATGTTGTCAGGCAGACCTGAATTTATGTAGATTGATTGAGTCCAGCTTTCAGACCTAAGCTAGCAATCGACCAGACAATCGATCGGTTCTTGAAAACAACAATGGGAGGGAAATATGAATAAGGATTCTACGAGGCTTGGCCGCCAGCGATACTCTCGCGGCTATTGGCTTCGGATAGCCTATACGGCGGCTAGGTTCGGCGGGTTCACCGCTGTTTTGGCAGCCGTCTCGCACGTTGGCCTTGCTGACACTCAGCAGAAGCAAGCAAAACAGGCTCAGACCTCCGCTGATCGATCTGGCTGGAAGTCACTACTGGGCAAGGACTTGGAAGGCTGGACAATGACCGATTTTTATCGTCCCGGAAAGGTCAGTCGCCAAGGCGATGTGCTAGTCTTTGATGAGGGCACGCCGCTAACTGGAATCACAACTGAGCGAAAGGATTTTCCGACGGAGAATTTTGAAATCGAACTGCAAGCTCGTCGTGTGACGGGTAACGATTTTTTGTGTGGCCTAACCTTTCCTGTTGGCAAAGGATTCTGCACTTTCATCGCGGGTGGTTGGGGGGGCGGCCTGGTTGGCTTGTCCAGCGTCGATGGGGCGGATGCATCTGAAAACCAAACCACTGGCTTTCACGAATTTGAGAACGGCAAGTGGTACCAATTTAAGATCAGTGTAGATGACCAACTGGTGCGCGGCTGGATCGACGAGAAGGAGGTATTCAGCCAGGAACGCGAGGGAAGGAAATTTTCTACCAGGATCGAGGTTTTTGCATGCCAACCCCTGGGACTGTGTGCCTTTCAGTCGAAAGTAGAGATCAAGAATTTTAGGTGGCGCCCGCTTCCTGCTCAATAAATTGACCGGACCTAACGACAGCCACCCGGTGCGCATGCGGACACCGACAGTCAATTGCTAAGCCGCGAAGAGCCAAAATAGGCAACAAGCATAAAAGTATGAATCAGAGGGGATAAGCTTGATAACGGACGGCGAAGAAAAATATCCGCGCGCAAAGCAGGAGGAGTTATTCGAGGACTCGGGAGGCGAAGAGATCATGGATTGGGATCGCCACTTCATGCAGCAGGCTCTTCGACTGGCTGTTCAGGCGCTTGAGGAAGACGAAGTCCCGGTTGGAGCCCTGATTGCACTGAATCAGCGCGTTATCGGATCGGGCTGGAATCAGCGCGAAGCTCTGCAGGACCCAACCGCTCATGCGGAGATGATCGCGATCACACAGGCGGCGGCTAGCTTGAACAGTTGGCGACTTGAAAATTGTACTTTGTACGTCACTTTGGAACCTTGTCCCATGTGTGCCGGGGCCATTGTTCAGTCGCGTATTCCGCGCGTGGTGTTTGGAGCTTCAGATCCCAAGGCGGGAGCCGTCTGTTCCCTGTTTCACCTGTTGGACGATTCTCGGCTGAACCACCGATGCCAAGTGACCGGAGGCGTCTTGGCGGATGATTGTGGAAGCCTGTTATCTCATTTTTTTCAATTGAAGCGACAGCAAGGAAAGAAGTAAGATCATGCAAGAAACAGAAGATCTACCAGCGATTGATCCCTGCATGATGTTGCGACTGCGACTGGAAGCCTGCCGCATCGATCGCAAGTTCAGCGATCGTCCTGAACCGCTGCCTGATCAGGCGATCATGCCGTGTTTAAGCAGCGAACTGGCTGGCGGTCCCAAGTTTGCTCAAGTTCGTATTGCTGTCGGGAGCAATGCCCTATTCTTTCAGGCCGATGTGCAAGGCAAGAGCGTCCTGCCATGGTGTCGCGATTCACGACTGGAGGACAGCGACGGTTTGCATGTTTGGATCGATACTCGCCCGTCGGCCGATTCGCACCGAGCCACCAAATTTTGCAGTTCATTTACCTTTATGCCTATGGGGCGTGGGCCGCGCGCTGATTTGCCCTTTGCAGGTTGGGTCCCTATCCAACGTGCAAGAAGCAGCCCGTCACCGCCACCCGATGATCTGCTAGCGATTCGAGCAAGGATTGCGGACGGCAAGTATCGACTGGTCAGCGCCATACACTTTGAGGCGCTTCCCGGATTGGATCTGAACGACTTTCCCGAAGTGGCCATTTACTTTGCGGTACTTGATCGCGAATTGGGATGTCAGAGTCTGTCGCTGAATCCCGAGCCGGCGGTCACCGAGAATCCCAGCCTGTGGTCCAAGTTAGTCCTTACTTGATCGACATTTTGGAACGCAGAGGTGCGATGATGGGTTCGGGCACAAATTTTGCCAACATGACATCGTCGCTCAACGGAACGATTTGCTTGATCAGCGAACTGGAAACGTGCGATGTCTCTTCGTCCGACATCAAGAAGATCGTTTCTATTTCAGCATCCAACTGACGATTGGCCATCATCATGGTGAATTCACCGGCTATATCCGTCAGTGGTCGGACTCCGCGAACCATCACGCGCGAGCCGCAACTGCGAACGAAGGCAACGGCCAGCCCGCTGAAGATTTCGACTCGTGTGTTCGGCAATTTTTTTAAAACCTGCCGCATCAAATCGGCTCGTTCTTCAGGAGAAAACATGGGCTGCTTCTCCGTATTGATGCCGACGCCGATGACCAATTCGTCAAACAGCTTGCAGGCGCGTTCTATGACGCTCAGGTGTCCCAGAGTGATTGGATCGAACGAGCCGGTGTAGACTCCGATACGCGCACTTAGTTTTTTGGGCATGCCGTTTTATTCGTTATTGAAAAGGTGAAGAAAAGGGATTGGCGACAGCGATTGTCGATGTGGGTGGATGACTATTATAAATCACTTCAATCGGCGTTGATGCAAGTGGTCTAAGTGCCGTGGCGAAATTCTTGAAGACCATTGATCAATCGCTCGCGATCTTGGGCGTTATTGTAAGCGTGCGTGGCCACTCGTACTCTTCCGCCTCTCACACTGACGGCCACTTTGTGGCTGAGCAAATGTTTACGAGCTCTCAAGTAGGCTGTTTCGCCGGCCAAGTCCGCCTCGGGCCACCGCACGCCGATGATTCCGCTACGGTTTTCGGCACACGAGGGGACTTCAACTTGGAATCCGGCAGCGGTCAATTCCCTGGTCAAGTGGTCTACGTTGCTAAGGACGGCTTGTGCCAATTGACTTTCCGGCCAATGGCTGCCCAGTTCCAACAGTAACTCTAGGCTGGCTCCCAATCCCAACATGCTGACCATACAAGTCGATCCGCCTTCATAACGAGCTGCTGAGTGTTTGAGCTGAGTCGAGCCTGGGTCAAAGCAGCCACCGGCAAGGCTGTTCCAGCCAACTCCCAGCGGCCTCAGGCGATCCAAGTGCCGACTATCGATGTACAACAATGCCGCACCTTCGGGCCCCAGCATCCATTTGTGGCCATCGGACGCCAGGAAATCGATCCCTAACTTTTTGACGTCGATAGGAAACGCGCCCAGCCCTTGAATGGCATCCAGCAACAAGCTGCATCCGTGGGAATGGACCATCTGAGAAATGCCATCCAGATCACATCGAAAGCCGCTCGAAAAACCGACCCAGCTTATCGCAACTAGTTTAGTTTTGGCATCGATTTGCGATTCCAGCATTTCGGGCGTTAGGCTGCCGTCTAGACCGACTTCAACCAGTTTTAATTGAACGCCTCGCTGAGCCAGATTCCTCCACGGCACCAAATTGGATGGGAATTCGTTAATGGGGACCACCACATTGTCTCCAGGTTGCCATGGAAATCCTTCGGCTATCACACTGATACCGGCGGTCGTATTGGACATCATCGCGATTTCGTGCGGTTGGGCGCCGATCAGTTTTGCGGCGCTAGTCCGAGCCCGTTCCACTCCGGCTGCCCAGTCCTGCCAGTGCAGGTCGCCCCAGTACAGGGCCTGTTCCACATAATGGTTCATCGCAACAGCGGTTTGAGCTGGAATTGGAGCCACCGCAGCGTGGTCGAAATAGGCCAGCTTTTCGGCCGCCGGTAGCTGTTGTCTGAGTTGATCAGCGACTCGAGGAGCATCCATTTTCGAAAAGAAACTTGTCAAAAGTAGGGTTTGATAATCGATACAATCGGCAAGTCGAGCAGAATTTCGCTGAGCAGCCAACTTTGGCAACTTGGCTATCTAGGCTAACTAGGTGACAGGTTACACGTTTGGATTATACTACCGCAGAAGCTGTGGCCGAAGTGATTGCATTCTGAGGCCACAGTCAAAAATGGCAAATTGAGCGGCCTTTGTGGGGGGACTGATTTGCCATTATCCGTCAGTCCTTCAATTTTTAGTCCGAACCGCATAATTTTCTGCTGTACCCCCCAGAGGAAGGATAATGCCAAAAGCACTGTGTTTGACCGGCTTGGTCTTTTCTGCCCTCGTCTTCCTGATATTTCTGCTGGATCTGGTTTTCGGGCTGATCGGAAGCGATTTGGCACCGCTGATGAGTGCTAGTCTGCCTATGGACGTCATCTTTATGCTGGCCGCCGGAGGGCTGGGTTACATCGCCTGGACGACCTACAAAGAGCAGCGGTAGGTTTTTGCGTTGGTTGGCAGAATCGTATTCAATGACCATCAAGATCTTCGTTTCACAGACAGTTTAGACTTCCAAACTGAAGTCACCGGAAAACTCGGTGGGGAAGTAATCCACCGGAGCGATTTTAGAAGTATTGTCTGAAGCCGTAGGCCGTTCGACATTCGGAATTGACCAAGGTTCCTGAACATTGCTGTCGCTACCAGCCATCGATTTCTGAAGAACCAATTGCCAAGTCTCGTTTTCGATATGCAGCAGTTCCTCTAGGACGATCAGTTTTTCCATGTCCCGACCGCGCTCGATGGTCCCAAGATACTGGAGAAGAAAGACATAGAAGTCACTGATAGGCTTGCTAGCTGGATTGGCTTGGTCCTTGACGCCTTCCAGCAGTTCCCCCAGTATTTCCCGGATTCTCAGCAACCAGCCGTCACCCTGCGTCTGTTGTCCGTCCTGCCACAATTGCTTAACCAACCCGCACAATTCCTCAGCCCGCTGGATCAACATCCAGCGCAGCCTAATCGGACTGGCCGACATAACTTCCTGTTCCAGATAGGGGTTGGAATCAGCTTGGGGATTATCTGTTTGCATTGACCTTTTCCATGGAGTTAGCGTGCAATAGGTCATTGATCGAACCAGTGGCTTGACTACCATTACAGGATCGTTCTTGAATCCATTGACAGCGTCAGTCAACTAAAGCTTTATTTGTTATGTGCTGGTTAGTCACAGCCACGTGAAAACTCCTGCAAACGTTCAATACATGCGAGATTCTCAGGTCATTACTAGTTCGCAGAATCCGTTTTTTCGGCACTGCCAGCAGCTTCGAAAGAACCGTCAGAGACGCAAGGCGGGCCAGTTCTTGATCGATGGCGAAGTCGAGATTGTCCGAGCGGTCCAGTCGGGACTCCACGTACAGCATTTGCTGGTCAGTAGCCAACACTCCTTATCGCTAGAGCTGAGACAACTGTTGGCGGATTATTCAAAAATAACCTTAGAAACTTTTTCACCACAACTGATTGGGCGGCTAGAGTATGGGCAAGTGGATGGCGCAGTGATCGCGGTTGCTCAAACGCCTAGCTTGGAACTGGATTCGATTCAAATCACAAGCGATGGCATAGTGTTGGTCCTGGATCAAACCGAAAAGCCTGGCAACTTGGGGGCCTGCATGCGAACAGCGGCTGCCTGTGGTGTTCAGGCAGTTGTTTTGACCGATCCGGTTTGCGATCCGTTTAATGCCAATGCGATTCGCGCCAGTCGAGGAACGATGTTCGGGACGCAACTGGCGGTGACGACGGCCAGCGAGTTTTTATCGCTAGCCATGCGGATTCGTCTGCCGGTGTTTACAGCCCGAGTCCAGTCAGAAAAATCGTTATGGCAGTTACCACTGCACCAGGGGGCCGCGATCGTGTTTGGAAGTGAAGCTCGGGGTCTGGACCATCGGTGGCGGTCCGATCTGGTCC
Organism: Aureliella sp.; assembly: GCA_044234105.1. Classification (GTDB taxonomy): domain Bacteria; phylum Planctomycetota; class Planctomycetia; order Pirellulales; family Pirellulaceae; genus Aureliella. The sequence goes on along the minus strand of JBIIJD010000055.1, from coordinate 13,249 downwards.
AAGATTTTACAATTCCAATGAATTCAAGAGCCGACAGCTTGAATGTATCGATCAGCGCGGCGGTTTCGTTGTACGAGGCGGTTAGGCAAAGGTTAATCGTTCCAATTTGACCGGCTTCTAGCTGCGGTGTAAAGTTTGACAGTGTGTTCCGGCGGTTTTCGGAGCCACTGATTGTGTGATTCAGTGACTCTTTATGTCCAATCTTTGTAAAGTGATTATCCGGTGTCCGTGACCTACTTTAAGCGATATCGCATGGAAGTCAGGCTGGATGGCTATCGCGGCTTTGTAACTGCACCGGCAGGGTTTCAGTTGCTCTCCTGGTCCTCGCGTTTGTTAGATCATCATGCGGAAGTGAAATGGGAGAGTTTTCGTCAAGAAATTGATTCACACGTATTTCCATGCCTTGGACAATTGGATGGTTGCCGCCAGTTGATGCGAGACATTGCGGGAAGGCAGGACTTTGTCCCGGCTGCCACTTGGCTAGTCAGTCGGGATAGCCAGTTTGATTTGGTGGTGCAGCCAGTGGGAACGATTCAAGGCTTGCGCAGTGGACCGCGCGAAGGCTCCATTCAGAACATCGGCGTTCATCCCGACTTTCGCGATTTAGGTTTAGGCACTCTGCTGATCGACGCCGCCCTGCGAGGCTTCAAGCAGGTTGGATGCCGGACCGTTAGTTTGGAAGTGACCGTCGAGAACACCGCTGCAATTCGACTGTATCAGCGTTTGGGTTTTCGCCGCGTTGAAACACTCTTCAAAATTGCTGAAGTTCAGTATGCCTGAACCTTCTGGGGTAGAACGCTCCCCCGACCGGTCTAAATCTGTTAGAATTTCGGTAGCCGTTCGCGCAGGTTGGTAGGGTGGGACAAGCGGGGCCGATGCAAATCGAAATTCAACTTGGCAGTTTATCGGTTTGAGACACGCCCGTTTGCTAAAAACTCTTTGCCCCGCACCGGCCCACCAAGGAGCGGGAATGGATAGCTTGTCCCTTTTCCAGTATCAAGAGTCGCCGGATTGATGACCCAGCCACAAGTTCAACTGATCGTGAGTGATTTGTGTAAGCAGTTTCAGACATCTGCTGAAACGCTGAGTATTCTGCAGGGCGTCCAGTTTAGTTTGGAAGTTGGGCAGGTGATGTCTATCGTTGGCCCCAGTGGATGTGGCAAGTCAACATTGCTGCACATCTTGGGTACGCTGGATACTCCTACATCAGGCGATGTTCAACTGGGCGGTGTGAATCCGTTTAGTTTGTCAAGCAAACAACTGGCTCAGTTTCGTAATCATCAAATAGGCTTTGTTTTTCAGGATCATCACCTGTTGCCACAGTTGTCCGTGGTGGAAAACGTGCTTTTGCCAGGGTTAGCACAAGGTGCTGCAACACCAGCCTTAGTGCAGCGATCTGACGAGCTAATTGCCGCAGTGGGTTTGGCTGGCCGGCGCGATCACTTGCCCGCGCAATTAAGCGGTGGCGAGCGACAGAGGACGGCGGTGGCGCGAGCGCTGCTGAATCAGCCATTGCTACTATTGGCCGATGAACCGACAGGAAATTTAGATGGTCGAACGGGACAGGCGGTGGCGGATCTATTGTTTGATCTGCCGCTTCGGCAGGGAGCGATGATGGTCATGGTCACGCACAGCCTCGAATTGGCTCAGCGTGCTGATCGACGGATGCGTTTCGAATCACAAAAACTGATCGAAGGTTGATAGTAAGGGGATTGATGGCAACACGGCTTGGTGCAACCCTGGTGTGGCGATCGTTGGTCTACTTTCGCCGGTCCCATGGGACGCTTGGATTGGGGATAGCTGCGGCCACGGCGGTGATCGTCGGAGCGCTGGTTGTGGGTGATAGCATGCGCCACAGCTTGCGCAAAATCGTGTTACAACGTCTGGCCAACGTTGAATTGATCCTACAAGCCCCAGAGTTCTTTGACTGGCAACTGGTCGAAAAAGTCGACTGGTCCACAGTCGATGAAGTATTATCTCCGGTGCCTGTGATTCTGCTTTCCGAAAGTTCTGCAGAATCTAAACAGGCCGACCAACTTCGTCGCGCTTCTCGCGTGCAGGTGATGGGAATAGATGGCCGGTTTGTTGGCGCACTTGATGAAGCGAACAAAAGATTATTCCCCGAGCCACCGGGGCCGGATCAAGTGTTCGTCAATGCAGCGCTGGCCCGCGAGCTGAATTTGTCTGTTGGCGACGAACTGACGCTACGTCTTAGCCGGTTGGGAGGGGTTCCTGCCGACAATCCGCTCGGACGCCGCGATGAAGGTCCGTTGGCCATGCCCAGACAGAAGGTCGTTGGTATCGTTGATGACGCGAGTATCGGTGGATTTCAATTGCAGCCCACACAGGAATTGACGCTGAATGTATTTGCTTCGCTGGCTAGTTTGCAGGACCTGCTGGAAGTCGACTCGCGTGTGAACGCCTCGCTGGTTTTTTCGTCACAGCCTGATGGTCAGTCCACTGCTGAAATCTCGCGATTGGCAGATCAGTTGAGCCAGGGATTACGCCCAGGCATCGATGATTGGGGGTTGCAATTGCACCGACGTAAACGCAGCTTCCCTGATCCATCTCGCGGCGAAACGATGGATGGACCGACCAACCCAGTTTTTGATTACTTTCAACTGACCTCCAAACAGTTGCTGCTGGATAACACTCTGCTGGACGCAGTAACCAGCAAGATTGGCACTGCCGGCAATTTTAAGTTGATGTCCTATTTGGCCAATTCGATCTGCAAAGTTGACCCGTTGCCTCAAGAAGCGGAAAGGCAGCGTCGCGACGTAGGGCCTTTAGAAACAGAGTGGCCTGCACCGGAGAGTCGTGAGATCAATAGTCTGGTCTTGCCAGCCATTGGCCGCATGGTGCCTTACTCGATCGTAACGGGTGTGGGTTCGGTCATGTCCGGCGCGGGTGGCAATGACGATCTGAAGCTTTGGAGTTTTGCGAGCATACCACGGGATCATATACGGGCTCCTTACTGTTGGATCAATTCTTGGTTGGCTGAGCAGATCGAAGCTACTCCAGGGGACTGGATTCAGCTCCAGTTCTATGAACCCGAAACCGCTGATGGCCAATTGCGTCAGACTCAAGTGCGACTTCTGGTCGTAGGCATCGTGCCTTTGACTCGTCCCATCAAGCCGTACAGTCGGAACCGTTTGGCAACTTTTGACCAGGCCCCAACGCGATTTAACGACCCCGACTTCACGCCAACCGTGGATGGAATCACTGATCAGAATTCGATTTCAAACTGGGATGTGCCGTTTGAATTGGAGCTACGAGAACTCATTTTGCCTCAAGACGATCAGTACTGGGAGGAGCATCGGTTGACTCCCAAGGTTTTTGTGCCACTGGCGTACGCGCAGAGAGTATTTGGAAGCAGGTTTGGTTCCACGACGGCAATTCACCTAACTGCCGACGATACGACTGACGAGCAACAGGTCAGGAGCAAGATCCAGGAAGGCTTGTTGTCCGTACGGTCTTTGCGAGGCTGGAATTTTCAAACGATTCGAACCAGGCAGTTGCAAAGCGCCACGGGAACAACGCCCTTTGATTGGTTATTTCTATCGCTCAGTTCCTTTGTGATCATCGCCGCGCTGATGCTGGTGGCGTTGCTGTTTCAATTGGCGGTCCAGCAGCGAACGGCACAGTTAGGCGTGATGTTGTCTCAGGGTTTTCAACCGAGTAGTCTTCGGCGATTGATTCTTGGTGAGATGTTTGTCGTTGCTATTGTGGGTGCTGGCGTTGGCGTACTGCTTGGGTTGGGCTATGCCAAGTTGATGGTGATGGGATTGCAAAGCTGGTGGATAGGTGCCATTTCAACCAGATTCTTGCAGTTCTCATTCAGCCCTGGCAGCTTATGCTTCGGTGGCCTGGCTGGGATGTTGGCAAGTACGTTGACGATCCAGTTGGTTTTGCGGCAGGTAACGCGATTACAACCGCTTAGCCTGATGCAGGCCGGTGAAGGTCGAGCCCTTGAGGAGTATAAGGGTCGAAGCACAGTTTGGTGGGCCGTTTCGCTATTTAGCGCTTTGGCAGCCCTATTGCTGTTGGCCTTGGCGGTAGGGCAATTGGGTATGGCTCGCGCTGGATTCTTCTTTGGTAGTGGAATGCTGCTGCTGGCCAGCGCGTTGTTGGCGGTCCGTCAGTGGCTAAGTATCCAACGGCAAGCACACCATCCCGAGAAACAAGGGCTCGTTCGACTAGCGTTCCGCGCCATGGTGCGTAATCCGGTCCGCAGTTCTTTGTCGATTAGTTTGTTGGCAGTGGCTAGTTTCTTGATTGCATCGATGAGTGTCTTTCAAGTCAGTCCGAATCCCCAAGGTTATGGCGGGTTCGATCTACTTGGAGTTAGCACTCAGCCGATTTACGAAAACCTGGGATCGCCGCGTGCTCGCATTGAGGCGATCGGAACTCCCGCAGAACAACTGCTGGGCACCACCATTATTCCACTGCGTATGCGTCAAGGCGACGATGCCAGTTGTACCAACCTATTTCAGGTCGCTCAGCCTACCATTCTCGGACTGTCGCAAAGATTGCAGAAGCTGAACGAATTGACTTCGCGCTTCCGGTTTTCGTGGGCGGCTACCGTAGATGCCAATGCACCCTGGATGGTCTTGCAATCACCTGGAAATGGCACGCCAGAAAATCCAGTGCCAGTGATTTTAGATCAGAACACGGCGATGTGGAGCTTGAAACAGGGTGGGCAACTGCAGTCGCTTATACGTATCGAGATGGATGGACGAGTAGTCCATCTGAGAGTCGTTGGGTTGCTGTCGAACAGTGTACTACAGGGCAAGCTGATCATTTCAGAGCGCAACTTCGAGTACCTTTTTCCTCAAATCAGCGGCTATCGCTTTTTCTTTATTCACAGCGGCCAGCGCAATGGCGCAGATACGGTAGCCGCAGTCTTGGAAAAGGGATGGGGCGACGCCGGTCTGGATGTGACTTCCAGTGTCGATGTTCTAAAGCGGTTATTGGGTGTGCAGAATACCTACATTTCCGCTTTTCAATCGCTAGGGGCCTTGGGCTTGCTATTGGGAACATTAGGCCTGATTGCCGCGCAGATTCGCAGCATCATCGAACGTCGGCGAGAACTGGCGTTGATGCAAGCTGTCGGGTTTTCTCCGTGGCGCATAGGCAGGTTGTTGTCTCTGGAATGTGCTTTGCTGCTGATAGGAGGTTTGTTGATAGGTGTGGGCTGTGCAGCGGTGGCCTTGGTTCCCTATGTGATCGAATTCGGGCCGCAGATCAACGTGATTCATTCGCTACTGATGCTGGCGATCGTGTTAACTAGCGGACTTCTGGCTGCCGTGATCGCAGTCCGCTACGCGCTGCGGCTGCCTTTGCTGCGTAGCCTGCGAGGCTCCTGAAATGTTGGGCAGTAGTTGAGTAGACTTTACTAAGATGTTTAGAAAGTGCGAAACATGAATAAGAAAATGTGGTTATTCGTAGGCTTGTGTTGCTGGTTGAATTGCAGCGTGGGGTGGATGCATGCCCAAGAGGCGAATTCCGAAGCTGAGACTTCTGTGAATCAGTCGGAAGTGACGAAACAGTCGGAAGTTTTCCAGCCATCGGAGGGGATAGGGCCATCTGAAGAGAAATCCAGGCCAAAATCGCAAGACCGAAAGTTGAAGCGCAAGAAGGCTGAAAAATTACAGTTTCTGCGAGTGCAGAAGGAGCAGCAAGGCTGGGTGGCTCTCCAAACGGCAGTGGTTACCTACGCCAATCCTGCTGATGCGGACGGTCCCAAGATTACATTGATTGGTGCCGTGCATGTGGGACAAAAGCAGTATTACGCACAGTTGAATCAGACTTTTCAAAAGTATGATGCACTGTTGTATGAACTAGTGATGGACCCAGCGGCTGGTGTTCCCGATCCGAGTTCACGAGGGATTAGTCCTGTGAGTACGATTCAGGTTGGGTTGAAGGAGGCGCTGGGGCTGGCTTTTCAGTTGGATGAAATCGACTATGCATCTCAGAATTTTGTTCATGCTGACATGACACCTGAGCAGTTTGAGACAACGCTGAAGACTCGCAAAGAGGGGATGTGGCAGATGTTCTTTCGTTCTATTGGTTCAGCGGTCGCCATGCAGTCCACTGGTCAATCGAGCGACATGGATGTACTGTCTGCCATGCTTTCCAAGAATCGTACCGTTGGACTCCGACGCGCGCTGGCTCAGCAAATGTCTGATATGGACGGTCAGATGGCTGCACTGACAGGTGAAGATGGCAAGAGCACTCTAATAACAGAGCGCAATGCGAAAGCCTTTGAAGTGCTGGATCAACAATTGGAACTGGGGAAGACCAATCTAGCGATTTTCTACGGCGCTGCTCATCTGGAGGATATGCACGCTCGACTGATCAAACAGTATCAATTGCAACCAGTCGAGGTCCAGTGGCTGGACGCCTGGGACTTGCGCGATTAGCTATTCTACTGAAGCGATTAGTTGAGTGATCAGCGAGAATCGTCGTTTTTCTACGAACTTATGCCTTAAAACAGCACTTCAGCTATCGCTAGAAGGTAGTCCGGGATGACTCAATGTTCAACACAATTGCGAATGGGAAGTGCTTGGTTCCTCTGTGTTCATGTCCTGATCGGGGCAATCGCAGTACCCTGCTCTGCTCAGTCGACAGACGTCAAGAACGCAGGCGATCGTGAATCTGCATTTGATGTGTCAGTTTCAGTTGAAGCACCGGTTCAAGTCTTCGTGCGACAGGAAATTTCACTCTCAGGCCAACAGTCCAAATGGAATCCTACTCCGGTACTCAAGCGGTCGGGTCGAATCGTCCAGTGGGACCAGGAAACACTAGTCATTCGGGTCGACAATTCAAAGGACGCCCGAGAACCATTGTCGTTGCGTATTGATTCTAGGCAAATTGAGCGTATCGAACCGAACTGGGGAAACCAGCAGGTAAGGCAGGTTGTCGAACTGTTTAGCCAGCAGAAGTATCGTGAATTTATACAAGGCCTGCGTGAACTGGAATTGTCAGAGATTCCTGACTGGCAGCAGCGGTTGCTGTTGGATTGGATCGTCCAGGCGGTTGCAGAAGTGAACGGACCATTGGCTGCAGCACCATACTTCTTAAAACTATCAGCAAACGCACCGGACCTGTTGTTTGCGAATATGCCACTTTGTTGGACAGTTCAAGAGCCATCGCCTGACTTGATTCGAGCTGCCGAAGGTTGGATGCAATCAGACGATGAAGCAGCTCAATTGTTGGGCGCAAGCTGGCTAGCCCAAACTGCGCAATCGGAACAGTCGCGCGAGGTGCTTGAGCGTTTGCAGGGATCGAAGCGATCGGTAATCTCGCAGCTTGCCACCGCTCAGGCATGGCGTCAAGTTGCACCAGCGGACACAATGGAGTGTTTGCCGAAGTGGTTGGTATTTCGCGACAAGATGTTGTTGCCTTTGGGTCTGGGTCCGACGGAATTTATGTTGGATCGGTTGAGCCGTATTGGTCAGTTTAATCTGGCATTAGGTCAGGCATTTTGGATCGCTACGACACAGCGGGATTGGCCAGGTCGTGCTGGAAAGGCTTTGGATCGGGCTGTAGAGCTGCTTAAGGGGCAAGGGCGTACAGAGGAGGCACAAAAATTGATTCAGTGGCGCGATGGACAGCGGGAGTTAGACCGATGAGACTTAGTGGATTGTTCCGCACCGTGGTGAGTCATGACCCCATCAAAGAACTTTCAACACTCAAAGCCTTTAGGGATTTTTGTGAATAAACATTTCGGAAAAACAACAAAATTCTGCCCCCTCACCCTAGCCCTCTCCCCCGCAAAGCCGGTGGAGAGGGGACAAAGCAATGATTATGCCTTGGCGAAAATCCATACCGCGCTTCCTCTAGCCGTCGCCTTACTGTTCCAACTCCAAATGGCGGGTGCTATCCTCGCACAGGAGAATGCGGTTGTCGACAGCGGCGGTTCTCAAGCTCAGGCGGAAACTGCCGGGTTTCTGGATATCGTGTTAAGCGGTGGATGGGTCGGTGGGCTGATCATGTTGGTGTTGCTTGGTCTGTCCTTGGTGGCAGCCTACCTGATCTTTGATCAAATCATGGTGCTGCGTCGTCGTGAAGTGTTGCCACCGCAACTGGCTGATCAAGTTCGCCAACTGTTGGCTCAAGGGCGCGTTGCCGAGGCGGATGAGTTGTGTCGACAGAACCCCAGTCCTTTGACCTTTGTGCTGATCAACGGCTTGTCCGAACTGGATTTTGGTTGGCCAGCTATGGAAAAGGCCATGGAGGATTCAGTCGCTGAACAAGCGGCCAGGCTGTATCGCAAAATAGAATACCTGTCGGTGATTGGAAATCTGGCACCAATGTGCGGACTGTTGGGAACTGTCACGGGCATGATATTCGCTTTTCAACAGGTAGCTATCTCCCAAGGGGCGGCAGGGGCAGCGGACCTGGCAGAAGGCATCTATTCGGCACTGGTCACAACCGTGGGTGGTCTGGTGGTTGCCATACCTTCGCTGGCCGCATTTGCGATATTTCGCAATCGTATCGATCAGTTGATTGCCGAAATCGCCTTTGTGGCTCAACATGTTTTTACACCTGTACGACGCCGAGGTCCCCAGTCGGTCAGGCCCAGCGCCCCACCCACGGTCCCGCGTCCCAAGGCATAGTTGTTTGGAAAAATATCGAATCACATGAGTTACACGCGATGCGCAGTCCTAAATTGATCGCCTCCGGAACGGCTACAATCAACATGACTCCGATGATCGATATCGTGTTTTTGTTGATCATTTTTTTCCTGGTTTCAAGCCATTTGTCCAAGCAAGAAAACGCCATCGAATTAAAACTGCCAACCGCTCAGTCAGGCTTGGAAGATCCATCGGTACGTGATACGGTTGTAGTTCATGTATTGCCTGATGGACAGTGGATGCTGGCCGGTGTGCCTGTGCATCGCGCCGGTTTGGAGTCAGCTCTAAGACGCCGCGCTGCTTTGGCAGCCGATGCTTTACGATTGAAAATTCGAACAGACCAATCAGTGCCTTACGAGAAAATCGAACCCATCTTGAGTGTGGCTGCGGCACAGGGGATCGGAGATATTGTCTTTTCGGTCTATGGAGAGCGTTCACCGTGAGGACAAACTACTCATTCAAGTCTGGAATAAGCAAACGCGGACGCACCACGGAAGATGCTGCCATGACGCCGATGATCGACGTCATCTTCCTTTTGCTAGTTTTTTTCGTGGCTACTAGCAGCTTTCGAGCAGTAGAAAAGTTGTTGCCCAGCGGAGTGACTCAATTGCAACCTGCCGCCGGTGGACCAGATCCAGTAGATGACGACAAGCTGACTGAAATGCTGGAACAGGTCATCGTGAAAATTGATTCTGGACCGCAAGGGGCTACCGTCTGGGTCAATGGCCAAGCGCTCACCGCCTTTGCCGATTTGGCTCAGACATTTCGTGATCTGGCCCAAGTGGGAGCCGATGTGCCAGTAATCATCGACCCAGAGCCTGAAATTCTGTCGGGTCAAGTTGTCAAGGCTTATGATTGGGCGCGAACTGCCGGATTGCCTCGAGTCTATCTGGCAACTCGTCCAGAAGCCCCCCGGCTAATTCCTTCAGGGACTATGAAATGATTTGCTCTACGATACGAATTGGGTGAGCGGATACGATTATCCCGTTTGACTTTTGGTGATAGAATCTTTCGGTAGATCTGAAACCGGACGATCGGCAAGACAAGCCCGACGGATTCAATATCATCTGAGAACGATTAGGATTAGGAATTGGATCCGGGAAAAGAGTTTAAGTTTAAGTTCAAGTTTAAGTACGAGCAGGAGTACGAGCAGGAGTACGAGTGCTAGCGCCATTGGGCGAGTGGGGATCGAAGGTAAATGGATTCATCCACTAAATTATTAATGTACCGACGTTAGTGGGATAATCCATAATCCACTCTTACTGACCTAATTCAGTCAATTGAAACTCCTTTGCTCCGCGCGACTAAGAATTTTAGGATTTGTCATGCAATGGGATCAACTGATCGGACATCAGCAACAGAAGATATGGTTTCAGCGCGCGCTGGCAAAGAAACGTTTGGCCAGCAGCTTTCTGTTTGTGGGACCAGATGGAATTGGCAAGCGCACCTTTGCTCGTCTATTGGCTAAAAGTCTACTGTGCGGACGAGCCTCACCCGATAGGTTGGATGCGTGCGGCTCCTGTGAAGATTGCGCTCAAGTGGATGCCAGCACACATCCGGATCTTATCGAACTAGCCAAGCCGGAAGGTAAGTCGGATTTGCCATTGGAGCTGTTGATTGGTAGTCCAGAGAAAAGGATGCGTGAAGGGTTGTGTTACGAGATTAACTTGCGACCCTACGGTGGGCGACGCAAGGTGGCGATCATTGATGATGCAGATTTTATCAACCAAGCGGGAGCCAATTCGCTACTCAAAACACTGGAAGAGCCGCCAGACGATTCGGTAATGATCTTGATTGGCAGTAGCCTTCAATCGCAATTACCCACGATCCGATCACGATGCCAAATCGTGTTGTTTCAGCCATTAACGTCCCAGCAGCTTACCGAACTGCTTGTCCGACAACTGGTACTTCAGGTTGCTCCAAGCAAATTAGAGATCGCTGAGTTGGCTCGATCCAGCGGCGGAAGTTTGACGATCGCCAAGCAATTGGCCGACGAGCAACTGAAGGAATTCAGAGATGGGCTTTATGCTCAATTGTCCCTGGATCGAGTGCCCCTGTTAGACTTGGCCAAGTCGTTTGGTGCTATCGTAGACGCAGCCGGCAAAGAGGCGAAGTCTAAGCGCGATCGCATGAAGCAGATTTTTTCCATGACTGCTGAGTTTTATCGATCGGTCTTAATGGAGCTGCTGGCTGATAGTCCAAATGGCAGCGCGGCAGTCGGTAAAGTGAACGGTGATCAAGAGGCTGACAGCTTAACCAGATTGGGACGTATGTTAGCGGGCCAATGGACTACGGGGGTCACTGGAGCGATAGCGTGTTGGCAATGTTGCTTGCGGGCGATCGAGGATGTCGACAAGAACGCGAACCAAGCCAGCTTGCTACAGAACTGGACGGCTCAGATTGCACAGCTCAGCGGTAGATAAGTGTCGCTGACTGAAATGATTTCAACTACCCGAGTTAATAACCGTCGTCGTTTCAGTTGCCTCGACGGGACTGGGAAGTTCATTGGAATAGACGCGCGCAGAAACTTTCATTTGCTGCGGGATGTCTGGAATCAAAACGACGATGTAGTAAATCTCTTCGCCTGGCCGCATGTATTCGATAGTTTGCAACCTGACGGTTCGATCTGCTAGGTAGCTTGGCGAAATCTCAGTTCCTTCGCGTGAGACATTCGCCAATCTTGCACCATCTGGACGCAGCAGCTCGACCCTTACGCCCCGATTGGCGGTGTTTGATTGGTTCGCGATCCGGACACCGTAGCGAATTTCTCTGCCAACAACCGTTGGATCGTTGAAATGGTTGATGCTGATTCGCAACTGACCAGTCAATTGGCCAATGCCTGATTGACCGGTCGGCGGCGGTGTCACCTGGCCCTGCTCAGGCGGCAGGACGGGAGGCGTAATGTTGTCAGCGGCAATGACTTGAGTTTGAGCGGCGGCTTGAGCCGTAACGCCCTCTGCGGCGGTGGCTCGCACCGAAATAGTTGCCGATGGACTCGGGCTTCGAGCGCGTACATTGACCCACAGTTGGCGAATCACGTCACCGCCCTGCCCTGACAGCATATCGGCTGGAGTCCAGATGATGCGGGCGTTGCTGTCGGCTCGTGTCGAAGGGCGACTGTTGACGTCGACGCCCGTGAACTCAAGCGTGCTTCCATCCACAGTCACTTCTACGCTCAGGCCAGAAAGTCTGACTTGGCCCGCATTGCGAAGAGTGATCAGCGCTCTACGAGTCTCGCCGACGCTCATGCGAACTGCAGTCGGATTTTCAGACCCTGGAAATTGGATCTCCACACCGACGTTGGGAGTCTTGGGACGCGCGGGCTGACCCAGGATCGAGGCGGTGCGTTCGGTAAGCAGGCTATCTCCGCCGGACATGATTCTCAATCTAGCGTTGTGTTGGCCTTCCTGACGAATCTGAAATGGGATGCCAAGCGATCGTGTCTCGCCGGGTTGAAGTACGCTAATCACCTGATTGACGCTATTGGTGCCTTGAGTCGCTTCAGCCAGCCCAGGATCGGTCTCGACTGAAAGTTTCAGGTTGGTAAGTGTTTGGCGACCCGTATTACGAATATCGATTTCGTACTGGACGGTCGAACCTACTTCGCCTTCAGAAACACCTCCGGCAGGTGCAAAACGGACATCCACACTGGCCTCACCGATTTCCGTTCGCACGCTGCTGCGAGTGCTCAGGCCGGTAGCCTCCGCTTGAAAAAGCACATCGTATGTCCCCTGCTGCACAGCTTGTACGGTGGCTGTCACGTCTAATTGCCGGTTGGCAGCCAGGACGCCTTGATCCCAGACGGCTCCCGTTTCGGTCTGAGATGAAGGCTGCGGGCTGGTAGCGACCAGGCGCAGTCCAGCCGGTAGGGTAAGGACCAGGCGTGTATTGTCGGCGTTCAGGTCTCCTGGGTTGCCTAAAGAAGCCACGTAGTTCAACTGATCGCCGATCATGGCTGCATTAGGGCCAAAGGCTTGGACGTTCAGTCCGGGTGAACTGAACGTCACGAAGGTCTCGCCCCTGCCCACTACGATTTCAGGCAGGTGATCAGCCGGTTGAGCTGGGCTGATGACCTCGATCAATACCGCCGTCGTGCCACGACCTTCAGGAGGAGCGGCAAGATGAGCGACAGCCGTCGCGTTTTCATCGACACGAACTCGAACTTGATGGCTGCCTTGGACGGAGGAAGTCGGACTAACAAATTGTGCAACGTTAGGATCAACGATGGTGTACTGGACCAACCAGTCGGTAGCCGGAACAAAGCCTTCCGATTTGGTCACGCGGGTTGCCAGTTGCAGTGGGTTGCCTGTTGCGGCAATCTGCGGTCCAGGGAACTGCCACTGAGCGTCCAACCAATAGACGACGGCAGTTTGTCGGCGCTGATCCCACAGTTTGCTATCAGGTGCAAGGACTGTCAGTCGACTGACCCCTGCCGTTGGTGATGAAACGCTAACCCATGTTTCGCCATCTCGAAGGTGAATATCATCGTTACAATCCGGAGTTCCTCGGTCGATGACTTGAGCTTTGGAACTGGTTCGGCCCCGAGCGAAATCCACTCCCAGCTTTTCAACTTTGGGTCGATGTGGGTGCAAGAAGCCACTAAGCTTCCC
>JBIIJD010000162.1:0-3183 GCA_044234105.1 Aureliella sp. | reverse complement strand
GGATCCATCGCTGTCTGCATAACCGGCTGCATCTAGCCAATGCCTGGCCCAGCGCTGGCCATAGTGTGGGGAATCCAGCAATGTGTCGATCATCGTCTCGTACCAATGCGACTCCGGTAGACTCAGCCAATAGGCTGTTTGCTGGGCCGTCGGTGGTAAACCCAACAAATCGTTGTGGACTCGGCGAATCAGCGTCGTGCGACTAGCATCCGGGGAAAAGACGACTCCTGCGGGCATCGACTGAGCGATCAGTGCATCAAGCTCGGTTCGAACTCGGGTCGAACCTCCGAAATTTGCTGGTTCGGGACGAGCCAGTGGACGGTAGGCCCAGTACTGGCGTTCCTGCTGAGTAATGGGTATGCCGGGGCCTATCGATTCTGGTTCTGGAGCCTGCGTCAGCGCGCCAGCTTGAATCCAGCGCCGAAGCAGTTCAATATGCTCGGGTTTTAGCCGCATTTGTCCCGGTGGCATTTCGCCACTGGTCACGCGATGAATCAACTGACTTTCTTCCGGACTTCCAACCTGAATAGCGGGCCCCGAGTCACCACCCGAAAGCATGAATCGGACCAATCGTAGATCCAATGCTCCCTCGGGCTCGTTGGTAGCCCCATGACAATCCAAGCAGAACTCACGAAGAATCGGGCGTATTTCCGACTCGAAGTGCGGCACGTCAGACGACACGCCAGGGCTGCCAGCGGTGGCAGATTCGGCGGATCTAGCCAAGCTGCACGCGAAAAGCGGTGCAAACGCGCATGCCCACCTGATCCATAAGCTAACTTGATTCGTTACTCGATTAGAAATCTGACATCTTCGCTGAAATTTTGCTAACCAGCCTCGAAGGCATTCCAAGCCAAACTGCTGGCAGATCTCAACGCAAGCTATTGACCGGCGCAGGCCATGCGACTTTTTCGTCTTCATCCTGATACCTCGGCATTTAGGCGGGAAGAGGTTCGGAAGGAGGGGGTTCATGTTGGCAGGGGGTTCCGGCAGGTTCCTAATGGCCATGTCGAAAACGCGTGAATTAATTATAACCCAAATCGTCAGCCAAGTGTGCAGGGGACAACCTCCAGCCTCAAGACTGCAAAGGAAGTCTGACAGCCACCCAACAACAGTCGAAAATCCGGATGACATTCACGGCCCTGGACTAGTTTACGAGGCTCAGCATTGGAATTTTACGAGACTCAGAACCTGATCGGCCCCAAAATATCCTTTATTTCAGGCCATAGTCTCAGAGAAAATGACACTCCTCGCTGATACCTGGAGATTTATCGCATAGAAGTAGTACTCGCATTTCTACTTGGTCGATTCTTGCGATCTGCGAGAACTATCGAAAAATTGGCGATTAGAAAGCTCGGTTGATGGCAAAAACGCATTGCGGCCCATCCGAAATTCGGCTAATATTCCCATCCGTTCGGGGTGTAGCGCAGCCTGGCTAGCGCATCTGGTTTGGGACCAGAGGGTCGTAGGTTCGAATCCTATCACCCCGACTAACTGAAACCCTGCATTTCCCCTGGAATTGCAGGGTTTTTGTGTTTCGTGACCAGTGGTTTTTCAATTGGGGAGGATCTGTCAAAACAGGCTGATCAAGCTAGTGGCTAAAAGTCGGCGTCTGGTCGACAAGAGAATGTGGACAAAAGAATAACCCCATTGAAACTAAGAACAGGGACATCGTTACTGGCCCAAACATTCCCATTTTATCCTCCGACCCTATTCTTCTCCCCCCATTCTTCTATCCCCATTCTCTTGTCCTGATCCCTCTGTCCTGATTCTTCTGTCCCCATTCTTCCGTCTCCCTTCTTCTGTCTCCTTTCTCATGTGGTCGCTTCCTCGACTTTCACATTCACTACTAACTTTTTCCCTTGGCCTCATGCGAATATTTACCATCGCGCACGACAATAGATGTCTGACAGTTGCAGGCAAGCCCTGGTCCAAGCTATGGAACCAACCAGTACCAATCGCAACCGTCACTGACCAGCGTATGGTTCTAGATGAACCAGGACATCGCGAATCGACGGGTATTCAGCCATTAGTCGCTGCTTCACCAAATGGCCGATGTGATGTCCTTCCTGGACGGTCATCGTTGGCTCCACCTGCAAGTGGATGTCAATGAAATACTCCAAGCCCGACTTGCGAACCCACAGCTTCTCTACCGCTTGTACCCCGGCAATCGGTTCGGCAGTACTTCGTATAGAACAGACCATCTCTTCGTCTGCCTGGACATCTAGCAATTCGCTAGCGCTCTGCCTGAACAGTTTCACGCCGGCCCAGACGATGGCTAATGCTACGATCATGGCCGCCGCTTTATCTGCCCAAGCTAGGTTCTGTCCGCCATAGCGCATCATGGCCAATCCGGTCAGCACAGCCAGCGCGCTCAGTGCATCGCTGCGGTGATCCCAAGCATTGGCGATCGTCGCCAGCGAACCGGTGCGACGACCCACTTTGATCTTATAGCGGTAGAGCCCCTCCTTAATGAGCACATTGATTCCAGCGATCCACAACGCCCAGGCTGGCGGCAGCTCCGGCTGTCCTTGAAGCCGAGTCAACGTTTCCCATGTAACGGCCAAAGCTGAAAAAATGATGATCAGCGATACCGTCAGCGCGGCAATCCCCTCGGCTCTTGAGTGTCCATACGGATGTTCATCGTCTGCAGGAAATTGGGCAACTTTCAAAGAGTACAAGACGATCACCGAGGTTATCGTATCGCCAAGCGAATTGACCGAGTCGGCAATCAGCGCAAAGGAACTGGCCAAGACGCCACCAATCAGCTTGGCCAGGCCCAGGCCAAAATTAAACAGCAGGCCAATCCAATTGGCTCGCTGCACCTGACGGTAAATGGCCGCTGAATGATTGGTATTGTGCATCTATTAAGGTACATCCAGAGGCTTAAGGTAGTTGGTACTGATACTTCAGTCTCCCTCAGCATTCTCGATCCGTGTTACAATCATGGTAATCTCTCGAACCGATTGTGCGCAGGTGCGGGAACGTGCAGCATTTTAGGCAAACGGACAATAAAAAAATACCAGCGAACCCACTAGTATTGATATCAATGGCTGTATCAGCGGCATAGTGGTCTTGCAACTGTCCAAGAGCAAACGGCCGCTGCTACATCCGTTGATGTCAATACTTTGCACGCTTGAGCGATTTCTGTTCGTGCTAGACAGTTTTCATTTCGCGACAACTGGT
>JBIIJD010000054.1:0-37791 GCA_044234105.1 Aureliella sp. | reverse complement strand
TGCGCAGCGTCATGCACCGCATTCGCACCGATCTGGACAACGTCACCGTCACCCCACACCCACCGATCACCGTCGGCACCGCCCAGGGGTATCTCAAGTACTACGAAGGCCCCGCGAGTGACTACACGTTTGCTAACAGTCCATTACTTAGCCGCTTTGGCGATGTTGACGATATTTTCATGGCCACGGTGAAAGCGAAAGACACCTGGTTTACTGGAAAGGTGCCTAGATTCGTCGCTGAGAGGCGACAGCCCGCGCCTGCAGAGGCAAATATCGACATCAACGTCAATACAGTTCCGGATATATTGGAAGATCTGGTAACCATCTCTTCACAGTTTGCTGAAGTTGTAATCTACGCTCAACCCACGGTTACTTCGCTGAACAACCCGAATCGCGACCCAAGTTTCTTAGCGACTAACCCAGGGCTCTTCGAAGACTTGTTCCCCACAAACGCCGACGGAACAGTTGGAGATAACGTCCCCGATTCATTCCGTTTGCATTACCGAACTTTGTTGATTAGACCGGACCTTAATTTAGATACAAGCGTGTTGCCCAACCTGCCTCTAGCCAATGTAATGGTAGCTCGCCAACAAGCGATTGGTGGAACGAATCTACCAACTCCCGAGTGCGATATGTCGACCATTTTTCAATACTGTGATCTATCTGTTCGCAGGATTAGTCACACGGCAAGTGTTTCGACCGTTGCTGCTAACACTCTGGAGGATCTATCCAACCCGGCCAATCGATTTGCACACGTTATCCATGCTGTCCCCAGTCAAAATGCGATAACTGCGATAACAATGCCGGTATTGGCTTTGTGGCAAACGTACCCGGCGTTCCAAGGAACAGACCCCGATGTTGCAGGCTCTGGTGTACTTCATCCTGCTTACGCTCTGCGCGGCGATCGTACCGGCGAGGACGTTCTGACCACCGACTTATTAGCCTTCGATGTCAAAGCGTATGACTCCAGCGCTCCGGTGATTTGCTTCGTAGGTGCGGACGGAGAACCTGGAGTTGCCTCGGTCAACGATGATTCAAACAGCTTCACCGATCGACTGGGCAATGGTGCGCTTGATTTAGGTGAATTGGGAGCAGTAAACTCCGACGATGTCACACTGAAACCCGGCGACCCTGGTTTTCTTAGGTTCGGACTCGAAAACTTGACAAGTTCCCCAATCAGATCAGCCATCATTGCCCATGGAGAATACGTTGACCTAAACTGGGCTGGAAAAATAGGTGCTCAATATGTTAGCGAATTGAGCGGCGTCGATGCTGGTGGCAATCCAACTATTGCTCTTTTTAAATCAGGCTTGGTAAAGCGCAGCAACAACGGCTTTCAAATTTTCCAACCTTCTTATGACACCTACACCAATTTGTACGAGAGCGATGGAGTGTTGCAAGCACAAATCGCTAATCAGATTGGCTTGGTCACCATCACTAACACTAGCGGCATTTCTTTAACTGAACCTTGGAGAACCGACGCCTTCGATGCTGGCACCGATGGAGTGGACAATGCTGGCTCAGCACCTGGTGTCGATGATCCATCGGAGCGGGAGACGAGTCCGCCGTTTCCGGTGGATCTGCGAGGTTTGCAGATCTCGGTACGCTTAGAAGATCCGACTAAGAAACAGTTCAAGCAGATGTCGACTGTCAAACAGTTCGTGACCAACTAGCGCCGGCGGTATCGACTGACTCTCAGACTCAGCACACTGGCTACCGCCAACAGCCCCAGCGCCGAAGGTTCTGGCACCAAGTTGACGTTCAAGGTGAATGGGTCACCGGCTACCCAAGCGTGACCGTTGATCGACAAAACTCCATCTCCGGCCGGAGTCGCAGCCAAGGAACCGCTGCTGGGCAGGCTGAGCGTAAATGGTCCCGGCCCCGACACGGACCATGCGTAGGACAGCGACCCCAGAGACATCGTTGGCCCACTAGGTAGGATCAGTCCAGCCGTATTGGTCGTGACCGGTATCCAGTCGTAGTTGATCACCGCATCGAACTGGGCATACGAGGTCAAGCCTTGTGTGTTGCCGTTGATCAGCAGAGGTATCGCTGGATTGACCGCAGCCCCAAGCCCCGGATTTAAGGTGAACAGATAGTTGGAACCAAAGTTCAGTTGGTTATAGGCATAACCCGGAGCCGTTGGTCCCTGAGCGATCCGCCAATTGCTAAATTGAATCTGCACATCTGACGTGATGGCTGGCGTTGCGGAAACGATGTCATCGATCGTCGCCTGAGCAGCGGTGAACGAAGTCGAACCGCCAAGATTGTCAGCAAATAATGCGGTATAGCCTCCGCCAGCAAACGCATTGCCGCTAGGTGTACTGATCGATGCTGTTGGCGGTGCAGGCAAATTGGGAATCACCGCTCCGCCCGGGTACAAGCCAAACCCAGCCGGTACCCCCCACAAAATCCCCGTTGGGTCCGAATCGCGAAACGCGTCGCTCTGCGAAGCAAACATAGCCTCGACACCCGATCCAATTCGAGTAATCACTTGCGCTTGGGCGTTGCCAATGGAAATCAACCACCAGGCGCAACTGATCCCTAAACCAACTAGCAACATTCTTTTCGACATGATCGAGTCTCCTTCAGACGGACAACGACATAAGATCCCGCTTGCCAACACCCAGCGTATCGGTACAGTGTTCCCGGTAAGGTAATCTAAGTAAATGCCCGTTACAATCGGCCTAACGAGCTTTGCGACACTTTTAGGGGTTTGATACGGCCAATGCCATCTGTTCACACCATCCGTCTTACGCGTCCTTGGAACCTGCTGGGGGATGATCTGAATCAGATTCGTGCCGAGCGATTCTTTCATCGACCTTCGGGACTGGCTCAGGGACAATCGGTCTGGTTGGTAATCGATTGCCAGGTCGGTTGCTCTGTCCAGGCGATGCGACTGAACGATGTCGACTGCGATTTACCTGAAGGTTGCAGCGGCCCATTCCGATGGCAGATTGCATCCCAACTGGAACCCAGAAATCGAATCGAACTAGAGCTACTTACACCTCAGTCAGCCCTTCATTCGTCGGCCACTGGGGCAGGCCAGAAGTTCAACGACCGACTGGATCTTTCCAGTTTTGCAGAAGTCCAACTCGAAATCGAGTCGGAATGATTTTCCATGTGGCTACAAGCTTCCAGCTTGTAGATGAACTACCTTGACATGTGGCTACAAGCTTCCAGCTTGTAGATGGACTACCTTGACATGTGGCTACAAGCTTCCAGCTTGTAGATGGACTTATTGAGTCATCTGACAAGCTGGAAGCTTGTCACCACACTACTACCTTTTACGAAGCGGACTGCCTGGTTCGATTCCAAGGTCTCGACGCAGCCGAGCCGAAGACCACTGCCAATCAACGGGATTTGTCACTAAGCCGGCTTTGACAGGATTGTTCTCGATATAATTGACAATGCGAAGCAACTCTGCTTCATCGCGCACGTAATGATCGTATGTTTCCACTTGCCAAAAGCGGCCCGTACGTCCCAAGACACGATTACACTGGTTGGCCGTATAGCTTTGAATGCTGTGCGAAATGGCTTCACGGGCAGTTCGCTGCTTCTTGAGGGAATGGGGCTCATTCAAATGAGTTAAGCTCCAATCTTCATCGGGCAAGAAGAGCCAGTGATGATGACTTGGCATGACAACGTACGCTAGCAACAGGTATCGAACGTTGGCGAAGTGTAGAAACGCTTCTTCGACGATAGAAGAGCAACGAGGATCATCCAGATGTCGAACCGCACTATGATCATCAAGCAAATCGTCGACAAATTTGAAGAGTAGTCTCTTCCTTCGGTCCTCCCATTGAAGGATTGATAAATCGGCTGGTTTCTTCAATTCGGCCAAATGGTTGCGGTAAGCCAATATCTTGGAAAGGCCCAGCGCTGAGATGCTCCCGTCCAAGCATCCGGTAATGAAATAGGCTTTGCCGTCTACGTCGATATGCGGCAGAACTCGTCGCCTGACGACACCTTCCTCCATCGCATGATCCCCAATCGTGGCTACAAGCTTCCAGCTTGTAGTTGGCGTTGTAGAAGCTTGTTGATTAAAGAGTGTGAGTTCAGAGTGGTTAGTTTACAGTAGATTCTGACAAGCTGGAAGCTTTTAGCCACGATTTCAGATGCTACTGTTTATGACAAGCTGGAAGCTTGTCACCACGATTTCGGACTAATCTAGTTTGGCTGGGAGAAAACTGCGAAATCGGATAAACTGAAGGGGTTCTGAACACCTGAGATAGCCGGAGTGAGCGCATGTTGTATCGATTTGGAAAAACCATCAATATCTTTAGTCTAGTGACAGCCGCATTCTCAATTTGGCTTGCAAGTTGTAGTAGAGGTCCAGAAGCAGGACCGCCTACAGAACTCGAATCCGCCGCCAGCGCGGACCAAGCGTCCGAGCCACCGCTGGATCTTACAGTTGGACAAGGGCCGATCGAACTGGCCGCTTATGAGATTCAAGCGGAAAAGTTGTTAGCTGCCGCATTGCCTACTGAAATGCTCGAGCAGGGTTGGGTACGGCTATTTGATGGGCAAACTTTGGCGGGCTGGAATATTGTCGGCCAAGCCGATTGGAGTTGCCGCGATGGGATTCTGCGTGTGACGCGAGGTGACAAGAGTTTTCTTTATACTTCGTTTGAAATGGCTGACTGCGAACTTCAGATCGATTTTCGGGCCGGAGCGGATACCAACAGCGGCATCTTCCTGAGGACTATGCCAGAGCCTGGGGATGTGAGTTTGGACTGCCTGGAAGTCAACATCGCACCTTCAGACAACCCGTTTCCTACTGGCAGCGTGGTTCAGCGTCAACGAGTCGAACCTGATCAGTTAGGCAAATTTGATCCCACTGTTTGGCACACCTATCTGATACGCCTGGATGGAGAAAACGTGACCATCCAATTGGACGGAAAAAAGATATTGGAGATGGTCGATGATTCATCGTCGCGTCGAGGCCACATCAGCCTGCAACACAACGAAGGCGTAGTCGAATTCCGGAATATCCTAATGCGTCCAATCACCTCCACAGCGCTTCGACTAGACGACGGATGGCAGCAAGACTGGATCGTAGCAGAAAAAGAAGCCGGCTCGATGAAGGTTCAGCCTTCTGAAAAAGGGTTGCATATCCATGGCGGACTTGGCAAGGTGCAGTCCAAGCAGTCCTACGGCGATTTCCTACTTCATGCGGTCTACTCGCTTGCCAGTCCTGAAGTGAATTCCGGTATCTTTTTTCGCTGTATCGAAGACAACATGCTGGATGGCTATGAATGCCAAGTCAATCATGCGATGGCTTCCGGTGATCCTCTGTCACCAGCCGATGCTGGTGCTGGAGCTATCTTTCGCAGAAAGCCAGCCAGAATCGTGGTTGGCAGTGGAACCCAGCCCACTCACCTGACCTTGCTGGCCAGCGGCAAGCAGATGGTCACCTGGGTCAATGGACTGCTGGTTACCGAGTTCTATGATGATCGACCGCCGGATGACAACCCGCGTAAGGGCAGTCGAATCGAGCCGGGACCAATTGCCCTACAAGGTCACGATCCAACGACCGACGCCACGTTTCACCAGTTGAAGATCACTCAACTGAGGTGATGTCTAGTCCTTTGGTCTTAGGACACGCAGGGCCGCTAAGAATTGCATAGATAATTCGATTCGATTCTCTGATCGCCAGTGTTTGGGTGGGGACGTCGAGGCTCCTAACCGCAGCTATTCAGCAGCAATCTGCCGCAGATTGTGAATCAATTGCGATTAAAGTACCTCCGATCGGCGAGAAGGGTCGATAACTGCCTCCTTACAGTTGCCACCTAGCAATTCACCACAGTTTTGCGGCTCAAAAAATGTTAGGAAAATGTTAAGATTTTGGTTTAGAAAGCCCCTATTCCTCTGTTTACTTACGACTAGACAGGATTAGACTGCTTGGTTACGGACAACTGCTCAATGGCCAAGTCGTTAGGCCTGTCAGTCTTTTTGGGAGCACGGCAAGCTCAATACTTCCATACCTTTCTTGAGGGAGATGTTTGATGAAAAAGCTATTCCATTTAGCTTGGATGGCTGCGGTCTGTTTTGTTACCGCAGGCAACGCCTGGTCGACTACTTTGATCTCAGACGACTACGAGACAGATTCGTCTGCCAACTACACAGTTCAGTCACAAGACCCTTTTGATGGAACTGTAACGTTTGCGTTCGACTATGTGGCTGCGGGAATTCCATTGGCACCACGATCAGCGCCAGGTACCAGCAAAGGTGTCAAGTTTACAGCAAATGACGTTTTTGGCGCGACGAATACTCAAACGGCTTTTCACAACACTGATGTTTCTTTAAACGTCTATAAACTGACAGTTGATGTTTTTATGAATGTTCAACCCACTGAAGTGACATTGACCGCATCGACCGAGCATGCTCACGTAGGTGTTGGCGGCGATGGCCTGACGCCCAATGCCTTGTTCACTCCGATTAGCGGTTCGGGTTCCTTCATGGCCTTTACTGGTGATGGAGGTTCAGGTTCTGATTATCGCTGGTTTCTGGCCTCTGCTAACGGCGGTCCCACCACCTACCCGAACAGCCACCACAGTTATCTTGGAAACGGATCAAATAACACTGGAGCCTTCTATTCAGCATTATTCCCTTCTCCGCCTTCCAGAGTGGTAGGTTCGCCTGGTAATATCTGGACCACCGTCGAAGTTTTGGTGAACAACACTACAGGGCGTATCCAGTATTACATGACCAATACGACTGGAACTAAAGAGTTGATTTTTGATAACAACCCAGCGATCACGATTCCGCCCGACAACTTGCCCACTCCTTTTACCGGCGTGCTGGACGGATTGGTAAGTCTTGGGTTGCACGATGCCTTTACTTCAGTGGACGACGGCAGTGTGTTTACCGTGTTCGACAACTTGGTGGTAGAAGAGGTGACTGAAGGGCCTGTAGCACCACAACTGGTCAATGCCAGACCCTATCACAACAGCTTCACTGGCCCCGATAAAGTGGACAGCAGTGTCAGCTTGATTCAGCGAGGTGCCAACCCGCTGACGGCCGAATTAGAAAATATCATTAGCAGTAGCCAAGGCATCAACGGAGTGGTACTCGATTTTGACAACTTGGCAGCACTAAACGACATTAGCTTGGAGTACAAGTGGAGCCCACCGAATGTGTTCACCGAAACCATCGATCAATGGGGTGATGCAACGGCTCCTGATTCGGTAACACTGCTGCCAGATGCTGGGCAAGCAGGAAGCGACCGAGTGTTGTTGACATGGATCGATAACGCGGTTGCCAATCGTTACCTATGTATAAAGGTCATTTTCAATGGTAACACCATTGCGGAACTCTATCTGGGACACCTGCGAGGCGAAATGACCGGATCCAGCGCAGGAAAGTTCACGATCTTGGTAGGCGACATTCTTGCGGTTCGTTCACAGCTAACACAGCCCAAAGATGCTACCGGTCGTAACGACGTCGACAAGTCTGGAACGATTCTGGTACAGGACATTTTGGATACTCGGTCTAACCTGGCCAAGGAGCTATCACAACTTACAGTTCCCGCTCTATAAAAGTGGGGCTGACTTGCAATATTTGTTTTGCCGGTTGGGTGCGGTGATCCGTTGAGATTGGCCCGCCCGACTGGTGATTGTGAATTGTGATCGGTATAGCGCCGTGCAATTTTCCTTCCAGTCTTTGAAAGTGTATTTCGTTCATTTGAGCCACATCATCTGATAGATCATCGTTTTCGTAATTCTATTATCAGGTAGTCTATGATGAGTCGCAAAAAGAGTGCGTTTACCCTGGTTGAACTGTTGGTGGTGATCGCCATCATCGGGATTTTGGTTGGGTTGCTACTACCCGCTGTTCAGGCAGCTAGGGAAGCTGCCCGTCGCATGCAGTGCCAAAACAATCTGAAGCAGTTTGGACTTGCCGCCCACAACTTTGAAAGTGCACACAAATACTTTCCGCCGTTGATGCACTCTAAAGTGTTTCCTTTGTCTAATGGAAAGCAAGCAACTAAGACATCAATGGCGCCCGTGCAAGTGTATATGCTTCCGTACTTTGAGCAGTCCAACCGATTCACGTTGTTTAACATGGACTATGACGTGAACACTGACGAACCCATACATGGTACGATTCCCACCAAGGCGGGGGCAAACGCTCAAGCTCGAGTGGTCGATGTTCCTACCTTTCTGTGCCCTTCAGATCCTTCCGAGTTTCGAACTTGGGATTCCGGAAGACAGAGCTACCACGCATGCACAGGAGGAGCCAATTTGTTTGGAGGTACATCTTTAGATGGAATGTTCGGCACACGTCGACCAAGCCATGGCCAAATACTGACCGGGCCAAAGTTTTCGGATGTTACCGATGGAACGAGCAATACATCTTTGTTTGCGGAAGTCATGCGTGGAACATTGGCTTTTGATGCAACTGGTCAATACAATAATACGACTGTATTCTATGCTTCAGCACAGTATTCGAACCCACTGCACTTAGTAGACGGGAGAACAGTTCCACAGTGCATGCCCGGCGGTAATTCAACGACCAGCACATGGATTCGTTACACTGGGCAGCAGTACTACCGTTCCCTGCCTCCCAATTTTGTCTACACCCATACATTGCCAGTCAACTGGAACCGAAAGGTCAACGATACCTCGCGTCAAAACTATAACTGCGGTGCCAATCCACCGTATGCGGCAAGTCAGACGTTTGGTTTTGGATGGGATGTCCTTCACATGGCAGCGTCAAGTTACCATTCGGGCGGTGCAAACGCTTGCCGAGCGGATGGATCGGTGTCGTTTGTGAGCGATACAACCGATTTTGCAGTTTGGCAAGCGATAGGCAGCAGGGCGGGTGGCGAAGTGGCTACAACGCAGTAATGCAATTAACCCCACGGTAGTGGAGCTCCCCAGAAATTCCGCTTAGGCTACTTAAACTCATCCTAACGTAAAATTGCGCAGACAATCATGGCAGATAATCTAACAAATCCACTGGGCCACCAGAACTGGGTTGGGAGTTCGCAATGTGTTTGAATAGGTTGGTTAGGAAGGCGAATCTCGCTGCCGGGTTATTGTCGCTGTTGATCGTTGGATGTTCACAGAACTCAACGTCGGAAGGTTCCGGCTCTGGCATGCCTGGTGCACGCGAGGGGTTGCGAGATTTTTCTGCGCTTCTGCAGTCGCTTAAGACAGAAGGAACTGCTCCACCGACCAAAGCGGCTCAGTATCGACAGTTTGATGTGGTCCACCCGGCAGCGGGGATTATGATTCCCAATCGCACGTTGGTTTATTTCAAAGGTGGTAAGATTAACCCTGATAGCGACAGTCAGATGCTTGTCGCCATGCAGGCGGATGCTGACAAGACGGGCGGCTGGGTGCTCTTGGAGAATGGCGAAGTTCAAGATCTTTCAGCTAGTGAAATCCAGGCGTTGAAGCCTGCCGGAGAGCCTATCAAGTAGGAGTGGCGACAAGTTGCCTTAATGTCAACTAGGTGTGGGGCTTGACTACTGTCCAGGACAATTGCAAATAAATAGTTAGTAATGTGGGTTTAAAAGGTTGTACGTGCGACCTTCGGGGATTAGAGTTCAAAGGTTGGTAATTTTGTAGTTCCAGTTTTTTGTTCAATGTTAGCAAGAGGGGAAGATCATGAGAATGTTTCTTGTTTCTGCGGGGCTTGCACTATCCTGCATGGTGTTCAGTAGCCCAACCCAAGCCGCAATTGTCATTACCGACAATTTCGAGGTGGACACATCGGCTAATTATACTCGAGTGAGCAATAATCTAGCCAACGGCTCGGTGGCCTATGCGTTCGACTATATCGCTGCAGGCATTCCACTGGCACCGCGATCTAGCGGTGGAGAAAAAGGTGGTGTGCGAATAGCAGCCAATACGTCGTTAGGTGTCACGAACTCGCAAACTCTGTTCCACAACCTACCTGTTACCGCCAATCAGTACATTCTGAAGGTTGATACCTATATGGCCTTTTCTGGCACAGGTACAACAACCCACGGGCAAGTTGGTGTGGGGGGCGATGGGTCGACATTCAATGCTTTATTTACCCCCATATCTGGTTCTGGTTCGTTTATGGCGTTTTCTGGTGATGGTGGATCTCCGTCCGACTATCGCTGGTTCTTGGCGGCTGCCAATGGTGGACCTACAACTTTCCCGAATACAGATGCAAGTTACCTTGGACATGGATCGAACAATACCGGTGCGTTCTACACTGGCCTGTTTCCATCACCTCAAGCCACAGTGGCTGGCAGCCCTGGAAACATGTGGACCACGGTTGAAGTTCATGTCGATAACACGGCCAAGAGTATCAAGTACTACATGACGAATCCCGTAACCAACACGACCGGACTTATTTTTGATAACACCGTGGCCGGTGCGACGTTGTTTACGGGTAACCTTCATGGAAAAGTTAGCCTGTCAGTACACGATGCCTTCACCTCGCTCTCATCAGCGGGCGTGTTCACCGTTTACGACAACTTACAAGTAGAGGTTATCCCTGAGCCTAGCTCTGCTTTGTTGCTATCAACCGGACTAGCTGGCATGTTTGTACGTCGCCGTCGAGCCTAGAAATCCAGGCCTAGCGAATTTTCCTGCCAACTATTTACTTGCTCGCTCAAGTTTTTTACTTTCACTTCCGCTCTACCATTCTGGTGGTTCAGCGGCAGTTTCGTTGGTGCAATGCGCGATTACATAGCAGATTCCGCTATCATTTTAGCGGTTCTTAAGCTATGCCGGTGGAGCAGACTGTTTTGGGCTTGAACTGGACAAAACTTTCGGCTGGAGTAAGATAGCGTGCGTTGATCTGCATTGCAGCACAGATTCATGATGCTGCTGGAAGTTGTACATCCGTGTGCGAATCGTCGTGATGACGCTTAGCCGAATTGCCAACCTCAGGGCGCTGTCTCTAGTTACAGACCGCTCAACGAACGGGCATTGGCATTCTTGCTGGCGTTCTCTACGCCTTCGCGTGCTCGTTTGACTAACCTGCGATGAAAGTTGCGCTTGCTGTTACGAGATTGAGTTTGTCGTGATTGAGGATTTTCTTAATGCAAAACTTTGGAGCAGTAAGAGAATCCTGCCCCCTATCCCTCTCCCCCGCAAAGCCGGTGGAGAGGGGACTAAGAAACCGTTCGCACATGAACTTCCAAAATTGTCGTAAACAGAATACTTCAGTTTCATCATCAATTTGTTTTAGGCCCGCATGTCACACACCACTACTTACGGCAGTGGATATAAATCACCTAAATTAGCAAAGGAAATAATACTGTGCCTAAGCGATTCCCACCTGCCCGACATCAAAAGAAACGTCCTACTACGGCTGCTTCCGATCCAAGCTTGCTGCGCATCAACAAGGTGTTGGCTGCGGCCGGCTTGGGAAGTCGGCGCGACGTTGAGGAACTTGTATTGCAAGGTCGAGTCGAAGTGGACGGCCAAACCGTAACCGACTTGGGGACTCGAATCGATCCTGCCGTTTCCAAAATAAAAGTGGACGGATCGTTGCTGAAGAAGTCTAGACATGTTTATTATGCTCTAAACAAACCCAAAGGGGTCCTATCGACCAATCAAGATCCCAGCGGTCGCATGCGAGTGGTTGATTTTGTTCCCGATCGACAGCGAGTCTTTTCGGTTGGCCGATTGGATCAACACAGCGAGGGCCTGATTCTACTGACCAACGATGGCGATTTGGCTCAGCGTCTTGCTCATCCGCGCTACAAAGTTCAGAAGACCTACTTTGTAGTGGTCGCTGGTGCATTAGCTCATGAGGAATTGGCCAAGCTGCGCAGGGGTGTCTACTTGGCAGAAGGTATCGCACGAATCGATGGCGCTCGCATTCGAAAGGTTCGCAAGTCGTTCACAGAACTTGAGATCGTGCTTTCGGAAGGCAAGAATCGCGAGATCCGCCGCATCTTGGCTCGGGCTGGACACAAAGTCGTGCTTCTGCGTCGCATTGCCATTGGTCCGCTTCGATTGGCCGAATTGCCGGTCGGCGCTGCTCGCGAATTGACACAGCAAGAGGTCAAGTCGCTTTATGCTTGCACTCAGCCCGCTGCTGCCAGCAAGTCCAGTCCATCCAAGAAGACAGGTACTGCGAATTTGGACTCTGCCACGGCCGGTTATCAATCGGTGGCCAATCAAGTTCAGCCAGGCACGGTATCCAAGCCGCTGGAGCTGCCAACTAGTGATGACTTTGGTTTGGGTCTTGATCAGGATGTCGACCTGACTCCAGCTAGCCTGATCAGCGGTGATGATTCCATCATGTTTGGTGGTGGCGAAGATTGGGATGACGATTTTGGAGGTGATTTTTCAGGCATGACCAGTTCGGGTAGCGTGTTGGACTATGAGACCGATGAAGAATCGACGACTAAAAAACACGCACGAAGCCGTAGCCCGCGTGAGAGCCAATCGCGTACGAGCCAATCGCGTGGACGCCCATCGGCGAAAGGATCGCGCACGTCCAAAGGTCGATCAGCGGAAGCCTCTTCGCGTCGCGCCACTAACAAGACCGCGAGCCACAGTGCGGGTCGAACCAAGGCCTCTGGATCTAAGTCCAATTTTCGAAGCTCCAGTCGGTCAGGTTCGCTAGAACAATCGGCGTTGGGAGGCAAGCCGCGAGGCCAGCGGCCTGCTGGCGGGAAATCTCGAACGGGTGGCAGCTCTTCATCACGTACAGGTAGAACTGCATCGAGTTCAAAGAGGCGTCCTGGAAGAAAAAGCCAGTGATGATAGACTGGACGGTAGGACAGATTGATTGAAACATCATACTGAATTGATACTAAATTGATTGCGGCTACTCATGGTTCATTACGCTGATCACGCCAAGTGCTACCAGGCTAAGATTCTTCAGCACTCCCGCCTGGCTCAGGACACGATGCGGTTGCGATTGGAGCTGGAGACGGATCAAGATCCTGGTCTGCCCGGCCAGTTTTACATGCTTCGTGATCTGCGTAGCTGCGATCCATTGATCGGACGGGCGTTTGCAATGTACGATTGCGATCCGGCAGGTAGCTGGGTCGAAATCGTCTATCTAATCAAGGGAAAACTGACCAGCAGCATTGCACAGCTTGAGCCTGGACGGTGTGTGAGTCTATGGGGACCGCTGGGCAATAGTTTTGACTCGACGCCCACAGATCATTTAATCATGGTCGCCGGTGGCATTGGTCAGACACCACTTTTGTGCCTGGCCAAAGAAGCGCTCGGGCAGCAGCGGTTTGGCCAACGTCCAGCCGGGTACGCAAATCGAGTGAGCCTGTGCTACGGCGTCCGAAGTCAGCGGTATCTGGCCGGACTGGACGCGTTCCAGCAGGCGGCAGTTAACATGCACTTGGCAACCGATGACGGGTCAGCCGGCGGCCCACCTAGACTGGTTACTGATTTGTTTGTGGAAATACTTGAAAAGCAGACCAGCTTGTCGGGCACGCGCGTGGTCTGCTGCGGGCCAGAACCGATGATGCAAGCTGTCGCTCAGATCGCTGGGAAGTTTGGCGTGGCATGCCAAGTTTCGCTAGAGACACCCATGGCCTGCGGGCTTGGTATCTGCTTCACCTGCGTGGCTAAAGTGGGCACCGCCGAGCAATGGGATTACAAGCGAACTTGTGTCGAAGGCCCCATTTTTGACGCAGCCGAAATCGTTTGGTAGAGACCGCAGCTACGTCTTAGAAAATAAATTCTCAATGGCCACTTATCGGATCAACTGAGGAGCACCACCGGTGGCGGTATTAGGCGGCAAGCCCATCGTCGGACTTTGACCGGCTGTTGGCGCTGTGGTTGCAGAACCTACTCCAAAATTGTAATTGGTGGTTCTGCCTGTGGTTCCAGGGGCGTAAGCACTGGCTGGAGCAACCGCCGGATAGGCACTGGCAGCAGGTACGCTGCCGGCAGGAACACTGGTGGTTGGCGCCGTTGGGGTTGAATTGATGCTAGGGTAGGGCAGGGAAGCTAAACTGCCTGGCACTGACCCGCTAGGACCGCTAACCATCGCTGCGGTTGGACCTGTTGGCACTGCCCCTGGCAATGCAGGATAGTTCGATGCTGCCGGCGCGGTCGAATTGGTTGCCGGGTTGCTGGCAAGCCCGACACCGGTACTGCCGTAGGGTGCAGCGCTTGCTGGCAGCGCGGTGCTTGGAGCGGTGGCTGGCGAACTGGTAGCCGTTGCAAAGGTTCCGCCATAAGGATTTGCAAAGCTGTTGGGGCCTTTAACGCTGGATGCGGTTTGATTGGCTACGGTCGTACCTGCCACAGGAGTACCCGTCGTCGGCGCGCCTGCTGTTGGCGTACCCGGCTGAGTAGCCATGCCGTAGGGCCCGGTCTGATAGCCGTTTGACAGCGCGGCCAAGCCACCAGTTGGTGCTGGTACGGTGGTCTTTACAGTATTAGCCATTTGAGGTGTATTGCCATAGGCAGGCTGACTACTAACGCCAGGTACTTGACCTGGAGCGGGAACCTGACCTGCGACCGGCACTTGACCGACCGCCGAATTGCCAACTGGACTGTTCGACTTGTTAGCCAGTGCCGTAGGTGCATATTTTTCTGCTGGGCTTTGTGGCATCTGCGGTGTCTCTGTTCGACCCGCGATGACCGCTGGGTCGGGCTGGCGAGCTGCAAACCAAGTAGACGGCGATCTCCAGGAAGCCCCGCTTTGGCATCCAGCAGTGCTAAGCGCTCCGGCCATGGCAATCAAATAAAACGGACGGTAAAGTTGTTTAGCCATTATTTCATCAATCCTTTGACAAAATTTGAATTCGATCAGCCCGAACTCCTAGTCTTATATCTAATACTTTCGGATCGTCTCAAGCGGAAAGTTAAGATTAAACACTACATCTTTTCTCATTAGCACAAATTTTTCTGGTTTGAGACCAGTCTGAACATGCCATAGCTAGCAATCTCTTGCATGAAAAAACTCCGGCAACGGAAGCGTCGCAAGAAATCACCATTCGACGCTTTTTCGCTGTTTGCCAACATCCGTGCGAAACAAATCGTGTTAGGATCGAGAGGCTGGTTGTTTTGAAATTTAGTGCCAGAGGTGGTTTGGGCCGTTGAGTGTATTTAAGAGGCAGCTAGCAACCCGTACTGTTGCAACGTACTTCGCAGCTTGGCTTCCTCGGCCTGACCCAGTGGCGTCATGGGCAGTCTGAGCTGACCAGTGTCTCGGCCCAGCAAACGCATGGCTGCCTTGACCGGAATCGGATTGGTGCTTAGCCCCAGCATATCACGGCACAAGGGGAACAATTTGTGATGCCACCGCATGGCCTCGGCCATGTTTCCATCAGCGGCTGCTCGAACCAGTGCCAAAACATCGTGAGGAACGATATTGGCGGCCACAGAGATGACGCCCTCAGCCCCAACACTCATCATGGGCAGCGTCAAACTATCATCTCCACTGAGTACCGTCAGATTGGTTGTATTGAGGATCTGCGAACATTGATCCAGCGAACCTGTGGCCTCTTTGACCATGGTGATGTTGCGAATTTCAGCCAGCCGAGCGATCGTTTCGGGTTCGATGTTCTTGCCAGAGCGTCCGGGAATGTTGTAGACGCAGATCGGCAGGTCGACATCCTGTGCGACCGCTTTGAAGTGCTGGTAGAAGCCTTCTTGAGTCGGTTTGTTGTAGTAGGGAGCCACTTGCAAGGAGGCATCCGCACCCTCCTTAGCCGCCCAGCGCGTGAGCCGAATGGCCTCGGCGGTCGAGTTGCTGCCCGTGCCCGCCATCACCTTGACTCGGCCAGCCGCGATTTGAACCACTTCGCTGATAACCCGTTCGTGCTCCTCGTGAGACAGTGTGGGCGATTCGCCGGTGGTTCCGACCGGCACCAAACAACTCGTGCCCGCCTGGATCTGGAATTCAACCTGCTCTCGCAGTTTGGCGACGTCCAGCACGTTATCTTTCAGCGGAGTAATAATAGCGACCGATAGTCCAGCGTAATCGGA
This sequence comes from Aureliella sp., assembly GCA_044234105.1. Classification (GTDB taxonomy): domain Bacteria; phylum Planctomycetota; class Planctomycetia; order Pirellulales; family Pirellulaceae; genus Aureliella. The sequence continues at coordinate 21,883 of JBIIJD010000054.1, read as the reverse complement.
CCCTTTTCTTTGTTGCGTCATTGTGGTTTCCATCGAAGGTGGTCAGAAGTGGACAAGGCAATCAGGACAATGTCTGCTGATCCCGGACAAGACTGGTCAGAATGGCATCCAGAACCGGTTGCTCGCGGTCCATATCGCGGTCTTCGCCTTGGATCTGGATCAACATGGGTACAAAATCTTCCTGTTCGCTTTCCAGCTTGAGTATATGGCTGGTGACTATGAAGTCCAGGTAGACAAATCGCTGAATTATGCCCTCAAGCAGCGTTTCGCCAAGCAGTCGTGAGCAATTTTCCGTTTCGACGTTGTCATATTCCTTTTCCATCGCCTTTCGAGCTTGATCAAAGGCCGCTCGCAATTTCTTGGGTCGCGTAATAGTCAGAAAGGTCCCCGTTGGACTTTCGATAAATAGAGCACCCGCTTCTGTGTCTTCCTGTACCCTCCAATTCTCCGGATAAAGCAGTTCCAATTCCATCCATTGGTAGGTGTTGGGCATGTTCGTCGCGGTCCAGGCAGAGAAAGGGAATGCTAGCAGCGGAACAGGACTTCCGCCACGGAAACTCAATATGGTAATGTCCCTTGGATAAAGTGGACAGTTGTAGCCCGCCCCTATGGCTGAAGAAAATTGGCTCAGTTTCGGTTTTCGGAACCCGAGCCAGCGGTCAGAAGCTGCATAGTCTGGGAAAACATCTATTTTTGAACTCAATCACCCCTTCTTCCAATGCCCATCCCCGATCGGAATAGTCGCAACCTATGCCTAGGACTGGTGCTTTTAGCGCCAGTTTTGGTAGGCAGCGCTATGGGCTGCCGAAGCCTGCGAAGGTCGCAGAGCAATGCGGCTTTGGCCGACGCCCGAAAGTATTCGCTTCGTGGTGCCGAAGCTCTGCAGTCCAACAAGACCGAGGATGCCGAAGCCTTGTTCACCGAGTCGCTTCGGCGTAGCCCTCAGGACGAGCGAGCCCACTGGGGAATGGCTGAAATCCAGTGGCAAAGGGGGAACCATAGCGTTGCCACAAGGCATATGCAAGAGGCGGCTCGTATCAGCGGCAATAACCCGGAACTGCTGGTACGACTAGGGGAGATGAATTTGGAACAAGGTCAGATTGCACAGGCCCAGGCTCAAGCGGATTTGGCTCTGAACAACAATCGCCAGCAGGCAGACGCATGGCAACTACGAGCCAAGATCGCTTCGGATCAAGGGCAACTGCAAGAGGCCATGCAGTTCTACCACCGCTCATTGATGGCTCAGACTGACAACCCGCCCGTGCAATTGGCATTGGCAGAACTTTACCAGCGCATGAATCGCCCGCAGCGCGCTCTGGCCACTTTGGAACGCATGTCGGACCTAAGATCACCGGAAAGCCAATCTGCGACCGCCTGGCTGCTGAAAGGTCAGGCCATGGCTAGCCTGGGACAAACCAATGAAGCCAAGGTTTGCCTGGTACAGGCTACACAGCAGGCTAATTGCGACGACTGTCAGACTTTCTTGCAGATCGCACAATTAAATGCTCAGTTAGGCCAAGTAGCGGAAGCCAGAATCTACCTGGGGCAGGTGTTGAGCCGTCAACCGGCGCACCCGGAAGCCTTGGCTTTACAATCTCACCTGCAACAACATTTTCAGGCCACTTGGCAAGATGGCTTGATCACCAATACAACCCCTACGATCGATACGGTACCCGTATCCGCTCCAATAGTTAGCCCAGGCCCGGCCCTAATCGAAGACAACCCTGCCGCGACGCTTCAAACTCCGAAATAAATCCTGAGAAGATTTGCCATTCGGGTATTCGCAAGCTAGATTTCAGTTGGTAATGCGTGATGAACAGTCTGTGTCTAGGCCGGTCCTTCTAGGACCAACTGCCGATCCGATAGACACAGCAATCCTTGGCCGTGGAGACATGATTCGATGTCGGAACAAACTCAAAGTTTAGCACCCAGCGCTTTTGTGGACCGTCGTCAGGGCAATCCGGCGACCACCAGCGGAGTCGAACGACGGCAGTTTGGCAACTCACATGCGAGGCTTTCGCCAGACGCTCGAGAACTGGCAGAGGCAATCGACAGTTATAAGGTTCAGAACCGACGCCGCTACATCACCTTTGAAGAGATGCTGAATATCATTCAGGCTTTGGGCTACAGCAAGAACTAATGACGTCTACCCTTCGTCATCTACCGTTCGAGCCCTTCCACCCGCGAAATCAAATTCGCTAAGTGCTGGAATGATCATGGCAAGGGTGCTAAAGCCATAAGCCACCGCCGTCACCAAGAACACCGTCAATTCTTGGTTTCGAAGGATGAAGCTGGTGATGGCAAAAAATGTCAGAAATGGCAAGCCAAAGGCGGCCAGCGCAATGGCCGGACTGGGATTGCGGCTGCCCATGGCCATAAATAGACCTGTGCCCCCGCCCAAGATGATCGCAAGAAAGGGTGGCAACTGCCTAGCAAACGATCCTCGGAAGCTCATCATGATCATCATGCAAGTGGCTATCCCAAGGAACAAAAAGAATAGAGTCCCCAGACTTGTTCCAATCGCTAACCGCGACTGCGCATAGATCATCCCGCAATGGACTCCCAGCATGGCCGCAAACAGATCCACCACCAATAGAGCACCCAGAACGTATAGCAGATTGGGAGTGCTGATTCCGTTGCTGTACCACAAGTAACCCACCAGCAGCAGCGGACCAAGCACCATTTCTTTGGTTACGTAAAACACGCCAATCAATTTTCCGCTTAAGAACTGCAGCGGTGTGATCTGCGTGGCAAGCAAGAGATCCAGAGCTAAGGCATCACGCTCGTTGGTGACAGAATTGACCGCAAGTGCGTTGATCAAGACCAAGGAAACGACCACAAAAGGGGCCAAAATCTTTGCCGCAACCGGCAACAACTCTTCGGCCAACCTACTTTTCTCCAGCGCCAGTCCGGTGGTGACAGAGATATGCAGAGCAAAGATCGCAGCCACAAAGAGAGCCAAATAAATCAAGCGAATCACCCACAGCTTCCGCCCGTATGCCCATGTGCGGACTTCGCGCCAAAGCACGGGATTATTCCACATGGGGCGCGGCGAGCGCGCCTTCCAAGTGGCCGCTGCTTCGGAACCAGACGAAATCTGCTGGACCGCATAATCTTCATCCGGTTCTGGCGCTTGAGGTCGAATCTGCTGCGAAGGATTCCAGTCGCGAAGCTTCCAGACAGCCCATGTACTTAGCCCAACAAACGCCAGGCAACTCAACAAGCAATAACCGGTCGGTGCCCCACCTGGCAGGCCCAGCCAAGGCGGTGGAGCCAGCGGCTGGCAGACCACCCACAACGCCCGAAGTGGACTGAACATATCAGCCCAACCCGGCGATAATCCCGCCAAACGCCCCGCCGCAATCACCTCACCAATTACCAATACACCAGCGATTGTCAAGAAAGTTAAAGCCAAAGTCTGAAACGTCGTCTCGCGCCAAAAAGCCACTAGGGTAGCCAGCGCCCCACACCACATCGCCGTCGCCCCTATCACCGCAGTGGCCATCAACACTTGCGGTATGCTAACGCCGCCCATCAGTGCAATCAGCAGCATCAGCGGCATGGCACATAGGATCAATCCACCAATCCCTAGTAGGTTAGCGGCCAGCTTGCCGACGACCACTTGGAAGTTCGATAGTCGTGTCAGCAGGAGCAAAACCAGGGTTCTTCTGTCCTTTTCCTGTGCCACGCTGCTGGCGCACGTCACGGCAGAGAAGAACATCAGGATGGCCAGTTCCATCGGTGCAACGATCTGAAAAACCATCACGCCGAAGCGTGAGAAATCACCTAAGTCACGGACCGGCTGCATGCCAGCCATCAATGCCCATGTCGTGCAGACAACACTAAATAACACCAAGACAAAAATAACTCGCTGCATGTAAAAACGCAGCCGTCGTGGTGCAACACGCCATTGGCGGCCAAATATAGGTCCGAACATTTGTCAAAATCGATCTTGGGTAACCGCCAAACCGCGGTGCCGGTATGAAAGGCCTTGCAGGTACGGTCAGTGAATTAAGGTAGCGATAACGTCAATTATAACGATTCCATCACCAAGCCAACCGGTCGAGCTTGGTTTTTTGCTCAGCAGAAAGGCCCTGCACCTATCTACAAGCTAACCTTTCTTCAATGGGAACGTGCCTTCCGTCAGCCAGAACCGTTCAGGCCGTACTGCGTTTCCCATCGAATGAACCTAAACCCAGGAGATCCAGTCGTGCTTTTCCGAAAGAAAATCGCCAAATTCTGGCATAATGAAGACGGGCCCACCGCAGTGGAATATGCCATCATGCTGGCCGGTATTGTAGGCGTTTGTATCGCCACCGTATTTATCCTGGCTAACGCAACTGAAGAAACGTTCGAACGGTCCAGCAACGCGATCACCAATGCCATTGGCGGTGGCAACTAGCAAGTGACCATCGTCAATTACCAACTGTAAAGCACGTCCTTCCAAGCTGCCGAGCTGCTCCAATGGCCTATCGCAATCGAATGTGGATCGATCCCCGTGTGCAGGGGGTCTTGGTAGGCCGAGTGCTAATCTACTGGTTTGCCGTGGTACTTTACTGCGGCACCACTACTGCGATGTCTCAGTATTTCGATAATCCGCAGTGGAGCTACTCGCGGCACATCAGTGAGTGGTTCCAAAGTGCAGGCCCTTGGATTCCCAGCGCGCTGATGTTCTTGCCACTGGTCATTTTTGACATGGTCCGATTGAGCCACCTGTTTGTCGGACCTGCGTACCGCGTCAGACAGCAACTTTCCCGCATCATCGACACTCCCAACTGCGCTCCGCTGGTCTTACGAACCGACGACTACTGGACGGATATGGTGGAGCCCGTCAACAATCTGCAAAGCCACATCATGTCGTTGCACCTAGCCCTGAAAAAGGCGCTGACGACTCTTGAGAATCAGGATGCCGCAGAGAAGTTGCTCTCTGGCAATCAAGATAACGATTCGGCTACAGATGCAAACTATCCAGCCATTTTAGCCCGGATCCCTGCATCTGAATTGGCTGCTTCTGAATTAGCCGCAGCCGGAGCGGCTCAGGCCACCACCTGAGCCTGACTAGACAGTTCGACTAACATCTCTCTGATTCTGGTTTCCAACTGCACCATCAACGGATCAGCCGACTCCTTGTCAGGACGTTGGTCGGTGACTTCGATCGCCGGTCCCACTTGCAACACGGCATGTAGCGGCTTGTGAACGCGAGCCTTGCCCCAGATATCCTCCTCAAGCTGTTCGACCGTTTCCAGCAAACGGGTATTGGTCACAGGCGAGTCTAGATAGCCCTCGGGGTACGATCCGATCTGCTGAGCGGTGTAGATACGACTTAGGTCTAGTCTTATTTGTTGCTTCTCGCGTGGCGGCGTCTGATCCGACAAAAGCAAAGGTACCATCAGCAGACGCAGCGCCTTGATCCGAGGCACAAGCGTGTTTTCCTTGGGCGAATTCTTAAGCCACTGTTTTTCTAATGGCCTTAATAATTGCTCGATCAACTGTAAGCGACGATCTTGAGAATTACCCTGCCCAACGCTCCCGCAATGTTCAATCTCTTTGGTGACCAAATAGGCGTCCGTCAACCTGCTAACTCGTTCTACCATGGTTCTCGCTCGGCAGGTTGGCAGGTACCAGGCAAACCGCTGCTCCATCTCCTCAACCACCGGAGTGATCGTCTGAATGACATCACCTTGGAACAGATACTTGATTGCCACCGGATGAATCACCGTGCTGGATCTTCCCTGCTTGGCACGTCGTCTAGCCGCCGTGCGGGCGATGAAGGCGACACCATCCAAGAAAGGCTGCAATCGATCGTTGCTCCGGAACACGGTGCCTTCGGGAAACAGAATCAACGGACGTTGCCCTTCCACCAGTCCGCTGACCGCCATGTCCAAAGCCTGACGATCTACCGCCTCCCGATTGACGCTAAAACCACCGCACAAACGAATCAATTGAGACTGCGCAAAACTGTGATGAAACAGGTGCCAGGAAGCCATCGCATACGGATAGACTCCCACAGGCCGTAACACCCAGGCCATCGCTAGCGGGTCTGAGTAGCGGCAGTGATTGGGAGCTAGCACAATGCCGGCTTGCCGTCGGAGCGACTCCTTCAAGTGCTCGATTCCTCGAACCTCGTGCGAACAGATCCCCTCGTAGTGCTTTAAGAAGCGATCGACCAATCGAAAGCGCTGAAACAGATAGGGAGCCAAAGTACTTTGATAAGGCGTTTGGAACCGATACGGTTTCTCGATGATGATATCTTGCATGGCTTGAACAACCAAACTCGTTTCAGGATGTACACCTCTTAGATGCTATTTTACCTGTACAGGCCTTGCTTGCGCGGATCGACTGGCATATCCCTGCGGGTGCTGCTGATGCCAACGCCAAGCGGTTTCGACAATATCTTTGATTGAAGTATACTGAGCCGTCCAGCCCAATACGCGCTGTGCCAGGCTGCTATCGGCCACTAATTCCGCCGAATCCCCGGCTCGACGCGGCTCGATTCTCGTCGGAATCGGATGCCCCGTCACCTCGCGGCAGGCAGATATCACCTCCAAAACACTGTGTCCGCGGCCTGTTCCCAAGTTCAATTGCAGGCGACTGCCTGGCTCCAACAAACTGAGCGCTCGCAGGTGCGCATCGGCCAGATCATCCACATGCACGTAGTCTCGGATGCAAGTCCCGTCAGGAGTCGGATAATCAACTCCAAAAATCCCGATTCGGTCACGCTGCCCCAGCGCGACCTGCAGCACTAGCGGAATCAAATGACTCTCAGGAGTATGATCCTCGCCAATGTCCCCAGCCGGATTGGCTCCGGCGGCATTGAAATAGCGTAGCGCTGCGGTGCCAAAACCGTATGCGGCTGCATAGTCCGCTAATGCACGTTCGATGACCAGCTTGGTAAAGCCGTAAGGATTGATGGGCTGCTGCGGAGTTGTTTCAGCGATTGGAATCTTTTCAGGTTGACCATAGGTTGCCGTCGTGCTCGAGAATACGATTCGCCACACCCCGGATTCTCTCATCGCCTCCAGCAGCTCCAGCGTGGCGGCAACATTGTTTTGGTAGTACTTGCCGGGATCCGTCACCGATTCCCCGACCAGCGTCAACGCGGCAAAGTGCATTACGGCTTCGATACCAGCCCTGTTCATCGTTTGAACCAGTTTGCGACGATCCTGTAATTGACCTTCAATCAAACACTCGTCAGGGACGCTTTCGGCATGTCCCAACGACAGATTGTCGTAGACCCATACTTCATGACCACTGCCAATTAGCTTTCGGACCGCGTGGGAACCCACGTAGCCGGCACCACCAATCACCAAGATTCTCATCGCTTCGCTCCGTCGCCTTCCACTTGGCTTCGCCCTACAAATTGCGTGAACGTCCACATCCGAACCAATCTGCTGCCTTCTGCCTTTCATCGGCCAGTTCTGAACCGAAATTGCAGTCCCTGCGGCGGTTACCAGCCGAAAAACTAAACATCTTGCATCGAGCGGGAAATTGGAACGGCTATCGGGATCATTCCGCATGTCCAGCAAGCTCAGAAAATTGAGAGAAAGCGGTACAAGTTCCGCCGCCCCCGCCCCGCCCACCAACGCAGTTAGTGACTGGTACACACGATTCACCGACTACTTGCGCAGCGAATGCCACTTGGCAGACAACACGGTAGCCGCCTACGGAAGAGACCTGCGCCGCCTGCAAGTATGGGCCGCTGGCAAACAATTGCCCAAACTGCAGTTAGCTGACTTAAGCGAGTTCATCGCTTACTTGCAACGTGAAAAACTTGCGGCCACCAGCATTTCGCGCATCATCGTGGCTACTCGAATTTTTTATAAGTACCTGCAGTTAGAGGGAGCAGTACAAGACAATCCTTCTGAGTTACTGCACACTCAAACGGTTTGGCAACGAATCCCCAAGGCCATCTCGCCAGCCGTGGTTGATCAGTTTCTGTCAGCTCCTTGTCAAGTGGATCTATTCTGGCAACGCGATCGCTGCATTTTGGAGCTTCTTTACGCAACGGGCTGCCGCGTTTCGGAAGTTTCCAATTTATTGCTCTCCAATCTGCACCTGAATGAAGGTTATTGTCTGGTTGAAGGCAAAGGATCGAAACAGCGGATGGTACCGATCGGTCGTCGCGCACAAGAGGCCGTCGGACTGTACTTGCAGGCCCTTAGACCGCAGCTCATGGGCTCACGTTCCGCACAGCAGTGTCCCTGGCTGATTCTATCGCGAACAGGGCGTCGGCTGCGCCGCGAGGCGATCTGGGAACTGGTCAAGCGATATGCCAATCGCGCAGAAATCGACCCAGCAGTCAGCCCTCACACGTTGCGTCACAGTTTTGCAACGCATCTGTTAAGTGGCGGTGCCGACCTTAGGCAGATTCAAGAATTATTGGGACACGCCAGCATTCAAACCACTCAGATCTACACCCAAGTCGACCCATCGCGACTGAAGAAGGTTCATCGACAGTTTCACCCGCGAGCCTAATCCTAAACCGCCCGACCCACCATCATATTTCGCGCGCTGTCAAAATCAATTGCACTACTTTCTCACCGGTGCAAATTTAATCCGCTGAACCAGCCGGACGATATCGTCGCCGGATCGATAACCGGTCACACTGGTAATCGCCTGAATCACGTGAACATAGTGCAAATCATAATCCAAATCGATTTCCACTTCCGGACCCTCCTCGCCCTCTGGACCTGCACTATCGCCTACTAGCTCCAGGATCTTCGCACGCAATGCGTTCCAGTCAGTGCCAAAATTCAACTGTTCATTCAAGACGATCTCTTGCAGTCCACCACCGCCATCGGATTTTAATCGAAGCTTAATCGATAACTGAGTGGTATCAGCCAAAGAACCGCTGCCAGGAGTTGGCATCTTGATGTTAAAGTCACCCTCCTGAGCGCTGATCTTAAATGTCATGACGAAGAACACCAGCAGCAGGAAAACGATGTCGATCATCGAAGTCATCGGCAACTGAGGTGTTTCTTGCTTGGGGTGATGTCGCGGTCGCATTACAGTTGCTCCTTAGCTCGAAGCGCAAATTTCTCGAAGCCCAAATCCTGGAATCGCTTGATGATCTCCTGCACCCGACCTCCGGCAATCGTCTGGTGGCCACGCAGAACGACATTGGCATCAGCCGCCGTCTTGCCTTCCAGAGCCAACAAAGACAGTTCGGGAGCCAATTGGCTGCGCAGCGATTCCAGATTCACGACATTCCCAGCAATCTCCACGGTATTGGCACTAGTCAAATGAACGATAATCGGGAACTCCAACGGTGATTCAGCCGGCTTGGCTAATTCACTGGTTGGCAGGGTAACCCGGTCGTTCTGCTCGCTTTGAGAAAAGTTGATCAGTACCATAAAAAAGGCGATTAAATTAAAAACCATATCGATCATCGACGTCAGATCCACTTCCAGTGGACCCTCATGATTTTTTCGCCCTAGTCGCATGGCTTGTCGTCCTAAGAGAAATTCTTAGCGCCCCAATTACCACCTAACATTACTTCAGAAATTTTTCGAGCATCTGTTCACTGGCAACGCCCACATGCAAAGTCATCCGTTGGATACGATTGCGAAGAATAGCATAAATGGCCAAAGCCGGGATGGCCACGGCCAATCCTGCCAGCGTCGTAAACAATGCCGTAGAAATATCCATGGCTAGATCGGCGGCTGCCGGAGTTGAGCCCGACATAGCGATGGTACGGAAAGCAGAGATCATTCCCTGGACCGTTCCAAGAAGTCCAACCATGGGACTGATGTTACCGATCAACGCCATGTATCCTAAACTGTGTTCCAGTTTCATCGTCTCCTCTTCGCCCACCTCCTGCATGGCCTCGATAGCTGCCGGGTGTCCGCGCTCCAAACGAGCTAGGCCGGCCGACACAACCTGTCCTAGGAACGACCCATCATTGCGAATCGCCTCGACCGCCTGCTGATGCTGGCCAGCAGCTACATGCTGGTCAACCGATTCTACCAAGTCCTGCGGACAGATACTGTCCCGCCTGGATGCGATCAGATTCATCACGATCAGAGTCACTAAGGTCACCGACAAAGCAAAGAACACGATCGTGTACATCCAGCCCAACGCTTGGAAGGTCCAAACCAACATGTTGGTCGACGCAGGACCCTCTGCTTGCGCGGCACCAGCATTGCCTGCCGGGTTACCCGCTCCGTTAGGCGCAGCCGCTCCAGCAGCAGGAGCCGTCTGAGCTGCCGCCGGAGCGCCCAACAGATCGTCCAAGTTGTCTTCTTGAGCAATTGCCGAACAGCAGTAGCACGAAACGACGGTCCAAAAAATGGCAAAAACGCCAGTCCATAGAAGCTTAAACCAGCCTGTCATGTGCGCTGCTCCAAAGTTTATTTTGCAAATCGTTTGAGGTGTCATGTGCTCGTGCTCGTGCACGTATGCCTTAGCACAAGTCGTTTCCAATTCTGAAATATTTTCGACCGGGTGGCTGAGGTCGAGTCCGAGCGAGCCCACAGGGCAACATCGGTTTTAACCTCTAGCCCAATCAGTGGCTAGCCCTTTCGCTATTTCTTGTTGGCCCACACGCTGGAAGCATAAAGCTTTGCCAGTTGCTCACCAACATCCGCCGCCTTGGCCGGTTGGCCAATGGCTGTCAGCAATTTCTTCAAATGATACAAGGCTTCTGCGTGTGTCTCTGGATCGGTAAAAAACAACAGATGGGTTTGCAGATAACTGTAGGCGGCTCGCTGCGGTTGATTGAGCGCCTGATAACAGGCACCCCTGGCATTATTGATTTCAGCAAACAACTGCATGTCGGTGTTGTCCTCTCGTTCGGCCAATCCATCTAGTGCGCTGAGCGCCGTGTTGGCATCGCCTGCTTGCAAGCGGCTTCTAGCTTCTAGAACGGCGGCTAAACTCTTGTAACGTGCAGCTTCCGGAGAGCTTGCAGTGGCTGACAACAAACCTTTCAGAGCGCTAGCCGCCTCGACGGCCTTCTCTTGCTGCAACAGAGCTTTAGCACCAAAATAACTTGCGGCAGCACGGTGAACATCGTCCGGCGACTTGGCTAGGTCTACAAAATACTCAGTCGCTCGCGCCGGAGCCGCCTTGGCCAATGCTAGTCGGCCGAGCAATAACTTGATGGACCAGCGATGATGTGAATTAGGATTGACCTTGTCTAAACTCATCAGTCCTTTGATGGCCGCATTCTGATCCCCGGTTCCGGCCAAGCTGCGCATCCCTTCGCAGTACCAGACATAGAATTCATAGTCTTGCTTGAGCAGCGGATTGTCTGGCAAACTGTCTTTGGGAATCGACTTAAGCTGATCTAACGCTTGCTGGAACTTTCCTTCAATTGCAAGATCGCGGGCACGGTCCATCGCGACTGGTTCTTTGTCGAAAGCGATCTTACGTACATCTTTCAGCGGAAACGTTTGATCCTTGCTGCGCACCTGGATAACTACTTCTAAGGGAGTGATTTTGGAAATCGTTCCTTGAACCGATTGTCCTTGTTTGATGAAAACGCGATCTTCAGCCCGGACAAGACCTGAAACGAATATCCAAGCTAGCAGACTTAGCCACAGCGAATTGAACGCCCGTGCCCGACACCTGAATTGGTACACTTCAGCAACTCTCATGCATCATTCCTGATTCATTCAGCCTACTCGAGTTGAATAGCCTAACGAAAAAAACTTTGACCCACGAAAAAAAACGTAACTGTTCACGACCCGACCACAGGACCGGCAAAGCCCGTCGCCGGTTTGCCAAGCTCCTGCTGAATTGATTTTAACAGAGTTTCAAACCGTACGCGCGACTCGTTTCCACCCATTTCGGGATACAACGAGTATGTCTCCTGGATCGCACGCTGGGCACGGCCTAGACCAGCCGATCGAGCGGCGGGATCTGTTTGAGCGCGAGCCATCAGGGCTTGGCAATTGGCCAACTGGTATCGAGCCTCAAAAAATTCGTTGGAGTACTGATCCATCCGCTTGGAAGTCACTTGGCTGATCTTTCCCCATCCCCAAAACGCATTCCCCTTGGTCTTCGGGTTGGGCCTAGCTCCACCGATAGCGATCTTGTAGCGGGCTGCGTTGCCTTTGGCTACCTGCTGAAGCAATCGCGCCACCTGAATTTGTACATCAAGCAGATTTTCGTTCTGATCCAAGATTTCGCCATAAGTCTGTAGCGCGGTTCGAAAGTCTTCTGCCCCTTGACTGGCTTGAGCCAACAAAACCTTTAACTGCATGGCTGCATTCTCCGGTTGCACCCACTTTGGGTCTTCAGCCGACTGGGCCATCATTTGCTGCAGCAACTGAGCGGATTTTTCAAAAGCCGGCTTAGCCTGCTGGGCTCCGTCCGGCTGACTTGCCAATTCCTGAGCTAGTGACAAAAGCGTGCTTGCCGCCCAGTACTGTGTTGCAAAGGCATCCGAATTGGCTGCAGCACCAACCACCAACAAGACGACCTCAGAGAACTGACGTCGCTTTTCTGGCTGCTTGACCAGCGCCAGTTTGTCTTTCAGGTCTTTGGCTACCGCTGTGAAAATAGTTTGTAGCCGCTGTTTGTCCGCTGCTTCGCCGCCAGCCGATTGCTGTAGCTTGTCTACGTAAGTACGCATCTGTGTTGCGGCCGCTTGAGCATCGATTTGTCCATCAACCATCTGCGCCGCAACGATGCGCAGCGCCGTGCGATAGGCGTCCATGCGAATATTCGTCGAAACCCCGTCCCCTGATTTTTCCAACCAAACAATTGGAGCGTCTTGGCCAGCAATCAGGACCTTGGCGGCTTGGTCGCTTTGCCCCTGAGCCAGCCGAAGCTGAGCTAGCGCGCTGCTGACAGACAATCGGATGGCTGAATCGTCCGTCCCGTTTTTTTCGGCTGCCAACTGCAACCACTTAGCAGCCCGGTCCCGCAACGCAACCGACTCGGGCGCATCGATTCCACTAGCCCCAACCACGCTCTGATATCGATCGAACAAGGCCCCGCCCAGTTGGAAATACTGCTTAGCAATTCCTTCAGAGGTCTCCGGAACAAGCTGAATATACTTTTCCGCCTGATCCCAGTTCTGAGCGCTAACTGCCATCTGAGTCAGCGCGCCTGCGGCGGCAATGGCCTCGTTCGACTGCGGCCAAGTTGCCACCAGATACTCAGCGTAAGGAGCCAGTTCGGCCATCAAAGATGCGTGGTCAGCGTCTGGTTGTCGCAGCAGTTCGCTGAACCCTCGCAGCACGATCGACGCAGCACTTAAACCTTGATTAGTTCCTGGCGTCGATCGACTGACAAATTGCCCTACCACAACGGCTTCTCGCAACTGCTCGCGTTTTAAATAAAGGTACGCCATTCGAAAACGAGCATCGAACAACTGCCCGCGATCATCGGTTTGACGATTGAACAGTCGCAAACCCTCGCGCAACAAGTCAAGCGACTGGCTGCGCAATCGATCGACCTGACCGATCACTTCAGTCCGCTGCGCCGCAAGCGTTTGGCGCTCGGCTTCAGGTAAAGCGTCGTCGGCCAGCCGCTGATCGATGACGGCAATTTCCAAAGCGGTTGTATCCGCGCTGTCCATTCGCGATTGCGCTTCCATCAGCGCTTGACTAAAGTCCTTAACTTGGGGCATTTCCGTTGATTGGGCTGTCTGTTCAGTTTCGACTCCCAAATCCGACAACATTTCTCTGGTTCGATCGGCATGTGGTCCGGCGGTTCGCAACAAAGCCTTTAGGTCATTTCGCGTCGTCCGCTTCAACGTATTGGCGTTTCGACTGTTTGGCTCGTCGGCCTCCAGCTTTTTGATCCACTGCACACGCATCTGAGCCAGTTCAAGGCTAAGCTCCAGAGCTTCAGGCCAGTTACGCTCCTCTTTACTCAGACCATCCAACCATTTACTGGCTCGCTCGCTTGCCGGTTCCAACTTGCCGTCAGCCGCTAACAACTTGACAAGCTGGGCCATGGCCTGCGTCTGTAGTGGACGCAGCACGTCAACGCCTTCCACATCCAGGATGCGCTGATAACCGTCCAAGGCATCGCTGCTGCGTCCGAGCAACTGCTGAATATCGCTTCGATAGAACAGCGCATAGTTGCGAATGCCAATCATCCGCTGCTCTTTGGTGTAAAGCGAAGAAAACATTTGCAGAGCCTTTTCCAGGTCTTGCAATCGCTCTGGACTATCTGCCGCTCGACAACGCCCACGATCATCCACCGCTTTGGCCGATAGCAACTGAGCCTCACGCAACTCGGATCGAATTTTTTCTCGATAGGCTACTTGCTGTCGATCATTAGGATCAACTCGATTGCCTTTCAACTGAGCTTCGATCTCCGCCATTTCCGAGATGGAACCTTCGAAAAGATCGTGCGCCTCGCCATAAAATTTGACTGCCAGCGGAATCTCTTGGCCATTTTCCGAACTTGCAGCAGCCCTAGCTTCCTCGGCTCTTAGTAGCAGCAATCCGCCAAGCTTCAACCTGGCCTCGCCACGGCGAGGATGTTTGGCAGCACTGTCGACAAATTTTCTCAAGGCCGATTCGGCTTGATCTAACCGTTCGGCTCGTTGCGGCGAATTGGGGCCAAGCGAGTTGGCCGATTGGAACCACAACAAGGATCGCTCTAATTCGATTGACTCACGAAATTCAGCGGGCAGGGCAGGGCGTTGACTAATGTCGTCTAGATAGTTTAGAGCTAAGTCGTAATAGCCTTGTTCACGCAGTCGCTCGACAAACCTCTCGTATGGCTCTGCCCCATGCGCGGCATGAGAAATCTGCACTATAAGCAAAAGATACGCCAATTGTCCCAGCAGCAAACCGATCCAAGAGGCGCGCAGCTTCCGAACTTTGATAACCTGGGATCGCCTATCTGTGAAAAGGTTCTTCATCAGTCAATGCCAGTTGCTCGCTAGCCCGGTCAGAGCCATTACCTCTGACTTGAAAAGTTGAGTCTCAGCGACTGCTCACAGCAGGAGATTACCATGTGCATTGGAAAATAGTTTTTCAAACAGACCCTAATTTCTAAGCCATGCTTCTTGGATAGTCTAACAGAATTTGACAAAAATGGTACAGTCAGGGGAAGGATGAAAATTGAAACTAGTGCATCGTCAACAAGAATCATTCGGATAGGCACCGGACGGCTTGCGCCGCTGCGCTAGCATTTCTAGCGAAAGAGCGCAAACTCTCCGGTTTCCCTAACCCTAAATTAGGCTTGGCATAGCGCCGAGAGCGAGCAAAACTATGGTGCGACTGCGTAGCAATCGCTGGTACTCTGCGGACAATCAATCTAGGATTCGGCAGCAAGCCAGACAACAAGTTAGCGGAACCCGACGCCTGATGTCGTTGGTGTTTATGTTGGCGCTGGTTATTCTACTGATGCAAAAGGCCGGAGATCCCAAATATGTACGCCAAGCTTTCCGAGCATTAGGCGTGCCTCTAGATCGTGACGTGGTTACTTCGACTGATTCCGCGACTTATCCGGTTGACAGCAGGGAGACATCCCAGAAACTTGATTCATCTGGCCAGCATGACAATGCAGATTCACAGCGATGGCGGGCGACCTGTCGGGATCTAGTACCTAAAATCCTTCAGCAGGCCACACCCACCGAAGTGAAGGACTTGGCCAAGTGCTGGTTCGGCCAGCACCCGCGCCCTGAATCTTCCGCAACCACTCAGCAGTTGAGCGGTCTAGTTAAAACAGCCGAACTGATCCTGGATGACGCGCGATCCCGTTTGCAATCGGACTCTAAGTCGAATCAGCTGTGGCTGATGGACCTACAGCGATTCTCTAGAACTTGGATGGAATTACTGGAGCACTGCACGGGCACTGCGGTCACATTCGAACCGAACGCAACTTGGCGATCCAGCTTGACACCACCATTCCAAGAGGCATTAACCGAGTGCTTGGATCAGAAGCTTCTCGAACTACTGCGAGACGCTTCGCCATGGAACGCGGACGAAAATATCGCTTTTGGACGCCTTTTGCAGCGTGGAAGCAACTATCACGGCACTCCCAAGAATACGACCATTCAGTCCACTACGCTTCCACTTATCTCTGCTCGACAACTGGATGGCCAGACCGCTCAATACTTTGGACAGTGGGTTCGATTCCAAGGATCGGTTCGACGCGTCGAAAAAATCCTGCGTTCGCACCCTGCCTTTGACATCGACCAGTACTGGGTAATGTGGCTGCGCGGGGAGGATGGATTCAGTCAGCCAGTTGCGGTTTACACAACCCACCCGTTGGCTCAAGAACTGACCCACCAGATTCGATCCGACTTGTTTCCAGAAGTGGAAATAACGGGGCTGGTTGCCAAACGGCTTGCCTACTCGGCTCAGTCTGGCGTTGAAGTCGCACCCACCCTGTTTTCGGGCGCGATCTTGCGATTCGCGCAGGACAAAGCCAACTCTACAAAAATCGATCGCGAAAGCGCAAAGCGTCAGACTTGGCAAGCGATTGCGATCGGTATCGCGATGTCGTTGGTCGCTGCTCTATTTGTCTTTCTGAAACTTCGAGCCAAACCCAAACGCAGCGTCTTCAAAACAACTCAAGTTCTTCTTTTCGGCAGCGCGTTCTGGCTAAGCTGTCCTTCAGTGCTGGTATCACAAGAACTTGCCACCCCTCCCTGGGTAAAACCGGAACATCCGGAACAGAAGATCGTTGAAATTGCTCGGGCTCGTTTGGCAGACTCGCTGGCCAGCACAGATCCTGAAACGATCGAACAGTTGCTTTCGGAACAACCATCAACTCTATCGGATTCAGTTCTGCGTGTCATGGCATCGCTGGATCAGATCGGATGGCAACGACTTCTCGCCGCCGGTCGCTCGATTCCCGTTGGTGGCCCGTGGCACCTTCAGCCAGTTGAATTGCAGGGCTGGGCCTGCAATGTCTTAAAAATTCCGCTCGACGCTCGGCAGCAGGAACGATTCATCACCGGCACAGCTCAGGCCATCTATCGGTTGCAAGTAGCACTTCCTAGCAACACAACGGCACAGAACAACCCCTCAAGTCAAGCGAAATTGACTGACGAATCATCAGAAGCGATTACCTTGTGTACTCAAGTCCCCAGCTTCTGGATCGGCAAGGAAGTGCTCTACCAACCGGTACGACTTCAGGGTTTTGCCTTGATGTCTCGTGAAGCGACTGATGCGGCCTTAGATAACGACACTTTCCGACAACTTCAATTGCAGACTAATACACTGTGTCTTCTGTCCGCAAGCGTGGATTGGGGATTTTTCGATTTGCATCATTCGGCTAATGCTGCCGCTGCGCAGCCATCGTTGAAGCCTACCCTGAAGCCATCCTGGTTGGAGTTGGCCCAGGCTGGCTGGAATCTCTCGTGGATGGATCTGCTGTCTCAGATGAATCAAAAGAGTTTGTCGGCAAGCGAAGCCCCACCGCTCAGGAAAATGCTTGAGATCACCGCTCAAAACTCCGAGTCGGTTCAGGATGCAGTTCAATCGCCGATCGAAGTCATGAAAGATCCACTCAGCAATATTGGTTCGGCGATCGATTGGCGGATACGCTTGGTTCATGGCAGCCTGGTGCAGTGGTCTTCGTCAGAGTCGCAAGGGCAAGCTTCTGTGCCCACTGGCTACTATCAATACGATGGCTTCGTCAAGATTCCCGGCCAGCAGATCAACTACCAGGCTGAAGGCGCAGAGAAACCTGTCAGTTTTCGCGAAGAGTTCCCCGTTACGGTCTTGATGCAAGCTGATAGCCCTTTCGTGTCTCAGGAGGCCATTTCAAGTGGCCAGACCACTTGGAAAATTGGACGCACAGTTCGGGTCACGGGCAGGTTCTTTCGATTATGGTCGTATCACAGCCAGCGACTTTCCACGCAGCAGCAAGCAATACGACAGGTTGCCCCGCTGGTTGTCGCCTCGAGTCTGGAAGTGGACCGTCCCACCCCGAGACAATTGGGCACCGTCGGCTGGTTTGGTTATGCCATGGCAGCGGCAATCATCCTAGTTCTAGTTGGGATTCTCGTATCGGTATTCAATCAGACTTTCCGTTCACCCAATTAGTGGGATTCACCAGAATTCCCTCAACAATTCGACACTACTCGCCGAACCCCACCATCGATTACAGAAAATCGTGCTCTTGCTCAGTGAAACGGTGCTCGTAATCGTAACCCCGTACGATCGAGCATTAGCAACCGGTTTACATACATTAACTGGGTGCTAACGCACTCCGGCTAATTTCCATGTGGTAACGCACATCGACTGATGTCAAGGCCAGCAGTTTCGACTAAATCAGCAGCCCACTTGACTTACGGTTGCGAAGGCCGATACTCACCAACTTATCAGGGGAAAGCCACCGACTACGAACTGGCAATCCATCACTACTTCGAAGTAACCAGGTTGTGGAAAGAAGATAACATGCGACGCGCTAAAATTTCGATCATTGGGGCAGGAAACGTTGGAGCCACATGCGCGCACTGGTGTGCGGCCAGCGAACTGGGCGATATTGTACTGCTGGACGTGCCACAAACCGAAGATATGCCGCGCGGGAAAGCTCTGGACTTGATGCAAGCGTCCCCTATCATGGGCTTC
Source organism: Aureliella sp. (assembly GCA_044234105.1). Taxonomy (GTDB): domain Bacteria; phylum Planctomycetota; class Planctomycetia; order Pirellulales; family Pirellulaceae; genus Aureliella. The sequence goes on along the minus strand of JBIIJD010000054.1, from coordinate 3,389 downwards.
GACTCGCGAATTACCGGCACAACCGATTATGCCGATACCGTCGACAGCGACGTGGTGGTGATCACTGCCGGTATCGCTCGCAAACCCGGCATGAGCCGCGATGATTTGCTGGGAACCAATGCCAAGATCGTGGGCTCGGTAGCTCAGCAGATCAAGGCTAGTTCGCCACAAGCCATCATCATCGTGGTCAGCAACCCGCTAGACGCAATGGTGCAGCGAGCCCTGCAGGTCAGCGGCTTTCCTGCAAATCGCGTGCTTGGACAAGCCGGCGTGCTGGATACGGCTCGCTATCGTACTTTCCTGGCCATGGAATTAGGCGTTAGCGTTGAAGACGTTTCCGCGCTGCTGATGGGTGGACACGGCGATACCATGGTTCCTATGCCCAGTTGCACAAGCGTTGGGGGAATCCCTGTGACCCAACTGCTTGACGAAAAGCGATTGGAAGAAATCGTAGATCGTACTCGCAAAGGCGGAGCTGAAATTGTCAGCCTGCTGAAGACCGGCAGCGCCTACTATGCCCCGGCTGCGGCTACGGCTCAGATGGTAGAAGCCATTGTGCGAGACAAGAAACGCTTGATCCCCTGTGCTGCCTACTGCGACAAGGAATACGGCGTTGGCGGCTATTATGTCGGTGTACCTGTCATTCTGGGGACCGGTGGAGTGGAAAAAATTGTCGAACTGAAACTGACTGCCACCGAACAGGCCGCGTTTGATCACAGCGTCAAAGCCGTCAAGGATCTGGTTGAAGCGATGAGCAAACTGGTCTAGAGCGGTTACCGATTTTTTTGCTCTTCGATGCGATTGGGAATTCTGATGAGTTCCGCTACGACAATTTTTGCTATCAATTTCATTGCAGCTATTGGCTTCCGATTTTTCTGCCGGTGATTTTTGAAAACAAATTGAGAGTCTCCGGTGCTTGGAGTTGACACGTTGGACACATGCGCCTAAAAAACGGGTCAACGGTTGCCTGAGTGTGACTGAAGTTAATAGAGTTGCCGGAAACAACCGTTCGTAATGATAACCTAGCCGGAGCGAATAAAAGCTACAACCGCTTTGATCTTTCGCACCGTTTCAAATACACCAACCGGATGATTAAGTTATGCGGAACCGTATCGTTTCCAATGCGGATTGGGTCGGAACATCAGCCAGTTATCAACCTTCCGAGACCGCTTGTGCGATACAGCATGACTGCACTACAGCCGCTCAACCGGTTACACTTTTTGGTCCAGAACGTTACGAACCCGGCTATCAATATCCGCTTGTGGTATGGCTGCACAGCAGCGACAGTAGTGAGGCGGAACTAGAGAACGTCATGCCTGCTCTGAGCATGCAGAACTATGTGGGCTGTGCCCCCAGAGCGCCCTTGGGCAGCCAGCGTGGTCGCGGGCGTTTTCATTGGGGCAAGTCATCCAGCGTTCAAGGCACCGCCGAAGAATTGGTCTTTGGCGCTGTGGAATCGGCTCACCAGCACTTCAATTTGCATCCAAGACGGGTCTTCCTTGCCGGTTTCGGCAGCGGTGCGACCATGGCTCTGAGAATTGGCTTGCGATTTCCAGAACAATTTGCTGGCGTCGTGGCGGTTTGCGGTCAGTTCCCTAACGAACGAAATGGCTTGGCCAATCTCCACCAGGCTCGGGCGCTGCCCATCTTGTGGATGTACGGCCAAGATTCAAAGCAGTGTGGAATCAGCCATGTCTGCGAAGCTCTTCCCATGGCTCACACCGCTAAACTTTCGCTCGACATTCGGCAGTATCCATGCGCGGACGAACTGCTGAGCAATATGCTGGGCGATGCCAACACCTGGATGATGCAGCTTGTCACCAACCAGCCCGCTCAGACAGCACACGTTGCCGAAGGCAATTTCTCACGCAACTGAAACGCTCTAGCTCCTATCAGCAGCCTTGCGATTGAGCCACACACCAAATGAAAGAGGCGAATCGCTTGTCCAGATTGATGCCATTGATCTTCAAAACCAACTGCTGTCCCACCTCCAGCCCGTGTGGCATCTGACTGGCATCGGTGATTGTCCCGCTGGCCGAACCATCAGTCAGTTTAGCAAACCACCCACCCTTCTTCATTCGTCCGCTCAGAATGCAACGAGCCAAGACCGCCGTTGCCAATGCAGCAGCGTCAAGCAACTGACCGTCGTGGCTGATCCAAGAACTCGAAACGCACACGTGGTACGATCAACTCCAACGATAATTTTGCGATTGCAACTTGAAAGTAGTCGAACTCACTATTGGCAAGAGCCCGTTGAGGATTTCTATATTCTACTTTCTAAGCCGAATGATCATCATGAGTTGATGGTTCCTGCGTAGTATGATCGTTGCAATTGATACAGGCAGTCTGCATACTGAATTCCAAGAAGCGTTGTTGGAGTGATCCTAGAATTTTTTTTGCATGTGTCTGGCGAGGTGGCAAAATCTACTAGGCTTAAGTTTTTAGGGATTGCCTCTGTTTGGTTCGGATACCATGTCGAAAAAATTGCTGATTCTGGCTGGAGCGTCACTTTCTGGCGTCGTGGCGTTTGGGCTGCTGTTTACTTGGATTTTGTCTCCTGACTATTCGGAGAGCAAACAGCTTCAATTGGCTTGCCAGTGGCTGGATGATGGTCGCTGGGAACTGGCTGAGCAATTGACCAAGGATCTGGAACCGTATGTCGATCCAGAGTTAGATACTCAGTGGCTGTATGTCAAAGGTGTGTCCATTGTCGTTCGGGCGGCTGATGAGATCGATTCGTACCAGAATCACCTGAAGCTGTATGAGGCGATCGACCTGCTGGAGAAGAGCCGCGAACTGGGATTCCCGCTTGGATATCGTGGCAAGGGCAACTACCACTTAGGAGTTTGCCTCTATCATACTTACCAATGGCCGCAAGCCATCGAGCGACTAAACGAGTCGATGATCGATTACCCACAAGGCCGTGGCGAAGCGCTGAAGATGATTTTTTCCGGTCGGCTTCGTCAGCCTTCCGATCATTTACAGGCTGCTCATGAGGCGCTGGATCGTTGGCGTGGCATGCCTGGCCTGTCGGCATTGGAGATCGACCAAACCTATATCGCTCATGCCAGACTGGAACTGGCTCGCAAGCAGCCAGCGCAGTGCTTCGACTGGCTGAATAAAATACAACCTAACAGTAGCCAGTATGCTGAAGCTCAGCAGTGGCAGGCAATAGCTCTGATCGAACTGTCCAAGCAGTCGAGAGATTCCAAACAGCGTGATCAGCATCTTTCTGAGGCCCAGGCCATCCTGAAGCGCCTGATGGTGTCCGCCGACACACCGAAGGATATTCGCAGACAATCTTTTTTTCTTTCCGGTCAAGTACTGCGTTACCAGGGCAGACTGACTGAGGCCATCAGCGTGCTGAGTGGTGCCAGACAACAAAACCC
>JBIIJD010000161.1:0-3265 GCA_044234105.1 Aureliella sp. | reverse complement strand
TTCTGGGGCAAGCCGTAGAGCAAAAATATGGTCGCAAAGAGTTTCTTCGAATCTATTTAGTCGCTATAGCTGTGTGTGGAGTAGCCTGGGCGGTTCTGCACTTGACCCAGCGAGACACCAATTCGGTGCTGCTGGGAGCTTCGGGGGCTGTCACGGCGGTTTCAATGCTGTTTGTGTTTTGCTATCCCAACTCGACCCTTCATATCTGGGGCGTTCTGCCCGTAAAAGCATGGGTCATTGGTATCTTGATCGTCGGCGGCAATCTAATGGGCAACTCGCAGATCAGTGCAAATGGTCGAGATCAAGTAGCTTACGACGTGCATTTGATTGGAGCTGCTTTGGCTGCGGTCTACTTCTTTACCAAAATCAATTTTGTCGACTTAACCGAACAGGTACAAAGTAAATTGCAATTTCTAGGTCGACGTAAGACCAAACTTCGCGTTCATCGTCCGGAAAGCAGCGGTGAGCCGGTTCCTTCGAAAAACCAAGCCGAAGCGGATCGCATCTTGGATAAGATCCATCGGCAAGGGCAGGATAGTTTGACGGTGAAAGAACGCGAATTCCTAGAGAACTACAGTCGGCAATTGCGCAAGGCACGCAGTCGGTCCAGTTGAACCCATGCATCAGATGCTCTCACGTCAAGGATCGACTCGCAGATGCTGATCCAGCATTTCAGCCGCACAGAAGGCATTGATGTATTAGCTCCAGCCAAATTGAATCTAGTTTTGGAGGTCCTGGGGAAACGCAGCGACGGCTATCACCAAGTGTCCACGGTGATGTGCCCGATCACTTTATGGGATCGGCTGATCGTTACCCCGCGTTCTTCACCCTCTATCAGCTTGGAATTAGAGTTACCGGCAGGCGCAACTGGCGACGATCCGGCCTGGCGCATCCCTACCGATGGGTCCAACTTGGTCGTCCGAGCCGCCCAGAAGGTTCAACATGCTTTGAAAGTGCAATCGGGTTGCCACATTCGTCTGACCAAACAGATTCCAGCAGCCGCCGGATTAGGGGGAGGAAGCAGCAACGCTGCCGCGACGATTGTTGCCTGTATGCTTTTGTGGACCGGTTGGGATAGGCGGTTGGCAAACACGATCTGCCACCAATTGGGGTCCGACACCAACTTCTTCTTGGGGGATTTCAAGGGAATTGGGATGATGTTGGCTCAGGGGCGCGGCGAACAAACCAGCTTGATTCCGTATCGTCCCAAGCTAGCATTCTTTTTGACGCATCCGCCGATGGGCTGTTCAACTAAAGAGGTCTATGCCAGGTTGGGACAGGTCGGGAACCTTCAAAAATCTCAAGATTTTTTGGCTGCATGTGAATCTGGGCAAGACTCGAAGATTGGCGCAACCATGTTCAATGCACTACAATCTTGGGCTAGCGCCATGAATCCTTGGATCGCAGTACAATTAAATCTGCTATCCGAGATTGGTTGCCAGCATGGGCAAATGAGCGGCAGCGGATCAAGTTGTTTTGCTATCGCAGCACAGCCAGAAAGACGTCCCGAGAGTCAAGGAGAATTCGAAAGACTCGCAAGAGCGCGAGGGATAACTAGAGCCTACCGAGTTGAGGCATGGTACGGAGAGTCGATTGAACAGCAGATTGGCGCACGGTCATAGTTTTTGAATGCAGTCGGTGCGATCGGTGAAGGGCAATTCGGCCAACCAGACCGCAGACGGCGGATGACAATAAATCCAAGGGAGTGTCAGCGATGGAGATTACCGAGGTACGCATCAAGCTCATGGAAGAATCGGAGGACCGGCTACGAGCATTCTGCTCGATCACTTTCGACAACTGTTTTGTGGTACGTGACCTAAAGATCATCGAAGGTTCGCATGGGCCCTTTGTCGCGATGCCCAGCCGCAAGTTGACTCATCGCTGTTCACGTTGCGGAAATAAAAATCATATTCGCAGTAACTACTGCAACAATTGCGGTGCTAGAATGCGCGACAGTCACCGCGATTCCAAAGAGGATGATGCACCCAACAAGCTGTATGCGGATGTGGCACACCCGATCAATCAATCCTGCCGCGACTTGATTCAAAAGCATGTGGTCAAGGAATATCAATTGGAATTGGAGCGAGCTAAACTGCCAGGATACGTTTCGAGATACGACGACTCGTACGAAACCGATTTGGAGACTCCACGCCGCGAGATTCCAGCTCCGCACCTGGACTATACGCGTGAAAAGAAAACGGAAGACGCCTAGTTCACTTGTCGCATTTCCTTCGCGAAGATTCCTAAAGCTTCGACAGTTATAACGGTTGTTCCGACTGCCCAAGAAGATTTTTTTGCAACTAGCGATTCTTTCTTGCTTCTGCTCGAAGCACTCTAAAGCATGATGACACCTGCGCTGGCGGGCATTTCTGTTACATCTTCTGCTGGCTTCTAGCCGGATCGAGTTGGTAAGACTGGATCATAGACTCCTTGAGCCGAATTGTCGGTCCGCTTGGTAGCAACCGTAACGGTTGTAGGGCTGAGTCAAAAATTGGGAGTTAAACACTTCGAATCTATCAAGCTAGTCCGATTCAACCGATCTACAAAGCGATGACCAGCGATTCTTGCGCGATCGCATCCTGCACTGGCAAGCCATGGGAGGGCTAGACCAATTGCGGCTCAAGGAAGTCCGGAAGCGCATCAGACTCACACCTTCCTTGGTATCTTGATGAACAAAGTCGAACGCAAGATAGAATTTGACATTCAAGCCATCGCCTTAAGCGCGATTTGCATTTTTATCTGGCTTAGCTTGCTGAGCTACGATCCTGCCGACTCACTTGGGCAGATGTCGGCTGTTCTCAGTCGTGTCGTGGCCGTTGATAACGCGGTCTATCCTCCCAATCAACAGATTCACAACGTGTGTGGCTGGTTGGGCGCGCTAACCGCTACGGTATTGATTCAAGCTTTTGGCATTGGTTCGCTGCTGGTGGCTGCGGGGCTTAGCGTGTTAGCGTACTGGCTGTTTCGGATCCAAACCAATTATGTACCTCCATCGCGCCAGCTTGGTTGGATGCTGGTCATCGTCGGTACAACCACTCTTTTCGCACTGTTGAATATCCCGACGCCCTATTCGCCCATGATCGGACCGGGTGGGTATATCGGTGCCATCACCAGCACTTGGTTACACGAGCACCTTGCCATGCTGGGAGCTGCCATCTTAACCCTGTCGGTCTTGCTAGCCGGAGTTCTGCTCAGTTCAGATTACGTACTGTTGCGTGCCGTGGGCCGGTTGGTGCAAAGCGGAGTTGCCATCGCCGGTTCGGCC
>JBIIJD010000101.1:0-12584 GCA_044234105.1 Aureliella sp. | reverse complement strand
CTTCAATTGGCGTCGACTGCGCTGCCGCTATGAAAAACGTGATGACATTCACGACGCTTTTCTAGCGATTGGATGTCTCATGATTTGCTGGAATCGCTTAAATCAGTTTTGTTAGAGTGTCTTAGTACTCGAGCAGGCTAAATACTGGCAAAGGATCTAGCCGCTGTGCGCCGTTAAGGAAGGTCAGATTGATGCAAACGGCGCATTCCACGACTTCGATGGAAAAGTGATCCAGCAGTTTGATACACGCCTGAACGGTTCCACCGGTTGCCAGCAAGTCGTCCACAAGCAATACGCGTTGGCCGGGTTGCAGAGCGTCGCTATGGATTTCTAACGTGTCACTTCCATATTCCAGGTCGTAGCTATGGCTTAGGGTTTGGTAAGGCAGCTTGCCGGGCTTTCGGACGGGAACGAATTTGGCACCCAGCCGAATCGCCAGTGGGGCTCCAAAGATAAAACCACGCGATTCGACAGCCACAACTGCGTCTATTCGGCTGGACTTGTAGCGCTGCGTGAATTGGTTGATGGCTTCGCTGAAGGCTTCCGGAGCGGATAGCAGGGGCGTTATATCTCGAAACAGTATCCCCGGCCTGGGGAAATCGGGCACGTCGCGAATAAACGACTTTAGGTCAAGCATCTTGGATTGTCCGTTGGCACGCAGGAAATTGTCGGAACAGCCAACAACTTACCAAATGTGACCAAGGATGTGCAGTTCACTTGAACGCATCGAAGATCGAATGGATACCATTCTTGACTTTGGGCGCGGTACCCAGTTTGTCCCCTAGACCAGGCAGCGCCAGGCAGGCGAATATAAAAGCCAGCAGCAGGGTCATCACGAACCGAGGGTCGGTCTGACTGCTCAAATTCAGACGTGACAAAGTGGCCCAAGCACATGGCTTTTCCATAGGGGTCAGTTCGTCCAGTCGTTGCAGGTATAGCTCATCGGCAGGCGCGTCCTTTGAGTCGACGGCCACCAGCCAATGCTCACCCTTGTAGAAGACCTCAATCTTCTTTGCCTTACTGACCAGGCTTCTGCCTTTGGGAATTCGAACATGGAAATCGTCGCGAGACAGATCCAGGACCTGGCAATTCAGTTTACGCCCACGCGCTCGGATGACAGCATGGCTAGTATCGGCTGATACTTGGCAGCGGTACGGGCAGCTTCGGTCTTCGTTCATTTGAAAAACCCTATATCTTGGGTTACGTTAGGCCTTGGTGGCAGCCGTATCGACAAACGGGCGTCGTAAGGCTGGGCTTCATCCATAGCTTAGGTTTTTGTCAGCCAGCAGCATGGAAAGCGGAGAAGTTTCTAGGATCAGTCGGTTCTGGCAGCTAGGTTGGCGCGTCGTATATCGGCAAAAAGGCATTTTCGGGTTATGCGGCTTCTATCAATTTTGAGGGCTAGTTGTGCCGATATCTAGGATTAATGGTTAACAGCAGATTGCGCGCCAAATTGAAGAAAGCTATCAAAAGTGCGAAACGGAATGCCAGCACTTCTTTGTCCGATGATTCGGATCGCGTTGTCATTGACAGCGATGGTCTTCGTGCAGCCATGCCATCTGAGTCATGCGCAGCAGCTCCCGTACTATTCTGACCCTCGCGGCCCCGCGTTCGGCCACAGGCCACCAGCAGGTTCTAGCCCAGGGACACAGCAGTCTAGCCCAGGGACACACCACTTTTCGGCTCACTACTTAGCTAGCGAACCGCCAAGACTAGGGACACACCTCCCTCCAGGAGGGATGGGGACACACCTACTTCTGCAGTCAGGAAAAACCGGTCCAGCAGATTTCCTGCAGGGGACAGATCTCCGCCCAGGGACACAGCACTACTACCGTTCGGGGACACAGCCCTACGGCGGCGCACAGCCCTACGGCGGCGCATCCGTGCAGCCCAAGGTGCCTAGCGTCCGGCCCTCATATTGGGGGAATCCCGCTTTTGGTACTCAACAGCCAAACCAAACTACCCAATTGAACCAAGCTGCGCATTCTCATGCTGCGGCCTCGGACGCAGGTTATTTGCAAGCTTTCTACCAAGCTCATGGTCAGTTGGCCGCCTACTCGGCATCCAACCAAGAATCTCCTGCTAGCGAAGGATTGCTTGACGGCTCTGCGCCCGGGGGGAGTCATTCTAATGATCCGCTTGCAGGGATGGGACCCGCAGCTGGAGGAATCCGATCTCCGCACGGTGCCGAAGTGCCTTTGCGAACGGGTGTGCCGGAAGGGCAAGATCCGCACATCGGACTGTTTTTGGAAAACTGCTACCCATCCGCTCTAACCTGCGCAAAGTGCCATCCCAAGGTCTACGAAGAATGGCGTACCAGTGCCCATGCTTACGCAGGTATCTCGCCCATGTTTCACAAGTTCGAGCAAGCTCTAACTCAATTGAGTGCGGGAACGCTGGGGACATTCTGCATGCGCTGCCATGCACCGGTGGCCATGCATGTAAATTTCCCAAGAGAAGGGTCGGTGGTGGATCACGAGCACGTCCTGCGTGAAGGGGTGACGTGCGTCGTTTGCCACCGTGTACGCGAAGCCTACAATCGCCACAATGGAGAGCGAAGAATCGAACCTGGAAGCATATTTGATCCCGTATACGGTGCTAGCTATGGTGAAGGGCTGGCTAAAGCCATCGCGGAAAAAGAGAAGTACAAGATCAAGGTCGACCCCAACAATCGTGGAGCTGGACAGCAGATCCACTTGAATGCCATCAAGTTTGATCAGCTCTCCGATTCTTCATTCTGTGCATCATGCCATCAGGTGGCCGTGCATCCGGGGATAGCACTGGAAGTTGTCTGGGCGCAATATCGCGCGGGACCGGCCTGCAAAAAAGGCATCAGTTGCCAAGACTGTCACATGGGGGTCGTGCCTGGCAAGCCCTCAGGTTATTCAAACGATTATGTCGCTGAAATCGGCGGCAAGCCGGTCAACGAACCTCGAAAACATGCCAGCCACATGTTTTGGGGGCCCATCACACCCATCAGCCATCCGGGACTGTTCCCGCACAACGAAAAGTCACTACGTTGGAAGATCGACGATTGGCTTAGTTTCGATTGGCGTGCCGGTTGGGGCACTGAGGCGTTTGAGCGATCTGAGGCGGCAAAGCAAACCGCTTTCCCAATATGTTGGAATTCCAGCGATGAGCGACGTGATGCAAGAAAAGTTGTCGATGCTAACTTGGCTCTGCTAGCCGTCAAACGTGAATCCTCTGTCGCCGTGATGGAAGCCGGGTCGCAGGTGGACGGTCCTTACTTCAAGCGCAAACCCAAGGTCGCTCAAGATCTCCAATTTCATTTCGCTGTGAAGAACATCAGTGAGGGGCATAACATGCCCAGCGGCTCCTTGGGCGCTCAGCCTCAGTTGTGGCTAAACGTGGTGCTGATCAATCCGTCGGGATGTCGCATCTGGGAATCAGGTTATTTGGACAGCAACGGCGACCTGTGCAATCATCATTCCATGGATGTGACACAAGGGAGAGTGCCAGCAGATTTGCAATTGTTCAATCTACAAACTCAATTCTTAATCACAGGCGTCAAGGGAACTGATCGTGAGATGTACCTGCCGATCAACGTAGACATCGATCAGCTTCCCTTCCTGCGACCGGGAGCGCAGCCCATCACCGTACTCAACCATCCGCCGTTCATCCGCATGGAAGCGCATTCGATTCCGCCCCTGGGTCAGAAGATCGCCAGGTATCGCGTTGCCGCCGAGTTGCTTACGGAGCCGGGCACTTATCGAATGAGCGTGCGACTGCGAAGTCGCATGGAGCCCATTTACTTCATGCGATTTGTCAACGCAACTCCTGAAATGGAGCAGCGGATGATTGAAAACACTCTGGATCTGCACCCTTACTCGATCCAGTTTACTATCGAGTGATCCACGATAAACGAATCCGCACAAACGCTAAGTCGAATCAACGTGCTGCAAAATACTCATTCAACTAAATTCTAATAGTACGAAATACGCGATGATCGGTCCCAGATGGTTGATGCTCGGAATTGCCTTGGCACTAAGCTGCTTTTCAGCTTGGTCTGGGCAACTTGGCGCGCAGGTCAATCCAAGTTCCGATGCGACGCCCAGTCAGCCAGCATCAGACCCCAAGCATAGTCCCCTGCCGCCTGATGCCGCTCACCCAAGAGCAACAGCCGCTCGCCCAAGAGCAACAGCCGCTCGCCCAAGAGCAACAGCCGCTCGCCCGCGTAGTCGCCAAGTGGTATCGCTTTTGCCAGCGGATCAACCCAAGAAATCCTCTGGGTCGCGTCGCAAGCAGACGATCGATCTGCGCAGCGGTACATCACTGCCTGAAGAGTCATCAAACGCTCGCTCGACGAACCGCGCACCGATTTTATTTGTTGGCGAAACGGAACGAAAACAGCCTCAGGCTGACAATTGGGTCGATCTGGCAATCCCCGAAAAATACTTTGAAGATTCGCAAATCAGCTCGCCCACATGCGCATCATCCGGATCACAACCTGCTATTCAGAGTTCCCCGCCCACAAAACCTGAGCGTCAAACGCCTGCCAGCCCGACGCCGTTCGGCTCGGTCCAATCGCCATCTTCCGTCTCGGCCCAACCACCTTCGACATTCCAGGAACGTCAAGACAATCCAGCGGCGGTATCGACAGCCGGTGAGACTCCAGGTAGCAGCCGACAAGGTAAGGGACAGACGTTTGAGCCGGATCAAGCGATTCCAGACTGGCTGTGGCCCGATGGGGATCGCAATACGGCTACGACAGCTGACGATTCGGCCAGCACAACTCAACCCGCCAACCCATCCTCGCAACCAGGTCGTGCTTCTCCCGCGAATCCGCCAATCGATCAGCCGCTGGAGGCTGTGCCATCGATCTTGATAGACCCGCCTTCAACTGACCGTGTTTCTCCAGAGCAACCACGCACACAATCACAACATTCAGTAGCGGGGACACAGCAAACAGCGACTGAGACTCAGGTTCCACAGGCCAGCCCGCAAAACGGTGCAACAACCGCAGCCGGTCCGCCGAATCACACTCCCGTGTTTTCGCCAATCGAACATCATCCGGCGTTGATCGATGCGGCCACTAGCAAAGTTGAGTATTCATCGAGCGACTTCTCGCCTGAGAATGGTCCGCAAGGCAGTACCTTTGATCCCAATGCAGCGGCGGCGATTTACCGTGGAAAATTCGCAGTACCGGTTCAGCGCCCTTGGATCGAACTTTGGCGACCGCTTTACACGTCAGGGATTTATCCGCCAGCTCCTTTGTGGTTTGGTGCGACCAACCCCATGAAACCGCATTTTATGGTGTACGGAGATTTTCGTTCGGCTGTAGGCTTCAATCGTAATCAGCTTGGCAAGTCCAATGTCTGGGGCAACGTGCTGAATTTAGACATGGATTTGCAGCTTACCTCTACGGAGCGCATTCACGCATTCGTCTCACCGCTGAATCGAGCGGCTCAGGCAACTGGCCTGGCCTTCAATGATGATGTCGATGTCTTGGACCAGACGAACTTCAATTTCAACACCCTGTTTTTTGAGGGCGATGTAGGAGCCCTGCTGGGCGGTGCCACAGGAAAATTTCCTCGATTTGATCTTCCGTTCACCTTTGGGCTGATACCGCTGGTTTATCAAAATGGTATTTGGGCAAACGATGCCGTGTTGGGAGCAGCCGTCGCATTGCCAGCCAGGCACAGCCGCGCACTCAAGTGGTCCAATTTTGATGCCACACTTTTCTGGGCCACGGACAATATCACAACCGACGCCTTCCCCAATCAAGACAGTGCAGCCGATCTTTTTGGGACAGCGTGGTTTATCGATGCCTATGAAGGTTATATTGAAGCTGACTATGCGTTCGTTAATGACAATACTGGAGCTGGGCTGGGCTACCACAATTTGTCATTCGGATTCACCCGTCGATATCTGGCGCGTCTATCCAATTCGATCCGATACGTAGTCAACTTGGGGCAAGATGAATTAGACAAACAGGATCGTACGGCCGACGGGCATCTGGTACTGCTAGAGAATTCTTTGATCACAGCCTATCCCAACACCGTAGTACCCTATCTGAATCTTTTTTATGGCCAGGGCCGTCCACAAAGTTTAGCTCGGGCCGGAGTGGCTGGTGGCATTTTGAACAATACCGGGATTAACTTCGAGACAGACGGAATCACCGGCTATCCCACGTTGGACGCAACTGCACACAATACGTGGGGGTTGGCTAGCGGTATTAACTTGCTTGGCAGTCAATTCGCGCATCAACTTATCCTGGAGATGGCCATGGTCATGGCCATGGGGCCTCAACAGCTTCGCAATGCCGAGGGCGATCAGTACGCAGTAGGCATGCGCTATCAGAAGCCGCTGAACCATTTTCTCATATTTCGTACCGACCACATGATGGGCTTCCGAGAAGGAGCTGACGAACTGCACGGAAGCAGGTTTGAACTCCGCTGGAAATTTTAGGCCAGGTCGATATTCGGACGCCACTTTCCGATCACCACCATCAGCTCGTCCCAACACGTACAAGTAACATCGCACAATCAGAGCGTGAAGCGTCAGCGAGCGACTCTTCCCCAGTTCTCAATCCGCGCCCGCTCGTGAGAGCGGGCGATATTGCACTGTTATATGAGGAATCATTATGGCTTCTTCAAGAACTTCCTATTCGGTGCATGTTACACTCGATTTGATCTTCCAGGGTCAACGTATCCCATTGGCACAAGTTGCCCACAACTTCGCCATTCTGCAGGAACCGATGGATTTGCCCTCTGGTGAAGGGGAAATCGTGATGTCGATCGATGGAAGTGTCACACGGATTCCGATTTCCCTGCCCGTGGGATGCCAAGCACCTACGAAACGTTTCCCAATTGGCTCTATTGAACCATCCTCTGCATAGCGAATTTTATTGTTGCAACTCCAATCTCCAGTTCGCTACTATTACGCTGAGATCGAAACAACCGGCGACAATAAATGTTTGCAGATTGTGGTCGGAATGGTAGAATAGCGATAAGAGGTAAACGCAGAATGATTCACTACAAAGCTGCTTACAAGTCGGAGGACGGCGTGATTCTTGGCGAGGTGCTCGACTTTCCCGGTACGGTGTCGTTTGGAAAAACACTCGACGAAGCCCGTGAAAATCTCGCGGCTGCACTGGTCGACATGGCAGAGACCAATCTATTGCGCGGTGAGTGTCTTCCGGTTCCAGACTCTGAGCGAACGGATCCGGATGCCGAATTGGAAGAGCCGATCTACCTTGTCTTTCAGGCGGGGCATCGGCTGTCGATCTCGACGGCTTCCACACCATGAAGCGACGCGACTTTGTACGTCATCTGATAACGCATGGTTGCGTATTGGTGCGTGAAGGCCGCAGCCACACGATCTTCGAAAATCCTGTCAACGAGCATCGTAGCCCCGTCCCGCGGCACCGCGAACTCCCCGATCCTCTCGTTCGAGCGATTTGTAAGCAACTTGAAGTACCAGAACCCTAGGCGTGTTCCAGTCAATGATTGAAATTGTCATCGGCCTCGATTCCCTAGGCGATTGCAAGCGGTAACAAGGGGGTTGTTGCTTCGGGAATAAGCCTTTCTTCGACACTTGACGGCGTAAGAAGCTTGTATGTGGGCGGGCCCGCTGTTACGCTACTTAATTAGGCGTTGGGGCGGCCAGGCCCTTTCGCAGAGCTTTGTCGGCGGATAGGTTTCCGCTGGCCGTTCGTGTCAGTCTGAGCGCCAGTCTTCTTTGGCGCTTGAGTTGGAAAAGAATGAGAGTGATCTACGTTATGCAATTTCATTCACTTAAGTTTGCAGCACCTGCCGTCTTAGTCTATCTGTTGACCGGTTCACTTTTTTGGTGCAGAGCCGATCAACAAGCTGCGTCGGAACAAAGGGTGAGTTTGACTAGGGATGTGATGCCCATCCTCCGAGCCAAGTGCCAAGGCTGTCATCAGCCGGCCAAGGGTCTGGGCGGCTACGTGGTTACTCAGTTCGATCGATTGGTGGCTAGCGGCGAAAGTGGCGACGCGGCAGTGGTTGCAGGTCAACCTGATCAAAGTGAACTGCTGCGACAGATCAAGCCCGTGGATGGCTCGGCCGCGATGCCTAAGGATTCGCCTGCACTGAGTTCTCACGAGATTGAACTAATTGAACGATGGATCGCTGCTGGAGCAGTGGACGATACCGCAACGACGGCTGACAAGATCGATGCTTCTCATCCACCGGTCTACACGCACCCGTCTACGATCACATCCATGGCTTTTTCTTCGGACGGAAAGTGGTTAGCGGTCAACGGATTTCACGAGGCTTTGCTGCTGGATGCACAGACGTTTGAAGTTGCGCAGCGATTGGTTGGGCTGAGCGAGCGCATTGAGTCGCTGACGTTCTCGCCCGATTCAACGCTGCTGGCTGTAACGGGCGGTTCACCGGGTCGCTTTGGCGAGGTGCAGATCTGGAGTGTCCCCCAAGGACAGCTTGTACTGAGTCATCAAGTGACCTACGACTCGTTGTTCGGCGGAGCGTTCTCGCCAGACGGCAAGCTGCTTGCCTTCGGTGCGACGGACCGAGTTGTTCGCGCGATTGAAACACAGACTGGAAAACAGGTGCTTCATCAGGGCACGCACGAAGATTGGCCTCTGGCGACCGTCTTCAACCCGTCAGGCACCCATTTGGTATCCGCTGGACGCGACATGACGTTACGCCTGACGGAAGTGGCTACGGAACGGTTTATCGATAACATCACTTCGATTACGCCTGGTGCTCTGAAAGGAGGCATCAACGCGCTGGCGATGCACTCCAGTGAGGATCAAGTACTGGTTGGAGGTTCCGACGGCGTTCCCAAGATTTATCGGATCTTTCGGCAAACCGAACGTCGAATCGGAGATGATTCCAACCTGATTCGTCAGTTCCCCGAGATGCCGGGGCGTATCTTTGATGTCGATTTGGACTCGCAGTCCAAAATGTTCGCAGTGGCCAGCACGCTGGATGGAGCCAGTCAGTTGGCTGTGTTTCCTTATGATGCGCCGTCAACATTGCCCGATGATGTTAAAGCGGCGATGGCCAAGGCTGCGTACGAACGCAATGAGGCAGAAAAGCAGCTAATCCAGGATTTTCAGAAGCAAACCGCACCGGCCATGCTTCAGTTACAGATAGCTGATAGTTTGTACGCCATCGATCTGCATCCCTCAGGTACCAGCGTTGCAACCGCAGGAGCCAGCGGAATGGTAAGAATCTATTCGGTTCCTTCTGGGGAAGTCATCAAGGAGTTTGTCGCAGTACCTTTGTCTACGGATGCCAGCCAGGCGCACTCAACGATCGAACGGTTGGCGGCTGGTACTGGATTGGAGTTGCCGAGCGATCAGCAGCCGCAAATCGAACATGAATCGAGCCTGCTGCCAACCGGGGCTATCCGTCAATTTCAGGTTCATCCAACCGAAATACATTTAACGTCGGCTGCCGATTACGTTCAATTGGTCATCACCGCTACTTACGAAGACGGACAAGTTGTCGATGTGACTCGTCTGGCGAAGATTTCATCTGGTTCTTCATCGGTCAGCTTAGATGCTTTTGGCATGGTGCGATCCATTTCACAAGCTGACCAAACTGCTCAGCAGCAGACGGTTGTAGATATCGAATTTCAGGAGCATCGTTTGCAGGTGCCGGTACGTCTTTCGGCCGAAGACTCCAAAGCACCAGATTTTGTGCGAGATATCAATCCGGTACTAACACGGCTAGGTTGTAACTCGGGGACCTGTCATGGCGCTCAGCAAGGCAAGAACGGCTTCCAGTTATCGCTACGCGGATATGATCCGGTGGGTGACCTGCGAGCGTTGGGAGATGATCTGAGAAGCCGTCGCTTGAATTCGGCTGCTCCGGATTCCAGTCTAATGCTCATGAAGCCGGTTGGGACCGTACCCCACGTTGGTGGAATGTTAATGACGCAGGATTCAACTTACTACCATCTCTTGCGTCAATGGATTGCCGCCGGTGCGCGGCTGGACACTCAGTCGACCAAAGTGCAGCGCATCGAGATCTTTCCGACATTGCCTATTATCGATCAACCTGGAGCCTGGCAGCAATTTCGAATTACCGCTTACTATCCAGATGGCACGACTCGCGACGTAACGCAAGAAGCGGTCTTAGAAAGTTCCAACACCGAAGTTTGTCAAAGTCTGGCAGGTGGGCGAATCAAAGCGCTAAGGCGCGGCGAGGCGTCCATGCTGGCTCGTTATGAAGGGGCATACGCAGCAGCTTCGGTAACAGTCATGGGGGATCGCCAGGGATTCCAGTGGCAACAACCTGATGCAAACAACACCATCGACCAGTTGGTTGCAAACAAGTGGCAGCGACTGAAGATTTTGCCCTCCCAGTTGTGTGACGATTCCACGTTCTTACGCCGTGTGCGATTGGATCTCACGGGCTTGCCGCCGACAGTTGACGAGCTTCAGGCGTTTTTAGCGGATCATCGACCATCGTCTATCAAGCGCCAGGCTAAGGTCAATCAGTTGCTGGGCAGCGAGGACTATGTGGAGCACTGGACCAACAAATGGTCCGACTTGTTGCAGGTGAACTCCAAGTTTTTAGGTGGTGAGGGGGCCGCTGCATTTCGAGGCTGGATTCGACGTGCGGTGGCTGAGAATTGGCCTTACGACCAATTCGTGACGAAGCTTTTAACAGCCACCGGTTCCAACAAAGAGCATCCCGAGGCGGCGTACTACAAGATTTTGCGACAGCCAGAATTGATGATGGAGAATACGACTCACCTGTTTTTAGCCGTACGATTTAACTGCAACAAGTGCCATGACCATCCCTTTGAACGCTGGACACAGGATCAGTACTACCAGTTAGCTGCCTATTTCGCTCAAACCGAACTGCAGGCTGCTCCGGCAAGCGAAGGACAAACCATTGGTGGAACCAATGTGGAAGGTGCCAAACCATTGTATGAAAAGGTGCAAGATCGAAACGACGGTGAAATCAAACATGCTAGGACCGGCCAAACTGTTCCGCCACAATTCCCCTACCCAGCCAGCTATCAAGTTGGTGCTGATGCTTCGCGTAGACAGCATCTGGCAGCGTGGATTGTTTCAAGGGATAACCCCTATTTCGCGACCAGCATGGTCAATCGACTATGGGGTTATTTGACCGGTACCGGGTTGATTGAGCCGCTGGATGACATTCGTGCGGGCAATCCAGCCTCCAACCCGGAGTTGCTGAACCACTTGCGAGACGAATTCATCAGAAGCGATTTTGATGTGCAGCACGTATTGCGATTGATTTGCAATTCGCGCACCTATCAATTGTCCGTAGCAAAACATGATTGGAATTCCGATGATCACACCAATTTTTCATCAGCCAAAGCGCGTCGTCTTCCTGCGGAGGTCTTATATGATACCGTTTACCGGGTGACGGGGACTGCCACGGCCATCCCAGGGGTGCAGCCAGGGACTCGAGCCGCTCAACTACCTGACGTTACCTTTAACTTGGCAGATGGTTTCTTGAACAACTTGGGCCGACCGCCTCGGGAGAGCGCCTGTGAATGCGAGCGGTCTCAGGAGTTGCAGTTGGGGCCGGTCATGGCCTTGGTCAGTGGTCCAACGGTGGGAGCAGCTATTAGCGACGGACAAAATGAATTGGTCAAACTGACGGAAAAAGAGATATCCTATTCCCAGATGATTCAGGAGATCTATCTGCGCATCCTGAATCGCTACCCAACATCCGCTGAAATTGAAGTCTTGTCTCAAGCAGCCGACGCGATTGACACCGACCATCAGGCGCTGACAAAAACAGTGGCTGAGAAAGAACAGTGGTGGATTGAGCGTAGAGCGACACTGGAAGCGGAGCGATTGGCCAAGTTGGAGACAGTACGTCAGGCCGCCCAGGCCAGACGACAAGAGATTGCTCCCGAGCAAACCCGTCTGGAACAGGAGCGTCAAGCTAGAATTGCTGCTACTCAACAAACGCTGGACGAGTATGCTCGCGATCCAGTTCAAATCGCTAACAATTACTTGGCTTCCAATGGTCCCAGCAGCAATTGGTTTCCGCTAGCTGCTGTTGAAGGGCAGTCCACGAACGGGGCGGTTTTAACGCCTTTAGCCGACCGTTCCTTGGTCGCCAGCGGTAATGCTCAGCCAGGTACCTACACGGTGCGTCTCCGAACACCGCTGAAGGGAATTCGAGGTTTTCGCTTGGAGACTTTGCCGCTGGATAGTCAGCCGGGTGGCGGGCCAGGGTTATCTGCCAACGGCAACTTTGTGATTACTGAAATCGAGATCGATGCAGCTCCGCTTGCTCAGCCTGATCAACGTTCGCGGCAGAAGATCGCGACTGCCAAAGCCAGTTTCACTCAGGCCGGATTTAATCATGCTGCAGTGATCGATGGTCAGGCTCGCGATCAAGGCGGTTGGGCGGTGTATCCACTCGGTGGCATCGTTCACTGGCTGACTCTTTCACTGGAGCAACCAATCGATTTTGCCGATGGCACAGAATTGTCGCTAGCCATTCATCAGTACCATAATGCGGAAAACCATCGCTTGGCAAGGTTTCGAATATCGGCAACCACCGATCAAGGCGAAATTCCGCTTGGCGAACCGGAAGAGTTCACTGCGGCCAGAGCCATCGCATCGACGGCCA
>JBIIJD010000100.1:0-12662 GCA_044234105.1 Aureliella sp. | reverse complement strand
ACAGGGGTTACTCAGCCTCAAGACTCTCTGGGCATCACTTGCCCGTATTCGTTGAACCGCCCGGTGCGGACCCGCATGCCGTGGTGGTGTGGGGAGGGTGTCCCGAAAGGGACGCCCTTACCCGATTCTACTGCCAGTAAGGTTTTAATCATGGATAAAGAGCTATTGAAGGCAATCGCAGAATCGGTTTTGACACAGTTGGTCGGCGAAGGGCGATGGTACAGGAAAAATGATCGGCCACGTTTTGAGAAAATCGACAATCCTGTGATGGGTCTAGAAGTCGGTGACGTTGTGTTCACATACGACGAAGATGAAGAAGAAATGCAAGAGCGACAAGTCATAGCGATTGTCAATGGAATTGGGTATGTGCTTCGGGCAAGCAGTTACCACGGGCCTCTGCTTCTGGCGGTTTCGGACGATTGCTACGGCAAGACGGCAAAGGAGGCAGCAGAAGCCAACCGAGGGCAGATTGAATCAGACATTGAGTATGCACAACGCAGGTACGATCGAATGACGAAGGTGAAGGCAATTCTTGGTCAGTAGAACGACGAAGTTGACCGAGCCCCTGCAATTGAGTCACCATCATGAAACGGAACGTCAGGGGCTTCGGTCGAACTTCTTGTTATGACATCATTTCTGCGTATTTTTTGTTCCACCATCTAACCAATTCCCAATGCTGCGTGTAGTTGACCCAAAGTAGATTCGAATCGTCTGTTGGCTTGCCGCCAAATACCAACGGCGTAACGTACCATTTGCACCGACCAGTAAGATTTTTGTCGGGATGCAGGTGCGTCGGCAACTGTGTCAACGCGAGTCGTCGAACATACTGCGGTACGATCGGGACCGTGGGGCAAGAAAAATAGATGCTGTCCTGGAAGAGTAAGAAGTCGTCCCATCCAATCAATCCAGTAACGACAAAGCCCGGAAGCAGGCCGTCAACACCATACTCACGAGTCAGCGATTCGTAATCAGCCTGATCGAAGAGAGTGTAGTATTCGTCTCCACTCCAGCCTTCAATCATTTACCCACTCCGCAGATAAGGTCATAACGACCGGCGATCACCCAGTCGCCGCAAAAAACCTATGATTTAAAATGGCGGCCGACCGGCGACTTGGGTGCATCGCTTTGTTCGGCGATTCTACACCGCCTACTGATTTGATAACGCTTTGAAGCCTGTGGGCTTGGGGTTCTTGGCACACCATTCGGCCAGGATAGCAAATTGCGACGCGTCCGCATCGAGAAACGGGCCGCCGAATTTCCGCAGATCTGAGAGAATCGCATGAAAACCCCGCAAGGATTTATCGAGAATTGTTGGAAATTCCGCGTGTTTCGAAAACCCTTGTGATCGCATCAGTTCCGCGTGGGAAAGGGAGCAATCGCCGACGTGGTAAATGACAATGCCGAGTCCAAATCGATAATGCAGTTCCAGTCGATGATTCCCGCGAATGAACTCACCGATGGCAAATCGCCCACCAGACGAATTTCCGACAGTCGACAATGCGAACGTGAAGCCGGCTGGTTCAAACAGCTCGCCCAATATCGCCGCACCAGCGCGTAGTTGTTCTTCTGGTGAGAATGGATGATCCATGGTTGCCGAACTCTGAATTATCATCGGTCAGCAAGTGGTAACTCAATAATGAGCTGCCGACCCCATGGTCAAAGTTTACATAAATTCTAGAATTTGGTCAACAAGTGGGCTACCTAGGAAGATCTGGCTAGCGCGGATAATCCTATATTGACTCGGTACCAGTTCGGGACATACCTCGGAATTGCAGAAAAACAATGATTGCGGAATTCACAGAAATCGTCCAACACGAAAAATTGTCGAAGGCTGATCGGGATTGGTTTCCCAAGATTTTAAACCAGTTTGCCGTGTTCCACCGGCAAGACCCTCAACAGGCTCTGGATTGCTCCAAAGAAAATGTGGTCCGATTTTTGCGTTCGATGCTGGATGCGAACAAGCCGGCTTGGCAACGCCTTCAAGCCGCTCAGGCTATCGAGTTGTACTGCCGGTCCGTTCTCAAACAACCCACCGACGAGTTGTTGCCCGTGATTGAGAAACTGAAAGAACTCAGACAGGTTGAAGCGATGGAAGAGCGGGCAGGCGGAATCAACTTACGGCTCTCATTTAATGATCCGGATTTTGATTCCAGGTATCTCCACGAAAATGGTAATGTCGGCAGGATTGATCCCGCCGAACTTCCCTTAATCCAAGAGATGCGAAAGTTGCTTCGAGTCCGTCACTATTCTCGACGCACCGAACTGGCTTATGTTGGCTGGGTCGAACGGTTCCTTACATTTATCAAGCCCAAAACGGCTGACGAAAGTTCGGAGTTCGAGGTGCGCGAGTTCTTGAGTGACTTGGCCGTCCAAGGGCAAGTGGCCGCGAGTACTCAAAATCAAGCCTTCAGTGCTTTATTGTTTTTGTTCCGCGATGTGCTCAAGCGAAAAATCGAGTTTCTTGAAGCCGAGCGGGCGAAGCGGCCCGAACGAGTCCCAGTGGTGATGACGATTGAGGAGATCAACGAGGTGTTTCGATTGCTCGGCGGTCGCGATCTGCTGTTTGGGCGGCTGCTGTACGGAGCCGGACTGCGGCACTACGAGGGCTTGCGTTTGCGGGTCAAGGATGTCGACTTTGCCGCTCGGCAGATCACCGTTCGAGACGGCAAGGGAGCCAAGGATCGAGTGACGGTATTGCCGGAAGTTGTAATAACGGATTTGCAGCGGCAGATTGACGCCACAAAAATGTTGCACGAACAGGACTTAGCAGCCGGTGCCGGGCGAGTTTGGCTGCCATTTGCACTGGCGAAGAAATACCCAACCGCAGAGACCGAATTTGTGTGGCAATACATTTTCCCGGCGATGCGCATTTCGAACGATCCACAAACCGGCGACGTGCGACGTCATCATCAGCATGAATCTGTGTTTACGGAAGCGCTGCGTCGCGCGGTGAAGAGGGCCGGAGTGCCCAAGAAGGTGACGCCTCACACACTCAGGCACAGTTTCGCGACTCATTTGTTGCAACAAGGTGCGGATATTCGAACAGTTCAAGAACTGTTGGGGCATGCCGACGTGGC
Organism: Aureliella sp.; assembly: GCA_044234105.1. Lineage (GTDB taxonomy): Bacteria > Planctomycetota > Planctomycetia > Pirellulales > Pirellulaceae > Aureliella. Next base: position 9,585 of record JBIIJD010000100.1, on the reverse strand, counting down.
AACTACGATGATCTATACACACGTGATGAATCGCCCGGGCTTGGCGGTGATCAGTCCTGCGGATCGACTGCTGAGCCAGCGCTAAGGCCAGCGGCAGATGAGTTCCTACCGGCCGTAGTGGAAACTCGCGAGAGTTCCCGTGTCTGCGGGGAAATCTGGCGGGGATTCTAGTGGGGAGTTGTGGCGAGTAATTCTGGCGAATCCCACTACGGTAGATTCTTTTCAGTCGCTCGATAAATGGTACATGGATTGGCAGGATGAGCGGCAGGGAGCATCGGTAGATTGATTATTTATTATTGATGATTTCTGATTTATCATTTTGATTGGACATGAGAGATGCCCATAACAAATCAGTTATGATAGATAGCAAGTACGAATCTTACGGAAGAATGGCTTCAGCCACTCAATTTTCCGAAGAGCCAAATTATTGTGCGGCTACGAATTGTGGGCAGTCGGTAGCAGCAAGTCTTGTTAAAATTGGATCAATTTCCAAAGTTGGTTATTGCGACGCCAGTGATTGAGCAGTACGACTAGCATTGCCCATTGAATGGGGCCACGAATCTTACATGAGTACAGCGATGAAAGATAACGCGATGATAGATAACGCGATGATAGATAACGCACTTCTGATGGGTCTAAAGCGTCTTGTGAGAGTATGGAAGCCAAGTGCTAAAAACTGGATGCTGAAAGTGCGTTTGGGGTTTCACTATGCGGTGCTGGTGGTGCTGAGCTTGTTTGTATCGGGTGTGCTTTGGGCTGAAGAGCCGATTGAGGTGCTGTTCTTGGGCGATCAAGGCCATCATCAGCCTGTGGCCAGGTTTAAGCAACTGGCGTCAGCGCTAGAGCCTCGTGGCGTACAGGTGACGTACACCGAAAATGTGGATACCTTGAATGTACAGTCGCTGAGCAATGCGGATGCGCTGGTCATCTATGCAAACATCGACACGATTACAGACTCACAGGCGAAGTCGCTTTTGGATTATGTGGCAGATGGTGGCGGGCTGGTGCCGCTGCATTGTGCTTCCTACTGTTTTCGCAACAACCCTGAAGTAGTCAAACTGATCGGTGCACAGTTCCAATCGCATGGTACCGGAATTTTCCGCACTCACATTGCTCAGCCCGACCACCCAGTGATGAGCGGTTTTGCAGGCTTTGAAAGCTGGGACGAGACGTACGTGCATGGGCAGCACAACGAACAGGGCCGAATTGTCCTTGAGTATCGTCAGCACGACCAGGGAAAAGAACCGTGGACCTGGGTAAGATCCCATGGAAAGGGCCGAGTCTTTTACACGGCTTGGGGACATGACGAGCGGACTTGGGGACACCCGGGTTTTCAGAATTTAGTCGAGCGCGGTATTCGCTACGTGACGGGCCGTGACCCTGGACTAGCCGGGCTCTACCAAAACGATCGACCCTTCATTGTCCCTGAATCTACTGCCATACGGACCGATGTGCAACCTTTCAGCTACGCCGACGTTGGCAACGAAATTCCCAACTATGTGAAGTCGAAGAAGTGGGGTGAACAGGGCCAGCCTTTATCCCAAATGCAGGAGCCCCTATCGCCAGAGGAGTCGCTAAAGCATTGGGTGTGTCCGGTTGGATTTCGAGTTGAATTGTTTGTTTCGGAACCTGATATTCAGGGAAAACCCATTTGCATGAATTGGGATGAGATGGGGCGATTGTGGGTAGCTGAGACCTACGACTATCCGAACGAATTACAACCGGCTGGAGCTGGTCGTGACCGCATTCGCATCTGCCAGGATACCGATGGAGATGGCCGAGCAGACAAGTTTACGGTGTTTGCCGAAAAGCTGAGTATTCCGACCAGCCTTGCATTCTCGCGTGGTGGCGTGATCGTGCAAGATGGTGCTCAGACGATCTATCTAAAGGATATCGATGGAGATGACGTCGCAGACCAACGCGAGGTACTGATTACCGGTTGGGCCATGGGGGACACTCATGGCGGGGTCAGTAATTTTCAATACGGTCTGGACAACTGGATTTGGGCCATGCAGGGCTACAACGCTTCTGAACCTGTTGCGCTGGGCAAGCCACAGCAGCCGTTTCGCATGGGCTTTATGAGAATTCGCCCTGATGGTAGTGAGGTTGAGTTTATTCGATCCACGAATAATAACACATGGGGCTTGGGAATCAGCGAAGAGGGCCTGATTTTTGGTTCCACGGCTAATGGATGTCCAAGTGTTTTTATGCCGATCCCCAATCGGTATTACGAACGAGTGCGCGGGTGGACTCCCAGCTTGACGCTTTCGTCGATCGCCGATTCGAATCGTTTTCTACCCATCACCGACAAGGTGCGGCAAGTGGATCACTTCGGTGGCTACACGGCTGGCGCTGGACATGCTTTGTATACGGCCAGACAGTTTCCGCAGCAATACTGGAACCGCGTCGCCTTTGTGAATGGTCCCACAGGGCACTTGGTGGGTACCTTTGTTCTTAGTCAAGATGGTAGCGGGTTTCAGTCCACCAATCCATTCAATTTGCTCGCCAGCGATGACCAGTGGTCTGCTCCCATTATGGCCGAGGTGGGACCGGACGGTTGTGTGTGGGTGATCGATTGGTACAACTACATCGTCCAGCATAATCCCACTCCACATGGTTTCAAAACGGGCAAGGGACAGGCTTATGAGACAAAACTGCGTGATAAGCGGCACGGTCGCATCTATCGAGTGGTTCACGAGGAGGGGCCGCTTGCACCTAAGGCGGACTTGTCGCAAGCGTCGCCCTGGCAGTTAGTCGAATCGCTGCGGCATCCGGTGATGCTGGTGCGCAAGCACGCTCAGCGCTTGCTGGTGGAGCGTGGTAAGAACGATGTAACGGTGCCCTTGTTAGAGCTGGTCAACGACCGATCCTACGACGCGGTTGGACTGAACGTGGGTGCCGTCCATGCCTTATGGGCTTTACATGGGCTTGGCCAAATTCACGCAAAGAACGCTGAGGTAATCAGCTCAGTTCATGCAGCACTAAATCATCCATCGCCGGGAGTTCGACGCAATGCGGTGCAAGTGCTGGAACCGGTGTCCGAGTCGGTTGATGCGCTGACGAGCGCGGGGTTGCATTTGGATCGTGATGCGAATGTACGATTAGCTGCCGTTTTAGCGCTTGCCGACTTGCCCGTAACGGATCGCACTGCGGACGCGGTCATCCAGTGCTTGGCATCATCGGCCCCCGCCGATCGTTGGATTCGCGACGCTGCGACTTCTGCAGCAGCCAGCGCTGGAGCGAATTTCTTGATTGCCGCGGCGAGATGCAGGCAGTGGTCTGATTCGCTCGGCGAGGTAACTCGCATTGCGGCCGGGCATTATGCTCGTAGCCAGCCAGATGGTCAGCTAGGCAATGTTCTATTTGCACTGCAATCGGCCTGTCTAGAGGCAACATCTTCGGTTGTAAGTGGACTTGCCGATGGATGGCCGTCTGACAGAACGGCGTCTTTCACCCAGGCGGATCAAGCAACCCTGCTGACGCTAATTAAGCGTGTCGAGCCATCAGTTCGCAGTACTCTGGTGAAACTTGCCGTGACCTGGGGAAGTCAGGACATGACGCAGGCGATCGGAGAAATCGCTGATGGATTGATGCGTACGGTTGGTGACGAGTCGAAGTCGGATCAGCAGCGCGAGCAGGCCGCAGCGCAGGCTATCGATTTTCAGCCCAATAGCCAAGCGGTTGTCGAGCAGTTGCTTGGTACGCTGAGCCCTCGGATTTCTCCTGACTTGGCAACGGCCATCGTGCGTGCGCTGCGTGCAAGTCGCTTTGAAGATCTGGGCCAGTTGCTGATCGAACGCATGACAGGCTTGTCGCCAACGACCAAGACTGAATCGATCAGTTTGCTGCTATCGCGTCCCACATGGACCAATGCCCTACTGGAATCGATTCAGCAAGGCAGGCTTTCATTCTCGGATCTGGCACTGGACCAACGTCAGGCTTTGGCGGTGCATCCCGATTTGCAAGTTCGAGCGGCGGCGCGCAAGCTGATGGACGCCGGTGGTGCGCTGCCCAGTGCGGACCGACAGCAGGTAGTTGAGGGTTTGTCGCACATTGCGCATCAGAAGGGCAACCCGATGGCGGGCAAACAAATTTTTCTACAACAGTGTTCCAAGTGTCATGTCCACAGCGGCCAGGGCACTCAGGTTGGGCCGGATCTAACGGGGATGTCGGTGCATCCCAAAGAGGAAATGTTGATTCACATTTTAGATCCCAGCCGGAGTGTGGAAAACAATTTTCGCGCCTACTCGGTTTTGACCGTCGATGGATTGGTGCTAACCGGCATGTTGGCCAGCGAATCAAAGACTGCGATCGAGCTGTTTGATACGGAAGGCAAGAAGGCTTCGGTTCTACGAGAGGACATCGAACAACTGACAGCTTCGCCTAAGTCGATCATGCCTGAAGGGTTCGAGAAATCGGTTACGGCAGAGCAGTTATGTGACCTGCTGGAGTTTTTGGCTCAGCGTGGTCGCTTTGTACCGCTGGACATAAGTAAAGCGGCCACCGTTGCCAGCGACCGAGGTATGTTTGTGGAACCAGATGGTCCGGAGACGATGATTTTCCAGGATTGGACTCCCAAAGAGGTTCAAGGGGTACCGTTCAAGTTGATAGATCCGCAGGGAGGCAAAGTGCCTAACGCGGTGGTGCTTCGTAGTACAGCAGGCTCGGTAGCCCGTACGATGCCGCTTAGTGTTAGCACTGTTTGTTCCGGGCTGGTGAAAACGATTCACATTTTGGGTGGAGTCGCTGGGTGGGGGCATCCGTTGGGCAAAGATGGTGAAGTATCGATGATCATTCGGTTAACCTACGCGGATGGTCAGACCGAAGATCACCCGCTGCTTAATGGAGTGCATATTGCCGATTATGTCAGGCGAGTTGAAGTGCCACAGTCTGTATTCGCTTTTGATTTGAGTGGGAAGCAATTGCGATACCTGTCCGTAAACCCCAATCGCAAGGATTCACTTACCAGGATCGACTTGGTCAAGGGTACTGGCCAGACAGCCCCGGTAGTGATGGCTATGACGATCGAAAGTCATACTGAGTGAACGATAGAGCCTTTCCAAGTTGCTAGTAGTCGCCTATTCTAATAACCGATTAGCTTGACACTTCTCGCTGATCGCCACCATAAAGTGGCAATTGATGAATCAAATCCAGTAGGCTTGTCCTGCTGATCGTTCAATTTAACTTCGTATCGAATGGACCGTATCGTGAAATCTCGTTTGGGGTTTGGGGTTTGGCTGGCGTTTGTGATGGCTTGCGCGTCGCCATTGCAATTGGCTTGCGCTGCTGACACAGAAGTAAAACTATCCGGACTGACCGGTCAGGCAGAAGTCTATTACGACCAGTACGATATACCGCATGTTTATGCTGCCTCGTGGGCCGATGCTTCGCGAGTCATTGGCTACCTGCATGCCAGTGATCGATTGTGGCAGATGGATCTCTTGCGCCGGCAAGCCTCGGGCGATCTAGCAGAAGTGCTTGGACCTGACGGATTGCCATCGGATCAATTGATGCGGCAGTTGGGAATTCGTGCTGGATGTGAGGAGCTTTGGAGGTCAAATCTTATACCGGTAGAGATGCGAGCCGAGTTGCTGGCTTATGCAGAAGGGGTCAACGCAAAGATTGTTCAGTTGGGTAAAGAACAATTGCCTTTAGGATTTCAAGCGTTGGGGTACGAGCCCAAGCCGTGGACACCCGTCGATTCGTTGGTCTTCAGTAAGTACATGGGCTGGGACCAATCCGGAACGATGGACGATCTGTGGCTGGGCAGCATCGTAGAAAAGATGGGGCCAATTGCATTGGAGCAGCTTTGGCCAGTGGATCGCCCCTACGAGCAGTCGACGATCAACCAACAATCGGCTCGTGATCAGGCTCTCAAAGCGATCGTTCAGCCAAAATCGTCTTCGGCGGTTGGGGCCTCATCAAGTGGCCAAAGGGCATTCGAGCGGACTATTGAAATGGACTTGGAGCTTGCAATGCAGGGATTTGCTACTAGGCCGGATTTGGCCACAGAATACGGTCGGATCTTCCAGCGGCTGAGCGATTTGCCGTGGTTTGGTCGTGGCGGCAGTTTTGGTAGCAACAACTGGGCTGTCGACGGAACCAAGACTCGGTCCGGCAAGCCGATGATCTGTAGCGACCCACACTTGGGCTTCAAGATCCCTAGCATTTGGTACACGGCGCATCTAAGCGTGAAAAATCAGAATGTGGCTGGTGTCACTTTCCCAGGATCACCCACAGTAGTCATTGGTCACAACGACAGCATCGCTTGGGGAATCACTAACATGCAGGCTGATGCGGTGGATTTTTACATTGAGACGCTTGATCCCAAGGACCCCAATCGCTATCTGCACCAAGGGCAATCGCAGGAGATCAAGCGAACCGTGGAAACGATACCAGTACGAGGTGCCGATCCACACAAAATGGTTGTGGAGAGTACAGTACACGGACCGATCATCGACAAGCAGTCACAGGTAGTTTCCCTGTGCTGGACCGGTCTTGGCATGACGACAGACGGCATCGCATTTTGGCAGATCGCAAGAGCCCGCGATCTGCCTGGCTTTCTCAAAGGACTGGACCATCTTCAGGTGCCAGCGCTGAATATGGTCTATGGCGACATCCACGGAAATATCGCAATGCACTGCTGCGGACGTTTGCCAATTCGTGCGCGCGGGCAGGGGCGTGTTCCTATGGACGGATCGACCGGAGAAAACGATTGGCAGGGATGGATACCCAGAGAGCAATTGCCGCTATCGATTAATCCGGACGAGCACTTTGTAGCTTCGGCCAATGGCCGACCACATCCGTTAGGCTATCCGCACTACCTGGGCTGGATGTGGGATCCCAGCTATCGTACTCGGCGGATCAAACAACTTCTCGGTGAAGCTGACGACTTGAACTTGGAGAAGATGAAAGCGATTCAGTTTGACCACTTCGATCATGCAGCCGCCAGCTTTTTGCCGTCGATGCTGCCAGCGCTGGAAAAGTTGCTGGCCGACCCGACCACTCAAAAAGAATTGTCGGCCACCATACATGCTATCAAGCAGTGGGATTATCTGGCCACTCCTGACTCAATCGGACCAATCATTTGGCTGCGCTGGTTAGAGCACTATCGTCAGCAGGTTTGGGGCGATGAATGGCAACACTTTGGAGTGGAAATGCAGAGCGGATCATGGGGATTTTGTGGCGACAACGGGCGTGAGCCCATGTTGGAAGTGCTTGAGTTTTTGACTCGGCAGATGCCGCAGTCCCAATGGTTTGATGATCGCCGAACCGCAGAGCGAGAAGATCGCGATGCTGTGCTTAGGAGTAGTTTTGTCGCAGCCGTTGATTCGCTGAAGCAGCAGTATGGAGCCGACACAGCCATTTGGTCGTGGAAAAATATCAACGTGCTGAAGATCCAGTCATTGTCGGGGCAGCCGGAGTTGAATATCGACGGAGGGCCGGTGGTCGGTACTGCTTATACACTGAATCCCGGTGGCGATGGTGGGCACGTTGGCGGTGGAGCTTCCTGGCGAATGATTGTTGATTTTGGTGATCCAGCTTCCAGTCTTGGAGTGTATCCTGGAGGTCAGAGCGAGCAGCCGACCGGCCCGCATTATGCGGATCAAGTGCCGCTTTGGGTGTCGGGCGAATATACTAAGCTGAACATGGTTGGCTCCGCTGATGCCTTGCCTGCCGAGGCTAAGAAGCGTAGTCTCAAATTCAAATAGTTGTTACCAAACCACGGACCTTAAGTCGGCTCATGAAAGATACAGCTTCGCTGTTGGAACATTTGGAGGTACGTCCTGTTGGCCAGTGGCTATTCGAAGGCGGATCGGTGGACATTGGAAGTCCTAACGTCTACGGTGGGCAGGTTCTTGCTCAGTCATTGAACGCGGCCTACAAGACGGTCGACTCGGCTCGATTAGCGCATTCGATCCATGCCTATTTTTTTCTTCGCGGCAATTTTCAATTGCCGGTTACCTATCAAGTGGAAGCCATTCGCGATGGACGCAGCTTTACAACTCGCGATGTCAAAGCAATACAGAATGATCAGGTGATTTTCCAAAGTATCATTTCCTTTCAAGTCAAAGAGACCGAGAGTTACGACCACCAAATTCGAAAGCCATTTCTTTGGCGCACGCCGCGTGTATTGCCCAGTAGTATCGATTACTATCAGCTTTTCCAACGATTCTTTCCGCCGAAATTGAAGGAGTGGCTATCCTACGATCGCCCAATCGAATTCAAGCCAGTGGAAGTTGAGCGGTATTTCTTTCCAAAGCGCCGATATAAACCTCGTCGCCATATTTGGTTTCGCTTTTTAAAAACTCTACCAGTCACCCAGCCCCAAGCTCAGCAGATGTTGCTGTATGCATCTGACTACAATCTGCTGTTTACATCGCTTGATCCGCACAGCAACGCAACGATGGGCAACGTGCAGGCGGCTAGCATCGATCATGCTATGTGGTTCCATCGAGATATCGACATTACAGATTGGTTGCTCTATCAATTGGACAGTCCCAGTTCCAGCAACGCTCGCGGATTCACTCGTGGCAACATTTTTACGCGCAAAGGTGTCCTGGTGGCCTCGACGGTTCAAGAAGGCCTGATCCGACCGCTGCGCAAGTGAGAGAAGAGTTCTAACTCACCATAGAAAAAATCGATTGCTTCACCCAAAGCGCTGATTCAATGCCGCACCGAAGGTGCAAAACAATCTAGCCCAGGGCAAAGCGTAGCGCCGCCCTGGGGACTCAAGGTGCAGCATAACCCCAAGCCCTGCAAGGGCAGTACAAGCCAACATAAAGATTGTTTCGTCCCTTCAGGACTTTTCGCACGTCATGCAATACTATCCCAGGGCGAAGGTCAGCCCAGCGGAAAGGATTCTGCCGGTTGCCTAAACGATGCAACAAACAAGGAAGCAAGCGTCTGATGGTGTCCGCCTCGGAAGGCGGACACAACACCGGCATCTGCGAATTGCCAGAAGTTGATTGTGTAGCGGCCGACGGAGAAAGCCCCTTGCTTTATCGGAAGTTTAACGGCACTATAACGGCAGTAGCCATCACAACAAACAGCCGACACAATGCCAAAATCCACAAAATCCACGCCAAAGTTCACGATCACTCCGAAGATTGCCAGCTACCTGATGCGTATCGAGGCGGCCAAGCAAGCGATGCAGAATTTGCCAATCACGCCATCGATTCTGGCGTCATTACGCGAAACAGCTCCGCTCTTTTCTATGCACTATTCCACTATGATTGAGGGTAACCGGCTGACGCAGGAGCAGGTGGCGAAAGTAATCGAAGACAAGCAGCATTTCCCTGGACGTGAACGTGATGAGAAGGAAGTGCTTGGTTATTATGCCGCACTTGAGAAGCTAGAGCAGCTAACCGCCTCACAAACTGAAGTAACAGAAACGCATATCCAAACATACATGCGTTGGTAATGGCAGCCGGACGCACGAGTGCAAAACCCACGCCCTACCGTGATGGGCAGAATGTCATCCGTGATAGCCGCAGCCGTGGCATCGTCTATTTGCCGCCCGAGGCAGCGGATGTTCCGCTGCTCATGAGAGAATTGGTGGCATGGCTGGTAAGTAGGTACTGG
>JBIIJD010000099.1:0-13074 GCA_044234105.1 Aureliella sp. | reverse complement strand
TTGAAAGCCGCAACTTGCCCCCCGCGTTCACGCGGAAACCATCGTGATTTCTGGTCTGAATGAAGACTGCGAAGTATAGCCATAAAGCATCGGTAGACAACTGCAAATTTGAAAATACTGGCTTAGGCATCGAAATCCTGATTGCAGCTTTCTAAAACGGCAGGGCAGCGTCATCCAATCGGGGGGGGCTACCTTCCTGCTATTCAGTTTCGGAACTCCTTTTCATGCGGTCCGCGTGATCCTGATCCAGGTGGATGTGTAAGCGTGGCTTGGATCGTTGAAGCTGTTTGAAAGCTTCTTCGGAAAGTGGGCAATCGTCCAAATAGAAGGAACTGAGTCGAGGTGCTGTTGCTAGTTGCACTAGGGCTTGATCGGTCAGCTTGGGACCGATCAAGTGCAAACTGCGGAGGTTTGGCAAGTTGACAATCGCTTCAACGGCTTGATCGGTCAATTGACTGCTACCCAGTCGCAACTGTTCCAAGCTTTTCAGCGGTTCCAGCAGGCTGATCGCCTGGTCGGAAAAGCGGCTCTGAGGCAGATTCAGAATCTTCAGGTGCGTTAGTTTGGCAAGCTGTCCGGCCCCATGCTCCGTAACAGGGCTAAGACGAAGTCGCAAACGTTCAAGCCTAGGGCACGCTTTGACGATGGCTGCAAGGCCCTTGTCGTCCACCGCTCCGCCGTCCAGCAGAAGTTCTTTGAGCGATGGATTGAAGGGCAATGCTTCGATTTGGCGGAGAGAAACCGAAGAAACCGATACATGCAGTGAGTCCTGGAGTCCCTGGGACGTGGATCGCACCATTTCCAACCAAATTTCGTCTGGCAAAGGAGCCAGATTAGCCTCAGGGTTGCTGGGTTGGAACTGCTGCTGGGCACCGAGAGGGTTTCCAGACGGTTCATCGACAATACATGCCCCGCCCGCAATAGCCAGCAGCAACCAGATAACCATGGTTCGGCGGAGTTTAGAAGATGGTTTTGTGCTACCCTGCAGGGATGGCCATAAGCAAACGCGGCCTGCCACCTGCCGAAGCCGCGCATTGCTGGCTCCAGATGGTTCGATCCTTCTGAAAAGTTCGGTCATAGTGGTCACAAAGCTCCCCGGGTTCTCAGAAGGTCCCCTTGAGGTCCAGAAATAAAGGCGGCAGTTTGCCAGTGTGTGGTCTCAGCACATCGAGCCGGGGATAATCCGTCGCAATGCTGGACGAAAGGCTAATAGAGACTAAATTGTTTTTCAGGCAATGCCGTTTGCACAGTCGTCCGTACAAGCTAAGCTTGAGAAGTTGAGGCAGTATTGATGTGGTTACAGGGCTTGCGGGTTGGACTGGTTCGGGCACCGCACAATCTTAGAGGAAACAGGGCTAGTGGTTCGCCAGGGAAATCGCATGGTTGATTCGCGACAGTTAGAGCGGATGACCGACGAAGAACTGCTTGAGGTACGACTTTGCGACCTACGGCTTAGCCTGCGCGGTACGATGGTCCAAGCCTGCCTGAAGCAGCTTTATGCCGAACTGGGTGATCGAGGACTGGATTTTCGCCCGCATGTCTGGATTTCTGACGAGTGGTTTTCGCCGGATGGGATTCCCGGAATCGCTATTCCCTTTTATCTGGCTCATCCCCGCCTAATGCGTTTGGAACGAAAACAGATGCTGGATGTTGAAGGCGGCAACGCAGAATGGTGCATGAAGATACTGCGGCATGAAGCAGGGCATGCCATCGACACGGCTTTCCGGCTGCGACGACGCAAGGCATATCGAGAAGTTTTTGGGCGGGTCTCTGTGCCCTATCCCAGTTACTACAGTCCCAAACCGTTTAGTCGCGATTACGTATTGCATCTGGATATGTGGTACGCGCAAAGTCACCCGACCGAGGACTTTGCTGAGACCTTTGCCGTTTGGTTGCGTCCCCGATCACGCTGGAACGTTCAGTACAAGGGTTGGCCAGCTCTAAAAAAACTGCAGTTCGTCAGCCAATTGATGAGCGAGTTGGAAGGGCGGAAGCCGCTGGTGAAGTCTCGATTATTCATCGATCCCATCACTTCGTTGAACAAGACGCTTGGTGATCACTATCGCCAAAAGCGTAGCCATTATGGAGTCGACTATCCCAGTTTTTACGATCGAGATCTCCAGAGGATCTTTTCCGATAAACCGGAATATGCGGGCAAACGTTCAGCCTCACAGTTCTTGCGAATGATACGAACCGAACTGCGCACCGGCGTGGCCAAATGGACGGGGGAATCACAATACACGATTGATCAAGTGCTTACGGAAATGATTGACCGCTGTCGTGATTTGCGGCTCAGATTAGTTGACTCGCAGGCCGATACCAAGCGAGATATGATGATTTTGTTGACTGTTCAGACCATGAACTACCTGCATCAAGGGTATCATCGAGTTGCCCTATGAAACGATTTCGAGTACTCACACTGGTCAACGCCAACTTGGTGCCGCCTGACACCATGGAGGGTAAGTCGGACCGTGAAATCGACGAGTGGAAGACCGAGTTTGACGTGGTGTCGACACTGCGTGAAATGGGGCATGATGTCGAAATCTTAGGCCTGGACGATGACCTGACACCGCTCAGACAGGCAATCATCGATTGGAAGCCGCAGGTGGTTTTCAATCTGCTAGAAGAGTTTAGCGGCGTGGTAACCTATGACAGCGCTATCGTAAGCTTTCTTGAGCTCAAGCGTCAGCCGTACACAGGCTGCAATCCGCGCGGTTTGTTGTTGTCCAAAGACAAGGCCCTTTGTAAGAAGATCTTTTCGTTTCACCGGATACCTTCGCCCAATTTCACCGTCTTTCCCATCGGTCGCAAGGTGGTCCGTCCCTCGAAACTGAAGTATCCTATCTTCGTCAAGTCGGTCATCGATGATGCCTCGTTGGGAATTGCTCAGGCATCAGTCGTCAATACCGACGAAGAACTTGCCGCTCGCGTAGCATTTGTTCATGAGCATACTCAGGCCGATGCTCTGGCTGAAGAATTTATCGAAGGGCGCGAATTGTACGTTGGCGTCATCGGAAATAAACGCTTGCAGACGCTGCCGATTTGGGAACTGAAGTTCACCAAGAGCGATGCTCCGATAATCGCCACTCGCAAGGTGAAGTGGGATCGCAACTATCAAGCCAAGGTCGGCGTTGAAACCGGACCCGCAGAAGATCTAACCGAAGCACAGCAGCGACAGATTCAGCGGTTGTGCAAGCGAGTTTTTCAATCGCTGGATCTGACGGGATACGCTCGCATGGATCTTCGATTGCGTCCCGATGGCCGCGTGTTCGTCTTGGAAGCCAATGCGAATCCCAATTTGGCATACGGCGAGGACTTTGCTGAGTCGGCAGAGGTGGCTGGTATCGGCTACGAGGAACTGCTCAACAAGATCATTGGGCTGGGAATGACCTATCGCGCACCTTGGAAAGATGCCATCTAAGGCGCGAGCCGTCGCTGACCGGTATTATTCTTCAAAGTTTGCCGGGTACGCCTACTCAGGGATTTTGGCATCGGTCTGAGCTGGATCAGCTTGCGGGGTATCCTTCTTGCCAAGTCCGATCAGGGCATCAAATTCGTCGTTGGACTCGCTGGTTTGAGCGTACTCCAGAAAATCAGCTTCCATCTTTTTAGTGTCCATACCGGCCAGTTCACGGCTGATCCTAGCGCCGGCGCGAGCCTTGGAACGAACTTCGCGTAGTTCATTCAGTTCTTCGCTGGTGCGGTCTTTGGAAAGTCCCGTCATCATGTCAGCGATCTGCTTTTCTTCTGCCGCCGACAATACTTCAGCTACAGCATCATGTTTTTCGACCTTCAGCTTTTCTAGTTCTCGCATCAGCGATTGGATCTGAGTCTTGTGTCCGCCCACGTTGGCAACTAGCTGCTTCAAATCGGTGTCCAGTTCTTCAGCTCGAGCCCGTTTTTCACTCAGAGTGCTGGTGAAATCCTTAAAGGCAGCTTGGCATTTCTGGTACTCCGGATCGCCCTTCACTGCTTCGACGTCGCCATGGTATTTTTCTACTAGTTTTTTGGCTTTTGCAGCCGCACCACCTCGCAATTTTTCCAGATTGTCAATTTCATTGGACAAATTTCGTAGGGTATCCTTCTTGGATTCTTCTTGAGCAATCATTGCGGCCACGGCATCCTTGTAATCGTTCAGCCGCATTTTCTTCTCCTCGATCACCCGATCGTAGTTGGCCGAGATGACTCCAGGGTTCATGCGAAGTGTCTCGCTGGCTTTGGTGACTCGAAAGGTCAAAAGATACCAAGTGGCTCTGACATATTTTCCGATGGCGTTGAACATGAGCGTATTTCCCTTTCAGTTACTCTTTGATATAGGATTCGTAATGAGCGCTGGGATTTTCCAGCTCTTTCATGCGTTGTTCGGTTCGTTTGGCAATTTCTAAACTTAGTTCCAGCTCTTTTTGAAGTGATTCCATGTTAGATTCCGAGTCATCATCAATGGCCGTCATGAACTGCTGAGTGATGTCTCGCAGTTTGTTGGCGGCTTCCATGGCTTGCAAGACCAAGGCTTCACGTTGATCAAGGAACTGCTGTCGAGGCTGACCCACGACGGATTCAGACTGCTGCATCAGCCGGTACGATTCACGCAGTTTTTCTACGGTAGCCTGGAACACTAGGCCAATTTGCTCGCGAAATCGGGCGCTACGTCGCTCGATACCGGGCCGACCAGCGGTGCGTTCAAAATCTTCTCGTAGCGATCTGAGCAAGGTGAGTATGTCTTGCGTGCGATGGTCACGATCTGTTCGCAACTGCCGAGCCAGCAGATCCAATTGTTCATTTTCTGATGCCAGACTGGCTTGCTGGTGAGCGGCCAGAGCTTGATCAGTCAGCTTTTCGACGTTTAGAACAGTACCGGCTACCAACCAGGCCGCTCCACCAACGATTCCGACCACTGCCAAACCGGTCAGCACGATGCTGCCGCCAACGGCTACCGAAGCCGCACCTGCAACCAGTCCGCCTACCAGCGGTATCAGAACGCCGGGGCGCATCAGTACGGATCGAAGAACAAAACGGCGTGTGGTATTCACTGCGGGTCTGCCATGTCTAGGCGTTGATGTCTACCTGAGCCCTCGAATCGCGCTGCCCATCGAAGCTTCAATATGAACGACAGCGGTTTCCGATTCCATGGGGGGTACCAAGTTGGCATCCAGCATTCTACCCAGTAGCCTCGGGCAGCGACAGTGGCAATTGATTCGAAAGAAGCTAGCGAATTCCTTGAGCTTCCAAGAGCCGAATTTCTTGTTCCCACATTGCTCGTTGCTCGTCGGTCACTTTCGGGTCGGGTAACAGACTGCGGCGAGTGCAGTTGACCAGGGCCTGAAGGGTTTGGTAGCGGCGAGTTGGGCCAATCGCAGGTTGCAGGAAATCGGCGATCATGGCTTTCAGTTCTTCAGGTGTCGCAGGTGGAGCTGCGCGAATCTGACTGCGCAGAGCGGAGAAGCCTGCTGCGGAAAAGTCGGGCGGAAGACCTTCTTGATCCAGCCAATCGGCCAGTCCCTGACCCGCAGCGCCAGCCGGTTTGAGTATCCAGTCGATAAAATCGCGGCGATCCTGTCCGGTGGGATCCAAGACGGGAATGATCAAGTCACCGACTCGGCCCGGACGTCGAATGTCGGGCGACAGCAACTGAATGCGTGCTGTCATCAGCAGCCAAATTACTTTGCCTCGCATTTTCGGGTCGCTCATCATCGCCTGGATCTTGCCCGTCAGTCGTCGCTCGGTTTCGTGTGTCCCCTCCCCTACTCCGCCAAATTGCGTGTCCGCTTCATCGACAAAGATCAGCACTTTGCCAAGAGCTTCAAGGACTCGTTTCAGTCGCTCGAAGATAACATCGGTTTGACCAAACCACTGACTGCGAATGCTCTTAAGCACCAGCACCGGTATGTCCAGTTCTGCGGCTACCGCTTCGAAGATAAACGTCTTGCCACCGCCGATGGGGCCTGCAACGGCTGCACCAGGCAAGGCGCGGTCATCAGTCAGCTTCAAACGTGGGATCATGTACTCGTTTAGGAATTTTTTCAAATTGCTAAAGCCTAATACGTCGGTCAGCCGGTGAGCCGGCTTGCTGAATTCGACGACATCTTCACCCAACTGAGACTGAATAAAGTATTCGACTTGATCGATCACATCTTGACGCGACACAGGACGTTGCTGATAGACGGCCTGTAGCAACAACTGCCGAAGAGCATGAATACTAAGCCCCGCCGTTGATTCAGCAAGTTCATCGATTTCTGGGTTCCCTGCCGGCTGGCCACCGGCCGAGGTGGTGTCTTCGGGTACCGGTATCGAAGCCGATAGCGGCTGGCTGCGTTGCCACAAGATATAATGTTGTCGTGTGTTGCGATCGGGGGATGGGATATCGACCGATACAACTTGAGGCAATCGAGCGGCGCGAGGGTGAATCAACGATCGCGATTCGGCGATCAGGCAAACGGTGTCTTTGCCTGAGAAAAAGTCGGGAGCACTAAACCAATCCGTTACGATGGCCACGCGGCGCTGCTGAGTATCGTTTAGTCGCGATAGGTCGCCATCGCCGGCTGGTAGCAACATGTCAGCAGCCTCCACAAAGATAAGCAGTTTCTCCCGCAACGTAGTGCGGCTGCAGATGCACAATTGTCTAAGGAATTCCAGTGCCTGTGTGGCATTGCCAATCGAGTCTCGCAGGTACTGGTCAAATTCCTTGCGACGCAGGTCGATATTGCTACGCTCGGAAGCCATCTCTTTGATGGCCAAAGATCCAACGTCAACGCCTGTTTTCCAAGCGGCCCAGGCTTCACGCAGTTTGTTGCGGTCCGCATCGCTTAATCGCACTGGTCCGTTGAGTTCATAAACGATTTGAATCATCCCATCGATACGGGTCTTCTCCAGTAGATATTGGACCAACGGTACATATTGCTGACCGTCAAAATAAAGGTCGTTCACATTGCCAGATAAGATGATCGATCGCGATTGTCCCGAATTAATGACACGAGCCAATTGCGTAAAGAAATCATACTTGGGCGCGGTAGAATTAGTGGCTGTCATTGCTGGTCACTTGTTGGGTTAGCGGGCAGGAGGCGTGTCGCCGTCGATCACGTTATTGTAACGCAATTGCCACTTAGTGGAATTGTTCCTAATTGCCATTACGGTTACGCTCTTGGTTTGTTTCGGAAACAAATGCCAACTTTCCACAGAAGCTACCTATGACTAAAGAAACTAATCGTTCGACTGCTTGGCTGCTTGAAGAAATGTCACTGGCCGATGTGCGGTCGCTGGAGCCCAATGTGGCCATTCTACCGATGGGTGCCACCGAACCGCATAACTTGCACTTGCCCTATGGTACCGATTCGTATGAGGCATGGCACTTGGCCAATCGTTGTTGCCAAGTGGCAAGCCAGCAGGGGGCTCGGCTAGTACAGTTGCCGGTTCTTCCCTACGGAACTGAGTCGAATCTGAGCGGTTTTCCGCTGGCAATGAATTTACAGCCAAGCACGGTTAGCTTGATCATCCGCGATTTAGTCGAAACACTAGCCGGTTCAGGAATTGACCGTTTGCTAATCTTGAATAGTCACGGCGGCAATGAACTGAAGCCGATTCTGCGCGAGCTATATGGTCGCACGTCAGTGCATTTGTTTTTGTGCAACTGGTATCAGATGATTCGCGATGTGGCAGCTAAGGTTTGTCAGCACCAGGATGATCATGCTGGCGAAATGGAAACGTCGTTAATCATGGCTTTTCGACCTGATCTGGTGCGTAGGATGGCCGATGGACAGGGGCTAACTGCGGATTCGGGTGCGACGCGTCAATTGCGGTTTCAAGCATTAAAAGAAGGCTGGGTTTCTATCACGCGGCCTTGGCACCTGCTTACCAGTCAAAGCGGTTCCGGCAACCCACATGCGGCCTCACAGGCCAAAGGTGAACAGTTGGCGCAGGCTGTTGTGGATCGCTTGGCACCGTTTCTAGTGGAACTCAGCCGATCGGAGCTGGACAAGGATTTTCCGTTTGCATAGAGGTCAGACATTGGGTTGTGAAGTGACTTTTGCATAGGCTTGACTTGCCGCGATGTAGCGCTGAGCTGATCGTAGTATCTTGGCGACTTCATCGTCGGTGACTTCGCGCACGATTCGCCCTGGAACGCCCATGACCAAGCTGCGCGGCGGAATGACCTTCTTGTTGGGGATCAGGCACCCAGCACCGATCAGGCAGTGAGAACCGATATGGGCACCGTTTAACACAATGGCTCCCATGCCAATCAGTGATTCGTCTTCGATGGTTGCTCCGTGCAAGATGGCCCGGTGGCCAACGGTCACATGCCGACCGACGGTGCAAGGAAACCCCGGATCAGCATGCAGGCAGCACAGATCTTGAATGTTGGTGCCCTGGCCAATCCTGATCGGTTCCACATCACCGCGTAGTACACTGCCAAACCAGATGCTGGCTTGAGCTGCCACTTCGACATGACCCGTCAGCGTCGCGTTGGCAGCGATCCATGCTTCCGGACTGACCAGTTGGGGCTGAAACGAAACGTTTGTGTAGCTCATGCGTGGTGTCCTTGTCTGGAATCGCTAGATAAATTGATCGCTCTCGTGCAGGTTGTAAAGTCACCCCAGTTGTCAAACTTTGGCTGTCAGTTGCCACCGGAAAGTTCAAGGTAGCTGATTAACAAAATATCGACAGTCACATTTGCCAGTCATCGAATCAGAGCGCATGATACCTTAGAGCACCAACGATGCCCACTGCGACACCAGACTCGCAGCTAAAGTGGTTCAAGTTACCACAATCAGGGATTAGTTCGTGGTGCCCTTATTTTGTCGAGACCATTCCCACGGACAGGGTTTCGCCTCGGTTAGATCGCGGATTCGATCGTCTCTCGCTATAAGGGTACCCCCATGAAAAAACGCATGTCTCTCTTAACCGTTGCATTGTTATGCTGCGGTTACTGTTCGTCGTCTCAGGCTCAGGTCCAGTTACTTTCTGGCAACACTCAGTCAACTACTCGCAGTGTTGTCGCATCGGCTCAAGATGAGATCGTATGGGATGACGCTTCGGTGGTCGAAGTCAAAAAGGCTGACCCAAAGTCGCTTCCATCCTCGGATGCACCGGCGTTAGCCACAACCACTACCAACCCATTTACGCAGACCGCAGATCCATCCGCCACAATCGCTTCTGAAGCTAAAGTAGGTGATTCGAACCCTGTCGAGAGCATCATCGAGAACTCAAAACTCCAGCATTTCTCGGGATTCCAAATGGGTTCTACCATCGCTTGGGGCGGAACGGGCAGGCGATCTGACGCGATTGCCGACTACATGCGTTTGGAATTTTGCACGAACGGCCTTTGGGACGGTTATGATGCTGAACGTGCCAGGATTTGCGCCAAGCAGCACGAGCGGATTTACGGGCATCCGCACGGTTGCTGTGCAGCCGGTTGTGGATGTGCTGTACCACCGGTAGCTTGCCAGACACATTGCCGTGGTTGCAGGTTCAATCGTTATACTCAGCAGATTCAACCCAGTTGTCAGGCAGCCGAGTGCGATTCATCTGGTGGTTGCAATCAGTTTGATCAACAAGCTGTCAATCAAATTCAGGAGGCCAAGTCCGTCAAGGCTCCCAGCGACGTATCCGCAGAGCCGTTCAAGGTTGCGTTTCTGCCTTTGCAGAGTGCTAAATAGTCATCGGCCGGGTATTCTCAGAACCATAAAATTTGCCAAGAATTCATGTCAAATACAATTTGTAGATTTTCAAGAGAATCGTTACTTGCTCCATGTCGAGCGTGCCGATACCTCTTGTAACCACGGATTGGGAGGGTGGAACGGATTTCTAAGCAAGATTCGTTCCAGCGACATTTTGGTCATGGTGTGACGATGGAGCGGCATACCATGGCCATTTTTTTTAGCCCTTTGTTTAACCATCTTCCGCAATTTTTGTTGCCCTCTGGTTGATCTCAAGACTTTGCCGACTAGGCGCATTTCAACAACTGCAGTTTAATCGTAACTAGCATACGCGACAAATCAGGCACTTGAGATATTCGCTTTCTGGGCACTGAGCCATGATGGGATGATCAAAGTCTGCCCCCAAGTTTTCAATGATCTGGATATTGCGCCCCGTTCGGCCAGCTATCGCTGCCAGCATGCCGGAAAAATCGCTGCGGCTCACGCGCCCCGAGCAACTGCATGTAACCAAGATGCCTCCTGGTCGCAACAAGCGAACGGCACTCAGATTCAGTCGATGGTAGGCTCGCAGCGCCGCCTGTACACTGCCATGACTACTGGCCATGCGCGGAGGATCCAGGACTACAGTTTCGAAAGTTTGATTGCTGTTGACCAATTCAGTCAGATAATCAAAACAGTCAGCTTGAACAAAATCGATCGAGGCTGCATTGAGCTGCGCGTTGACTTGAGCTTGCTCAAGCACTTTAGAACTTGAGTCGACTGCGGTGATCGATTCTGGGTGGACGGCTGCATGCGCGGCCAGTGAAAATCCGGCAAGATAGCAGCAGACATCCAGCATGGGACCAGAGCCCATCCAGGCGGCGGCCCTTCGTCGATTGGCTCGTTGATCCAAGTAGTAGCCGGTCTTTTGTCCTTTGGCAAAATCTAAACGCAGTCGAACACCATTTTCATTGATTTCAAAGGGCCCGTTAGGTGCAGCGCCGATCACCCACTGCTCGCGGGCTTCCAACCCTTCCGCCTTGGCGGTGTTCGCGTCGATACGAACGACAATCCCCTCAGGGGAGAGTTGCTTTTGGAACCACTCGACCAGCACAGGTTCCCATACATGCATAGCTCGCGCAGTCAATTGAACAACTAAGTGATCGCCAAATTGATCAACAATTAGTCCGCTCAGGCCGTCCCCTTCGCTGTTCACCCAACGAACTGCGTCAAGGTGGTGATGACGATCCATCCAGTGTCGACGCAGGTCAATGGCCTGCTGTAATTGGCTTTCTATCCAGGCAGCGTCTAAGCTCTGACGCTGGTTCCATTGATATAGACGCACGCGAATTCGGCTATGCGGGTTGTAGACTCCGCGACCAATCCAGCCGCCTTTGGCAGTAACCAACTCCACGATCTGGCCAGGCTCGGGGCGATGAGTTGGCTCGATGATCGACCGATCAAGTATCCAAGGGTGATGACCGGAGAAATGGCCTGACGCCTTCGAGTTCACAAAAAGTTGCATGTAATTCGTAACCGGACTGCGCGATAAAGAAAGTAGCTAACAAGATGGCAGTTTAGTTAGCTCCAAGCAGGAATGCGAGTCAGCTTGCGACAGCATTCTCAATTTTATAAACGTTAAGGAATGACAATCACAGGCAACTGAGCCGTAAGATTGGGGCGCATCGCCAATATGTCACCCACCAGCACCATACCGTTTTTGTCGATATCAACAGAGCTGCCGGGGTTGACCGAATTGGTCAATTGAGCACGGATATTTAGTAGATCTGCGACTAAGACCGTGAATAAGCTGCCATCCGAACCCGTGGTTTCGCCCAACAGGTGCCCAACGTAAAAACTGACTGGTTCTGC
This sequence comes from Aureliella sp., assembly GCA_044234105.1. GTDB lineage: Bacteria > Planctomycetota > Planctomycetia > Pirellulales > Pirellulaceae > Aureliella. Next base: position 1,573 of record JBIIJD010000099.1, on the reverse strand, counting down.
CAGACCGGTGTCTTGGTTGGCTAACACGGTGACTCGTAACCATCTATTGGCAATCGCATTGTTCGGCCATTTAATCAAGACTCGATGCGGCGAGCTGCCCGATACAGACAGGTGGTTGGGGCTAGGAGCAAGCGGCCACAAGGCAGGAGGGTTTAATACTGGGTCAAAGGAACCGGTGGGGCTGACCTGAAATACAAAGTCACTTGCATTAAGTCCAGCGGCGTTCCAGGTGCCTTGAATATCAAAAACCAGCCCGTTGATTCCATGACTGGTGCTGATCAAGTTTTGCAAACCCAAGGCGGTTGGCCCAGCACCCTCGCGCGCCAATACTTTGACTGGGTCGAGGGCATCCCACTGGCCGCTTGATGGATTTCCCGACCAACCACTGTGATAAACGTAGCTATTGAGCACAACAGCAGGATCGGGTGAATCCAGTCGGTAATCCACTACAAAGGCCAAATGATCCGAAGCGGTCGAGTCGTTTAGTTGCAGTCCGTTGCTGCTCAAACGCTGACTGCTCATCGTCTGAGTGTTCAGCAAGTAGTGATTGGATGCATCAACAACAGAATCGGTGTAAATCTGATAATCCAGCTTGCCCGCCGTGTAGTTCGACGAACTTCTGAACCATGTATATCCTGAGCGGTGATCCGAGTGCTGTGAAAATAGGTTTGCCAGCGGCGCACCGTCCCAGTCTGGGGCGAACGAGGGACCGTAGAGAGACTGATTGAATATCTGGCCATTGAGCAGCGAATTGAGCTGACTGGCATGACTGACCAGATTCAAATCACCTACGACGATGATGGGAGTGTCGAGTGTCAATGTCAACAAACCGCCCGGCGTCTTAGCATCTCTGATGAACTGTAGAATGCGATCGATTTGACTTTGCCTCTGAGTGTTGTCGCTTTCGCTACTACAGCATTTTAGATGTGCATTGATCAGAAGCACCGGTTTTCCAAGAGGTTGCGATGTGTTGATTAAAGTAGCAATGTCTCCTGTAGTCAGCGACCAAGAATTTTGTATCGGATAACGGCTTAGCGTCACGCAGTCGGTGTTTTGCGCAGTGTACCAGCCATTAATCGAGTTTCCGGCCGCATGCCAGGCTGACACGAAACTGGCGGTCTGCGCTGCCGTGTAGCTATTGATCTCTTGAAAGCAAATTATGTCGGGTTTCGTAGCGGCCAAGCTGCGTCCAAAGCGGGGCGCTTGAGTCGAATTCCATAGACCGTCAAGTAAAACGTTCCATGTCATGACTCGCAGGTCGTTTGAATCTAATTTGTTGATGGATTGCGGGACTACAGGAATGCTGCCTGTCCAAAACGTGTACGGAATCGTCTGTCCTGAAACAGGAAGCATATCGCCGTAGGTACCATCAAGAAACAGAACTCGAATGGTCGAGCTTGGGAAAACGGACAATCCGTTGACTTGCGCGCTTCTCGATAGAGCAAGTTCAAAGAAAGTGGAGCTTACCGTTGGGCCGGATCGCAAGGTGATATTGTTCTGAGTAATCGAAGTTGTCTGTCCGTTTCTACGGAACGTGCCACTGCGATTCCCAAAATTCCAAATCAGTTCGGCA
>JBIIJD010000160.1:0-3489 GCA_044234105.1 Aureliella sp. | reverse complement strand
CGTCAAACTGGTCTGTCCCCAAGCCTTGCAAGCTGTTCATCAAATTTTGTAGCGATTGGCTATTGCGCGTCAGTTGATTCCAGGCTTCGTTTCTCAGCCCGGCGTCGGCTTGGTCGGCAAAAGCCGAAAACACAGACTGCTCGACGGCCGTCGCCTGCGGCGCATATCCCATTTGATGCAGCACTTCGATCGCATGCGCTAGGCTGGTCATTTCCAATCGTCCGCGATACTTTGGATCGGACACCAAATCGGTTGCTAGCGCGATCAATTCATCTGGATCAGACAATAATCCGTTTTGCAGTTCTTGTATCTTGAAACCAAACAGGACAACCTGTCCTTGGTGGCGTAATTCCGTGTCGTCGGAGGTTAACAGTCTGGTGGCGAATTGAGCGAGCTGCTTGGCCGCTTGAACATCTTTCAGGCCACTCAGGTGGCTGAGCGCAATCAACTGAGCTTTGGTGCCCAGTTTGACCTGCTCTGGATTGGCAGCAGATAGGGATGCCAGATGCTGACCGGCCGCCAATTTCATTCGAGCTAGACTGGCTGCCGTTTCCTTAATGGCCTTTTCATCCATGCGTTTGCTTGCCAGCAACAGATCCTCGATGGCTCGATCTAGATCCCCCAAGTGCCGAACCATAAGCACCGGATCATCGCTCTTGACCTCTTGGACGGTTATTTGTTTAGATGCTGGTGAGGGAAGCGAAGGTGTCACCGTTTCGTCTGCCTGAGCAGTCGGTAGATCGTCAAGCGAAGATGCTTTACTGGAGTCTGACGCCGATGGCGCATCGGGCGATAGCAGTAGAGCAGTGGATGGTGTCGAGTTGTCTGCCAAGTTATTCGATTCACTTGATGCTGAATCAGCGGAGACGCCTAAACCAGTGGAGGCAATCGTATTGTTAGAAGCTGGACTTTCTACGGATGCCTGAGTCTTTTCCGTGGTATCTTGTTTTGGAGCTACGGTGAGATCGCAGCCCGTTGTCCATAAGCAAACAAGTCCGCACCCTAGCGCGATGGCAGACAGTCGGACGATTCTTGACTGGGATGGAACTACCATAAAAGCTACTTCTGTGCATCGGTCGCAGGTGAGTTGCCCTGCGTGGCCTCGGGTGTTTGATTCTCGGGCGATTGATCTTCTGCTGGTTGTGCTGGTGTGGGAGTTTCAAACAGCATTTGCATCAACCGATTCAATTCACTGTTTCGGGCCTCAAGCGAAACCACGGTGCCTTCCTTGTTCAAGAGCAAAACAGTTGGAAGAGCTGAGATGCCATATTTTAGCGCTAGTCGATCCAGCGGATCGGGTGCTCCATCATGGATTACAGGCCAAGGCAGCGGATTTGTTTTCAGGAATTGGTTCAAGGTTTCCACGTTGTCGTCGATGCTGATGCCCACCACCTCCAGGCCGCGATCGCGATATTTTTGATAGTGAGACAAAATCCGTGATTGTTCGGCCAGGCAAGGTTCGCACCAGGTGGCAAAGATGTCGACTAAAACAAACTTGCCTGCCAGGTCATCGGTCTTCAGTTGCTTTCCATCGACAGTGCTTGCATCCAGTTCAAACTTCTGGCCCAACATGTCCAGTCGCCGTACGGAAGCCTGAAGATTGATTCGCAGTCTTTGCATCTCCTCTCGCTGGTCCTCCTTCAACAATTCATCCAGCAACTGGTAAATCTCTTTTGCTGGTTCTTTGTCGGGTTGTAGCTCGACCATGCCGGCAGCTAACACGCCAATCTGAATATCTTGCATGCTCAAGCTTTCGCGACTCTTCAAGAACTGCTGAACCTTTTCGACAACGTCTACCTGCTGATCGTCGTCGAAGAAGGTCAGTAGAGTGGCCGAGGACATGATCATATCCAGCTCTGTCTGTGGGTAAGCGGGGTGATCCTTGGGCAATCGCTTGACAAGTTCAGCCGAGGCGATGCGGATGGCGGTTTGTTGAGCCTTATACTGCTGCTCAGACCCAGGCGTCGCGGTTTTGGCGCGAGCTACCACTTCTTGCAACTGAGCGATATCGGCATTGTCCGGAATCGTCAGGTCGGGAAAGGTGGCTGCGGGTTTTACTGCAGGATTGTTTCCAGCCGAAGATGTTGTTTCCTCGTTCTGCGCGTGGAGAACTACCGAAATGGCAGTCCAGACTAGGATAGCAAAAGACAGCGATCGAGCCGAATTTTTGTTCATGAGTGTTTCTAGTCGACAGACCAGATTTGTCCCTAGCACTGTGAATGTTTTGAAGAGTTGACCAAAGCGCCCCAGATTATAACCGAAGATTCAGGTCTTGAGGCTACGGCACGCAGACAAAAATGGCCCTAAACGCGAACAGGCTGCGCGCGGCGCAGCCTGTTTTAGTTGCAATTTCCAGAACTCAACTAGACATTTAGCTTCCGGTGCGGATGTCGATCTTGCGTGGTTGCTTTTCCACCGACTTAGGCAAGCTGATTCTGAGGACACCCTGTTCATACTTGGCATCGATCTTTTCTGTGTCGATGTCGCGTGGCAAAGTCACCATGCGGTAGAAGCTGCCCTTGGTTCTTTCGACGCGATGCACGTTCTTGGTGTTTTCCTCGACCGTGTGTTCTCGTTTTCCAGAGATAGACAATTTGCCGTCTTCCATTTCCACCTTGACATCTTCCGGCTTGACACCGGGTAGATCGACGGAGACTACAAAATCTTTGGCAGTTTCCACGACGTCCAGATGAGGAGTGAACTTGTCAGAGCCACCGGCTCGCAAGACAGAGCCCACCGTTCGACCCAACAGCGAGTCGATCATGCGCTCCCAATCTGTTGAAAACTCTTCGAGTGGCGTAATCGCCCGATCTTTGTAACTGGCTTGGTTCATCGCAATTCTCCCTTGCAAAAAGTTGCTCGGCCTACAGGACAGTTTCACACCTGTCAAACTGGCAGAACCGACATTTTGACAGCTTATACCTGATGCAAGCTGCGTGCCAAAACTGATAGCCAAGAAGTTATCGGACTTAAGGAACCGTTCGCAAATGAACTTCCGAACTAGCCATCAGGTTACTAAGCGATGCCCATTTGCTGTAGCAACTGGTCCAAATAACTGCGGGGCTCTGGATCGCTAAGTCCTAGAAGTCCCGCCAACTGCGTTACAGCCAATCGAGCGGCTTCGAGCGATTGCTGAGAGGTGACGATCTGCTCCACTTCGGCAAAGCTGCCTAACTGCTGAACTTCATCCATCACGACGGTAAAGGCCTTGTACCGATCCATGTTCGATACAAAGACGCGGCGCAGTTTTCGTACCGGTGGCAGAGTAGTAAAGCCCAGGCGCTCGACCAGCGTTTGCCACTGAACGATTTGCGCTGCGTCGATGGGCAGTTCAATTTCCTCACGAATTTTCACCGAGGTCGATTGACGAGGTCCTTTATAAGTGAAACAAGCCGCCTGGTTGATTCGCCTGATGCGAAAGGCCTCGTCAGTGCTCTTGAAGTCGCGGCATGGATGGCGCAAATAGGTATCCTGGTGTTGTTCGGAGGC
>JBIIJD010000154.1:0-4134 GCA_044234105.1 Aureliella sp. | reverse complement strand
AAGGATGGAAAACTTGGCTGTCCAAACGTTCGAAGAAAAAAGCAAGAAGCTGGCCGTCGCATTTCCAAAGCGGACTTAGTCCTAAGCCCACCAATTGCCAGTCAGCCAGCGGATGCTGGCTGATCAATTCTGCGGTCGCCGCAATCGCTTCTTCATCGCTTTGCGCAGCCAGGCATTGAAGTGAGAGCGCTGCACAGGTTGGGTCCACAGGCAGCCAGCGATGATACAACTGCGAAAGCGCCTCGATAGCGATAGCTGGATTCGATTCATCCGATTGCCGATTTTCGCGGGATTGTCTGGTTACAAACTGGCTGGCCACTATCTGAAGCAGGCTGCGCAATCGCTTGGCTTGTGCCGGTCCAGGTACCAGGTTGGCCAACAAGGTTTCACACAGTGTTTCGATGTCATCATCGCCTGCTTTGTGCAGCCCCTTCGCGATGAAATCAAGCGTTGGGGTGGCGTCGGGCTGGTCGTCTTGACACCAGGAGAGAATCTGTCGAAGCCAAGAAATGTCGCTGGTCAAGGGAGTCACTTCCTAAAATAAAACGTAGCCGATAAGACACTTCTCGCTGATCGCCACCACAGCTAACAGCAAAATCGTACTCGTACTCAATGAAATGGTACTCGTACTCCTACTCGGAAGCCCAAACGGTGTCGAGTACGAGTAGGAGTACGAGTACCGCACAGGCTGAGTACGAGTACGATAATGCAGTCATTCCAGACTTTGGGCAGCACTTGGTGGTGGTGATCGGCGAGAAGCGTCGCCGATCACGGAATTGTTTCAGTTGTTTGAGTAAGGACTGTGTTGGAGTGGGTTTAAGTTTAGGTTTAAGTTTAGACTTAGACTTAGACTTAAACCCAAACTTAAACTATTGATTAGCGACAACAATGATTAGCGATGCCAAATTCCGTGAACGGTTAAAATAAGACACACCACCATCGTTACTGATTGTAGTAACCTTGTAGCGCTCTGCGTTCGATGCTGAGCAGTTTGTCCAACCGTTGTTGATGTCTTGGAAGTGGCGTGTATCTGGCTCGCAGAAACGACTGGACAATTTCTTTGGCCAGTTCCGATCCGATGATTCTACCGCCGATGCACAGCACATTCATATCGTCATGTTCGACGCCCTGGCGAGCCGAGTAAGTGTCGTGACACACGCTGGCCCTGATGCCGGGAATTTTATTGGCTGTCACGCTGACGCCCACGCCGCTACCACATACCAGGATGCCACGTTCCGCGTTACCCTGGAGAATCTCCAAAGCTACCTTTTCAGCATAGTCTGGGAAATCACACGATTGATCGCTGAAGGGCCCGCAGTCCAGCCACTGAGTGCCGGTCAGCTTCAGTTGATTCAGCAGCAGGTCTTTCAGCGGGAAGCCTGCGTGGTCTCCACCGATGGCAACTCGCATGACTTGAGTGTTGAAACTTGCTTGGGTTGCGGGATCTGGGGGCGACATTGGTCTGCGGTCCAGGAGGGGAAAGGCGTTGTGGTTTAATCGTTCACAAAGTGGCAGAAAACACTTTGGCTGCACAGTTTAGCCATGGAACTGAATTTGGGGAGGGTCGTCGTCGGCGGGTCGCGAAAGTACCGGTATTGTTGCTGTTGAAGGGGACCGGCGAAAGGATATCGAGCGAATAAACGGAAAATGCAACCAGCGGGACGGCTGAACGACCGGTTGAGGTAAAAAACTTGGGAAAACCCAGCTTGGTTGCAATCCTATGACATTGCTGTAGGCTTCGTTCGCGGTTAAATTTGCGGTTTACGTCGCTCTATGCAGTCACCAACTGGGCTGTTCCGGTTGGCACAGGGTGTCATTAACCCCGTTCTTATCGCTTTACCGCCAATAGGTGATGCGAGCTTGGCAGCTATACGGGCTGTTTTTGCTCTGCCGCTACCTGTCTTTCAGCCTCACTGGGGGGGTGGTGAAGGGTTCGTTGGTTCTAGGAAAATCTATGGTAAATCGCAACCTAATTCGCTCTTTGGAAAGCGACGACTCGTTTGGCTCACAGGTGGAATCTCTGCTAACGGTAGAAGAGCTGGATGAGATGATCCTCCCGACTTTAGAGGATCTTAACAAGCAGTTTGACGTCAATCGGATCGTCGAGGGCACCATTATCGAGGTCAGCGGCGAGTTTGTCGTGATCGACGTCGGCTTTAAGAGTGAAGGTGCAATCAATATTAGTGAGTGGGAGGGCGATGCTGAGCAACCGCAGCCCGGCCAATCAATCAAAGTTCTGATCGAGGAAATGGAAGACTCGTTGGGACCTGCCAACGACATTCACGGGATGATTTCGCTTAGCAAGCGCAAGGCGGAGAAGATCCTGGAATGGGAAAGGATGATGTCCGAAGTCAAGGAAGGTCAAGTTGTGACCGGTACTGTGACTCGGAAGATCAAGGGTGGTTTGTTGGTGGACATTGGAGTCAATGTCTTCTTGCCGGCTAGCCAAGTAGATATTCGTCGGCCCAATGACATTGCCGACTACATTGGTCGAGTGGTTCAGTGTGAAGTGTTGAAGATCGACGAAGAGCGTCGCAACATTGTGGTCAGTCGTCGTTCGTTGATCGAGCGACAGCGCGAAGAGGATCGCGAACACCTGCTTGGCGAATTGGAAGTCAATCAGATTCGCAAGGGTGTGGTCAAGAATATCGCCGACTTTGGTGCTTTCGTGGACCTGGGCGGAATCGACGGCTTGCTGCATATCACGGACATGAGCTGGGATCGCATCGGGCATCCATCTGAAATGGTAGCCATCGACCAAGAGATCGAAGTCAAGGTTCTGCAGATTGATCGCGAGAAGCAGAAGATTGCTTTGGGCTTGAAGCAAAAGCAAAATAATCCTTGGGATAACATTCTTGAAAAATATCCTGTGGGTGCTGTCATCAAGGGCGAAGTGGTCAACGTCATGAGCTACGGAGCCTTCGTGAAGTTGGAGCCTGGCATTGAGGGCTTGGTGCACATCAGCGAAATGTCTTGGACTCGCCGTATCAGTGATCCGAAGGAATTGGTTGCCGTTGGAGATCAAATCGATGTCAAGATCCTGGGCGTAGATCCCGAAGGCCAACAGCTATCGTTAGGCATGAAGCAGACGATGGCCAATCCTTGGGACGAAGTCATGCAAAAGTATCCTGAAGGCGGCATCGTTACGGGCAAGGTTCGCAACTTGACCAACTACGGCGCGTTCATCGAACTGGAGCAAGGAATTGACGGATTGCTGCACGTATCTGACATGTCCTGGACGCGTAAGATCAGTCACCCCAGCGAATTGGTCGAAAAGGGCCAAGAGTTGAAGTGTCGTGTGTTGTCTGTGGACAACGATCGACGCCGAATCGCTTTGGGACTTAAACAGTTGGAAGAAGATCCATGGACAACCACCATTCCGGAAAAGTATCAGTCGGGACTTCGAGTTACCGGCAAGGTGACCAAGATCACCAACTTTGGAGTCTTCATTGGCCTTGAAGATGGTTTGGAAGGGCTGCTGCACATCTCTGAGTTGTCTGACGATAAAGTCGACAATCCGGAGCATGTCGTCAAAGTGGGCGATGAGCTAGAAGTCAAGGTATTGCGAGTTGACACGGACGAACGCAAGATCGGACTCTCTCGCAAGCGGCTCGACTGGGCGGCTGAGCAAGAGGAGGCTGCGGCTCGCGAAGAGCAGCGGCAGCAACAGATAGCCGAAGCCCGCCAGCCTCAGGAACTCAAAGGCGGCTTGGGCAGCGAAGGTCCCCTAATTGCAACTCCGCCTAACTAGCGTTTGCTACTAACGATAAGTTGTGATTGCAACTTACGATGAGTCGCGATTGATATTTTTGAGGAATTGAGATTTCCACTAAGAAACACCGCTCGGATGAGCGGTGTTTTTTATTGTCGTGGATCGCTCCGCGATTCTGTTTCCTTTACCGCCCAGCCGAAGGCACCGGCAGCTCAAAAACAATAATGCGGGATAGATTTAATATTTAAGATTGAAGATTTGTTATTTTTCATTTGGAGAGGCCGGGCGGAACCGATCAGCCGCAAGCACGTTAGCCTCCGGCTTTTAGGTTAAGGGGCAGTAATCCCGCAGTCTTGCACTGCGGCTCGTTCGGTTTTTCGCTACACAATTCAACCAGAGCTTGACTTTTCGCGAGCGGTGGG
>JBIIJD010000005.1:0-147196 GCA_044234105.1 Aureliella sp. | reverse complement strand
ATTAATGTTGGGCGGGGGTGGGTTTCGCCGGACCAAAACCCCCACCGCTCGCGAAAACTAGGTGACTGGCGTTACCGTTTAGCGAGAAGCGGAAGTATCACCTGGACAAGCCAGGTGCATTACGCCCGACGGTCTTGTCAGCGTCCGGTTGTCAGAAAAGCCGGACGTTAACGCACTCCGGCTGATGAAAAGTTGGGAAGTTTATTTGCGAATGGTTCCTTACGAGACAATCTGGCCTAGTTGGCCTAGCAATTCAAAGGTGTAGATGCCGGAGTCGTGTCCATCGGAGAAGTGGATGTTGTAGGCGTAGTTGCCAACGGGCTGCATTCGCTGGACTACCAAGGGTAAAGTCTCGGCGTGAGACAGGACCGGCAAACTAAGCGAAGACGCAATTTTTTCGGTCTCGGCCGAATTTTTCTCTCGGCACAATGCACAGGGGCAGGCGCGGCGAAGTGAGTCGGCCGAATACAGTCGTCTTGATCCGTCGCTCCAGGTCAGTTCAATTCCCTGGTCTCGTCTTGCGATGGCGATTGGCGTGGCTGTCATAATGCTTTGATTGATTCTGAGGCTCAGAAAGGGAGGGAAGCCATCAATTTTACTGGATATTCCGTAGACTAATCCAGTGCATCCGGTCCTTGCGAAAGATTCATCATTCGGATTGAACTTTGGCAGTTTCAACAACTGTTTGACAAGGCCCAACCAATCGACGAAATTCCAGACGAATGGTGTTGCCGGTAGGCAGGGGATTTTAGTAAACAATCAGTGACAGTCTATTTTAATCAATAGGATGTCTTCGCCACTGTGTAATGCTAGCTGTCGTTACGATATCGGTGGTTTGAGTCGCTTCAGTCCACGTAAGAGATACGGGTTTCATTTTGGACCACCAGCAGATGTTTTTGGCTCCGAAGAAGCAAACGCTTCTATCAAGCGGGCTATTGCTTGCCTTGCTGTTCGCCTTTACGTTCACGCTGTGGGCCGATGACACCGCCCCAAAGAAGGAGGGTAGCGTCTCGATCAATCTAAAGCGAACGCCAGTAGCGCCAGCAAAGGCAAAATCGGCCGACGATTCCGCAAAGGTCAAAGAGCCAGAGGATAAAACCAAGGCTTCAGCGGATCAAGCCACTTACCAAGTCGCTGATGGATCGCCAGACTCTGGCTCACAGGAGAAAAACTCTAGCGAGAAAAATTCCCGTGACAAGCCGTCGAAGGATCAGGGGGCTAGCGGTGCTCCCAGCCCGGATATTTTTAAGCTCAAGCTCCTGCCCAAAGAGATCCAGCGGCCAGGGCAGTTGCCCGCGCGAGCCAGCATCAGCGACTCGCCAAGCGTTTCGATCGATCTCAACAAGTCACCCAAGAAAAGGCAAGTCGACGCAACGGCGGATTCTGGCGATGGCTCCAAGCCAAAAAAGGAAGTGGACTGTCAGGGAGGTGAATTGGAGTTGGAAGATGGTTCTGGATCAGACAGCGATCCCAGCCTACAGGTGAAGGCGGATGAATGTCCCGGCAGCCCTCAGACCGAAGATGGTTCGCCTGAAGCCAATGAGTCGGCTGGGCCGCTGCAAAGTCAACCGGACGATATTCCTTTGGAACAGGAGGAGCACCCGTTTGATGTTCCGGCTGCCAAAGCTACCAAGGGCGAGCGACGATTGGATTCGGCGGATGCCAGCGCCGAGTTGCTTTCTGAAAATGATGCTGAGACGAATCGGCGGATCGAAGCCTGTTTAAACTACTATCGAACGCATCATGAAAATGTCGCACGTCGCGGGCCGTGGGCCTTGATGCATACCATTTTACCCTATGGCGTAGAAATCGATGTCATTGCCGGTAAGGGCAAAGTCAATGCAATCGGATGGTTGTGCCACAACGGCGTGAGTGCTCGGCAAAGAATGTTTCAGCCGACAAAAACTGGTTTCAGGCCCAATGTTGGCCCCGGTGTCCAGGGGCATGAAGGCCAGTTTGCGGCGATACTAGCTCAGTCTCACGTGCAGTCCGACTACCCTTTGCAGATCGGCAAACGAAAGTTCGAACTGATGGATCTGGTGAAATACGAAATGGCCACCTGTCGAGAGAAGACGGAACTGACGTTCAAGCTGATCGCATTTGCCCACTACCTAGAGCCCAACCAGACCTGGCGCGATAATCGAGGGCGACCATGGTCGATCGAAAAACTGGTTGCAGAGGAGCTTGCACAGCCGATCAATGGTGCCGCATGCGGCGGTACCCATCGATTGATGGGACTAACTTGTGCGATCATACGAAGACAGGAGGCAGGGCTGCCTTTGACGGGGCATTTTCTGCGAGCGGAGAAATTTTTGGATGACTTTGTAGCCTACACGTTGACGCTGCAGAATCCGGATGGCAGTTTCTCCACTGAATGGTTCGAGCGGCGCGCTAATGAACCCAATGTGGAACGTAAGGTACAGACCACGGGGCACATCTTGGAGTGGCTTGTCTACACGGTTTCAGACGAACATCTACGGACACCAGAAATCCAAAAGGCGGTTGACTTTCTGCTTGACAACCTGGGGGAAAAACCCGAAAAGGATTGGCCGATTGGTCCACGAGGGCACTCGCTGCGAGCCTTGTCGCTCTATCAAAAACGAGCGTTACAGACCGGCACTCAGCAACTCGAAGCTAAAACCGCCACTCAGAGCAATCGTCGCAGCCCCAGCCGATAGTCCAGAGATTTTTTGTTCGCGAAAAGAGCGCTAATGCATTAGTCGCGATTGTGGTCTGGGTAGTCGTGGGCTACATTGTCAGACGGTCAGTTTTACGCGGGTCAGTAGTGCTTTCCAGTCGTAGAAGCGCCGGCGTAAGTGATTGGCCAAGGGCAACTCCTTATCTGAAAGCTGGCGCATGGCGACCTACCGATTTACCAAGCATTTGACGACCGTACTGGAGACCGCAGCCGCATTGACGGTACAGACCGGTTCGGATGCGATGTTGGTGCTGTTGGATGGTCCAACTGACTGGGAGAAACTTAGGCAGACCATTCTCCCATCGATCGATACGGTGATCGTAGCCGCCGATTCGGCCGAAGAGCTGCATGGGGCGGAGGCGGCTGGGCTTCATCCGTTGCCATTGAACAAAGAAAAGTCGCCACTGCTGGAGCGGTTGCAACATGCCTTGTTGGAAGCCGTGGCAGATGGCTTTGTCCCCGCCGATGGCGATGTAATTGCCGTCTACAGCGGATTTGAGCATCAGAAGTTGGACTCGATCAGTCACATTCGCCTGGATGATCGCCTGCGTCGGCTAACGACAAGGGATCTGCAGCGACTGGAAAGCAGTGTGCCGCTGAAGAGTCTCAAGACGCTGATCGATTTAGCCGCTCAGATTGGTCGCGAAGGACGCGAGGGTAAGAAAGTCGGAGCCTTGTTTGTCATCGGTGATCCGCGTCAAATACTCAAGCACTGTAAGGACTCGGGTTTTGATCCGCTACGCGGGTACAAGCGAGAGCTTCGTAGTTTGAATGATCCGCGAGTCCGCGAGGATATCAAAGAGATCGCTCAAATGGATGGTGCGTTTGTGGTTTCGCTAGATGGGATCGTCGAGAAAAGTCGCCAGATCATTGAAGTGAATCACGCTAATTTGACCATGTCTAAAGGTTTAGGCGCACGTCATTGGGCGGCGGCGGCCATTTCGCAAATCACCAGTGCCATTTCGATCGTAGTCAGCCAGTCGACCGGCACCGTCCGAATTTTCCAGAATGGTGAGACGGTATTAAGGATCGAACCGATGGATAATAACGTGAAGTGGCAAGAGTTTAACTACGAGCCGCCGCCAACTGATTCACAGGAAGGCTAGCTCAGATCTAGCACGATGATGAAATGAATTAACAGAGGCTCAAACAATGGATCGAAATTTGATCGAAGTCTATGTTGCTGGTGGCCAGCAACTTCGCGAAGCCTATCTTGGGCTGAGTGATGCTCAGCTTCAGGCGGTGCCTATTGCAGGCACTTGGTCGCTGCACCAAATCGCGATTCACATGATGGATAGCGATCTGATTGCCAGTGATCGCATGAAACGCATCGCCTGTATGGATCGTCCATTGTTGATCGGATACGACGAAACAGCCTTCAGTAAACTGCCAGGAATCGAGGATATCGATGCGTTTGAGGCGATTGATCTGTTTGACCGCAATAGACAGTTGACCGCTCGCATTCTAAGAAAGCTGCCCGACAGCGTCTTCGAGCGGTTTGGTATCCACAACGAGGCCGGCAAAGTAACGCTTGAGTACATGGTGAAGAACTACATCGATCACCTGAACGGCCATTTGCAGTGGGTTCACAAGAAACGCGCCATGGTCTGATATCGATCAAATACTTCGGCAGAACCAGTCGAATTTAAGAGGCTTGTGTTCAAAGTTTTGCAGTAATCCGATCCGTGCTGATCCGTGAAAATCAGTGGCTATAAAAGTTAGCCTGCGGATTATTAGTTTTGCTAAAGCGTGTTTATTGCAGCAGTTCCTCGATGAGCTGTTCGGGGATTCCAATGGGCAGCACTGTGATTTGGCCATAGATCTGCGCTGTGTGCTGGCCTAGCATGCTAGGTTTGAGTGCTACAAAGGTTAGCGTGGCATCCGCTCGAAATGTCGGATCTGACAACTGGCCGCTATCGGCGTTGACTCCGGTTGGGATGTCGATGGCAAGCCTGAATGCGGACGCTTTATTGGCCGCTTGAATCCATTCTGCCATTGGCGAGCGAGGATTACCACGCGCTCCGGTTCCCAGCATGGCATCTAGGATCAACTGAGCTGACTGAATGTTATCAGCAACTTCGTTCCAATCGATCGGCGCGACAATATTCAGGCCCCTGCCCTGCCCCGATTGCAGGATGTTCACTTGATGGCTGGTGTCACTGGAAAATTTTTCGAGTGGTCCAGGTATGAATGCTTGGCAATCCCACCCATGGCATCTTAAGTGTCGAGTGATCGCCAGGCCATCGCCTCCATTGTTTCCCGGCCCGCACAGAACGACGGTCTTGATTGGTTTAGAGAATCGAGCCCTGATCCAATCTACGCAACCCAGTGCCGCGTTCTCCATCAATACCAACGGGTGCATGCCATATCTGTCGATGGCGATCTGATCAACCAAGCGCACCTGCGAGGTATTCAGCACGCTGGAACTCAACCGCTGCCAGGGGCTGATTGAAGTCTCTGTGTCTGCTTGACGTTGCATGGGTTTATCGTCGACAATAGAGTAAATTTGGCAGTCTGCCAATAAAGCATATCTTCAGAACTAGATGAGTCTACCAGGATAACTATTTTAGAATTGGGTTCGCGAACATGCCACTGTACGAATATGAGTGCCCCAAGTGTGGTGCCGAAGTCGAAATGCTGGTCCGCAACTTGGCAGAAAAGCCGAGCTGCCCAAAGTGTGGGCACAACGAACTGAATCGTCTGCTGAGCGTTGCGGCGGCTCCGTCCATTAGCGGCAAGAACTTGCCTGTTTGTCCACCTCCATCGGCAGGTTGTGGGAGGCCTCAATGTGGCTCAGGTGGTTGTATGTTTGGCGACTAGGTTAATAAATCCTAGTGGACGGCAGATGATTCCATGCGTTGGTTGCTCCTGAATTTTGATTCCATATCATTCTAGAACTTGTTAGGAAGTACTCATGCGGATTTTTGTGTTGTTGTTCGTTTGTCTGACTGAGATTGCCCATTTACAAACGGTGAGTGCTGAACGGGTTCCCAATCAGTTGACGCGCGCCGAGGAGATTTCCGGTTGGCAATCGCTGTTCGACGGTAAGACGGCTGATAGTTTTCGCAACTATCGCAAACAGACCTTAAATCCAGGCTGGCAAGTGATCGATGGCGCTCTAACTCGTGCCGAAGCCAAGGCTGGAGATATCATCACCAAGGAGCAATATCAATACTTCGAGCTTTCGATTGAATACAAGATTGCGAAGGGCGGAAACAGCGGAATCATGTTTCATGTTGAAGAAGGCCCAGGGTTTGCCTGGTTCACTGGACCTGAAGTACAAGTGCTGTGCAATGAGGAAGGCAAAGACGAGCAGAAGGCGGGCTGGTTGTATCAGCTTTATTCCCCCCGAAAGGAAGACGGTCGGCCCTTGGATGCGACTCGTCCGGCTGGCCAGTGGAATCAGATCTATCTGCGTGTCTCGCCCTTGGGCTGTGAAGTGTGTATGAACGGAGTTCGTTACTTCACGTTTAATCTTGGCGATAAGAGCTGGGAGAAGCGAGTTGCAGAAAGTAAATTTGCCAAGCAGGCTAAATTCGGCAAGGCGGGCCAGGGCCACATTTGTTTGCAGGATCATGGCGATCAGGTCGCTTATAGGAATATCAAAATCCGGAAATTGGCCGATGACGGAACGTTGCCGCGCGCACCGGTAGATGCGACGCTTGATATTCAAGGCGTTCCGGCATTTCCGGATTTGCAGTGGGAAGGATACCAGCCCGTTGATCAAGATGGCAACGTGGCTAAGCAACTGCGTATCATTGAATTGACCACCGCCCGAGACGTGCCAGGTCGACTGTTCGCGGCTGCGCAGTCCGGTGTGATCTACACGTTTGTTAATCAGCCCGATGTCCAACAGGCAAGTGTCTTGCTGGACCTGAGTGGTCGAGTTCGCCGGTGGTGGGACAACGGCGGAAACAATGAACAGGGGCTTCTAGGTGTCGCCATGCACCCTCAGTTTTCAAAAAACGGTCAGTTCTACGTATCCTATAACAATATCGACGACAATCGTACCGTGATATCGCGTTTCCAAATATCATCCAGCGATCCCTTGAAGGCAGATCCAGATTCCGAGCAGATTGTGTTGGAAGTGCCGCAGCCTTTTACGAATCACAACGGTGGAGCCATCGAATTTGGACCTGACGGCTATCTGTATATTGCTTTAGGAGACGGAGGGCTTCGAAATGACCCGCACGAAAATGGCGAAAATCTGGGCACTTTGCTTGGTTCGATACTTCGCATTGATGTCGACCATCCAGTGAAAGGCAAGAATTATGGAATCCCTGCCGACAATCCGTTTGTCAGCGTGACTGGCGCTCAGCCAGAGATATTCGCTTTTGGTCTGCGCAATCCTTGGCGCATCGCGTTTGACCGGGCTACAGGTCTATTGTGGTGCGGTGACGTAGGGCAAGAACTTTGGGAAGAGATAGATGTAATTGAAAAAGGTCGCAACTATGGTTGGAGTAGCCGCGAAGGAACCAAACCCTTTTCTAATCGCTCCAGCCATCCAGATTTTCCGCCCACCGATCCCGTATGGGAGTATGACCATGGTGTTGGAAAGTCGATTACCGGTGGGCGGGTGTATCGAAGTCAACGGTTGCCTCAATTGTTGGGCAAGTATCTGTACGCAGATTATGTCAGTGGAGGTGTTTGGGCTTTGACCTACGACCAGCAAACCCGCACCGCGACGCGGAACGAACAAATTGCGGCCGGCGGTATCCCCGTATTGGCATTCGGCGAAGACGAGAATGGTGAAGTCTATTACGCCACAGACAACGGTCAGTCGCGGTGTATTTTTAAGTTTGAGGCGAAGTGAGCGGAATGGGGAATGGGGAATGGGGAATAGTCGATCCTTGCGTCGTGGTTCTTGCTTGGTGAAGAATTGGAGAGACAAATGACGAATGACAAATGACAAATGTAAAATAACAATTGACAAATAACAAATCTCTTAATACCCTCCACTGCCTTCTCCCAACTGCCCACTACCATGATCATCGGTGTACCTGCTGAAATTAAATCGGACGAATATCGAGTTGGCATGTTGCCAGTTGGCGTAGAGGAGTTGGTTGCACGCGGGCATCAAGTTGTGTTGCAAGCCGGTGCTGGTGCCGGATCGGGGTTGCCCGATCACGACTATCGGCAAGCTGGTGCGACGTTGGTCGAAACGATCGATGAGGTCTACGAAAGGGCTGAATTGATTGTCAAAGTGAAAGAACCGCAGGTCAGCGAGTATCCGCTGATTCGGCCTCAGCAAACGCTGTTCACCTATTTCCACTTTGCTGCCGATTCTGGATTGACGCAGGCGATGATTCAATCGGGAGCCAATTGTCTGGCATACGAGACGCTAGAGGATGATCGCGGGCGATTGCCGTTGCTGACGCCCATGAGCGAAGTGGCGGGGCGCATGAGTATTCAGGAAGGTGCCAAATACCTTGAGCGGCCGCAGATGGGGCGTGGCATCTTGCTTGGTGGCGTTCCGGGGGTCGCACCTGCACATATCACAGTGCTGGGTGGTGGAGTGGTTGGAGCCAATGCAGCCCGTATCGCTGCAGGTTTTCAAGCCGATGTCGCCATTTTGGACGTCAACATGGATCGTCTAAGATATCTGGATGACGTGATGCCTCCGAACGTCAACGCTCTGTTTAGCGACCGCCATGTCATTCGCGAGCAGCTCAAGCTTGCCGACTTGGTGATTGGTTCAGTCCTAATTCGTGGTGCGAAAGCTCCGCATCTGGCGACGCGAGAGGACTTGAGGCTGATGAAACCGGGCTCTGTGATTATCGATGTAGCCATCGATCAAGGTGGATGTTTTCAGACCAGTCGCCCAACGACTCACAAAGACCCTACCTACATCGTGGACGAAGTGTTGCACTACTGCGTTACCAATATGCCAGGGGCGGTTGGTCGCACCAGTACCTTCGCGCTTTGCAATGTGACGCTACCCTGGGTCATCAAGTTGGCTGCGCAGGGGACACTGCATGCTGTCCAGAACAACACATCCATTCGTTCGGCAGCAAATGTCATGCGGCACTGCGTAACAAACCGTGCAGTGGCCGAAACGTTTCAGCTCGAATACGTTCCGCCAGAAAAGGTGTAGGGGGGAGTTTGTGGATTGACACAACGCAAGGATGAAGCACCAGAGTCTCTGCTGAGCTTGCAGTGGGTAGGCGACCACGATGGCTATCTGCGGTTACTTGATCAAACTGAATTGCCTAGCAAAATCTGCCATTTGCAGTGCCGTAGTGTTGAACAAGCTTGGCTAGCGATCAAAAAATTGCAGGTGCGCGGGGCGCCTGCCATTGGTATTGCTGCGGCTTATGCGGTTTTGCTGGCAAGAAACAAAAGCCTGTCAATGGCTCGGCAGGTTGACGCTTTTCGTCAGGCCGTCGAGCACCTAGGTACCAGCCGGCCAACCGCCGTTAATTTATTTTGGGCGCTGGAGCGAATGCGGCGAGTTATCGATCGCCCCGCCGCCTCGTGTGATCAGCTTGCCGCCGAGCTACTTGCTGAGGCGAGAAGCATTCACCAGGAGGATCGAGCGATGTGTCGAGCCATTGGCCGGCACGGAGCCGCCTTGATTTCTGACGGCGCTTGCCTGATGACTCATTGCAATGCTGGTGGGTTGGCCACATCGGAATACGGTACAGCACTTAGCGTCATGTTTACCTGCCAGGACCAAGGCAAGAAGATTGAGGTCTATGTCGACGAGACACGGCCCTTGTGGCAGGGTGCCCGGCTGACCGCGTGGGAACTGAGCATACGGAAGATACCTGCAACCATCATTACCGATTCGATGGCTGCCCATGTCATGCAAACGCGCCGCGTGGATACTGTGATTGTTGGAGCGGACCGAATTACGGCTCGTGGGGACACTGCTAATAAAATTGGCACCTACGGACTTGCTGTCGCGGCCAAATATCACCAAATACCGTTCTATGTGGCTGCACCCTCAAGTACATTCGACATGTCGCTGGTCCATGGAGCGGACATACCCATCGAACAGCGAGATGGTGACGAGGTGACGCGGCCGTATGGTCTTCAATTGGCTCCAGAGGGTATCGACGTATACAACCCAGCGTTTGATGTTACTCCAGCGGAACTGATTACCGCTATGATCACCGAGCGTGGCGTGGTCAAACCGGTGAATCAAGACAATCTGCGTCGCCATTTTGAGAGCACAGAAAATCTGCCGCTGGCATAGATTTCAATTCAGGTCGTCGGAAATCATGAACAAGACGTTGGGCCGCTGCTCAGCACACACCACATTAGCCATACTCACAAGAATGATCCAGCATATCAAGAGACCAAATCGCATCGGAAGACCCCTTCAAGGATTTGGAAATGTCGCAATTCATGGGCTAGTAGTGTCAAATAGTTTAGATGATACCATCAATAAGATGGCCTTTCGATTGGATTGCAACAAAATTACTGGCGACAGTTGGAGATTACCCAACATGAACTCGGTTTGTCTAACACAAAGTCGGTATTTCGCGCTGGCTGCGCTGATCTGCTGGCAAGCTGCTTGGTCATGTTGTTATGGCCAAGTCGCTCTGAAAGATCAGGTGGAGCAACACGTTTCGCCCTACCTAGAGAATGAAATCGTTCAAGGACTGGCTGTAGGTGTACTCAAACAGGGACAGTCGGAGATCTGGGGGTTCGGAAATACATCTATCCATGGGACGAAAACACCTGGCAGCGACACCGTCTATGAGATTGGTTCGATTAGCAAAGTATTTACAGGAATTTTATTGGCCGACGCGGTCGCTCGTGGCCAAGCAGAATTGACTACTCGGTTGGCACAGTGGATTCCTAGCGATGTTCCGCAGCCACACGAAAGTCAAGCAGAGATCACGCTGCTGAATCTGTCGACACATACCTCGGGATTGCCACGCTTGCCCAGCAATATGCGCTCTGCCGATCCAGAGAACCCCTATGCTGACTACTCGTCGGACAAGCTTTATGAGTTTCTGAACAAGCGCAGATTGCGAAGGCAACCTGGCGAGAAGCACGAATATTCCAATCTGGCGGTTGGCCTGTTGGGGCAACTGCTGGCCGATCACGCTAAAACTACTTATGAGTCACTGCTACGTGAACGATTGACTGAGCCCTTGCACATGAGCGAAACGGTCGTCCAGTTGTCGCCTGAGCAGCATGCTCGGTTAGCACAGCCTTTGGACGCCAGCGGACGGCCGGTGAAAAACTGGGACTTTCGAGCACTTGCTGGTGCCGGCGCAATACGCAGTACGATCACTGACATGCTGAAGTTTGCGGAAGCCAATCTCCGCCCGCCCGCAGGCGATGTTGGGAGGGCGATCGAGTTGGCCTTTCAAGAGCATCAACCGGCGATTGCCGAAAGTGACTTGGCAATGGGACTTGGATGGATGATTGCTCGTGATGGGCACACGCGGTTTCACAACGGACAGACAGCCGGATATCACGCGACGCTTTACGTCAGTCGTAAACTAGACTTAGCTGTCGTCGCGTTGTGCAACACGGCTACCATGGAGCTGGATCGTCTGACGGGTGATATTTTTAAGGTGGCGGCTGGTGCCGAGATCTCGCCACGACAGTTCGAGCAGTCAGTCGAGGTGCCGCTTGAAGTCATGCAGCGTTACGAAGGAAAATACCAAATGTTGCCTGGCCAGGACTTCACCGTTACGGTGGTTGATGGAAAACTGATGGTTGGGCTGACCGGTCAGCCGACGCTGCAGGTTTACGCCCGGTCTCAGACCCAGTGGTACTATAGGGTTGTCCAGGCCAGCATCACGTTCAAGGTGGACGATTCTGGGCGGTGTGATGAATTGGAATTGTTTCAGAACGGAGGTCGTGTGGCTGCCAAACAATTGCCAGAATCTGCAGGAGGTAATCAAGCGCGATAAGTTCGTAGAAAGTGCCCAGAAACGAAGTTTGCAGTAGGTATCTCTGTTAAAGCCTTGACTATTCCTGGCGCAGCAATCCTGGCTGAATATCGATGTCCAAGGAAGCAAAGTCCTGGCATGCTACCTTTTCCCAAGCGATGGCACCCATCACGGCATTGTCCGTGCATAGCTCGGGGGCTGCGATGATCAATTGCACCCCATGCCGATCGGCCAGTTTCTGAAGTTCATTTCTTAATAATTGGTTCGCGGCTACTCCTCCGCCCACACAGACGCGTGGCAATCGAGTCTTATTGATCGCTAGCTCCAATTTTCCTATCAGGCAGTCGATCGCGGCCCGCTGAAAACTGGCTGCAACGTCGGCTAGCTGCTGATGGCTCAGTTTGCAGATAGAAAAGTCCTGTTTGCCGGGACCGACCAAGTGGTATCGCACCGCTGTTTTTAGACCTGAAAAGCTCATATTCAGGGTATTGCGATCGCTCAGCAGGGGCCGAGGCAGATCGACGGCCCGGTCATTGCCGCTCTTTGCCCAATGAGCGATATCAGCCCCGCCCGGATAAGATAGCCCAAGCATCACCGCCACTTTGTCGAACGCCTCACCAACCGCATCGTCGATGGTGCCTCCTAGAAATTGCCAATGATCGGCAGACTGGCAATGGTAAAGATTGGTATGACCACCGCTGATGACGAATCCCAAGCAGGGAAAAATGGTCTCAGGCTGTGACAATTGGCAAGCGTAGATATGAGCGTGAACATGGTTGATCGACACCAACGGTTTATTCCAAGCCACACACAAAGCTTTGGCAGCGGCCAAACCGACCAGCAGCGACCCAGGCAATCCCGGTTCGGTAGCCACGGCCACCGCCACCAGTTCTGTTTCTGGAATAACGCCGGCCGAGTCAACGACCTGCTTGACGATGGGTAAAATGCGTTCCAAATGCGCTCGAGCGGCCAGTTCGGGAACCACGCCATCGAACCGCTGGTGAACCTGTTGCTGGCTGGCCACAGCAGACGCTAGCACTTCACGTTTTCGGCTGATGATTGCCGCCGCTGTTTCGTCGCAGGTGGTTTCGATCGTCAGCAGCAGTTCTCTCATGTCAGCTTGATTGCTTTCCAGGTTGTGATTTAGCCGATGATGATTATAGAATATGATGTTTGGCGTTTGGATTCACCGGCACAAGCTTATGATTTTACTATGACTTGCCCATCCGATCAGCCCGAAATGGTATTGGCCGAAGTTCAAAGACTGTACGAGTCTGGCCTTTATCTGGACAGCTTCGCAGCGGGGCAAGCTCTGGGCGATATTCGCCATTGGCCTGGCATCACTGGACAAATTCTGGCCGGACGCCTGGCCTATAATTTGGGGGCGCCGCGACTTGGCCGAGCGATTCACTGGCTGGCTCAGCGCCGCTGGCCCGACGATCCGCAGAGTATCTACTATGGCAGCATGGCTAACTGGGCTCGCATGGGTAGCTATCATACCTGGTGCAAAATCGCTCATCAGGAACTGCCCGCCGATGCGGATATCCAGTTGCAAGCCGATTGGGCAGCACTGAAAGCTGTGATCTTGGGTTTGCAACGAGATTTCTCTCGGGCCGATCAGTGGATGCAGCGAGCCCTGGAGCTGACACCGGACAGTCCCTGGCTGCAAGTCGAACTAAGCGACCTATTGGATCGTCAGGACCGTCACCAGGAAGGTCTTGCCGCTGCGCTGCGAGCACTTGAACTCAAGCCTTGGTATCGCCCTGCGGTACAAAGCGCTGGGTACAAGTTAGTTCAATTGCGTCGCGACCAGGAAGCGTTAGAGCTATTGTCTTCAGCGGCAGTACGGCTGCAAAGCGGTGAGGTCTGGTGCCAATTAGCTATGCTGCAGATGGAGTTGAAAGAATTCGATGCGGCCTGGCAGTCGATTCAACACGCTCAGTCGCACTGGCCGCTGGCATCCGCAGACAGCGCGCATCAAAAATGGCTGACCGCGCAGATGAGCGACCTAGCCTATTTTCGCGGCGACTACCAGCAGTCACTCGAACTAGCGAGACGATTGGATCGTCCCTTTTATCAACAGCTAGTCGAGCAACTGGAACGTGCGCTCAGTCAGCACCCTGTGCCGGCATCGCCTAGAATTCAACTGTCTGTCCCCTTTGTTCGACAGCATCACGAAACCTGTGCACCGGCCACGCTGACCGCATTGGCGCTGTACTGGAATCAGCCTGCCGAGCATGACACGATCGCTCAGAGAATTTGTTACGAAGGCACCGCAGCTTGCGACGAACGTCGTTGGGCTGAAGATAATGGGTTTTTGGCCAGAGAATTTCGGATCACGCAAGAGTCTGCTGAGCGCCTGATTCGGGCTGGCATTCCTTTTACGCTCAACACCGTGGAACCCGGGTCGGCTCATCTACAATCGGTAGTCGGCATCGATGTCTATCGCGGTACACTTCTGATTCAAGACCCGGGCGAACGGCACGTTGGTGAAGCAGCACTGGACAAACTGCTGGAGCACTACAGTTCCACTGGCCCCCGGGGCATGGCGATTGTACCTAAAGATCTGGCGCAGCGATTGCAAGGGATCGAACTGGCCGACGCCGCGCTTTATGACTTACTGTATCATGTAGATTGTTCCTTGACGCAGCATCAGCGCTCGAACGCTTGGCAGGCCATCGAGCAAATGATCCAATTGGCTCCGGAGCACCGTTTGACCTTGCAAGCGCAAACAGCGGTGGCTCGTTACGACGGCAACTCGCCCGAGTTATTACGGCTTACCGAACAATTGCTGCAACAGTTTCCAGACGATGCTAATTTGCAACTAGTGCGACTTGGCTGCCTGAGCGAACTGGGAACGCGCGATCAGCGCATCCAGTCGCTTCGGTCGATATGCCAGTCCGACCAGGGACATCCCATTTTTTGGGCAAGATTGGCTGTCGAGCTACTGGAGGATCGTCGCACACTGCCGGAAGCCAAATGGCGGCTCAGACGAATACTGCGGGCTCATCAAATGGATGGCCGATCGTTGGCGCTGTGGGGTAATTTGATGTGGGAAGAAGGAGAGCGCTCCGTCGCGTTAGAAAGTTACCGACTGGCTGCGGCAGCATCGGAGAAAGATGAAAGTTACTCGCGCTCCTATTTTTCAGCCGCACGTTGTCTGGGAGAGACCCAGCAGGCTCTCCAGTGGCTGCGTGATCGACTTGGGCGTTTGGGAAGCCTGAGCACTCAGCCTGCACGAACTTTGGCCAGTGCGCTGGATATGCTGGATCGCACTCAGGAACAGTTTGAATTGTTGGAAGCGGCCGCCACACAACACCCGGATGATGGCGATTTGCACTGCCTCTTGGCATCGCTCTTTAGTCGTTACAACTTGACGGAAAAGTCCTTGCGGCATCTGCAACTTGCTGAGGGCAAGTGCCCAAAGGGGACACAACTGCGCACTGGCGCTTCGGTAGCCCTAAATCAAGGTCGGCTGCAAGACGCTAGAGATCTATTGATTCAGGTGCATCAACAAGATCCGCTGGACACTCATGTTCTGGATCAATTGGTCAATCTGGATCGTGACCTACAAGGCGAAGAAGCCGCGCTGCAGCGTTTGAAAGACGCCGTAGCCAAGTTTCCACACAGCTATTCGATTCAGGTGAGCCTGATACAGTGGCTGCGTAATTTTCGCGTCCAGCAGGCTGCACTGCAACTGGACCATTTTCTGCTGCAGCATCCAGGCAGTGCATGGGGTTGGCGTGAAGCGGCCATCGTAGCTCTGCTGACTCATCAAATGGAGGCTGGTCGAAGTTTCGCAGACCGAGCCATTGAAGCAGACCCTCACAACGATACCGGGTATTATATTCGAGGACGAATTGCGTTGGACGAAGGGCAATTGGATCAGGCTGGTCATTTTTTCCGACTAGCTTTAGAGAAAAATTGCGACAACGATTCGGCTATCGCTGCGCTGCTGGATACTTGCCAGCGACCGGATGACCGCAAAAAGCAATTGGATTTTGTGCTGGATCAATTGCGGCTACAAACGACCTTTGGATCTGGTATTTTGGCCTATCGTGAAGTAGCTGTGGGCAAGATCGAATCGGAAGCCATCCTTGCTGGCTTGGAAGAAGCAATTCAGTTTCGTCCTGACCTGTGGCATTGCTGGTCAGCTTTGACTCATCAGCTTCTGGCAGTCAATCAGCGTCAGCGAGCGGTGTCGGTCGCAGTATCGGCGACTGAGAAATTTCCGCTGACCCCAAGGATTTGGCTGGATCTGGCGCTGGTGCATCGTGCCATGAACAACGAAGTCGGCGAGCTTGCGGCGCTTCAAAATGCGCATCAGATCAATCCGCACTGGGTCGACGTAGCTCGTGAACTATCCGACTTTTATTTGAAGCAAAAGAACTACCCCCAAGCAGAACATGTCATTCGAAGCGTTCTGAATGCCGATCCGCGCAATCCGGTTGCCCTGGCTTCACTGGCCGATTGCCTTTATCAGTCCGGACAACAGCAAGCAGCAATCCAACCGCTTCGAGAGGCATGTCAATTAGCACCCGGTTACACGTGGGCCTGGCAGACGTTGACTGAGTGGTCGCGTCAGATCGATGATGGCAGTTCGGTCAAACAGGCGGCTGAGTTTGTCATGACGTCGCGCCCGAATGACCACCGAGGCTTTCTGCGATATGCAGAATCCTGTGATCAGGTTCCAGAGATTCCGCAAGGACTGCAGATGATCCAGCGGGCATTGGAATTAGAACCGCGTGATGTCGATAGCCACAATTTGAAAGCATACTACCTTGGCCGACTGCATCAATGGGACGAAGCTCTAGCCGCATGCCAACCAGCCGTTTTTGGTGACCAACTACCGGTCGCCTTGCAAATGCGCCAAGCCGGAGTTTTACAGCACAAGGGCCAGACGGCCGCTGCCGTTGAAGTAATGCAGGCCGCGTTGCGATTGGATCCTGACCATTATCCGGGATGGCATCAGTTAGCTGATTGGGCCGATGAACTCGGTGATTTGGAACTCTACAAGACTGCCGGCCAGAACCTTCTGCGGCTGAACCCACATCAACCTTTTCCCTACGGCTACCTAGCCGACGCACTGCTGCGAGACTCGACACCTGCCACTCAGGCGGAAAGCCGCAAGCTGGCTAAACAGTATTTGCTGACCGCGATTCAGATTTCACCCAACTATTCCTATGCGACGGGCAGACTGGTCGTCGCTGAGTTGCAAGATAACGCAGCCGATGCAGCTCAGCAAGCGTTGGACTTGGGCGGACAGTATTTAACAGACGGTTTTCGAGAGAGCTACCAAGTTCAAATTTCCGCTCAGCAGGCAGCCAACGATCCACAGGCTCAAAAGCAAGTCATCAACCTACTTGTCGACTGGTGTCAAAAAGGGCCGCACAACGATTCCGCTCTGTTGCAAGCCGTGGATAGCTTTTCGCAAGAGCTGGTTCAAAAAGCGATTACTCAACTGGTTACTCAGATTGGTACGGCCTGCGAATCGAC
Source organism: Aureliella sp. (assembly GCA_044234105.1). Classification (GTDB taxonomy): domain Bacteria; phylum Planctomycetota; class Planctomycetia; order Pirellulales; family Pirellulaceae; genus Aureliella. Next base: position 130,147 of record JBIIJD010000005.1, on the reverse strand, counting down.
CCAACTGGGCCTTGCTCTGGGGCAACTGATCGCTCGTCATCAGAAGTCGCGACAAGCCATCCAGACAATAAAGCAAATACCCGTTGGAGCTGCTTGGAATAGTGCCGTAGGACAATACCTTCGCAATATCCCCCACTTGGACAATAACAATCAGCGACTGGATTCACTCTTAAGAAGGTTCAGCAAGCCGCTGAAACAAGACGAGGCGTGCTGGGCCATCGTTTCGTCGACGCTACTGAATATGAGCCGAAACAATCAAGCGGTCCAGTGGACAAAGGATTGGCAGCAGCGGCAATCGCCAACACTAGTGGGGCTGGTCAATACGATCGCCTCGCGATGGGAGAACTTCCGAGTCGATCACGCGCGACAAGCGATTGATTACGCTCTGGATCGCTTTCAAGATAGCGACGATGCGTACACAGTCAATTTGATTCATGTGTGGGCCGGACTGGATACGCTTTTAAGAGATCGCTCCGCGCAGGCCATCCAGCATGCGCAGAGCGTACAGCCACGCCAACTGAGTGGTTGGTACTTGGTGGGATACCAAATCCTGGTGACCGCCATAGAACTGCATCGGGAAGTCACGCAAAATCCGGCTAACGGTGCATCAGCCTGTGCGAAGCTTGAGCCCATGCAGTTAGTTTCCGAACCTCGCTTTCAGCGCGATCGACTGACCGGCTGGATACTCTGTCAACTTCAAGGTCAACTAGCCCAAAAGTCGGTACGAACCTGGTCTGCATGGTGGTATCAGGTGCGCGCGTTTCGATTGAAACACGGGTTGTAGCATTCACCCGTGGTCGCGACCTTCCAGGTTGCGAAACGATCCGTGGTCGTGAAACGACCTAGCCAATGTCCAGGACAAGCTGGAAGCCTTGTCCCCACATTTTTGTCCTGGACAGCACACCATTTCCGCAGCTTCAAACTTGCGACAGCTCAGAATGCTGAGGTTCAAAAGCGCCAAGCCACCGTCTGACCGGCTTCGATCTGTTCATGCACCGGGTCGCATTCGATTGCGACGCAGTTGCCCGCAGGCTGCGTCGATGCCGTCGCCCTTGCGCTGTCGAAACATGACGTTGATTCCAGCATCTAACAGTATCTTACGAAAGACGTTAATGTCAATGGGACTTGGGGTTTGATACGGCAGTTCGTCCACTGGATTATACGGAATCACGTTCAGCATACTGACTCGACCGCGCAGCAATCCAGCAAGTTGCTCTGCATGCTTGGGTCCGTCGTTCAGCCCAGCCAGCAAAACGTATTCAAAGGTGATGCGCCGGCCCGTAGCTTGAAAATACTCATCGGCAGCAGCCATAATGGCTGCGATACCGATCTTTCGATTGACTGGCACCAATTGATCACGCAACTGGTCGCTTGGCGCATGAAGACTGATCGCCAAGTGATAGGGCGTGTGATGTTCTGCAAGTCGCTTGATGGCCGCTGGAATGCCTACAGTACTGATGGTGATGCGTCTGGGACTGATCCCTAGACCTTGCGAATCACTGGCTACCTGCAAGGCGCTCAGGACCGAGTCTAAATTGGCCAGCGGTTCGCCCATGCCCATCATCACGATGTGACTTAGTCTTTCTTCTTCGGGCAATAGCCGCTGCAACCTGAGCATCTGCTCAAGAATCTCGCCGCGAGACAAATTCCTGTCGACTCCATCCAGTCCGCTGGCACAGAACACACAGCCCATCGCACAGCCCACTTGGCTGCTGACACAAATGCTGCGTCTGCCCCCTTCTCGCAGCAGCACGCATTCGATGCGTCCGCCATCGGCCAGATTGAACAAAAGCTTTTCGGTGCCATCAGAGGACTTCTGATGAGCGACCACATCGGCGGTCCACAATCGGAAATTCTCCGTCAGCTCCGCTCGCAACTTTTGTGGCAAGTCGCTCATCGAATCAAAGCTCTCGGCTCGGCGGCTGAGCAGCCAACCGTCGATTTGCTTGCGCCGAAACGAAGGATACCCTCGTTCAGCCAGCCAAGCCTGTACTTGTTCGGGGCTCTGGTCCAACCAATGGGGGCGATGATCGTCTGATGAGAGGGGTGTTTGCATGGAGCTATTTTGATCAATGACTGCAACTGTTCAATGATAGAGGCACCGGAAATTCAGTCTTGTTAGGTAGATAGTTGTCCCCCTCTATCGGGATGCAATCTGCCTGAATCTGCTGGATTTCAGATCGTTGTAGCTAAAACCCAAACGACTCACCTTAAATGGAGTCATTAAGTCTTCGCAGATTGGTGTAGTACGCCACCATCTGACTTTGTTATTACTTGATTTTTGGGCAAAAAGCTGGTCTAGTCAGTTTTTGACATCTATTCCGATTTCCCGACTATTAACTGAATTCCTACTTCCCAGTTTTTCAGTGGCGAGTATTGTCAGTAATACTCGATAATTCAATTGACGGTGATATAGAGATGCCCCGACGACGTATCCCGAACTACTTACGGGTAGTAGCTTAACAAGGCAAGGTAGCCTTGGTTACTTGCATTTAGTGCAAGCACCTATCAATGCAGTCAAGTACCATGGAAGGGTACCCACAATGAAGCGGTTGGACAGAAGACGCTGGTTACAGTTCGGTTTTGCATTAGGCACCTCGGCCATAGTCTCCAACTCGCTGCAAGCTCAGTCGCCTGATGCTAGCAACCAGGAGCCTGCCTATCGACTTTCGCGAGCCGATGTTGCCGGACGCGACCCGGCTCATCCGCTGGATCCCGCGTTACGAATGGCTCATGAAACGTTGCACTACATTCGTGAGAATATCGTTGACTACACTGGAATCGTCATCAAGCGCGAGCAAATTGATGGTCGAGTGGGTGATCATGAGTTTATGGGGATCAAAGTTCGCAATCGTAAAGTTGAGAACGGTGTGATTCGCACTCCTTTTAGCGTATATACGACTTTCCTTAAGCCCAGTGAAATGAAAGGGCGGGAAGCGATCTATGTTGAGAATCAAAACGATGGCAAAGTCGTCGCTCACGAAGGTGGCATGAAAGGCCGCTTCATACCAACCGTCGAACTGGACCCCAATGGCATGATTGCCATGCGTGGCCAGCGATACCCGATCACCGAACTGGGAATTGAGAACTTGTGCGTCAAACTGATCGAGCGAGGGGAGCGAGATCGCAAGAGCGGTGATTGTGTGGTCGAACAAAAAATGGGAAAACTGGGCGATAGACCCGGTCTGCTGATCACGGTCCTTCACCCAGTGCAGAAACCCGAGTTGGATTTCCACCGAGCCGAAATCTTTATCGACGAAGGGCTGCGAGTGCCAGTGCGTTACGCAGCTTATGACTGGCCCAAGAAGACGGGATGTGAATGTCAGGTGATCGAGGAGTACACCTATCAGAACCTGAAAATTAACGTCGGCCTAAAAGACAGCGACTTCGATCGCACTAACCCGAAGTATAATTTCTAGGCCGTGAGTGCCCAATGTGGCCGCGACCTTCCAGGTTGCGAATTGATCACGCCAAATGCCTTGGACAAGCTAGAAGCTTGTCCCCACTTCCTGAAATGCCTTGGACTGGGCAACATGCTCTGCTATTTCCGCAACTCAAACGGTGGCAGCTTCTTAGGAACGGCCACATTGGATAGCGTCACGTATTTGGGTAATCCGTTTTCAAAGGGCGGATAGTCTTCACCGTGAAGCAGCGGATACAGATAATCCCGACAAGGATCGGTGATTCCAAACCCGTCGTGGCTGATGTAGTCGCGAGGCATAAACTTCTCGACGTTGGCTACCTGGGACAGCGGCACATGCCCGACCTCCCAGACGTATGGCCTGGACGATTTGCGGACCACTGTGGGCATCACCGAATTGTGGCCTGCTAGCGCGAGTTCAACAGCCGCTTGGCCCATGGCATACGCCTGATCGACATCGGTCTTGGACGCGATGTGCCTGGCCGCTCGTTGAAGGTAATCCGCCACCGCCCAGTGGAATTTGTAATTGAATGCCTGCTTGATCATGTTGGCCACTACCGGAGCGGCTCCGCCCAGTTGCGCATGACCAAACGCATCGCGCGTCCCTTGTTCGGCCAAGAATTTTCCGTCGGGCCAGTGACAACCTTCCGAGACCACGATGGTGCAATAATCATGCTGATCCACTTTGGCCTTCACCGCTGCCAGAAAGGCTTCTTGATTGAACTCGATTTCCGGGAAGAGCGTCAGTACAGGAATCCCTTGGTCGGCTACCAGCGCGCCAGCGGCTGCAATCCAGCCAGCATGCCGTCCCATGACTTCCAGTACAAAAATTTTGGTGGATGTTTTGGACATCGATCGAACATCAAAAGATGCTTCCAACGTCGAAGTGGCGATGTACTTGGCCACCGATCCAAACCCAGGACAGGTGTCGGTGATTGGTAAATCATTGTCGATCGTCTTAGGAACATGAATGGCCTGGACAGGAAATCCCATCTTCTCCGAAAGCTGCGATATCTTGTAACAGGTATCAGCCGAGTCACCACCGCCGTTATAAAAAAAGTAGCCAATATCGTGAGCGCGAAACACTTCGATCAGTCGCTCATATTCGGCACGATTGGTTTCTAAGCTCTTTAGCTTATAGCGACAGGAACCAAAGGCACCAGCCGGCGTGTGGCGCAGCGCAGCGATAGACTGGTCGCTTTCCGCGCCGGTGTCGATCAACTCCTCGACCAGCGCCCCAATGATACCGTTGCGACCGGCGTACACATTAGCAATTTTATCTTTGGCCTTGCGCGCTGTCTGAATCACTCCGCAGGCCGATGCGTTGATGACCGCAGTAACTCCGCCGGACTGAGCGTAAAAAGCGTTTTTGGGCATGAATCTAACTCCTTGAAATACTTGAATTATTAAAAAAGCGCACGCTTCTCGCTGATCACCACGAGGCCCGCAGCGAAATCGTACTCTTAGTATCTTCCGATATCTTCCATCAGATGAACAGTATGCTTAAGCTTTTTTTAGAGCGTGGTACGTTCTGAACGCACTGCAGATCGTTTGCTCGTAGCTCAAAAGACCGTCGAGTAGCTGGATCGTAGTGTGTTCTTGTTTTGAACCCGAACCGTTGCGGGCACCAGCGGCTCTGTCCGCCGAGTGCGAATATTACTAGGAAGGGATAAAATGAGTATTCAGGAAGTAACCGTTTATGTTGGTGTGGATGTTGCCAGCAAGCATCTGGATTTGTATTTTCCAGATTCTGGAAAGAGCCAGCGCATTAAGAATGATGCTCAGGCCATCGTGGCTTGCATGAGAAAGTTCATCACCACCTACAGATTGGTATTCAACCGGAACGGCAAAAGCGTTCGATTGGTTCAATAGAGGGAGCGTGTTTGATTCGGAGCAGAGCTCAGAACTGCGAAACGTCGATATATCGGTATTGTCCGCCACTTTGCTGAGCCAACTGCTGGATCCAGCCGCTGCGGCCTGTACGATTGCCCTCACCGAACTGGATGCAGTGCAGGGCTGTGGCCCCCCGAGCTGCTCGTGTCAGGATGTTCTCAAGTTCTTTGACGGGCGGGACGGGAAAGTCTGCATCGGTCAAGAAAAAGACCACATCGGGGTTCATCGCTAGCGCCATTCGAAGAGCGTCGATATGATTGGTGCCGCCAATGGCTGAAATATCCTGAATAAACTGTGCTGCGGCGGTTTTAACCACCGGTTCACCGCGCAGCAACTTGGGGCCACCTCCTGCAAAACCTCCGTATGGCAGTGGCGTATCGTTATAAAAAATAATTTGAAACTGATGCGTAGGCCCCAACGATTGAAGACTTTTCAGCAGTTCGCTTTGCGCACGCCTCAGCGGCTTGCCTTCGTAGCCATTCATGCTATCCGAGCGATCAAAGACGTAAACGAATCTCGACCCCTCGCCCTGAACTCCAAACACCTCGGTCGTGACCGGCTTGCCACGACCGCCTTCGGGCAGCGCCACGTTGCCGTCGCCCAGTCCAAGGTTGCCGCTGGCGGCTGAGTCGCCTGCCGAATCAACAGCAGCTAAAAGGCCACTCATCAACTTGTCTTGCTCCGCAGCGGCTGCGTCGACTCCGGCTAGTCCTGGCAAAGTGGCTTGCATGGACTGGCTATCTGATGGTTGCTGGTCATCCGTTAGATAGTAGCTCTCTTCTCCTGACTGCTGATATGCTACCGCTATGCCGACAGATCCACCGCGATCCTTGGATGTACCTTTGGTTGGCGCGGTCCATAAAATGGCCAAGGCCAACAACACAAAGGTATGCAACACGACCGATAGCAGCCAGGCAGGCAGGCGGCTATGTGTCCACTGGAAAGTCGCACCAGGGATTGTGCGGCGCGTCAAACGCTCACTTTCGCGGCTGACCGTTGATTCCTTCATGGTCGCACTGCACTACTCATTATTCAAAAGCTGAGCGGTCACCTAAAAGTTTAACCTTAACTGCTGATCATCATCTTTGCGGCCAAACTCACGATACATCAGACTGGGCTGGATTTCACGATTGTTTTGGTATTTGCCAGCACTGTATTCGACCACATCGCCGACCAAGGTGTGATAAAAAAGCTGGCAGACCTGAGTTCCCGCGTAAATCCTAATTGGCTGCACAGCAAACATCTCAATGGTCCAGTGCCCCCGAAAACCCACGTTGCCAAATCCAGCAGAAACCTGAACAAAAAGGCCCAAGCGTCCCAGTGAGCTTCGCCCTTCGATCATCGGCACCAAGTTATGCGTCTCGGTATGCTCCACGCTGCGACCAAGATAGATCTGATTGGGACTCAGCACCAATCCAGTAGGTGGAATATGAATGCGACGGTAGCGGTTGGGCTCCTTCATGTCCAACACCACCTCTTCGTATACCAGCAATTCGTCATGCAGCGTCAGATTGTAGCTGTTGGGATTCAATTGTCCGGGATGAAACGGTTCAATCTTGATATCGCCACCCAGTCGGTTCTTGATTTCTTCTCCGGTCAAGATCATGACTCACCGCCATTTGTGCGTGTAAAGGTACTCAAGCCCAGAATCCGCCTAGTGCTTCATCCAGGCTAAAATGTGGGGACAAGCTTCCAGCTTGTCCAAGGCACTTGGCCTGATCCTCTTGCAACCTGGAAGGTCGCATCCACAATGCTCGAACCCAAAGAATTGGCCCGGAAGAAGCACTAGGATCAAGGCTGCCTGTCAACTTAAATCCCCAATTGAGAAAGTAGATCTGCGATACGGCCAATGGAATTGGTAAGCTGGGGATTCGAGTGTTCAAACTGTGCGGTGGCCCGTTGGAGCCTCTCAGCCAAGCCCAAGGAGCTTACGTGCTGGTCATCCAGCGTGTTGCGGATCTCCAGAGCGGCCTGACGCAATCTTTCTCGCTCTTGATCGTCCAAATTTTCCGCGCTCAGTAGTTGCTGATGCAATTGGTCAAGCGTCTCTTCAAGTGCTTTTCGCATGATGCCTATTCTCGAGGGGGTGGGGAAGCCAAACACCGATACATTGTACCCATAGTAACCATAGTTGCAGGTCCCAGATAAGCTGCTTTAGAAGTCAAAATGATAGCATATCTACCAAGTTCGTCATTGAATATGGGTAGGATTTTCACGGGGCAGGTCCTTGGAGTGTACTTTTCCACACTTCGCGTGCTGATGACCGAGACCACACCACCCGGAAAGTCAAAGTTTGCGGGCTGCGTCAACTTTGGCAAATAGAGATTTTTTTCGGATTGCATTAACATTTCCGAAGTGGGGTTGACGATATCCATACACAGAACCCTGGGACTATTCCTATTGGGTTAAGTTTGCGGCCCCCCAAAACGTAGATGGCCGCCCAAATAGCTGGTTTTGCTATGGAAGGCTTGGAACCGTGAAGAAACATTTCGCTCCTATCGCATTATTGACTTGGCTGCTGGTCAGCGGCCAGGATGCCCTGGCGCAACAACGTCCTGGTGAGGTGAAGACCAAAACTGGGACCAGTCAGACAGCTCGACAAAAGTCGGCTCCGAAAAAGACCGTCAAGGTCAAACCGGCAAGCCACCAGTCGGTCGTCTTGGATGGCGAGGTCATACAAGGCGAAGTCATTCATGAGGGAACTCATGAGGAACACCTACCGTCCTCAGGCTGCGAAAGCTGCGGTTCGACGGTTCCTTCAGCAGGCTGCGATAGTTGCGGTCCGGTAGGCGAGGCCGGTTGTGGCTCCTGTGAAATTGGAGGCTACGGGGACCTGTGCTATCAAAACCGGGGAAGACTTTATATTACACTGCCTTCTCACGGTTGGGTTCATGCAGAAGGTTTGAACTGGTACCAGTCAGGCATGAATCTGCCGCCGCTGGTTACCACCAGTCCAACGGGTACCGCACGATCCTCCGCTGGAGTTCTGGGCCAACAAGGAACTTCCATACTTTACGGCGGCGACGATGATCACCTGACCGACGCTTCAAGCGGGTTCCGCATTCGATTTGGCACTTGGCTGGGTTCGTGTTCGGGCCTGGGAATCGAAGGCGAATATGTAGGCTTGAGCCAACAAAATGAGTCCTTCTTCGCACAGTCGACCGGGGCAGCAGGCAGTCAGATACTGGCTCGTCCCTTCGTCAACATGCGACCGGGTGCCAACGCTGGCAGAAACGACGCTGAACTGGTCGCTTTTCCCAACGTGATCCGCGGTAGTGTAGGCGTAGACCTAGTGAATAATCTGGATGGAGCTGCGTTTCGATTCCGCCGACAAATGTGTTGCAGCAGCGGCTGTGGCTTTTCAGATTGGCGCTGTCAGCCTGTGCCGGTTTCCACTCGAATTGATTTCACCTTGGGCTACCGCTACTGGCAACTGAACGAAGGACTGCGGATTCGCGAACAGCTCACCACACTGGCCACAAACTCCACTATCAACGGCGGCACCGGAACTTTTGATATTATCGACCAGTTCAGGGCTCGCAATCAGTTTAACGGTGCTGAGCTGGGAGCCGTATGGCAGGGCCGTCGCGGCTGGTGGTCGCTGGACATGTTGATGCGAATAGGACTCGGAAACATGCACCAAACGGTCCAGATCGATGGCTCAACTGCCATCACCGAAAACAACGTCACTACCAATCACAACGCTGGTTTTCTGACTCAGCGAACCAACATCGGAATTTACGAACGTGAACGTTTCACGATGATTCCGGAATTGGGAGCGACTCTAGGCTATCAATTGACTCGACGACTACGGGGAACCGTCGGATACTCGTTGATCTACATGGGCAACGTAGTTCGCCCAGGCGATCAAGTTGACCTAGACGTCAATACCAACCTACTACCTCCGGAGGCAAACCCATTTACTGGACCACTAAGACCTCAGTTTCAGTTCCGACAAACCGATTATTGGGTACATGGTCTGAGTTATGGTCTGGAGTTCCGTTGGTAGTCACCAACAGGAGAAAGCCAGCAAAACTTGAGCGAATCATCGCAAGATAGTCCACCAGGGCTCGACCAATCGCGCAGGCGAAATGGTTCGAGCCCTTTTTTGTTGACGGCCGAAACCAAGGAAAGCAGGACTCGACTTTCCGTCCGCCGTGCTCGATGTTTGGCATCCAGCAGATCGTTGAATTCCATGGAAGGGGCAGGCTCAATGGCTAGCTTTATCAGTCGATTACTCTCAAAGTTCCGCAAACAGCAAAACAACGTTGGTCGCAGTCGACGGGAGCGCACTCGGAAACTGCGACTTGAGCACATGGAACACCGACGATTGATGGCCAGCGATATCGCGTCCATCGGTGGCAACGTCTTTACGGACTTGACGGACGACGCTGTAGCACCAAGTTTCGCTGCGAATGCTGGCGACACGAATATCTCAAACGTCACAGTGCGCTTATTCCGCGACGGTGGCAACAATACTTTCGATAGCGGCAACGACGGTACGGCGGATCCCGACGATACGTTGGTGGGTACCGACCTGACCGACGCTGGGGGGAACTATCTTTTCGAAGACCTCGGCCCGGGCCGGTATTATATCCAACAAGCCGCTGCGCCCGGACGATTGCAACGTCCGGCCCAGACTCTCAAAACAGTAGTTATCTCTGATGCTGATTCGGAAGGCATTGGAGTTCTAACTATTGATAATTTTACAGATAACACGGCAGCCATTCTTGCCAACTCAGGAGCACCCACTGCATCCAGCGTTACAGATACTACTGGTGCCAATACCCTAGGAAGCGAACGTGATCTGGTTGTCAATCACACGGCGGGAGGAAACGACATTGACGCACGAGTGAGCGCTGGAATATTCAGCGTCAACCCTGGAGCTGGTACCAGCGGAAACGCAATTTTGACGTTTGACGGTGATGACAACGATGCGAACACATTGACTCATACGAACCTTAGCCAGAACCTGACTGCTAGTGGAGCCGAAGCATTTCAGTTTCTGGTCGGGTCCGAAGCTGGAAACACGATGACGGTTACCGTTCACAGCGGCTCGGGCAATTTTTCCACTCGAACAGTCCCGCTTCCGGTCACAGCTTCGGCTGCTCCAACGGAAATTCTCACGATGAGATACAGTGACTTTACACTAGGGGGCGGAACCGGAGCAAACTTTAGCAACGTGACGGCAATGCAGATTCAGATCACGACTGCCGCATCGTCAGATGCACAGATCGACCTGAACCAAACTGTTCGACCTTTCCTGAGCACCCAAAACTTCGCAAACTTAAATCCCCTATCGATTGGAGATCGCGTATGGCGAGACACCGATAACGACGGAACGCTGGACGGTGGCGAGAGCGGCATTCAGAACGTAACGGTCCAGGCGTATTTGGACGATGGCGACAACGTGTTCGACGCTGGCGATACGCTCAGCGGTTCTGGCACAACCAATGCGACAGGCAATTACGTAATTTCGAATCTACTTCCCGGCAACTACTTCGTAGTGGTTCCAAGTTCCAATTTCACCGGTGGTGGAGCTTTGGTTGGGCACACCGCCAGCACAACGGTCCAAGCCCCCAACACGGATTCCAATAATATCAACAAGGGCGCGATGGTTGCCGGTGCAGCGGTGACCACGGCTGCGCTGACACTGTCTTCAGCCGGTGAGCCTACCACAGACGGAGATGCCGATAACAATTCCAATTTGACCCTAGATTTCGGTTTTGCTGCCGAGATGGATCTTGAAATCGAAAAGACGGTCAACTCTGGCACCGTCACTGCCGGTAATCAGGTCACCTACACTCTGACGGTCACCAACAACGGCCCCGGCGTGGCCGATAATGTGCTCGTGGTTGACAACCTTCCTGATTTTATGACGGTCACTCCCGCAAACATAACCGCCACACCAGATGGCACCGTAACGTTAACTGGCGATCCGGCTGGGGAAATCGAAGTGGGTTACGCGAGTTTGGCATCGGGTGCTACTCGAACGATCACCATTGTAGCGACAATCCCGGCTGCTCAAGCCGCACAGGCTAATGTGGTCAATTCAGCATCAGTCACAGGTGATGGGGTTGATTCAGACGACGACAACAACCAGGATACCGCCAATATCAATGTGGTTCGTCAAGCTGTTCTGCAGATCTCCAAGACGGATACGCCTGACCCGGTGCTTGTGGGCCAAGCGTTGAACTATCAGATCATTGTGACCAATAACGGCGCTTCGACAGCAACCAACGTTGAAATTCGTGATACACTTCCTGCGGGACTGACGTTTACATCGGTGAACGCCACTTCGGGTACTCCCACACATAACGCAGGATTGATTTCACTGGACTTGTCAACGTTGGCTGTAGGTGGATCGGTTACGATCAACGTAGGCACAACGGTACAGAGTAATTTTGCTGGTTCGACTGTTGCAAATACAGCTTCAGCCGAAGCGGACGAGGCCGCGCAGGTCACCGCTCAGGCTAACACGGCCGTCAATCCGCAGCTCGACCTACAAATCACCAAAGCAGATAGCGCCGATCCGATATCCGCCGGTTCGCAGCTTACCTACACCTTGAGCGTTCGCAACGATGGGCCGAGTGCTGCTACGAACGTACAAGTGGTTGATACTCTGCCTGCTGATGTGACTTTTGTTAGTGCCAATAGCACGATAGTTGGTGCCACCGTCACACCTCCCACAGCACCCAGTCGCGACGTAACAATCGGACTTGGTAATATGGCTTCTGGAGCGACTGGAACGATCACTATCATTGTGACCGTCAATCAAAACGCGGCGGCGAGCCTTAGCAATTCAGCCATCATTCGATCGACCGAATCGCTAGCCGGCTTTGATACCAATACGGCCAACAACACAGATACCGAAACGACCGCCACGCAGCGAGTCATCGATTTGGCCGTCACAAAAGTCGATTCGGCGACCGTTGGCAATCCGATTCGACCGGGTGGAACGGTAACCTACACGATAACCGCCACCAACAATGGGCCAACCAATGCTACGCTTGTTCGCGTCACAGACAACATTCCTGACGGTCTGCAAGTCACTTCAGCCACGATCGGTGCCAATCCGATCACCATCCCTGCATCGGCTAGCGACACGAACGCAAGTAATCCCGACGACCTGATTTTTGATATCGGCAACTTGGCCAACGGTGCTAGCGCAACATTGACAGTAATTGCTAACGTCTTACCTGATTTCCGTAATGATCTTCTGAATACCGCTGTCATTTCCACGACGGAAGCTGGCATCACCGAGACGATTACGAACAACAACACGGCCTCAGTCACCTCGCCGCTTTCCGCTCGAGTCGATGTTGCTGTTGCCAAGACCAGCCCGAGTGGGGCGACAGTGATTGCAGGCAACGCTCTGGTCTATCACATCGATGTGACCAACAACGGTCCATCGACCGCCACCAATGTGAACATTTCTGACACGTTGCCAGCGGGGCTAACGTTTGGCAGCGTTTCAAGTCAGCAGGGAACGGTCTCTCACGCCAATGGAATTATCACTGGCAACTTGGGGACAATCGCACCCAATGCCACAGTTCGAGTCACGGTGAATACTACTGTGGCTGCGGCCACTCGTGGTAATGTCAGCAACACGGTGACAGTGACTCAAACCGAAACCGATTCCAATACTCAGAATAACACTTCCACGATCGTGACTACGATTGATCCTCGGATCGACGTAAGGGTTTCGAAAGCCAAAACCAACCCCAATGATCCAGCCATTGCAGGTGGTCCGCTAACCTACAGCATTATCGTAACCAATGACGGCCCCAGTACTGCGACCAACGTTGTGATGACCGACGTGCTTCCCAACGGATTGACGTTTACTCAAGGTTCGTCAACTGTAGGCAACGTCAACGCTGCTGGCCAAACGGTAACGGCGAACATCGGTACGCTGGCCCCTGGCGCTTCGGCCACTATTACCATCGAGACCAGTGTAGCTACGTCAGCAGCCGGTACACTGTCCAATACGGCCTCAGTAACAGGTACTGAAACTGACACCAACACAAGCAACAACAGTTCGACACTCAATACACCAATTGCAGTCACAGGCAGCGTCAGTGGTCTCACCTATATTGATGCCGACCGCAATGGTGTCTTCAGCAGTGGCGAAAGCGGTGTGGCTGGCGTGACAATGACGCTTACCGGCACCGATATTTTGGGACGCACCGTAAATCGCACTGCGACGACCAATGCCAACGGTGAGTACACCTTTGCTGATGTCCATCCCGGAACTTATACCGTCACTCAGACTCAGCCTCTGGGACTACAAAGTCTCCAAAACAATGTGGGTACACCCGCAGGTGGCACGGCTGGCGACAACTTGATCTCGAACATCGTAGTGACCAGTGGTGTTAACGCCGTGGCCTACAACTTCGGTGAGGTTCCCAATCCGCTCAGCAAGCGACGCTTCCTGGCTTCGTCGGATCAATTCGACTAGTCAGCTCGAGTCCCAGTTGTATGATTGATCCCGGTTCACATTTAACATCCGGGATCAATGATGCTGATGACTCTTGACCAACCCTTGCTGATTGAAGTAAGTGGTACCGACGCAGGTAAAATTCTTCACAACCTGACCACCAATCAGGTTTTGAATCTGGCAGTTGGGGGCAGTATTGAGACCTTTGTTACCGACGTTCGTGGCTGGGTGGTGGCGCATGGTTTAGTGTATCGGCTTGATGAGTCGCGTTGGTGGCTGGTTGGGCAGCACCCGGTTTCGGATAAAGTGGCATCCCACATCGATCGCTACATCATCCGCGAAGATGCTCGTGTTACGGATCTTTCGCCACGCGCGACCATTGAATTCTGTTCTGAACAGCTTGCAGGGATGACCCAGGATGACACTCTGCATCGCATTGCGTTTGTCGCATTCAGCCAGAACTCGGCACTATCGGTCGCTGTATCGGATTCAGCACTCGGCGATTGCGTCCCCACAGGTCGCTCGCCGGACTGGCAGCGGCTTCGAATCGGCAATCGGTGGCCGATCATGGGTGAAGACATCTGGGAAAAGTGCATTCCGCAAGAGCTGGATCGTAACGCTCAAGCGATCAGTTTTACCAAGGGCTGTTATCTCGGACAGGAAACGATCGCTCGCCTGGATGCTCTAGGCCAGATTCAAAAGAAGCTGTGCCTGCTGAAAATCGATGGGACTTCGGTGCAGCCTGGAACAGCGATTCTGGCTGACGACAAGGAAGTCGGTACGGTATCGTCTGTTGCACCAGAGTCTGATGCGACTTTCGCTTTGGGGGTGATTCGTCGAGGTTACTTTGACTCAGGGACCGTCCTGACTTGCAATGGAGCACAAGCCGCCGTGCAGTAGAGGCTAAGGACCTATCCCGAAATAATAGTAGTTTCTGGCCTGGATTTCGCACGGTCCCAGGAAATCCATGATGTGCCGAGAGTAGCTACGTTTGCCAAAACGTGGACGCAGGCTCTAAGGCATACCACGTTCTGGCGAACGTAGCTACGAAGCCATGCAATATTCGGGCTACCGGTTCGGCGCAAGCCGTCCGGTCTTGCGGTACCGGAGTGCTTGCGCGCTTCCGCTTCGAACGGTCAACCCCTTGATCAACCAGGTTGGAAGCCTTTGCCACACAGGCTGGAAACTTGAACCATTTTCCATGACTGACTTACTGTCCTGGAGCCCGGACTTGAGATATACTTAGGCCCAATCGCGAGCTATTCGTTCGCCGCTGATGGCGAGCTGATTGTCTGCGGTCTATCGTAAGCTGTGCGTCCCGCGAACAACATAACATGTGGGTTCTTACACCTCCTAAAAAGGTCTACACCATGAAAATCCTAAGATACTTGATCGTTAGCTGTATCCTTGCCCAGTTTGTTTGTGCGACGGCTGAAGCCGCGTCGGCCGATGGGGCCAATCCTTTAACCGCAGGAGTTCCTGGAAAAGGCGATTTGACATTAGATCAGGTCAATCAGTGGCTTAAGGATCCAGCAAGACATGAGAAAATCAATGTGACTCTGCCCGAGGGTCTGGCGGTTGGGAAAGATGCTGTCTATGTCCCTGACGATAATCCGATCACACATGCCAAAGTGGAACTTGGCCGTCAACTCTACTTTGATCGTCGGTTGAGCAAAGGTAACGAAGTCAGTTGCGCGGACTGCCACCACCCCGATAGCGGCTATGGTTTTAACACGCAGTTTGGTGTTGGCATCCAGGGGCAGACCGGTGGGCGCAATTCGCCAACCTCGATGAACCGCATCCTAAGCCGTCAGCAGTTTTGGGATGGTCGGGCTAAGGACTTGGAAGCTCAGGCGGTTGGCCCGATAGCCAATCCCATCGAAATGGGAAACACTCACGAAGCGGTGGTTGCGTTTCTGAAGTCCAACGCCGTATATCGAGCCCAGTTTGTGAAAATTTTTGGCCGCGATCCTCATATTGACGACGTGGGCAGAGCGATTGCAACTTTCGAGCGAGTGATCGTAACCGGAGATAGTCCTTATGATTACAACGATCGGCTGGAGCGACTGAAGGAGTTCGTTCGAACTGAGGGTTTTGAGAGCTTGGACGAAGTTAAGAAAGAAGATCCAGATCTTTATGCTCGATACACGGCTGCTCAGAAAGCTGCTGACGCCAGTCCGATGAGCCAGTCAGCCAAGCGTGGGCAGAAGCTGTTCTTCAGCAAAGAGGCCAATTGTGCCGCCTGCCATGTGGGCGCTAATTTTACCGACGAAAAGTATCACAACCTAGGCGTTGGTATGGATGCGGAAAAGCCCGACATGGGACGCTTTGCCGAGACAGGTAAGGAAGAAGACAAGGGTGCTTTCAAGACGCCAACACTACGCAATGTCGCTCAGAACGGCCCCTACATGCACGATGGCAGCCAGAAGACTCTGCTGGAGGTCGTCCAGTGGTATGTGAAGGGAGGTCACCCCAATCCACATTTGAGCGACAAGATCAAAGCGTTCAAGGCTTCCGAGCAGGACATGTTAGATCTGGTGGCCTTCATGGAAGCTCTTACCGGACCCTTGCCGAAAGTTGAAATGGAGCGATTGCCGGCGGATTAGTTGCGTTAGGCGTTAGGCGTTAGAGTTCGTGCGGCTTGGATGCGTTTAACCGGTGGCTGAGCACGGATCTATGGGAAAAGCTTTAACCCACTAAATTACCTGAAGAGCCATTATTGTTTTTGGGTGGATACGGGTAGACTCTTCTGAGATTCCGTATCCTGGAAGAGAGTTAATGTGCCTCGCGTGGCGCTGTTAGCTCGCTGCTCGTCAAGCCACTTGGTCGATTCGATCAGTTTGTTTTCGGCTGAAGCTTCGCTTCCAGATTCTTCACCTGGGGCGTGCCCCCAAATAATCAGATGCTTGTCGGTGGTCCAAAGTTCGAATAGCCACGGATTGACGCTGGTCGGGCGACTATCAGCACGCACGTGAACCCACTGGAGACCCAATTGCTTGGGATCGGATTTTGATTCCAGGTAGGCGATCAGCTTTAGAGCTTCCATTACGCGAATATCGTTAAACGGCATGCCAGGCTGTGCGTTTGGGTGTTCCAGTTGATCGATGTCGATCATTAGGTAATCCAATAGCATCGCTTGATTTTGCTTGAAATCGCTCTCTGGCAAAATCACGCCTTTGGCATCGACTGGAAAGAACCCTTCTTTCCGCTTGGAACTGCGCTGACCATTGGCATCGGTTGGGTAGTAATAGACTTTGACCATAGCCAGCGGCTTGCGGTAGATCACATCCACATCCACCGAACCGCCCTGTTTCTTGCGGACTCGAACCGTCTTCTCGATCCATGGATGTGTCTCGAACGCTCCTGCAATCGTGGCGCTAGCCGATGGGTCCAGAAGATTGATCCGATCCAGCCCTTTACTTTGAAACACATCCTCCAGCACGGAGGTTTTAATCCACGGTGGCTGAGCCGTTACCTGAATCTGTGGAAGCTGAAGGGAATAAAGCGCCTGGTCAAGCTTCCGTGCTCCGTAGTGATACCAGCCTAAGTAGCCACAGACCACCAGCGGAATGAGTGCAAAAATCAGGGTACCACCGGGGACGGCGTGCATTAGCAGGGCGAACCAGTTGGTAATACTTTTCGATTCGGCAGCCATTTGCGGATAACCAGATGTGAGAAAGAGCCACGACCCTGCGGGGGCCGCTCAAGTCATCTTCTGGTTTACCAAATCTTCAACTGCGAATGCAACTGAATTCCGGACCTAACTTCCACGGATCTGCTAACTCGCGCCAGCAAAGCTAGCAAATCCTTGCTTTGCGGTTGCCCGGTGGCGATCACAAAGCCAGGATGCATCGGGTCCATGTAAAAATCGCCCTCCCGAGCGTCCCGCACATCGGCTTGATCCAGCAAGTCTGACAGGTTCGTACCATCTGGTTCTAAGAAAGCCTGGACCGTCCTGGACCCGGTACTAGGCTGAGCGGCTCGGCGAACGATCCAATGCGACTGCATGCGACGAGTCAATTCGGCTGGATCTCCTGGCCTGAGCTTGAACTCGACTTCACCGATCAAGCTGTCATCCAGCGTGCTGCGCCTGAAACCAAAATTCAGTTGACTGGCCGTCAGCGCCTGCGTCTGCCCAGTTCGATCGATGACCTTCACCGAGGCAACACGACTGCCGATATCGGCGTTGTTGCTGCCGCTATTGGTAGCCACGGCAGCCCCCACGTTACCCGGGATTCCTGCTAAATGCTCCAAACCACCCAGTCCCGACCCCACCGCCGCTGAGATCACATGATTCAGCTTGGCACCAGCCCTTGCGGTCAGCCGATCTTGAGCGATCTCCAGCTTGCACATTTCAGCCGTTGCCAGATGAATGACCAGTCCATCCACGCCGGCTTCGCGCACTAATAGGTTAGAACCGCCTCCCAATAGCCGGATCAACACCCGAGCCTGGTTAGCCTGACAAATCAGTTCGACCAGTTCGTCCCAGCTTCCTGGTTCGGCGAAGTAGCGTGCCGGACCGCCCAACTGAAGCCAAGTGTATGTCGAAAGCGGCTCGTTTTCCCGCACGCAGTGTCTGATATGCTCAGAGAAGATCATAGAAATCGGCTATCAAAAAAGCATTAGAAACCACAAGCGAACAAGCCGGCGCAATGCACCGGCCCGTCCGTCATCATAAAGGGTTTCAAGTTTTTTGCCAGCCGCAAGTCCCGGCATGCAATCAGCCGGAGTGCGTAGCACGCGATCCTCAATCAGAGCTGCAGTGTGAAAGCACGCGTTTTTCGACCCATTCATCCGCCGGTGCGAAAGCACCCGATCCCCAAGCCGACAACCGCACGCTGACAATTATAAACCGCTCGCTCTGATTTGTAAAAACCGCTCGCTAACGCTCGCGGCTCTGATTTGATCAACGGCTAACGAAAGGTCTGTTCTTGGGCAGCGGGCAGGCTGGCAACGCGTCCCAGCATCTCCTGAATTCGGCTCTTGGTCTGCATGCCAGTCAAGCTAAGGCGACGCCACTGGTCATTATCTTTGGCAAACATGACTACTTGGGGAAGCGTTTCGCCCTTCATCAGTTGCTGAGCCAGCTCGGGACGCTGGTCTTTATCCACGTAGGTCACGATCACATCCTTCAATTCGCCTTCAGCCTTCATCGGCTCGATGGTCTCTCGTTTCATAATTTCACATGCGGCACACCACTTTGCACCTACTAGAATCAGAACAGGCTTGTTCTCTTTTTGAGCTTGCTCTATCGCCTCTTCGTATGCTATCGGCTTACTAGGGACACCCGTAACCGCCAAGACCAACGTCAGTATAACCTGAACCATACACCCAATCCTTTTTCCAGAGACAGTAAGTTAGACAGGCGACTCGCAATTACTTGGATGCCAACTTAAAGCAGCACCCGGAGATCACTGGAGCCCTAAGCCTCGGCGGGACAGAATCCACTGCTGTCACCAAGACCGCCTTGTCTATGCCAAAATCAGTCGTTCGTTTTCTTTGATAAGTCTAAGGTTGGAAAAGTCGTCGTGTTGTTGATAAGCTAACGATTAGACTGAGTTTGACGACCCAAAACCTGAGTGGCAGTATAAGGATCTGGTCCAGCATGACAACCAAGCCGCTGCTTGAATAGAGTTCGGATTTGCTAGCATTGACTGGTGAGCTAGTCTGCTTGATCTACAATGATCTTTGGGATGGGAATGCCGGAATATGCCAATTCTTAGGGAAACAACGACATTTTTCGTATTTTGATCCATTAGCCAACTACACCAGATGGCTACTTAGGAACCCCCAATCGTGACTGACTAAAAATTTTAGAATTATTATGGCACGATTTTTTGCTATTTTTAACAAACAGCCCAGGTTAACAATCGTTGCCCCACTGAGTGTCTTTCCATGAAACTGAGAATCGGCCTGCTAGGCTTATCTAACGACTGGCAAACACGCTACTTGCCGGCCATCAGGACGCTGCAAGATCGCTATGAACTGGCTGGTGTCTACTGCCCCATCAGCGCGTTTGCAGAAACAGTAGCTCGCGAATTCGAAACCGTTCGCTATGACGGTTATCGCAAGATGTTGCAACAGGACGATATCGATGCCGTGCTGATGCTGGAGAGCCAGTGGTACGGAGCTTTGCCAATCCTAGCTGCCTGCGACTACGGGAAAGCGGTCTACTGCGGCAGCGAAATCGATTTTGATCCACAGCAGGCTGCCGCGGTTCGACAGGAAGTGGATAAATCGGGAATAGCCTTTATGGCCGAGTTCCCCAGGCGATTTGCTCCCGCTTCGTTGCGACTCAAGGAACTGATTGCGACCCGCCTGGGCGCACCTCAAATTCTATTTTGCCACAAGCGCCTGACCTGTGACCCTGAGGGACATCGCGGCAAGCCCCTACAAGCCAAGGTGGATCGCGAACTGATGGAGTTGATCGATTGGTGCTCGTTCATCGTTGGCCGAAAAATCCGGTCGGTGCAATGTGTCCAGCATCAGCGTTTCAACCAGGTATCTAGCGAACTGCAGACCGATTACCGTTCGATGAGCGTCGATCTTTCCGCTCCCGATTCGCCTCTAGGTACCACGGTGGCTCAAATAAGCTGCGGCACCTATTTTCCCAATGCTTGGCACGAAGCCATTGCCTACCGACCGCCGGCCGCCGTCCAGGTTTGTTGTGAAAAAGGTCTTGCGTTTGTCGATCTGCCCCATGGATTGGTTTGGTTTGATGAAGCGGGGCGGCATCAAGAATCGCTGGATACCGAGCGAGCGGTTGGACAGCAATTGTTGACTCAATTCCACCGCGCCGTGACCAGTCTGGTTCGTAAGATGGGCGATTTGGACGATGTGTATCAGTGCTTGCGAGCCCTACAGGCTGCTCGCGAAAGTGTGCAACTGCGACGAGCCATCGATCTGTAAAGCCTATCCCAAAACCTTTCGACCTCCTCCACCCTACCCTCTCCCCCGAAGCGGAGGAGAGGGTTGTGGGATAGGCTCTTAAGAGATTTGACTTCGCTGTCGCAATCGAAAATATTTCAAGCCAGGCACAAAGAAGCAGCCTGCCGCCACCACTCCAAAAATGATGTGAGCCACCTGAGGAAAGACGGCCATGGCGAAGCTGGCTGCCAACATCAGAAGCGCTTGCACATAAAACTGTCCAGCGAGAATTCCGGCCTTCACAAAGAACATGATGGCTCCGATCAGCGGTAGCATAGGCGACAGCGTCAAGGGACTTAGCCCTAACAGCCACTCCATAGGCGTCAAAAGTGCGATCGCGATTAGACTTGCCACCCAAACATGAGCGATCTGCCGTTCCACAAAGGTGACCGGCCCCTGACGATGCCTGAGAGCCCAAAAAACCAGCGCCCAAGTG
Source organism: Aureliella sp. (assembly GCA_044234105.1). Taxonomy (GTDB): domain Bacteria; phylum Planctomycetota; class Planctomycetia; order Pirellulales; family Pirellulaceae; genus Aureliella. Next base: position 109,033 of record JBIIJD010000005.1, on the reverse strand, counting down.
CCCAGCCCAACAATCCACAATGCTGCGTAACTGATGCGACTGCGGACTCCTGACCAGTGCATCCACTCGGTCGATAGGCACACGATTAGCAGTGCTAAACTGTGCCACATCCACAGTAGTCCCCAATTCTCCAGCACCACGGCATGGTGAGTGTCTCGAAACAACCGTGCCAGCACCGGCAGTATTCCTCGACGCCTAGCGCGAACCGGTTCATCCTTAAGATAGGCCTCCAAGTCGGCAGCCAATCGATCCGCCGTCCTATAACGAAGATTCGGGGGCTTTTGGATACTACGAGCCACGATCAATTCCAAATCGCGGTCGATCTTCGGATCCAACAAGCGTAGCGGCGGCGGGTCGTGCTCTAAAATCTGCATCGCCAGTTGGACTGGCGAGTCAGCGATCAGCGGAGGTCTGCCAGCCAACAAATGAAACAAGACAGCCCCCAACGCATAGACATCGCTGCGGGGACCGATCTGCGCCGATAGACCCGCCGCCTGCTCGGGAGCCATGTAGCTGAGCGTCCCAACGGCGGCACCGGTTCGCGTCAAACTATCTTTCGAGTCTGCGAATTTGGCTAAGCCAAAGTCGGTAACTCGCACTCGGCCCAATTCGTCCAACATGATGTTGGAGGGTTTGATATCGCGATGCAAGATTCCCATACTGTGCGCATAGCCGATCGCTCGACTGACTTCGGAAATGATGCGCGCGGCTTGCCGCTGTGAAACTTTGCCGGGCCGTAGCCAATCGGCCAAGGTTCGGCCGCGAATCAACTGCATGCTAAAGAACGGCTGGCCCTCAAACTCGCTGACTTCGTAGACGGGCACGATACAAGGGTGATCCAGCCTGGCAGTGGCCTTGGCTTCGGCCAAAAATCGGTTGCGAGTTTCTGGATTGAGCGGTCGATTTTCCTGGATCATCTTCACCGCTACTTCGCGATTAAGACTCACCTGCCGCGCTCGATAGACAACCCCCATTCCTCCGCGGCCAATGACCTCCAACAACTCATAGTCGCCAATTTGCATGGGCAACGTTTGAAAGCCGCTGGTTTTGGGACCCGTGTCCCAGTCTGGTTGCCACTCCAAACGCTGCGACGTTGCGGCCACATCGGCAACCACCAACGTTCCCCACACCTCTTTCAAATCAACGGCTAGGTTCGGATACTGCTCACAAACGGTCGCATAATCCACCTGCTCGCCGGCCTGTAAGCGCTCCAACAGACTGCTGACCAGCGTCGCTAAGTCCTCTTCGTGCTGATTGACAGGGTGATCGGCAGCCTGGCTCATGTCTGAAAGTCCTCGACGGAACCAGCAGGCCGACTTTCGATCACAGCACGCAGTCTCTTTAGCGCTCGTAGATAACGCATGCTGGCTGCTGGCTCCGACAACCCCAGGACGGCTGCTACATCTTGATTGCTCAGTTGTTCATAGTGTCGCATCAGCAAGATATCTTGATCATGCTCTTCCAGTTCGGCGATACAAGCCTGCACTCGATGAGCCATCTCGCGCTGCGTGGCCCTAGCGGCAGGCGTCAATTCTGGATCCATTAACTGCCCGGCCAACTCCACACTGGAAGCATCCATCGCAGCCGGCAGTTGCAATCGTTGCTCGCGGTCCACACTTCGTTTGGCTGATGCTCGATGACGACGATGCGCATCGATCAGGCGGTCTTTGGCGATCTGGCGAATCCATAGATGAAACGGCATCACCGGATCTTCAAGATAGACTTGCAGACGCCGGTGCGCTTCGATCAGCACATCCTGTACGACATCCGACACGTCCACGCGACCGGCAACTCGCTTGTCCAATCGCAGATCGATCAAACGCTTGAGCGACTCGCGATACCTGGCCAGCAACTGGTCTACGGCCTCCGAGTTCCCTTGCTTGACACCAATCAAAAGCCGAGCGGTCGGTTCCGCTTCTGGCCACATCGATTCGCCCATGGTAAGCCTCGGTAGTCGTCCTCTACAAAACAACCCGCCTCAAAACAGTCATCCAGGATACCAGACACGTTTGTCACTGGAACAGGTGCGAGTGATCAAGCTTTGGCGGCTACCAATCACTTACGCGACTCGGGGAGGATTGGTCACTTCCATATCCTCGGATTGTTCGGCTTCCAGCATGTGCTGAGGGATCGAAATCGGCGAGCCGTCGGGATGAACGGCAAGATCAAAAAGTCTCATCGAACGCAGGATTTGACACAAGCCACCTGGATTGAAAAACGAGGTTTGTCCAAAGGTCTCGTCCAGAATGGCAAAGGTCAACTCCATCCGTGCCAGCTCCTGCCCGTCAAGTTCAATGATACCATCGACAGCAGCGCCATCGTTTTGCAGGCTGCGAATGCGTGCTGTCAGCCGAAGCTGATCGCCGGGCTTAGCCACTGCAAAGAATTCCGCCTTGCTGACCTTGGCCAAGACAACACGCTGAGTGAAATCTTGTATCTGCGAGATCAACAGGCCTCCCGTTTGAGCCATACCCTCGATCATCAAACTGGCTGGGTAATGCGGAGTCCCTGGAAGGTAATCATCCAGGGGCTCTTCGCCCAAAGTCACGTTCTTGATCGTGGTCGCTTCCTGGCCGACAATGAACTTTTCAAAACGATCGATCCAGAACCATCGCATTTTCAGTCGCTCATGATGTAATAACAGATTTTTCTTTGTCCATTCAGCACCGCCGCGTCCTGAACGCTACTGGAAGCACCCAGGTAGGTGGCCGTGGTCGATCAGCCGCAGTGCATTAGCACCCGGTTTTCAAGCACGAACCGGGCGCTAACGCGTGCCGGCTGATGAACCGGTGATGGTCCTGGGTGGCTGTGGTCGAGCCACTGCGAGCCCACAGGGCAAAATCGTCATCGCCACGGCAGAATCTTCAGGACAACTTGCTTAGCACGTAACGGCAAAGATCATTGACCGTCAGCAAGTTACCAAAGTCCTGCACTCGAGGGTTCTGCGAAAACTTGGACAGATCCGCCCAAGGCAGCCGCTTCTTCAATTCACTCAAGCCATCAGCGGTAACTTTGCCATCTTGCACAAATTTGGCATCTGTCAAAATATCGTCAGGGAACAATTCCTCGCGAGGGATGTTGATGCCGAATGCTTTTTCCAACTTGAAGACGATGTCCAAAAAGTCGATCGACTCAGCCCCCAAGTCGCCCACCATGGTTGCCTCTGGAGTCACTTCATCGTCGTCTACGCCCAATGCGTCGACCAAAGCCGCTTGTACCTTCTCGAATACCTCTTCCGAACTTGCCATTTCTTATTTTCCTATTGGCTAAAAATCTCTACGGACACCCCCTCTGAGAGTATCCTATAAACCTCGTTAAAAAATCAGTCGTGTTGGTGGACAGCTCGATGGCTCCATCCAGTGTCCCAAGTTGTCCCAAACGGGATAGAACTGAATTGACTAGATTATATCCTACTCAGCCGCCAGCCATAGCCGCTTGCTGAAGCTGCTTGACGATTTCGCGAATATACTTCCGACCCCAAACGTCACTAGCGGTCGGCGGCACGTTTTTTTGGCATTCGATCAATAGTCGTCCCGAAACGCAGGTCGCCCCGCTGGAATTTCGCCCGGATGCCTTCACGGTCGTCAACCCGGCTTCCTCCTTCATGATCTCCGCTTCGACTGTCAGTGTATCGCCCGGCTGCAAAAACGCCGCAAACTTGACGTTCTTTGCCTCTTTTAACATTACGAGACCGGATTGGTAATCTTCTGTAGCGCGTACCAAGAACTGGGCAGCCTGATAGAGCGACTCCAGCATCAGCACACCAGGCTGGACCGGGAAGCGAGGAAAGTGATCTCGCAAGTAGTCCTGGTCGCCTTTAAGCGTCAACTGAGCCTCAATCCGCTCGCCTGGCACCAACAAGGTGATCCTATCCAACTGTCGAAATCTCATAACCTTCTCTAAATATCCAATAGCCCTTGACCAGGATTCAAGATAGTTTTGCTACTTTGGCTTTCAACTGGCCTAACAGAGTGTCGCACAGCCCAAGAGCATTCTCAACCCCAATATTCGCAATATTCTCGCAAAAAACGGTCGCTTTTGGCCTATACTAGGCAGTTGTTATTGGAAAATAGGTCTACTATCAGCTAAAATCCTGAAGCCATAGGGGCCTAGCAATCAAGCCTATTGTCCAGCACGTTGGGACCGTCAGGGGCCTGTAGATCAGCGTCGAATAGTAGGGTGTGACCAGCGGGGACTTAACGAATTAGCGTGGCCTCAAGTGTGGTTGGTTTTGACAAAGGTCGTTTCAGCCGCAAATTGGGTCGTCCCCGCGCCGGCCCACCACAAACCATACAAACCATACAATCCATCGCATTTTTTAGGCAGCTCAATCGAGAAAAGGAAAAGCATGAGTTTTCAAATGCTCAGCCGCATTTCACTGACTTTCCGGGCTGCTCTAGTTCTTGGGCTGATCTGCCAAACGCCGCTGCTCAGTCGGCACGCGCAGGCCCATCAAGATGCTGGCAACGACCTACGCAAAGCGGCCTCCTGGCACTGGCCCACCACCAACGATTTTCAAGACCACTTGTCCAGTTTTTTGGATCAGCGTCAAGCCACCCAAGAACAGCGTGCTGGGGTGATGCGGGTGTGGAGCAGTGGAGCCAATCTGACTGGCCCAGCGTTCTTAGAGCATGTTCTAGATACGTGCAGCCTACTGGAACCTCGGTTGGCCGATCTGACCAGCCAGATCCGATCATTAAAGTCGTCGGCGGTGGCTCTCAAGGATTACCCGTGGCTGACCAGCGATTTACCCGGCTGGCTTCAAGACGCAGTGCGCCTAGCCTGTGGTCGCGCCTACGCTCAACGCAAAATGTATGACGAAGCGCTGGAAACACTCTCTGGCCTGGAGCTGAAACAGGTCTGCGATCCGGCTTCACTGCTATTCTATCGCGCTAGCGCCGAACATCACTTGCTAAAAAAGAATGAATGCTTGGCCAACTTGCAACTGCTTCTTCAGCGACAGGATGAATTGCCAGCTCGTTATCGCCAATTGGCCCAGTTGATGCAAGCCGACATCAAACCGCTTGAGCCTGATTCGTTGGACGAGATCGCTCGTATGATGACCGATGTTCAGCGGCGGCTAGACCTGGGACGCGCCGGCCAGACAGTTCGGGATGAAGAAGATTCCATCGTCAAGAAGCTTGATAAATTGATCGAGCAAGTCGAACAGCAAGCTCAACAGATGCAGCAGCAACAGGCCGGTGGAGGCCAAGGCCAGCAGGGCCAAAATGCTCAGCAGCCAGCTGGCCAACCGATGGACGATAGTCGTATCGCAGGCACTTCAGGACCGGGCGACGTGGATCAAAAGCAGCTTGATGACCGTTCCGCTTGGGGCAATCTACCACCTGCACAGCGTCAAGAGGCACTTCAGCGGCTGACCGAAGAACTGCCCACTCATTACCGCGACGTCATCGAAGGCTACTTCAGACAGCTAGCTAAAGACCGATCGCGATAAAGCGTGTGAAAACGACAGTTCTCTCCAGTCGCCAGTATGCGGTGGCAAATGATAGTGGAATTCCGGCAGGACAAGCCTGCCGGATTCAATTGCAGGTCTCCTAAGGGAACTCGGGCGCGTTCCAATACGGGATTTTCGAGAATACTCATAGGCTCACGAAGCAAAAAAAGGCTCAGCCCGAGATATTTGTCTCGGGCTGAGCCCAGTATTAAAGCCTATCAGCGCGGCATCGTACCAGCGTCTGTTAGGCGAGCGTCAGTTGCAATATTACCGTAGCTACCGTTGCCAGACGGTGGATACCGAGCAAGACCTCCGTCTGGTGACGGTAGCCACATTACTGACGCTCAACTTACGATTCTGTTGGTGACTGTTATGACTCTGGTGGTGATCCAGGAACCTGAATCTGAGTCAGCTCTTTAGCTAGATTGGAACGCGTTTCAAGAATGTCCGCTACCAGAACTGTCCCGCTCTTGTCGATATCAGCCATACCACTGGCAGGCTGCGACGCAGTCAGATTGGATCGAACGTTCAAGATATCCGCTACTAGAACCGTGAACTTACCGGCGCTGGGCCCGGTACCTTCACCTCGTAAATGTCCCAGATAGAACACGCAGTCTTCAGCCAGCCCAGTGTTGGCCGTGGCTTTCATCGTCACCTTCAGCCAACGATTCTCAATGGAGTTATCAGGCCACTCGATGATGATTCGATCAGGAGAGCCAGCGTTTACTGTGATCGCCGTTGGCGCTGGAGCATCCACCCAGCCGCTGACCAGATCTCCATCAAATACATTCTGAGGGCTCATCTTGAATACAAAGTCCGAGGCGCTCAAGCCAGCACCATTAGCCAGCCCATCAACATCGAAACCAACACCGGTGATTCCCTGCTTGGAATTGATCAGATGATTCATTTCCAAAGGTACTGCGAGTCCCGTGCTTTGCTTGAAAAGCTGCTTGCTTGCATCCACCTTGTCATTGCTGGTACCTGGATAAGCAGTATGGTAAGCAAAACTACCTACGACAGTGGCACCGCCACCAACTGGACTGACCGTACCATTGATGCGAAAGCCTCCTGTATCGGTATTCGCTGGTGGATCACCCGAAGGAGCAAAGAAATTGGTCACGCGGTTGGTTCCGGTTGCTGCTATCGGCGTTTCGTCCAGAGCTTTCTTGTTTTCATCGACTCGCAAACGAAATTCGACGCTGCCTGTAAGGCCCGTCAGGCTGGAAAGGTTAATGTCACTGTTGACGAAGGCTACAACCGATGGGTGAGTAATGGTGGCCAGTGGTGTCGTGAACCCATCGACAGAACTATAGAGCACCAAAAACTTGGGGCCGGTACTTGAAGATCGAGTACCAATTTGAAGGTTAGTTAAGTCCACTTGATAGCCAGCGTTCACGGTAAATCCAAATGAATAGTACTGCCCGACAGCCCAAGTGTTGGAAGCCATTGAGTTGACGCCGGTGCTCGGCACTATTCCGCCAGGACTCCTCTGCAACAAAATATCTCCCGTAATATTGGAAGCGGTAAATTCAGGCGCGTTAGATAGCTGTGTTCCAGGTTGACCGAAAAGGTTGTAACGAACTATCTCCTGACCTTTCAACGAGCCACTAAGCCCGATGAACATTGCCGCCGCTATGGCAAAACTACATCTCATTTTCATTGTGTTTACTCCAAAAAAGTTCAAAAACGGACAAGATCTGGCGTTTGATTCAATTAAATTTGCCTACTACCAAACTTTATGACTTCAAACCTAACACCAGGGAAGCGAAAGACAGCATGATAACATTAGAATGAGCAATCTGGATGAACGGAGTGTTAATCTCCGGTGAAGACATCAAGAAGCTATTTACGGCGACGCACAAAGGTTATTCGGGCAACCGATAGTCCCAGTAATGCGAACGCACTAGGTTCCGGAATTTGCTGCGCATTGATCAGAACGTTGTCGACTCGGTTGGTACCACCGGAGGCTGCTGTTGCCCTCGAGCGTAAACGCACATAGACCGTCGCCTGATTGTCAACAGCAGCGGTAAGGCTTGTTGGTCCAAAAGTGTACACCGGGTAATTGGTTGTACTATTCCAGGCTCCAGGAACTACCGGAGGACCTGCAGCAGCCGCATTATTGAGTACCGTGTAAGAACCAATGGTGTTGAACGTCGAACCATCAATACTATATTGCAAGTCAAATGCGGAGGGTCCAGTACTACTACGTGTCTGATCCCAAGTTATCGTCGCACTGTTATATCCGGCTAGATTTACTTGAAACTGATAGTAGTCTCCAATTGTCGTCCAGTTGTTTGAACTAAAAGACTCGTTGGAACCGTTGCCTACCGGATTGCTATAGGTCGTTGTGCCTGTAGCATGAAATCCAGAAGCAGGCGCAGTTCCTGCCTGCAAGCCCAATTCGGCCACGTGTGATCCTGCGGTTGCTGGGATAGAAGATTCAAACGTCCATCCAGCGATCAATGCGGCACTCGCTTGGCCGCTCATTCCAATTGCCATCAACAAGGCGATGGCGAAACTACTTAAAATCTTCATAAGTCTCTCCTCTGGTTCAAGAAAAATAGTACCGACGACAACCAAAACAAACAGATGCTGATAGATGCCCAGGAGAAAGGCGGTCGAGTCGGCCCTCCAGTCGATGGCTACTCTGCTGAAAAGAATTACGGGTTTGTTTGTCGGTCTACCACGACCAATCACTCCCTAAAAACTAAGCGCGGAAACTACCGCATCCCCCCAAACACCTTAGCTGATCGCTAATGCTAGCACTTTCAAAATGCCTTACAAGCGCCCTTAGCAAGTTGATTGGCAGAATCCTACTAAGCTCCAACCACCATCTTGGGGTATTGCACAACCCGCTGCGGTGTCGACCCATCCGAAATTGTCTGATTAAAGAATATTGAACTCCCGTTAAGCAAAGAAGAATTGAGCATTGAACAATTGGGGAAAATTTCGACACTACTCGCCGATCACCACCACCAAGTGCTGCCCAATGTCTGGAATGACTGCAAAATCGTACTCGTACTCAGCCTGTGCGGTACTCGTACTCGTACTCGACACCGTTTGGGCTTCCGAGTAGGAGAACGAGTACGAGCACGATTTTGCTGTTAGCTGTGGTGGCGATCAGCGAGAAGTGTCAAACGTTCTCTACAATACCGCCTATCCGCTGGTTTCCGTGAACTATCATCCACAAATCACGCAAGTGACAGAGCTTGATCCAAGTCGCTCATTAAATCCTGAGAATCTTCCAATCCCACCGATAATCGGATTAGACTGTCGGATATCCCTGCCTTGGCTCGGGCTGCTGGGTCATAACTAGCGTGCGACATCGTGGCGGGCTGCTCGATCAGCGATTCCACCGCACCCAGGCTGACCGCCAGATGGAATAACTTGGTCGCTTTGACGATGCGCCGAGTTCCCTCGAAATCGCTACGCGCTTCGAAAGTGATCATCGCTCCATATCCACCGTCCAGTAATTTTTTAGCTCGCTGATGATCGGGGTGCGACGGCAGGCCAGGATAGATCACTCGCCGAACTGCTGGGTGCGTCTGTAAGAAGTCTGCGATCCGCATTGCTGAACGCGATTGCTCACGCACTCTCAGTTCCAACGTCTTCAATCCACGGCCCAACAGGAAACATTCCAGCGGTGCGAGCACCGCACCCGTGGCATTCTGAATAAAGTACAACCTGTCCATGAGACTCTGTTCTCGCACGGCCAACACGCCTGCCAAACAGTCACTGTGTCCCCCAAGGTATTTGGTAGCCGAATGCATGACGATGTCCGCACCCAGTTCCAAAGGCCGCAGCAGAACCGGAGTGGCAAACGTGTTGTCCACCGCCACCAACAGCCCCAAAGCATGAGCCTGCTGGATCAGACTGGGAAGATCGGGTATCGTCAAACGCGGATTGCCGATACCTTCCAACCACAATATTTTTGTCTCGGGTCGAATCGCTTGAGCCAATGCTTCTTCGGATTGCAGATCGACTAAGGTGACGTGTACGCCAGCAGTGCTGCAGATTTTGTGCAGCAATCGATAACTACCGCCATAGATATCCTGGCCAGCAACGACATGATCACCGGTCTTCAGCAGCATCATTACGCAATGAGTGGCCGCCATGCCTGACGAAAAGGCCAGCGCCCCACAACCGCCCTCTAGCGAGGCCAATGTCTGCTGGACCGCATTGCGCGTTGGGTTGCCCGATCGTGAGTAATCGTACTGTCCCCAATCGCCAGCGCCCGGCTGCACAAAGGTAGTAGCCAAGTGAATGGGAGGCACGACGGCTCCCGTTTGTGGGTCAGGCTGATTGCCAACGTGGATCGCCCGAGTACGAAATTTCAAATCGTCCAGATTCATTTTTCCAGCGCCTGCTTCAGATCGTCGATTAGATCCTGGGAATTTTCAATGCCACAAGCCATGCGAATCATGTTGTCCGCAATTCCAAAACGCTGGCGCGCCTCTGGTGTCTGCTGGTAGTAGCTCATCAACAGCGGTTGTTCGATCAACGACTCCACCCCACCTAGGCTGGGCGCAATGCGGGGAATGTTGACACGATCCACCACGTCTGCCGTCTGTCGCCAGTCTGCGTCTTTGACTAGAAAGGTGATCAAGCCGCCAAAACCGCGCATGGTTCGCCTGGCGATTTCGTGGGTTGGATGAGTTTTTAATCCCGGATAGTAAACTCGCTCGATGCGTGGATGAGCCGACAGGAAATCGGCGACCGCTTGACCATTTTCGTTGTGTCGCTGCATGCGCAATTCAAATGTTTTTAACCCTCGCTGCAGCAGGTACAAATTATGCGGAGAACAGACGCTACCCATCACACCTCGCAGAGCGCGCACATCCTCCAACTGGGCAGCAGAGCCAATAACTGTGCCTGCTAACAAATCGTTGTGGCCACCCAGATATTTGGTGGCTGAGTGCAATACATAGTCCACGCCGTACTCTAGTGGCCGCACATTAAAGGGCGTAGCCAGAGTCGCATCGATCAGTGTTTCCACGCGATGCTTTTTGCCCAAAGCAGCAAACTGCTCCAAGTCGATGCAGGTCAGATGTGGATTGGTTGGCGATTCGCTAACCAGCATGCGAGTGCGCGGTGTGATAGCGGCCTGCATGGCCTCGTAATCACCCGTAGGTACTTGGTGCGTGATTACGCCAAATCGCGCCAAGTGTTTGTAACAAAATTCGCGACTACGATGGTAACACTGATCAAAGAACACGATTTCGTCGCCAGCGCTTAACTTGGCCATCAACAATCCAACCAGAGCGGACATGCCGCTGGAATAGACCACAGCGGTTTGGCCACCGTCCAGTGCAGCCAATTTTCTTTCGACTACTTTTTCGTTCGGGTTGCCGTATCGTCCGTATTCTTCTCGTTCCTGTTGTTGTTCGATGAAATCAATGATCGATTGCGAATCATCAAAGACGTAGGTCGATGCGGTGACGATCGAATCGGTAATAGCATCGCTGCTTTTCCTTCGACGTTCGCCAGCATGAACGCTTAGCGTTGACAGGCCGCTAGCTTGCCCGCCTCCGATAATCGTTTGACGGGATGAAGATCCGGCCTGCCCGGCACCAGAACCTTGCTGGCTGCCTGATACTTGCTGGCTGCGGGATGAATCCTGATCGGTTTTTTTCATAATGACGTGCGCACTCATAATTTGAATTAGCCTGTGTCAAGTTATCCATGACCGCAGGCTGCGCACAAAAAAACCGCAACCCACGAACTGGACTGCGGCAGACTGATGCAGATTGAAAACTCAGTTGAAAGAAGCGTTTCTTGACAAACCTTTTCATACTGTAGTTGGCTCTTTAGCAGAACAGGCTGCAAGCGGCCGCAAATCCCAGATGGACGTATAGTCTAAGCCAAAAATTTCCCAGTGACAAGCCATTTCGAGAAATATTCCTGGCTGGCGAGCAGAACGGCAATTCCAAGCAGCTTTATGATATGCTACTGTGCTTTCCGCCGCCGCAGAATCAATAACTTCGCGATTAAGGTACCGCTCGTGTTTAGACTCCATTATCTCTTGCTACTTACTTTGGCTATCTGTCTGCTACCGCACTCGTTCCTATTGGGACAGGAATCGACCAATACTATTAAACATTCCCTGGGTGTCACTACGCCTCAACCCTGGACGCGGCTGCCCGCCCAGGCACCGCCATCAGATTTCCAGTTTGCCGTAGTCTCGGACAATTCGGGAACTCCGCGTCCAGGCGTTTGGCGCGAGGCGATGAACAAGCTGAATCTGCTGAATCCTGAGTTTGTCATGAGCGTAGGAGATCTGATCGAAGGCTATGTGAGTACTCGTGAGCAACTGGACTCGCAGTGGGATCAATTCATGAGTGAATTGTCTCCGCTGCAAGCTCCGTTTTTTTTCGTTGCCGGCAATCATGACGTGGGAAAACCGCTTTGGTATCAAACCTATCGCGAGCGAATCGGACCCACTTGGTACTACTTCATCTACCGCGACGTTTTGTTCTTGGTGCTTGATACCAACGACGGCAAGGATCATGGGACTGGTATGAGCGATCAGCAGATTGCCTGGGCGGAACAGGTACTGCGCGACATACCAGCATCCCAGGTGAAGTGGACGATGGTTTTTCAACATAAGCCGCTGTGGAACGAACAGCACCCTCAGTGGATGCGAGTAAAGCAGATGCTGGCAGATCGCCAGCAAGTCACCGTGCTGGCCGGACATATCCACGAGTACATGTTTACTACAGTCGATGGTATCGAACACGTTGCTTTGGCCACCACCGGCGGAGGCTCTCCGCTACGTGGCAAGGACGCGGGTGAAATCGATCACATCACCTGGGTCACCATGAAGGATGATGGTCCTGTAGTCGCTAACCTGCAACTGGATGGAATCCTGCCGATCGACTTCCGCACCAATGAATCCGCCAGAAGATATCAAAGTCTGTCACAGGGCACCTTCCTAAGCGTTCCGGCCGTTGAGCATGGTCAAACCCAATTCGAGCATGGACAAACGATTGCTCGATTTAAGAATCCCGACCAGCAGCCTTTGCGATTGAAGGTGCTGATCGAGCCGCCCAGCGGCGTGGTCGTACGGCCAGCAGTGATCTCGACAGTGATAGCCGCCAATTCTGAACACTCTGTCGAGCTAAATGTGTCCGCTGACCATCCGATCGCAACGGGGAACATGCAGCCAGTCGTGCTTCACTGGCAAGCCAGTTACGATCAACCATCGGCGCCTGCCTTGACCTGGTCGGGATCGCGCAGCCTTTACCTGGATGGAGTCAATACGATTGCCAAGACGCTAACCAAAACAATTGATGGCAACCTGGACGACTGGCCCGAACTGACGCATCTTGTCGATCAACCAGGCGAGATCTACACCAATGGACAGGCTTGGCGCGGTGTGCATGACGCACGTTTTCGATTTGGCTTGGCCGCAGACGAGAATCGATTGTACTGCGCTATCGAAGTAACCGACGATCAAGTGGCTCACGACGGACAAATGGTATGGCAGGATTTTGTGGGACTGTTTGTCAATCCGCTGGTGGACCCAGGTGCTAAGCCTGAAGAGATTCGCAAAGAGGCCTTTGCCGTCATGGCCGGCCTGTCGATGAGCCAGGAGGACTTGCGGCGATACCAGTTTGGCAACCCGCCCGAGGATATTCAAAGCCAGGTCCTTCGGCACGAGAAGTCCGTTGTCTACGAATTCTCCATTCCTACCGAGCGTTTTTCTCAGTTGCAGAATGGTTCTTGGAAGCGGCTTCAAATCAATGTCATCGTAAGCGACCACGACACGGACGACCAGCGACAGGGACTTAGCATTCTATACTGGCGCCCCCGCTGGGATGGCCTGTTCCACTACTCGGGATCAGGCATTTTCCAGCGCCAACAATAAGCTGGGATATGACTTGCTGAGTGGTTCCAGCAAGCTTGGCAAGTTGCTTTTGAGTGAGTCCTGCTGCTTGCCGAGCGGCAAAGAGCATTTCTGCAACCTCAGCGTCTTCGGAGAACTTCTCGTGCAGGTCTACGGTGCAGTTTCTAACTGCTGGAAGTAGGCGTCCAGACCACCTCGGAACTCTTCAGGCAAATTGCGATCGGCACTGCTGCCAACCGCCTGACCGATATCTCTTGGTTCGCGGTGCTCCTGAGAATTCAAGCCGGCACCAATCAATGCCAAAGCAGACTCGGACGTGGTCCCCAAGCCGCCACCGCCTGGACTGGCACCTCCGCCGCCACTACCTGCACCTTGCGGATTGATGCGTTTGGACTGAAGCATCAGTTCGATGACTTCCGTTTCCGCAGCGATCGCCTCAGGCCCCGTGTTACCAAGAGCCAACAACTCTCGGGCCTGATCCATGATCAGACTGACTTGAGAGAGTATGCTCAGCTCCTGAGCGAAATGCTGGTCAGCATCAGGCAGTTTGGCAATTTGGTCCGAAACCTCTTCGGTTCGAACTCTCAGATCGGCTTGCTGGCCGCTAAGCCCCTGTGCCTGCTGAATATGATCTGTCGCTTCGATCGCCGTAACAGCTTGCTGAGCGATCCGAGTTTGCTCGCGCAGATTCACTTCCGATTCGAGAATCTTTAGCATCTCCAGGATCAACGATGGCGGTAGCGACTGACTTTCTTCGCCGGGCTTCTGCTCCTGCTTCTCTTCTTCTGACTGGTCGGTCGATTCCACCAAGTCTTCGGCCCAGCGATCCAGGTTGTCGGCCCAATACTCGGCAGTGGCAATCGACAAACCATGTTCGGCGGCAAGTTCTTCAGCCAAATTCTGAATCGCAACAACGATGTCTGAGGACTTCATTTCATCAAGCACACGCTTAAATTCGTTGGTGCGTCGGCGCTGATAAAATGCCTGAATGTCGTCCATGATGTACGAAATCAACAGTCCGCTGGCTCGCTCCGTTTCCGACAATTCATTCAGAAAGGTTCGATCCTCGGACGCAACCTGCGCAGCCTGTCCAAACACTTTGCCGATACGAGTTGCGATTTTCTCGGCCACCAAATTTTGTTCGCGTGAGGCGGCTTTTAATCGCTTGACCAAGGTCGAACCTTCCAAATTGGACAACACCGCGTTTAGCTCGTCCGATAGTTTTTCAAATTCCGCCAGTAGTTCTTGTTGTTTCTCTAGAGCGCTATCCAGCTTGTCAGTTGCTTCGGTCTTGTTGGCAGACTTCTTCTCCGACTGGGAAGCTTGGCCGGTTGGACCCAGAAGAGCTGTTTGCGGCATAGTCAGCCGTCCCGACTGGGCTTCGGAAGTTGATTGGTCCTTGGAGTCAGTTTTCTCGTCCGAGCCTTCCTCTGGAGAGACTGGGGAGTCTGCAGGCTGTAAGCTAGATTCCACGCGCGTCAAGCTGGGCAACTGCGAAGCCTTCGACTGGCCTTCCGTGGACTCGGCTGAAGGTTTGATTGGCAATTGCTGCGTGGCAGAATCCTCGCCCGGCTGCGATGATGTGCTGGCCATGTCGCCTGGAGAAGCGGTTGAGTTGCTGTCTGACGCTCCGGCACTTGCCTGTTTGGAACCATCCAGATCGATCACCTTGGCCGCTTGCTGAAGTAGATCAGACACGTCGGGCATGCGCTTGCGCGAAATATCATCCAGCGCCTCAAGCATCTTCGCCCACTGATCCAGGCTTGTCGCCGAAATGTCCGAATTGCGGGCTGCTTGACGCAGCAGCTCCACGCCCTGCTGAGCCAGCCCAGTCAGCTTGCGAGCGTTGGCCTGTTCGGCAGCGGCTTGCCGCATCAATTCATCTCGGAACGTCTCTGTCGTTAGTTCTTGAGTAGCCCGATCTCGCAAGGCTTGATTGGATTGATTCAACTGCATCTCTATATCACGCACATCCAGAGCCGCTCTCTGCCACTTGTTCATCTGAGCGGTGATCCAAAGCGCATGTTGATCAGGAGAAAGAACGTACAGAAGGTAGGGTAGCGATTCCACGGGTTGACGACCCGGCAGATAATCCTCAACCCAAATCGTAAGCTGGATTGTCTGAGCGGCGATGCCCAGATTGGCAGCGCAAAAAGCTCCAGACACTTGTAACGAAGACTGGTCTGCCCCGCCCGCTGACAGTACAGCCTGACCCTGAGCCGCCGTTACCAACGGATTTTCGTCCACACCGCGCCAGCGCATGCCTACGCGGCGGATGCCAAAATCATCCGCCGCTAAGACTCGAAAATTCAACTGCTCAGAATCCAACAACACGCACTGACGCGGCAAATCCTGGGCAGTGACAGACGGCGGTTCATCAATCATCGGCTTGACTTGCAGTTGAAAGGCCGAACTGCCATCCAGTCCATCCTGATCCCGCCAACGCAGCGATGATGCTTTCTCATTGCCATCAATCAACCATGTCTGAGTACGAATCTGTGATCCGTCCACATAAGAATCGATATCGTCGAAGTTGGCATGTTGCAGCGGCCGAGTCGCGGTCGCAATCAACCTGGCCTGGCTGCCTTCGACCACTGATAAAACCCCCGAGCGAACATCCACATCTAGCGGAGCATCTCGCTGTAAGTACTCAGGCAGCGAAACTTCAGCCGTTACCGTGGTCAATTCGGGGCGCAGTTTCGGTTCCAATTGCACCTGATGATCAAAGTCGCCCACTATTAATTGAAGCTCTGTCTGGGCGGTTAGCGGTGGCAATTGAAAGGGGTACCGGTTATCATTCAACTGAGCGGGCAGTTCAGGAGAATTGCCTAGGCTAGCGTAAGCAGTTGCAGGTGACCAAGCAGAATCCGGCTTGAGTTGTACGCTCCACTGCGTCGGCTCGCCGTGAGCTACCACCAGTCGTTCAGGCAGAGCCTGCACGGCGACAAAGGTGTATCTTTCGATAGCTCTCCAGGGCCTCGTCAGTCGTTGCCATGCATTACCCGTTGCGGTAGGAATCCACCATGCGCTTGCACAGACGATGCACAAGTTCAACACCAAGAAACTGACTAGCATCGGTAGCCGATTGGGCGGAGACCACTTGCGCAGATCGGTCTTAACAGCACTTGCAGCAGCCTGTCCAATAGCCGCCTGGCACAGCTCCGGCGATCGAGACTGCTCCTGTGAGTTAGCTGCTAACTCGATCGCGCTCAGCAGTTCATCGCCAAAGGCTGGTTCTCGTTCTCGCAACAGTCGAGCCAACTGTTCGGGCCGTCGATAGCTCCACATCCAGCGATAGATCGTCCATGGCATCAACGTCCAAACAATAACGGACGATAGCATTAGGGCCCATCGAACGGCTGGCCAAGTATCTAACAATCGATCACTGACCAAAATGGTCACAAAGGCCAACAAGCAGCTCAGTAGCGCCAAGCTGAAAGACTGCAGTAGTTTCGTCAACCAAACATAGTTGCGAAACCCGCTCAATTGCCTCTCGAGTGATTCGGGCAACCACGCGCCGGAATGATCGAATGGGGATGTTTGCTTGCGAGTGTCCATCGTTAGATCACTCCCACTAGCTTACGACCGATCCAGAACACAGCAAGCAGTAAAGTCAACACACCGGCTACCATCGGATGGCTCCACAAGGCTAGTCGTCGAACCGTCTCTGGCGGATCTGGTATCGCCTTTAAGGCCTGCATCAATTCGGGAATTTGATGGCTGTTGATCAGCTTGCCACGGCTAACGCGGGCAATCTCTTCCATGACCTCTTGACGGACGGGACGACCAATCTGCTCCAGTTCTTTACCTTGCACAAGGATCGTTGTTGAAAGCTCAGAGGCGTTTTCTTGACAGCGAAGCAGCACCTGATGTGGCCCAGCTTCTTGCGGGACAAACTGGCCGTCGAAGGCACCCCACTGCCCCCCGGCACTGGTCAATAGCACTGTTTGAGATTGCCCCGATGGAGCAAGTATCCGCGCTGAGACATTGCCTTGACTCAGTGGCTCCCCTCCAGCGCGCATCACGATGGCGCTGATCGAAATCGTTTGTCGCACAGCGGGCTGCTCTGGCGAGTAAAATAATCGCATCAATTCGCCTTTGGCCATATTGCGCTGATAGGCCATCCATCGCACGACCTGTCCCCAGAAGCGATAGTGGTACAAGTCTTCCACGCCGCGTCGCCAGCGCCACGCGCCATCGGTTCCCATAAACAGAATTTTGCCAGCTCCAAAAGTTCTGGTTACCAAAAGCGGAATGCGACCATGCTGGTTAGAAGAATCCTGATGCACAGCCAATACGTCCGCACCGGCTTTGGCGCGCACCAAAGCGGTATGCCACTGAAAGCCGGGCAGGTTTTCCCAGATCTGCAAGTTATCGTCAGCCGTGTCTGCCAGCTTGGTCAGCAAGCTGCTGCGCCCCAGTTCGGTTAAAGCAAAGTGGCTAGGGCTTCGCGATCCCCAACCTGACGGCTGATTTGCGTCAAACACGACCGGCAATAACGGATCCAATGGCGAGCCCACCAGAGTCAAATGATGCCCTTGGATACCCGGCATGAATACCAGACCGCTGGCTTGCTGTTCCACTAGGCCTTTCAGAAGCTCGGCCTGCTGAGTGGTCAATTGTCCATCCGCAATTCCAACATCACCCAGGAAGACAACGTCGTATTGAGACAGCTCGTCAAGGCTCTCCGGAAAAGCGGTGATGTAGTCGCGACTCCCACCGCCCACCTTGCTTAAGCCAGGATGAAACAACAGACAATGGACATCGACACCCGGATCACGTGACAAAGCGTTGCGAAGGAATCGATATTCCCAGCGAGGCAGCGAATCGATGACTAGAACCTTTAGCTTCTCCTCGCGAATGGGAATCCGAACTTCTCGACGATTATTTTCGGCCACGACTTCTTCAGGATGCTCTGGAACGGTCAACTGCAAGGTGTAATCGCCAATCGTTTCGGGCTTCCAAACGATGGCATCCGCTGTTCGCCCCATAGCCGCCACCTGCACCGGATGGGTGATGACGGTACCATCGGAAATCTTAAGTTCTAGTTGAACCAAATGGTCGCGAGGCAACGAGCTTTCAATCGTCAGCGGAATCCGAATACTCTTGCCAGCCACACCAAAAGTAGGCACATCGAAACTGACTAAATCCAGGTCAGGCAAGCGAGTTGGGCTGCCCAGAGCTACTGCATAGACTGGTACTTGATCGGCTCGCAGTTGGGCAGCCATCTCCACGGGCGGCAGGCCACTGTTCCAATCTCCGTCACTGGCCAGCACCAAGGCGCGAAGTTCCGGATGCCTTTGGCGAGCCTGATGGAGCGCTTCATGGATATCTGTTGTGGTCTGATCCGACTTTGGAAATGCCGTCAGCACTACATCAAATCGCTGATCAAAATCCTTCCAGGTTTCGGCCTGCAAGAGCGGATCGCCAGCCGCGCGGCGAGTCTGCGGAGCAGCGGTGCTGTCCTTGGCATCCACCGGAACATCCTGTGTGTCCATGCTGCGAGACTGATCCACCAGCACGACTAGGGCAGGCTTCTCCTGACGCACAAATCTCTGCACAGTCTCGGGCTGATTGAGTAGAAAAATTACTGCGGCAACGATGGCTATTCGCAGTAGCTCCAGCCATAGCACCCAACGTCTGTACCCGCTTTGACGCCATGCGCTCAGTGCCAACAAACAAACCACGATCATAGCCACGACCGAAAGGGCCAGAATCCAAGGGTTGGTTTGAAATCCAAAACTCGATTGAGTCAACACAGGCATAACTTTCATCGCTGAGTGATCTACTTGGCCGTTGGCTCCCAAAACGAACGTGAAGCTACAGGACTTGAGCGACGCCCAGGCAAGCACAGCACGGCTTCCAGTAGCAATGCGATCAACATCAGTATCAACATCACTCGCCAAATTTCACGCAGAATCCCGCCCAGTCTTCCCGCAGTTTGATCTACGCGATCCAGCGACAGTCCGGCAAACAACTCCGACAACTGCTGGTCACTGACCATTGATGCCATGTCCTCGCTGGCCGGACGATTCACCGCAAACAATCGGTCTTGGCTCCGGTAGACTCCTGCGTGACAATCAAATTCGCTGGACAGTCCCGACTGGCCGGCCAACTGCTGCCAGACCGCAGGATCAGACCAAGTGGACGTTGGCTGCAAGTCAGTCGCATCGCCACCCTGCTTGCGCTGGGCTGAAGCGGTTCGCATTTGCCAGCTACTCAACGAAGCCTGTCCCTGCTGGATGGCTCGCTGAACGACAACAAACAGGACCACCCCATTTTCTGCTAACGAGGATTGACTAGGCTGAGTACCCGCCGCACAAAAATAGATGCCGCCCGACGTGGTTGGCAGTCGAGCCAACAAGCTATCGCCTCCGTCCAATGTTGCCAAATGCGACAACGACTGCTCACTGGCCAGCGTAGCATAGCTGCGAATGCTAAGCTGACCCACCGGCAGACCAGCACCGCTTTGAGTCGAACCCAAGAGATCCTGATCACCGCGCCAATTGACCACCATCACAGGTGTCTGAGACTGCGATTTCCAGCCATTCCAACGGACGCCTCGATAGCGACTAGCGGTTGCAACCCGACCTTTTGACAATCCGGATGGCGGAAAAAACAGTACTTGACCGCCGCTGGCCACGTATTGGTCCACAGCGCTGGCAGCATCGCCCTCCGGTAGATCGGACTGCCAAATCAGCAATGCGGCACCGGCCAAGGCAGTTGACTGCACTTGCGCAGACGAGAGCAGTTCAAGCTGCGAGTCGGCCGATCCATCTGGGGACAAACTGGCCGCGATATGTAAAGGCCGCACCGCTAACATGTCATCGGCAACGATCACCACACGCTGAACCGGGGTCGCTGCAAACACAAAGAAATACTGATTGTCTGCATTGTTGGCATCCGCCGGTATGCTGACTCGCCCCCAACCCGATTCCATTTTCGCGGGCAAGTCCAGTCGGTAGTCTCGCAGTTGTCCACTGCCTCCATCCAATTCGATCGATAACTCACTACGCACACCCTCCAGTTCCAACTGCACTGGCACGGTACGTTTAGTAGACTGGTCGTTACTGGAGAGTACCTGAAGCGACAGGACCAACTGGTTTTTCGTCTGAGATCCCTGGGTTACCACATCGCGCCGGGCATCGGTAACACGGATCGACAGATTGTCGTTGGAGGTTTCAGGAAAGGCCAACAAGCGAAAGCGAACACTTTGCGGCAACGCGGCAAACCCCTGCCGCAGTAGATTCCAGTCTCCGCTGTCTACTTGCCAATCGCTAGATTGCAAATCGGAGCAAAGCCAGACCTCGGCCGCGCCGGGTTTATTGATTTGAAGATATTCCAGCGCATTGGCCAATGCCTGAGGCACTTGAGCCGCCGCACTACAACCATCCATTGCGTTGGACTCCAGCAGCGCGGCCAAGGTCGAATGCTCACGTGCGGAGCCCGAAGCTGAATCGATGCTGACCCAATGTGCCGAGCCCAAAGTACCGAGGGCATCAGACAACTGCCTTTTTCCGGTTGATAACTTGCTTTCGCTGCCCTGTCCCTGCCAGTTCATACTGGGTGATCGATCCATGATGACCAGCGTCGTGTCGGTCTGACCGCTACCCCAAACCCCCCAAAATCCGCTGGCAAGTGGTCGACTGATGGCAAAGATCAATCCAGCGATCGCCAATGTTCGCATCGCCAAGATCAACCATTGTCGAACCCGCGCAAACCCTCGGTTCATGCGGTTCGCCTGTAGCAAAAACATCATCGGAGCCCAGGGCTTGGTCTGATATCGCCATTGGTTGATCAGATGAATCACGATGGGCAGAGCCAGCAGCGGCAGAGCCCACAATAGCATCGGCTGCAGAAAGCTCATCGTGATCTCCGTAGATTGGCTCGATCCACCAAGAAACTTCGCAGCGCTTGATCATAGGGTTGATCCAGGACTACGCGACGATAATCAACGGCGGTCTCCAAGACCACTTGTCGCAGTTCTTCTAAGTACTGCTGGATCGCTTGCAAGTAGCGCTGAGCAATCTCAACTGGATCGGCAAATATGGCGGGGCCACCTTCCATGTCTAGGAATCGAGTTGGCCGCTGAAAGCTAAATTGGATCTCGTCTGGATTCAGTAAATGGAAAGCGGCCACGTCATGCTTACGAAACCGCAGGTGCTCAAAACATTTGCGCAGCTCAGCAGGCTGCATAAACAAATCAGACAGGATGACGACCAAGGCGCGCTGTCGCACGGTTTCGGCTAGTTCGTGCAGCACTTGCGGCAGGCCCGTTGTGCCTTGCGCCTTGACCACTTCCAGATGATCAAACAGTATCGACAGATGAGCCGGATTGCGACGCGGTGGAATTTGATGAATCAAACCTTGCTGCACGCAGGCCAAACCTACTGCATCTCCCTGCTGGATGGCCAAATAGCTGAGCGCACCGGCTAGGCTTCGAGCGTAATCGATCTTGCTGATCCCTTGATGGGCTGCAGCCATCGATCCACTAGTGTCTAGTACCATCACCAACCGTAAATTGGTGTCCGCTTCAAACTCTTTGATATAAAAGCGATCCGATCTACCGTAGGCCCTCCAGTCCAACCTGCGCAGGTCGTCACCCGGTACATACTTTCGATACTCGG
Organism: Aureliella sp.; assembly: GCA_044234105.1. Classification (GTDB taxonomy): domain Bacteria; phylum Planctomycetota; class Planctomycetia; order Pirellulales; family Pirellulaceae; genus Aureliella. The sequence goes on along the minus strand of JBIIJD010000005.1, from coordinate 87,105 downwards.
CAAATTCAACGCTGGCCCCTCGGTGTGGACTGGAATGACGCCCGGACACGCTACCCAACATGGGCCTGCGCGAACGCAGCGGCAGCACGCTTAGCTGAGCGAGTACCGCTGGGTCAATAAAGCTTCGCTGTTGTCGATCGAAGGCCATATCAGACTTTATATCTTGGGAAAGGCGGCAGTCACAAACAACTGCTAAAAACGTGCTCGTTCAAGGACCATACCGGGTGGTAAGATGTTTCTCAAGTATCGGGAGTCTCTTGAACCAGCCTCAGGACGATATCCTTGGAACTGACGCGTTCGGCCTGAGCGGCAAAGGTGGTGATCAGCCGATGAGTCAATACGGTTGGAGCTACCGCCTTGATATCTTCAATACGCACCATGTAGCTTCCCTTCAGTGCGGCCCTTGCTTTGGCACCCAAAATCAAATTCTGAACGGCGCGTGGACCACCACCCCATGAAACCAGCGGCTTAAGCCAAGCCGGTGCGGTATCGCCGGCGGGTCGCGTTCGCCGGACTAAACGAGCCGCATAAGTATAGATGTGATCCGGCACCGGCACTCGTCGCACCAAATGCTGATGCTGAATGATTTCCTGGGCCGTCATCAGGTGCTGAAGTTCCGGCAGCGAGTCGCCTGTAGTCGTTTTGGCGATCTGAATCTCTTCTTGCTCCGAAGGATAATCCAATTCAATCAGCGACATGAAACGGTCCAATTGCGCTTCCGGCAGCGGGTAAGTCCCTTCCTGCTCAACCGGGTTCTGCGTAGCCAGCACCATAAACGGTTCATCTAGGTCAAAAGCTTTACCCAGCACAGTAACTCGATGCTCCTGCATGGCTTCCAACATAGCGGCTTGTGTCTTTGGCGGCGCTCGATTGATTTCATCCGCTAGTACGATGTTGGCAAAAACCGGCCCAGGCACAAACTGAAATTCGCGCCGTCCGCTCTCGTTTTCCTGCAGAATATCGGTGCCGGTGATATCCATCGGCATCAGATCAGGCGTGAACTGAATGCGACTGAACTTAAGCGACATCGTTTCGGCCAGCTTACTGACCAGCAGTGTTTTGGCCAACCCTGGCACCCCCATCAGCAGCGCATGCCGCCGAGCAAAAAGACAAATCGCCAATTGCTCGATCGTGTCGCGCTGGCCCACGATGACTTTACCTAATTCGCTGGTTAGTTTTTGGTAAGCCGCCATCAGGCGGTCGATGGCCTGAACGTCGTCTCCGCTAAGATTCTGTTCCGATGATAATGTGGTACTCATTCTATTCCTTTTACGAGAAACTCCGCCAGGTCTAGCTGGTTCCAGCAGACCTGAGAGACTGTCCATTATAGATACGCACCTCGTCTAGTGGGCCAGAATGCGGCACGAAAGGCAGCAAAAAAGGCTAGATCCGGCTCACCCTCGCGCTGGTCCGTGTCTGCCAATCAGGTCAAGTTATTGATCGCCGGAAAGAAAAGAACGAAACGCAGAGGTCAGGAGAGCGCAGAGCAAATACCGGTCACTCCCCTCTGCGCTCTCGGCGACTCAGCGTTTCCAAATCCTTTCCTATCGTACAACGCTTGTCAATTTCCCGCAGATTCAGGCAGGCGAACCGGATTTTTTTTGAGGATACGCGGAGTCTGTTGATGGTGGGCCGGCGCGGAGTTGGACTGTTCTGAATTTAGGTTTTCATGTGACTCAATCCGCCACGAAATGCTTTCAGCCTACGTGGTGCATCGGCCCCGCTGGTCCCTTTCTACAAGACATCATTTTTCGTTGTTAACGCCGAAATGTTGCTCGGCGGGCTGGTTTTAGCTATACTCAGCGCTGATAACCGACTGGTGTTCAATGCTAGGGCGTGGAATCGCTAAATAGAGAAGAAAAGAAGCAAATAGCCACCGAGTTCACAGAGACGGCCGAGAGTTTGCCGGTTATTCGCCTCAATGCACTCTGGGCACTCTGTGGCTACGAGCGGATCATGGTGGGCCTACGATCCACTGAGGATTAAAAATGCCGATCCAATTTAATTGTCCGAGTTGCCAACACGTGCTAAACGTTGGAAATCAACTGGCTGGCAAAGCGGGTAAGTGCCCTAAGTGTGGTGCCAAGATCATCGTGCCCGGTGAAACGACTGAAGGAGCGGCTTCCGAAGCAAAATCGAAATCAAGTTCTGCTGGATCAGCCTCCAAAGTCAATGCTGGCACACGCAAACCGGCAAGTGCCCCGCCTGCCGGTAATCTGGCCAATGTGATGGACGAATTGACCGAGTCGGATTTCAATCGCCAATCGCCCTTCAAGCAGGTCTACTCGCCGCCCAAGCCGGACACTAGCGGCAACGAGCGTCTGAGGCGTGTGGTGGAGATGGAAAAAAAGGATAAGAAGGGAAAGGGCAAGCAGGAAGCCGAATTCGGATGGAACGTATTGATGGGAGTCCACAACATATTTGAGTCGCTTGCCGCCGTGGCTCTGATAGCCATTGTTTGGGGCTGGGGTTGGCCGGAATGGCTCAGCAGCTATCGCGAGTACATACCACTTATTGACTGGGGAGGCCAGTACGATCAAGGGCGAGGTCTGACCGTGGTTGGCAGCTTGGCGTTTTTGATGATGATTTGCGGCGTTGTGATGCTGATTCACCATCCCTGGTTTTACATTGTGGCCCTGGCAAGTTACGTTTTCTTCTGCGAACTACACATCTTGAACGTGATAGCCCGGCTTGGGGATCGCAACAATGCAATCATCGCAGGTATTTGGCTAGTGTTGGCCCTTTTCTTGACTTCCTACTTTTTCCGACCTAGTTCACGCAAGGATTTTAAAGTCAAGGGATGGAGCTTCGTGTTGATCGGACTGGTCGCCGGAATTTTGGGAGGTGCGCTAGTTGGTGGCGTGTTGTACTCAAGCGGTGCCATGTACACACCGCCTGGATCGTTGGTACCGGTCAATCCCGACGTGCCAGTTTGGGAGCAATCAGTCGCTCCTGTCACCACCGAGACCTGAATTTCGGTGAATTAAGGCGAAGTAGTTGAGTCAGTACACTCGACTTTCACTGTTTCTGTATACCTCAAGAGCGTTGAATCAGATTAGTACCATTTCATCCGGGTCGCCTGATCTTTCGCGTTTATTTTCGATACTAATTTGGTCAACCGCGAAAGAAGAATCCCACTTGGCTTGTCCAGTGGCTGGTTAGGTTTCTCGCTACTGGACGTCACCCAATCAAATGTTTTTCTGGATGGTGGATTTGCTGTCAGCAAATCCACCATCCAAAAAACTGGGGCATGAGCCATTTGAGCGTTTAGCGAGAATCGTAATGATCTCCCGGGCGGGGCCGGGGAGCATTCTAATCAACCATCAGCCACGGATGAACACAGATCGCCACGGATTGGAAGCAGCCTGCGAGTTATTAGATGAAGGCATGATTCGAGCGATGATGGAATTCAAAGGATAAATCGGCAGATTCGAATCAACTGGCGTGCTTCAGATTGTCCGAAGCCGAATGGTTCTTTCATTGGACACGGCCACCCGACTTCTGATAGCAAAAATTACCTGAAATCATTGTTTTGTTATTGGCTTGTTTCCCCAAGCCTTTATCGATCGAGGGTTCGCTGGAAAAAAGCCGCTACTCCGACAGCGACACTACCTCGCAGGCCATCTCGTTTGCTGATAGAATGTACGGCATTCGCAGCTTCGATTGATTCTATTTCGGGAAATCGGGCAGCGCTTCAAACGCAATGAAAATAGGATGTTCAGATCATGGGTAAAGGAAACAACAGTCAAAAGAACGATAAGAAAAACAAGAAGCCAAAGCAGGGCTCCAAAACAGCCTCCACAAAACAGGCTGGCAAGAAGTAATCGAATTACTGATTGTTGCTATCGTTTCCAGCTCTAAGATCTTTTTGCCCAACTCCCTTCCAGTCGCGTCTGGATAGGGAAGTCACCCAAGAACTGGATTTTGGTATTCGCGCGGGAGCGCTAATTCGGCACAATCGCCGCTATGGCTCGAATACTTTGCATAGCGAATCAAAAAGGCGGCGTTGGCAAGACGACTACGGCGGTCAATCTGTCGGTTGGGTTGTCCAAGGCGGGGCAGCGCACTTTGTTGATCGATTTGGATCCTCAGTGCAATGCCACTAGCGGGGTGGGCATGAAGCCCGCGCAAAGCCATCCACTTCTGTTGGAACGTCCGCTTCATGAAAGCATCCAGGAGACCGCGTGGGCGGAGTTAAAATTGCTTCCTGGCAGTCGCAGCTTTACCGATGTCGATCGTTTGGAAAGCCAGCGAAGCGATGCAGCCATTCTTAAGCATCATTTGGATGCTGGAATGAAAGCATTTGATTACGTCTTGATCGACTGCCCGCCATCGCTTGGGCAGCTTACACAGACAGCCTTGAGTGCTAGCACTGAGGTGCTGATGCCTATCCAGTGCGAATTTTACGCCATGGAGGGCCTGACGCAGATGATTCACGTAATTCGTGACGTAATGCAGCGTGGAGATGGCAGATTGACCTTTGGCGGAATCCTACTGACCATGTATGATCCCAACCTGGAGTTGACTCACGAGGTGGATGCCGAAGTGCGAGAATTTTTCGGCGATATCGTTTTTGACACTGTCATTCCGCGCGATGTGGCGGTGTCTGAAGCCCCCAGTCATGGAGTGAGCGTTATGGATTACGCTCCCAGGTCTCGGGGCAGTCGGGCCTATTTAGAATTGTGCATGGAGGTACTAGAACGTGACTAAAGATCGACGACTTGGCCGAGGTTTGGCCGCGCTGTTGGGTTCCCCCTTGGATCAAGAGGCCATCGTGGATGGTTCGGGCAGTTTCCCTAACGATCAGCCAGTTCCTGACCAGCCGCCTGTCCGGCGCTCCATGACGGCAAGCGTTGGTGATAGCGCTGGCCCAGTCCGAAATCAGCAAGCCCCACTTCGCACTTCAGTAACTGGATCGGTGCCCCTCAATAGCCTTCCGGCTATTGGCAGCGCGACCCTGGAACTGAGCGTCTATGAAATCGACAATAATCCTTTCCAGCCTCGTCGCAAATTCAACGAGGAAGAGATCGCAGGTCTGGCAGCCAGTATCCGCGAGCATCAACAGTTGCAGCCGATTCTTGTGCGTCGTGTAGGCGATCGGTATCAACTGATCAGCGGGGAACGTCGCCTGCGAGCCGCCATTCATGCCGGTTTGAAGACCATTCGCGCGGAGGTGCGTCAGGCCGATGATCGCTTGGTGGCCGAACTGGCTATCGTAGAAAATTTGCAGCGCAAGGACTTGGATGCCATCGAAAAAGCGATGTCCTTCCGTCGTTATATCGACCAGCATCAGTGTACTCAGGACGATCTGGCCAAGCGACTAAAAATCGACCGAAGTACAATCGCCAATCTGATGCGATTGTTAGAGTTGCCAGAAGAGATCCAGCAATGCGTACAGAACGATACGGTCACTGCCGGGCATGCGCGAGCCCTGTTGCCGCTTGGCGACGATAGACAGCAGTTAGAGTACGCCAGACTGATTCGCGAAGAGGGATGGAGTGTCCGAGAGACTGAACGACGAGTCACCGAGGCGCTGGCGGCGGAGGACGCCGGACAGGCTAAGCCATCAGCCGCTTACACCAAACCTAGTCGCAAGCGCAGTTCACCTCAGTTGGCGGCTTTGGAACAGCAGATGCGTTTGGCGCTGGGAACCAAGGTGGAAATTCGCCAGACTTCCACTGGCCGAGGTAAGGTCTCGATCACCTTTGCCAACAACGACGAGTTCGAGCGTGTGTGCGCGTTGATCTGCCCGCAAGTTAGCAAGCAGCGGGCTGCCTGATTCGTCATTTGGAATACCGCAATAGCCCACTTTGCGTAGAAAGATCATCATGAGTTCCGGCGGCAATTCTAAGAAAACAATCCAGGCAGCCGATGTGAATGATCAGCCCATGATGTTGGGGCACCCTGTAGGATTGTTCACGCTATTCTTCGCGGAAATGTGGGAGCGGTTTTCCTTTTACGGAATGCGCGCTCTCCTGGTGTTGTATCTGATTAAAGGGTTTCTTGGCTTTGGCGACAAAGATGCCAATGCGGTTTACGGAGCGTACACCGCTTTGGTCTACATGACTCCGTTCTTCGGCGGCATGGTGGCCGATCGTTTGTTGGGGGCGCGTACGACCGTGGTTCTTGGCGCGACACTGATGTCGCTGGGCCATCTGTTGATGACGGTCGAAAAAGAGTTGTGGTTTTTTACCGCGCTTGGTTTCTTGATTGTAGGTAACGGGTTCTTCAAACCAAATATCTCGACCATGGTTGGCGGACTCTATCCGGCGGGAAGCACCAAAAGGGATGGCGGGTTTACGATCTTTTACATTGGCGTCAATTTGGGTGGCGCGCTGGCTCCTCTGCTGTGTGGTTACGTTGGCGAGAAGTATGGCTGGCATTACGGTTTTGGCTTGGCTACGATCGGCATGATGCTGGGCCTGGCCATTTTTGTGGCTCCTACGCGATTGACTCAATCCCTCATTCTGTTGACTACTTTGGTTAGCGCCTCGGCAATGATCTACTTTAACGCCGGCGATCTGTTTTCCATTTTATCTAATTACTTTGTTTTGTTAGCTCTCCTGTTAAGCGCAACGATTGCCATTGTGGCACTGGCTCGCGGCGGATTGCCTACCAGCGCTGGTCAGTCGCCTGTTGATTATCAGCAGTGGCAACGTAATCTGATTCTGGTGCTAGCGGCGACCGTGGTTGCGATCCCCGTGTGTATCTTGCTGGTTTCTGGATTTTCGGTGTTGCCAGGTTTCGATCAGCAGTTGATTTTGATTCCTGAGAGTATCACGGGGCCTATGGCTTCTAGCTCAAACGCGCTGGTGCGGGGCCTGGCCGAATTTGTAGCGGAAGTTAGTCGCCCGGCTGGATTGGTTTTGATACTGGGGGGACTATTCGCAGCGGTGACACTGTTTAGGGCTGCTTGGCGAGAGCCCAAGGTGGGGCGACAGCGACTGTATGCCGCTTTTGTGTTGATCTTTTTCTCTGTCTGGTTTTGGGCGTTCTTCGAACAGTCAGGTAGTTCCGTCAACAACTTTACCGATCGCAACGTCGACCGCGTCAGCGAGGCCAGGCTTGTGACCGAGCAGGATGTGGGTGTGACTCGAACGCTAAGTCTTTTGCCTGGCGCTGGTGCCGAGACAGAGCTGCTAACACAGGAGTATCTTGGCCATGAAAATGGAGCCGACATACGTGCTCAACTTGGGGCGGCCATTCGATTTGTTGAAGGAAAAAAAGAAGCGGATAAACGACTCAGCGAACAAGAATTGCAAGAGGCCATCAACCAGGTCAGTTCGCAGCCCAAACTGACCATGACGGCGCTGACCTACCTGCGCGAATATGCAAAGGCCAACAGCGACCCCGGCAGTGGGCAGGTCAGTTGGACTTATACCGCAGAAAACGTGGGACGTATCGGAGTGGGTGGAGTCGAAGTGCCCGCCTCTGTGTTTCAATCGGTCAATTCGATATACATCATGTTGTTTGGTTTGTTGTTCACTGCACTGTGGGGCTTTTTAGGGTCTCGCGGTTTGGAACCCAGCGCGCCAGTCAAGTTCGCTCTGGGGTTACTACAGGTAGGCCTGGGATTTGCCATGCTTTACGTGGGAATATCAACGGCGGATTCCGACGGTATGGTGGGCATGGTGTGGTTGCTGCTGATGTATCTTCTGCTGACCACCGGTGAGTTGTGTTTGTCGCCTGTTGGACTTTCGATGATCACTCAATTGTCGCCGAAATACTTGGTTAGTACCGTGATGGGAGCCTGGTTCTTGGCTTCGGCCTTTTCGCAATTTTTAGCCGCCATTATCGCTCAATACGCCAGTGTCAAGCAGCATGGCGGTGCGGTGGTGCCCGTCCCCTTAGAGACCGTTGGCGTGTACGGCGAGGTCTATAAGCTGATCGCCCTGATGGGATTGGCCGCTGGAGTGGTCTGTCTGTTGACGGCTCCCCTGCTAAGTCGCTGGATGCACCCAGAAGCCGACTAGAACCGGCACCAAAATAGCCGATCTTGGTTGCTTTTTTGAATCCTCAGGAGGGCTTCCGTCTGGCCTGGGAGTCAAGAAATGGTGAAATCCTGGCATAGCCGTCCCGAAACTGACTGACAAATCGGGGTTGGCTAGAGTATCATGATCGCTTTAACGAAGAATCATTAGTAGAAAATTGTCGCTGCCCCAAAGGCTGCCAAGGTTCCTTGGGGGGACCGGTGGCAGGGGATGTCAGCCGGTGGAACGTGCCACGGCTGGTCAGAGGTTAGTGCGATTGGATCAGGTAATACATGGACAGTACGAAAGAACCGTTGGCCGCAAGTTCGCCGGTCGAGATAACCAGTTTTGATCAGCTTGATCTTTCCCGCATCATGCTGCGGGCTCTACATCGACTTGGATACACAACACCCTCGCCGATTCAGTCCCAAGTGATCCCACCTGCGCTGGATGGTAGGGATATCATTGGCCAGGCGCGGACGGGGACTGGCAAGACAGCCGCTTTTTCCATTCCGATTCTTGAGATGCTCGACCCGCTATCGGAGTGTCGCAATCCGCAGGCCATGATCTTGGTGCCGACACGAGAATTGGCTGAGCAGGTGCATCAGGAGATGCAGCGTCTGGCGCAAGGTTGTAAGACAGCCATTACGGTGCTGGCTGGTGGTAAGCACATGCGGCGACAAATGACGCAGCTTAAAGAGGGTACTCAGGTAGTGGTGGGAACACCGGGCCGAGTCTACGACCACATTCAGCGGAAGACTTTTCGAACTCAAGACCTATGGTGCATCGTGCTGGACGAGGCGGATCGCATGCTGGACATTGGCTTCCGTCCGGCCATCGAAAAGATTCTGCGAGCATGTCCCAAGGATCGGCAGACGATGTTGCTGAGCGCGACTTTGCCACCGGCCATTCAGCGTTTGACTGAGCGTTACCTGACCGAACCGGTGCATGTCAACTGCTCGCAGTCGCAGGTTAGCGTAGATACCATCGAGCAGCGATATTTTAGTGTCAACCAAGACGACAAGCTGGATTTGCTGATCTCGCTCATGCACCGAGAGAAACCCACACAGGCCATCGTGTTCTGTAGAACCAAACGCGGCACGGACCGTTTGCAGCGGCGGTTGAGCGAAGCGTTGTCCAGTAGTCCAGATTTTCAAGGTAAGAAGATCGATTGCATCCATGGGGACATGAATCAGCGAGATCGAGATCGCGTTTTCTCCCAATTGCGCGAGGGTGTGATCGATATCTTAGTAGCCACCGATGTGGTAGGACGCGGTATCGACGTTTCGACGGTTTCACATATCATCAACTTTGATATTCCGATGGACTGCGACGACTATGTTCATCGCGTAGGAAGAACGGGGCGCATGGGTCGCGAGGGAATCGCATTTACCTTTGTGACGCCTGGTGAAGGTCCTCAACTGACGGCTATCGAACTGAATATCAATCGATTGTTGTTAAGAGATTCGATGGGTACTGAAGAAAGTGCGCCCAGCCCTGAAGTGACCGCACAGGAGAAGCAGCCAGAGGTAGTGCCTGCTGAAAGTGCTGGGCCAAAACGACGACGCCTATTTCCCAAGCGTCGAAAAAATGAACGGCTTGCGAAGCGGTAGGAAACCAATGACAGCCAGTTATGATCGAATGCAGCGGGTCTCGACCTGGGGAGCAGTCGTCGTTTCTCTACTGCTGATTGTTGCTGGATGGTATGCGCTTCAATTAAAGTTTGGTACCGAGTATGTCGAGAATTGGTTGCCAGCCAATACGCCTACTCGAGTAGCTTATACCGATTTTTCGCGGCGATTTGGTGGCGACCAAGTCCTACTGCTAACATGGTCTGAAGCAAACTTGCAGGATTCCAGGCTGCAATCGGCATACGATCAATTGGAACAGTTGCGACAGCAGAATCCTGATTGGCCCATTGTGTCTATCACTCATTCGCTTCAGACAGTTGAAAAACTGCAGGAGAAGCTTCATGGTCTTTCGCAGGCTGCGGCTATTAGGCGGCTGGCCGGTCAAGCCGTAGGGGCCGATGGAAGCAGTTTTATCGCGATCCAGGTGCGCGGTCTGCAGCCCAAAGAGCGCGATCAGATGATCGCTGCGCTTTATCAGTTGGCTCGAGGCTTGGGGATTGCCAATCGCGACATAGTGATCGCCGGTGAGCCCTACCAGACGCACATCGTGGATTTTTACAGCCGTTTGTCCGTCGAAAGGTTTGTGCCCTTGTCGGTTCTTCTGGCGATGGTGGCCGCTTGGCTATGCCTGCGCAGTTGGCGATTGACGTTGATGGTCATGGCTTTGGCAGGTCTTGGACAAATGCTGGGAATGGCTTTGATCAGCGCGACCATGGGGCAGATGGGAGCCATCATGATCGTTGTCCCGACGTTATTGTTCATGTTGACCTTGTCGGCTTCGGTTCACTTAGTCAACTACTATGTTGACTGTCGGCACAGCGGCCTGAGTCACCCTGGTTTGCGAGCCCTCAAGATGGGTGCCTGGCCCTGCTTCTTGTCGGCCTTGACCACCTCCTTTGGTTTTATCTCGTTAGTGGTCAGTGATTTAGAACCCGTCTTTCAGTTCGGCTTGTTGGCTGGGATCGGCATACTGGTAACTACCTTGATCTTATTATTGCTGTTTGTGCCGGCCACCAGAATCCAAGCCATCGGACATCGCGAACAGCCTGACGAGTACTTTCGTCCCTTTCGATGGGCGGAGGGGCTGATCGCACTGACCAGCGGTAGAAGTTGGACTATCATCGCAGTTACTTTGTTGGTGTGCTCAGCAGCAGCCTGGGGGTTGCCTCGATTGCAGACCACCACGCGTTTTGATGGAATGTTCGACGAAGGGCATCCTTCGGTCAGAAGTCTGCGGTGGGTGGAGAGTCGGCTGGGGCCCATCGAAACGATGGAGTTCTTGATCACTTTTCCGGAGCAACAGCCCGATGTGGACTTAATTGATCAATTGGCGGTCGTGCAGCAACTTCAAGCTGCCATTAACAGCCAATCCTCGGTACATAGTACCTTTTCCGCGATCAATCTTTTGCCTTCCCTACCCTTGCGGCATGGCTCAAGGGCCACCATTCAGCGTTCGGTCTACCGCAAAGTGATCACGGACGATTTGGGCACGTTGGAATCTGCACAGTTAATCTCTACCAAGCAATCGGGTACCAGTTGGCGCATCACGGCTCGGTTCAAGACTTCGCAGGACGATCAGTTTCATCAACTGAAGTCGGAATTGCAGGCGGTCGCCCAGCGGCAACTTGAATCACAGATTGAGTCCCCAGCCCAACGACCGACGTTGGAAATCACCGGCCTGAGAACGGTCATCGAAACGGCCAATTCCGTTTTGATGCAGGACCTAATCAGCAGTTTTGCTACGGCCTTCCTTTTGATCACTCCGGCCATGATGTTGCTGGTGCGCAGTTTTTGGGGAGGGTTGCTAATCATGATCCCCAACATTTTGCCCGTTGTGTTGGTGTTTGGAGTGATGGGGTGGGCGTTGATCCCTTTGGATGTGGCCAGTATTCTGACCGCTAGTGTTGCCTTGGGGATCGCCGTGGATGACACCCTGCACTGTGTCTATTGGTTTCTTCGTAGTCGAAAGGCGGGTGCCAGTCTGCAAGGGGCTTCTGCCGAAGCGATTCGTCACTGTGGGCGCGCGATGTGGTTCACCACATTGATTTCCACCTGCGCCATGTTGCCATTCATATTCTGCGAATTCCTGCCTACCGGAAAGTTTGCTTTGTTGTTGATATTGATCTTGATGAGCGCCATCATTGGAGACCTGTTGCTGTTGCCGGCCATGATGAGCAGTCGTTTAGGTCGATGGATGGGGCCGGCTACAAACCATGACAACTCCGCCGCTTAGCTTTCAGACCCGCATGGCCGAAGCCTGGATCGATGTGGGAGGTACTTTTACCGACTGTTTGGTGAAGACCGACGATGGTCAGGTTCGTCGCACCAAAGTTCTAAGCTCAGGTATTGTCCCAGTTTCTGTTGGAAGCTTGACGCAGTTCGGATGCCGCATTCCGGAACTGGTGGGAGACATCGACGGTTTTTGGAGCGGATCGCAGTTGATGGGCTACGACATCGCAGGGCTGGTTGTCTTCAAGAGCTTCATTGGCGACTCAAGATCAGACGGGCAATTGATTTTAAATGAGAAGCCTGATTCCCAATGGCAAAAGGTGACTCGGCTGGAACTAGTGACCGATTGGGAAGCCCCAGTTCTGGCCGTGCATCGACAACTACAGATACCCCTGGCCGCCCCCCTACCCCGTTTGTCAGTAAGACTGGGGACAACACGCGGGACCAATGCGCTGCTGACTCGCACCGGTGCCAAGACGGCCCTTTTGGTAACCGCACCTTTTGAAGACTTGCTTGCCATCGGCGATCAGACTCGTCCCGATCTGTTTGCTTTGGACATCGTCAAGCCAACCTGCCTTACAGCACTGACACTGGGTATTGCCCAGCGACTTGCGGCCGATGGTTCGGTACTGAAGCCGCTGGATCAGCAGCATGCTGCTGGGCAACTAGCTGTTGCCATGGATCAAGGTTGCCAATCGCTGGCTATTAGTCTGATGCACAGCTATCGCAATCCTGAGCACGAGCTGCGACTTGCGGAGCTGGCGCGACAGGCCGGATTCCAACAGATCAGTCTGTCCAGTCAGTTGGCTCCAGTCATCGAGTACGTTGCGCGGACAAAAACGACTGTGGTGGATGCTTATCTTAGTCCGATCATCGGCAGCTATTTGAGTAGCCTGTGTCAGCAGTTTGGTGGCCCCGAGAAAGTTCAATTGCAAGTCATGACCAGTGCGGGTGGGCTAGTTGATTGGCGAGACTATTCAGGCAAGGACAGCATCTTGTCGGGTCCGGCTGGTGGAGTGATTGCGCTTCGAGGATTAAGGCAATCCATCGGAGTGCCAGCTTTGATCGGTTTGGATATGGGCGGGACAAGCACCGATGTTTGTCGAGTCGATCACTGCGAAGAATTGCAATATGAGTCGACCAAAGCGCAGGTGCGTCTCTTGACACCTACACTGCCTATCGAGACGGTGGCGGCTGGAGGTGGTTCGATCTGTTGGTTCGATGGAGTGTCCCTGAGGGTGGGACCACACAGCGCGGGGGCTCAGCCAGGTCCTGCCTGCTATGGACGGGGTGGGCCACTGACGATTACGGACCTGAACGTTTTTTCAGGGCGGATACCTGCACAGCAATTTCCCTTTCCACTGGATCTGGCGGCAAGCCAAGTTCGTATGGATGAACTGCTGGAACAGATTCAGCCGGTGCTAGGACAGTGGACGCGAGAACAATTGGTCGATGGACTTCGAAGGCTGGCAAACCAGCAGATGGCCGATGCGGTCCGCAGCGTCTCGATCAAGCAGGGAGTGGATCCGCGCGATCATGCCTTGGTAGGTTTTGGCGGTGCGGCTGGTCAGCATCTTTGCGAGATAGCCGATAGTCTGCAGATCTATCGAATCATCGATCACGCCGATGCCGGTTTGTTTTCTGCGCTTGGGATGGGACTGGCTCGACCGCGACTGGACGATGTGCTGGCCGTCTATCAGGTGCTTGGCGGCGTACACTGGTCGCTGTGGAAAGAGAGATTTCAGAAACTGTCGAGCGATTTGGCTGGACGATTGGCGGTTCATGGGACCAGAGCTTTGACTATTACTGTCCAGTTGAGTGCTGAACTGCGTTACCAAGGGACCGATTCGGCTATCAGCGTCCAGTGGCCGACAGATCCCTTGTTGGATTGGAATGTGGATGAACTAGACCGACAGCTAGAGCAGGCCTTCGAACAACAGCATCAATCGCGATACGGGTACATTCGGCCAGACCATTCTATCGAACTGGCGGCGCTACGCGTTGCAGTCCACTCTTCCGCTGCTTACCAGCTTCCTGCATCGGAACCGTATTTGCCAATTGCGATCCCTGAAGGACAAACATTTTCCAGTCACACTGTCGCTGGTGCCAGCTATGCCTGTGTATATCGAACAAACTTGTTGCCTGGACAGGAAATCGTTGGGCCCATAATCGTGCTGAATTCAGGGTCCACGCTGACATTGGAAGAGAATTGGACTGCACGAGTACTCAGTGACGGAACGTTGGAATTGATTCGGCGACAAGTCGATGCCTCAGGCGAATTGCATCAGCACTTGGCGTCGGATGGCATGACGCTAGACCCTGTAGTTCGAGACTGTTATGCGCTGCGGCTATCGGCGATTGCGACGCAGATGGGATACGTACTCCAGCAGACCGCTGTTAGCGTAAATGTCAAACAGCGCAGAGATTTTAGCTGCGCGGTTTTTGACGGCTGTGGTCAGTTGTTGGCCAGCGCTCCGCACGTGCCGGTGCATTTGGGCGCTATGGGTCAGACGGTACGCCGAGTGATCGCTAGTTTTTCCGATATCTCCGAGGGTGATGTTTTTCTTTGCAACGATCCCTATGAAGGTGGTTCGCACTTGCCTGATTTAACCATGATGATGCCGGTGTTTGCACCCGGTCAGGCGCAGCCTCTGTTGTGGGTGGCCAATCGGGCTCATCACGCAGACATTGGAGGTATTTCGCCTGGTTCGATGTCGATGATGGCGGATTGCCTGGAGAAAGAGGGCCTGATTATTAGCCCATGTCGACTTTGGCATCGTGGTCGTTCTACTTACGATCAACTGCGACAGTTAGCCCTAGGTTCCGTATATCCGCCACGCAATTGGTCGGAGAATGAAGCTGATTTGCACGCTCAACAAGCGTCTTGCGGACGCGGAGTGCAGCTTCTAGAAGAATATGCGCAGTCGCTTGGTTGGCCGCAGATGCACCGTTATGCTCAGTTACTGCTTGAGGCCAGCCAGCAGCGAATGCAGAATTTTATTGATGGTCCTTTAATCAAGCGTGTACCGGCTATCGCCCATCAGCCGCTAAGTTTTGTCGACTACTTGGAAGACGGCACGCCGATTCAAGTGACGATCAAGCGCGGGGGACGGGGGCGACTGCACATTGACTTTAGCGGTACCGGTCCCGCTAGCACCAGCAACCTGAATGCGAATCCATCGATTGTCACAGCAGCCGTCCTGTACGTGCTGCGCTGTTTGGTGCATGACGAACTGCCGCTGAATGAAGGGGTCCTTCGAGCCATCGATCTGGTGATTCCAGAATCGGTACTTAATCCCCTGCCCCACCCGCAGCGTGGGCTCAGTCCAGCCGTGGCTGCTGGCAATGTGGAAACTTCGCAGCGTGTGGTCGATGTTCTGCTGGGAGCGTTGGGAGTAGCCTCCGCATCGCAGGGTACAATGAACAACGTCCTTTTTGGCAATGCACAGTTGGGTTTCTACGAAACGATCTGTGGTGGCTCAGGTGCTACCGTTAATCGATCGGGGGCAAGTGCCGTTCACACACACATGACCAATACTCGTTTGACAGACCCTGAAGTGCTGGAAATGCGGTATCCGGTTCGACTTGTCGAGTTCTGTGTTCGCCAAGGAAGCGGTGGGGCCGGTCGTTGCCCAGGTGGAGACGGAGTTCGTAGGACCTACCAGTTCTTGGAGCCGGTCACTGTATCGCTGCTGACTTCGCGCCGCAATCGACCACCCTTCGGACTATCGGGAGGCGGGCCGGGAGCCGTGGGGGAGAACTGGTTGTTATCCCCCAACGGTCAAACTGAGCGCTTGCAAGCTAATTGCCAGGTTCAGGTCCAGCCAGGCCAACGAGTAAGCATTTCCACTCCCGGCGGCGGTGGTTTTGGATCAGCCTAGCCCAATCATTCCGTTTAGTTCGATAGCTGGATCAGGCGTGCCCACCGCCTTTAATCGAACTATAATGGAGACTACTTGAGATAGCGGAGGGCGATCGTAGTGATTAAAAAACTGGTTTGTCGGAAGGGCGAGAGCTGCGCTGCGCTGCGCAGGATCGGACTTATTGGATGTCTGATCCTGTCATTTGCTTCAGCACTTCAGGCGCAGCTAACCGAGATCACAACGGGGGACGCGGTGCCGCGCGAAGTGCGTGAGATCTACGACAAAGGGCTACAATATCTGCAAGAAAGCCAAAGCGAGAACGGAGGGTGGAGCGACAGTTACTCCGGTCCAGGTACCAACGGATTGGCGATGATGACCTTTTTGGCTTCTGGTGAAGATCCCAATTTTGGACGTTACGGCTTGGTCATTCGTCGCGCAGTCCAGGCGGTCATACGTGCACAGGATGCTTCCACAGGTTACATGGGTGACAGCATGTATCAGCATGGGTTTGCCATGCTGGCCTTGGCTGAAGCTTACGGCGTTGTGGATGAGACCGAATTATGGGAAGGCAACCATGCAGGCAAGCAACAGTCTATCGGCGAAGCGCTGGAACTGGCCGTTCGTTGTGCGATCACCTCGCAAGCCAAGAATCCACATCAAGCGTGGCGGTACAGCCCCGGAGCGCGTGACGCGGATACGTCTGTCAGTGGAGCCATCTTGATGGGGCTCCTAGCGGCTCGTAACGCAGGCATCGAGGTTCCAGACAGCTCGATCGACAAAGCCGTCAACTACTTCAGTTCGATGACAGGCGACTCAGGTGCTGTGGGCTACTCTGGAGGCATGGGCGGATTTGGTCAGTCGATCGCTAGAAGTTCTATAGCCTGTTTGGTCTTCAGCATTTCCAAGAGAAAAGATTTGAAACAATTCGAAGTGACCAAGTCCTACATTTCCAGCAACATGGACGAGGAATCACACTATGCCGAATACGCACGTTACTATCAAGCTCAGGCACTGTTTCAAGCGGATTTGGAGGCATGGGACCGCTGGAATCGATCACTGGTTCGCAAATTAAAATCGACTCAAACCGCAGATGGTAGTTTTACAGGTCAGTTCGGCAAGGCGACCACGACCAGTTTGAATCTGTTGGCGTTAGCAGTCAATTACCGTTTTCTACCGATCTACGAGCGATAGTAGGGTGAATGGAATGCAGCGGTCTAAGCAAAGGAAAGTATTAATCATTCACAGCCACCCAGTGCATTCCAGGCTGAATAGTCAGTCGCAGATTACAAGCCGCAAAGGCTTGCAAGATGCCCATAGGGCGTGGCCCATTAGCCTGATTGGCCGTCTGGTGTTATTGCTTTGGGTTCTTTCAATAAAACAGTTCGCCATAGCGCAGGTTGGCGAGCTGCTGGAGGCATCGGTTCCAGCCAAGCGATTGAAACTGAAAAATCGGTCGGTGGGGATTGGGGAAGTGGTCGCCTCGCAGCAGCCGGGCTGTTTGGCTTGGCAGAATCAAGGGTTTACCGAACCGTTTCTATTGGAACTGGACGCAATTAGCTCGATCACCAGTCCTCCGACAACCGATCAGCGAAGGAAGATCGTTCAAGGTAGTTTCTTGCTGGAGATGCGTTCTGGACAGTTAATAGCCGGAGTGCTGGTTGCCGTAGATGATCGCTGGATGACTTTAGACTCGCAGTTGCTCGGTCAAGTAAAGGTTGATCGCGGCCAGGTTGTCTCCATCGTATCGGCTGACTATGTGGGACAAGTCGTTTACGCCGGTTTGTTGGACAAAGCACCGTGGAACGATCCAACTGGTTGGCGGGATTGGGATCTACAGGCGGGTACTCTGACGGCTCATCGTCAAGGTGCCTCGATTCTTGGCCATTTGAATCTTCCTGAACGTAGCGAGCTGAATTTATCATTAACCTGGAGCGGAGCCCCCGACTTCACTATCTCTTTTGGAGCGATCACCGATCAAGCGGCAGGACAGATTGCGGGGCAGGCTACCGGACAAGCTATGCCGGGTCTTGTCCCTTCGGCTGCTCGGCTAGAGATATGGAACCGACAAGTGGTACTGGTCCGCGAAGTCGACCATCAGGCCGACGTGATTCAAATCGCAGAGCTCGGCGATAGCCAGCCGCAACTGGAATTGACGATCTTGTTGGATCAGAAATTGGGACGACTTGCGGTGCGTGATGCGTACGGTCGACCATTGGGGCAACTGCATCTGCCGGCGGACAAGCCTCAGCTTGGCACCGGTGTGCAAATCGTTAATCACGGACCGGCTTTATCGGTAGATCGCTTGGAAGTGCATCACTGGGACGGTATATCTCGATGGACGAGTCAGCAGCCCGCTCAAGTCGTTTTGCGCGACGGATCGGCGATTGCAGGAAAGATCAGCGATCTGGATCTGCAGACTCAAACGATTACGGTCGCTGGTGACAGCGGTCAGGCTCAGCAGGTTCCGCTTGAATTACTGGCAACTGGTCCAATGCGAAAAGAAGGTCAATCCCAAGACCCTGGCTCGACAGATTCAAATGATGTATCGAACTCTAGCAGCCAATCGGAAGCCAGCGCGATGGCCGCAGAGCAATCAAACGATGTCGAAGTCGTCTTGCTGGACGGTTCACGATTCAAAGGACAATGGTTGTTAGGGCAATCTGGCAAAATCACCATTCAATCAGACGATGTCGAAGGACCACTGATGATTGATCCCCAAGACCTACGGGCTGTGGTGGGAACCCAGTCACGATGGATTTCGGACGTGAAGTCGCATCGCAACGCCACATTGCAGGTGGGCCAGTCGCAGTACTTTGGATTTCTAGTTCAGGACGTTGCTCAGTCCGACGAACAGACCTTGCACTGGCAGCCACATGGCAGCCGAACAGCCAGCAGTTTGCGGCCAGATGCCATCGGAGACATTACCTATCGCCTAGAATTGCCGATGGGCGGTGATGGACAACCCACCGGTCGTTTAGAAACCTTGTTCACCGACATTCACTCAGACAATCGTTCGAACGAACAGGCGACTTCTTCATCTGCTTCTTCGGCATCGGCAGACGGAGCTGACCATGAGATTGTATTTCGGAGTGGAGATACGATCGATGCCGTGATTACGGCTATCGACCTGGGGGGAGTCCATTTCTTATCCGATCAGACTCAAGTTCGTTTTGTGCCTCACCAGCAACTGACTAGCGCTCGGATCAATTTGATGCAGGCTAACGTCAATCAACCGACGGATGAAAAGCTTCGAAATCTGACGACGGTTCCTCGCGCGCTGAAAGATGATCCGCCGACTCACCTGTTGGTGTCTGTCAGCGGGGACTATTTACGAGGCCGATTGTTGGAGATGGATGATCAATGGGTGATCGTCGAGTCGCATCGCGAAGTGGCTCGCATCCCGCGCTCGCAGATCTCGCAGTTGATTTGGCTGCATGATCGCGATTGGGTTCTAAGCTCCATTGCTGATCAAGCCGGTCAAGCGGCAAGTGTTACGCCGGGCTACATGATCCATGTGATCCAGTCGGGACGAGGGATCACTTTTCGTCCTATGCGGATGGAGCAAGCGGTATTGTACGGTGACAGTCCATTGCTTGGGGGCTGTAGCGTGCAAGTTAGCGGCATTCAGAAAATCTTGTTTGGTCCTGACCTAGAACCACGAATTCTCCAGTATCGAAAAACCCCTTGGGGCTTGTCATTGGCCGAGCTTCCACGGGCTTTTGCGCAGGAGGGACACAGTCAGCCGGCCGGACAAGGTTCACCGCTGCTGGATAAGCCAGCACCGCATTTTGCGTTGCGGACGATAGAAGACACTCCCTTGGGCGTGAAGGACTTGCAAGGCAAGGTCGCCGTCTTAAATTTCTGGGCAAGTTGGAACGGAACTTGTGTGCAGCAGCTCCCTGCGATCGCTCAGTTGATCGACGGTTTTTCGCAGCAACCAGTTCAATTGCTGAATATCAATGTGGCTGAATCAGTTGGTCGCGTCCAGGCCACTTTGGATCGATTGGGATTGACCGTGCCGGTAGTCATCGATCGAGACGGGCAGGTCGCTAAAGAATATCTGGCCGATACGTTGCCTCAGACCGTTATTGTGGATCAACAGGGCCGAGTGCGATGGGTGCTTTCTGGTGGCAGCACCAAAGATCTGGCTGAAATCAAGCAAGTCATCCAGCAATTGTTGGCCGAATCCAGTTGATTGAAAACGGTTACCAAAAGACCAGTGGACTGAGTGATTCGTCGCGGCATCAGAGACCGGGTTTTGTTTCGGGATCGTTAGCCTTCAGCCTTCGCAGAACTTCCGATCCGCTCAAATAGATGTACTCGTTCTGTCTTTCCAGCGGCAGTTCAGAAAATCGCCGCTGGAGTTCCTCGGTAGTCAACTGTTGTGCGGACCGCAAATTGGGTAGAGAAGCGTAGACCCAGAGTCGCAGTATATTGGAGTGTAACTCGGGAGCGACACGGGCCAGCAGATCGCGCCCCTTGGGTGCGATACGCTGTGTCAAGTCGGTTAGATCCTGATCGCTAATCAGTGAATCGGGTGAATCCGTGTCCAAAAGTCGAACGATCTCGCTATCGGGGTCTTCCAGTCCAAAAAAGTACTCGAAGTTGTTCTCCTTGAGGTTGTTGGCCCATGTTTGAACGGCACGCTTTTCATCATCAGTCAGTTGATATGCGTAGCCGATTGCCAGTTCGCGATCCACGATGCGTATTATTTCGGCGGCTCGCCGTTCCAAGTTGTCAATGGCCATGATCTGCGCCAATTCGGCGCTGCTGATTTGACTGGCAAGACCCGAGTAGGCAGCTAGAATCTTTCGGTAATCCACCGCTGAAGACCGGTCTTGTAACGTTTTGGCGATTTGGCGAAGCTGAGTTTTTCGGAGCTGCGTAGTTTGTCGAAAGTCTTCGTATTTACGATTTAGCTCCTGACGTTCAGTGGCCGGAAGAGAGTCCAACCATGGCAGCAATTCAGTAGTCCGGTCGGGATGTGAAGGGCAGGCCGGTTGTTCGTTCAGAGGCAATCCGGCTTCCAAAAGATCGGGAATAGTGGCCAATCGATCTAGCCACTTCGGAGAATCGACCAACTCGAGTTCCCGGTAGTGGCACAATATGGGTAGGTCCTCTAGCAATTCTTCAGTGGTTCGTTGTCCACGCAGTGAAGCCAATCCAACGCCAAGCAGGTATGCCAACAGCACACTTGCGGCCAATGTCCAGCCCAGATGTTTTTTCAATTGCGACTTCCAAGCTTTTTCCTTTGATTGAGCAACGGACAGGGCCACCAGTTCGATCGTCGACTGAGCCAGCTTGGGGTTGGTCGATGGGGTGGGAAGTTGGTCTAACATTTCCCAGCTAGTACCGAGCTGAGCGAGACGTTGGCGCAAGGAATCGTCGATTTTCAACTGACCTTCGATGCGATCGGCCACTTCACGAGGCAATTCACCATCCAGATAGGCAACTAGAGTTTCGTCGTCAAAAGTGGGTTGGGATTCGGACTTCATGGCTCTATCGATTCACTGTCGGAATTTGGGAAGGGTGAATGCTCTTCCGGAAAGTAGGGCTGCAGCAGGTTTCTTAGATTCACTCTCGCTCGGCTAAGTAGACTCTTGACAGCCGGGATGCTCATCTCCATGGCCTGGCCAATTTCTTCGTAACTTAAGTCTTCGAACTTGGAGAGCAATAATGCTGTACGTTGCCGTGGACTGAGCGCCTGAAGGGCGGTCTGAACCAGCTCGGCCCGTTCGGCCTTGTCAAAGTTGCGAACCGGCATCGCACCCGTCGATGCATAGGCAACTTGATCGACGGTGCGGACTGAAGTGGAATCGCTTTCGCCCGGCCAAGTTTGCACTTCGCGCTTGCGGCTGCGGTCACGTATGGCGTTGCTGGCAACGTTGTGAGCGATGTGGAAAATCCAAGTTGAGAAACGAGCCGTCGGTTGATACGTTTTCCGGGCTCGCCAAACGCGCAGAAAAACATCCTGAGTCAGGTCTTCCGCCAAAGGCGAACTGCCCACGGTATGCTGCAGCAATCGCATGATCCTGGGCTGGTAGATCAGCAGCAGTCGTTGGTAGGCTTCGGCATCGTCTTGCGACACCCGTACCATCAACTGAGCTTCCGCATCGTTGCTATAATTCGGATGGTTCGAGTTATTCAAAAATCGGCCTCAATATCCGTTCCGACTAGGAAGGTAACTGCTCTCAAAAACACAGGAAAATCTAGTCCCTTTGCTATTGTTTGTGCTTTCTAGTATCCTCGGAAGACCTATTTAAGTCTACCGGTCCAGTTCCTTGTATTTGCCTGCCTCTTGGGCCCGCTTCCGGACGGACAACGTCTATCGATCAATTAGAATTTTGGTACGCTATAGAGTCACCAACGTGTTTTTGTCAACATTAGCCAGTGATTACTCAAATCCACTAAGGGATTTAACAAAATCCAAGATGGATTAGGCATCAAGGTTCCTTTTGTAGTAGACAATGAAAGCTCAGGCCACAGTTATTCGAGGTACCGCGTCGGAGAAACGTTATGATCTGGACGCATCGCAGCCGCTGCGCATAGGACGTGGCAGTGGGTGTCAGATCCTGCTGTCTGATCCACTGAGTTCTCGAACCCACGCTATCATCAGTTATGAAGATGGCACTTGGATGGTGGCTGATGCCGAAAGTCGCAATGGAACGCTGGTCAATAGCCAGCGCATTACCGACGTAAAGCTTAATCATGGCGATCGGATTCAAGTCGGGTCCACGGAACTGCTTTTCGAACTGGTCAGCGACGATGGAGATACCGAGCCCAGTGGCCAGACGCTCTATTTGGAATCGCCCATTTCAGTGGAGGCCAGTGGCATCAATTCGATCAGTGTCCTGAGCGGGCGGCAGCGCTCGCAGGACATGATCGACTTGTACCAGTTGAGTATCTGCCTGATGCGCTGCACCACGCCAGATGAAGTTGCAAATACCGGACTGGATGTGCTGCGGCAGCGAACGTCTTCGACAGTGGTGGGATTCTTGTGGGTCGATGAACGCGGCGAGCTAAAGCCGCAGTTGATCTTGCCCGAAGGCCAGGGCGATCGACTGAGATTGCACAAGAAACTGACTGAGCGAGTCAGCCAAGATGGATGTGGTATTTGGGTCAAGGATCAAATCTCAGGCAACGGGCGGCAAGCCACCTATGCTGACGCGATTTGCATTCCACTGCTGAGCGGAAGTGTGGTGATGGGTGCCATTCACCTGTACCGCGATCAAGGAACATTTGAACAGGAACATTTCGATTTTGCCGTTTCGGTGGGTAACATGTTGGCAGTCGCCTTGGAGAGCACCCGTGCGCACGCTAGCTTGTCGGCTGAACACAAGCGATTGGTCCAGCGAACCGGTGATTTTCACGAATTGATCGGGCAGTCGCCTGAGATGAACCGGCTGAAGGATCGGATCTCACGCGTAGCAAAAGCCAGCGGATGTGCTTTGGTGCGCGGCGAGAGTGGAGTTGGCAAGGAATTAGTCTCCCGGGCCATTCACCGTTTGAGTCCGCGGAAGGATCGGCCTTTGTTATGTGTCAACTGTGCCGCTTTGCCGGTGGACCTGATGGAAAGTCAATTGTTCGGTCACAAGAAAGGAGCCTTTACCGGTGCCGATCGCGATCATGTGGGACTTTTCCAACAGTCACACACCGGGACTCTGTTCTTGGATGAAGTGGGGGAATTGACCTTAGAGGGCCAGGCCAAACTACTGCGCATCCTGGAA
This sequence comes from Aureliella sp., assembly GCA_044234105.1. Taxonomy (GTDB): domain Bacteria; phylum Planctomycetota; class Planctomycetia; order Pirellulales; family Pirellulaceae; genus Aureliella. The sequence continues at coordinate 63,685 of JBIIJD010000005.1, read as the reverse complement.
GGTCATCCGTTCATGCCAGTAGGCGACACGAAAGAGATAAGCGTTGATGTGCGCGTGATTGCCGCTACCAATCGCGATCTGCGTGACTATGTGCGCGACAAGCGATTCCGCGAAGATCTGTACTACCGATTGAGCGTGTTTGAACTGGTGGTACCGCCGTTGAGAGACCGTGGGAAAGATATCGAGATCCTGACCAATCACTTTCTAGAGCACTTTCGCAGCCAGCATGGAAGACAAAATCTGCGGTTGTCCGACGAGGCCCGCGAACGGCTACTCAAGTACCAGTGGCCTGGCAATGTGCGACAACTGAGAAACGTGATTGACAGCGCAGTGGTTCTGGCGGCAGGCAGTGTCATCATGCCCGGAGATCTATCCTTGCAAGATGTCGGCGTGGAGCGTCTAGATACCCTAAGGTTGGATCTTTGGGAAGAGCGACTGATCCGCGAAGCCCTGACCCGAACCAGCAACAATATCAACGAAGCTGCCAAGCTGCTGGGTGTCAGCCGTGCGACCCTTTATCGTAAGCTGGAGCAATATTCTATCGAAAGGTAGCGTTCAGATTGGTGCCTGTTTACAATAGTACTATGCTGATGATCGAATTCTCAACGATTCTCTAGTAGCGATTTACTTAAAGGAAATTCTGCGTTGTGAAAGCAAGACTTCCGGTAGTGGCATGCTGCTTTGCGATAGCCCTAGTTTTGGCTGAATACGTTGGTGCTCAGGGCATCGCTTCTCGGCAGATAGAATTGTTCGAGAAAAAGATCCGTCCTGTTTTGATCCAGCACTGTTATCAGTGTCATAGCGATCAGGCAGACCAAATCGAGGGCGGTTTACGACTGGATCTGAAATCCGGCTGGCAATTGGGTGGGGACTCTGGGCAGCCGGCAATTGTGCCAGGCGACCCCGACCGAAGTCCGCTCCTGCTTTCCATTCGTCATGCCGACGGATCTTCGGCGATGCCTCCCAAACAGCCCAGGCTTCCCGAGTCAATGATCCAAGATCTGACGCAGTGGATTCAAGAGGGTGCGGTGGATCCGCGAGAGGGCCAAGTCAATATCCCTGATAAAGCTGGCTTATGGGAAGCCCAGTACCAGCAGCGGCTGGATTGGTGGAGTCTAAAACCGATCCAACCCGTGTCGCCTCCAAGTCTGGAAGTGAGCAACCTTGATTCTGTCGGCCTTGCCCAGGATTCTACGACCGCTGACCAAGGCGTATCTGGCCAGTGGTGTCGAAACGACGTTGACCGCTTCATTTTGGTTAAGTTGCAAGATGCAAATCTGCGACCGGCAGAGGAAGCCGACCGGCACGTTCTGGTTCGAAGGCTCAGCTTCGCACTAACCGGGCTTCCGCCTTCTCCAGAATTGATCCATGGCTACCTGAGCGATGAATCTGCTGACGCTTATGAAACTCTGGTGAGCAAGCTGCTTCATAGTCCACATTTCGGCGAGCGCTGGGCCAGACACTGGATGGATGTTATTCACTACACCGATACACACGGCTACGAATGGGATGTTCCAGTCAAAAATGCTTGGCGATATCGAGACTACTTGATTCGAGCATTCAATTCAGACATTTCTTATCAGCAATTAGTCCTGGAACAGATCGCCGGTGATCTGTTGCCACCGCGAGTTGATGCGCAGTCGGGCGTGAACGAATCGTTGATCGGGCCAATGATGCTACGGATGGGCGAACGTCGCCACGGAGACAATGCCGCGCTAGAGGGGATATCTCAGGAGGCGGTGGCTAACATGATCGACACACTAGGCAAAGCTTTTCTAGGAGCCACCCTGGCCTGCGCCCAGTGTCACAATCATAAACTGGATGCCATTGAACAACGCGATTACTATTCGCTGGCAGGTATGTTGATGAGCGCACGATACAGCGCTCGTCCCATCGATGCGGTTGACACAAATCAGGAGACCATTGCGCAGTTGCGTGAGATCAAAGCTGAACTGCGCGGCGAATTGGCTCAGCGTTGGCTTCGTGCGACCGAGCCCCAGCAATCGGGAGGCATGGTTGACAAGCTGCGATCGATCCCTGCCGATCAGCAACCGTCCGCGACCTTTCCCGAGACTATTGTTGAATTCTGGAAGCGATCCCTGGGCTCGCCTATCTCCGCAGATGAATTTCACAGCCAGACTGGGCAGCGCCAAGCAGCCAATCAGAGTAATCTGAAGGTATTAGCAGATTTTGCCACTTCCCAAATGGCCATGGGTTGGCGCTGGGAGGGTTTGGGAATGCAGTATGGATTGGTTGGCGATGGTGAATTGGTGGTCGCCGACGAAGGGCCGTTGGCAATTCTTCATTTGCTTCCCGCTGGGCGTTACTCACACGTCTGGTCGCCGCGACTTGCAGGTTCGCTTCAAAGCCCTCAATTGGATCCAACTCAGCCCATTACCTTCTCGATGCAGATGGTGTCTGGCAAGTTTGCCTCGCTGTCGTTTATTGTCGATCGCGCGATCAATCCCGAGCGACTTCAGTTTCCCAGTCAACCGTATCCGCAATGGCAGACACTCACAGGCGGCAATTTCGACTCGTTGGAGGGCACAGTCGACAAGGCCCCACGCCGGGTCTACCTGGAGCTGGCCACCAAGTCGCTGAACAACTATTTTCCTCCACGCGTCGGTTATGGAGGTGTGAAAGAGTCTGAACTGGACGATGAGCGGTCTTGGTTTGGAGTTTCCAAGGTCTATCAGCATGAACCTGGCAAAGGGCCGCAAGACGATTTGCGACGGTTCTCGCCGCTGTTTGATCAGCACTCAGGCAAAACTGACTGGGCCGAGCGACTAATGAGGCTTGTACACGATGCGGCGCTGCGATGGAACGACCAGTCATGCACTGAGGACGATGTGTATTTGCTGAATGATGCTCTTCGTGCCGGCCTGCTTCCAGCGCAACTATCAGGCGATGACGAACTGACACAGTTAGTCGATCGTTACCGTATCAAAGAACGGGAATTAAGGCCCGATCGCACGGTGGGGTCCATGGCACAGTGGGACGAGGGCGGCGATGAACGAATAGCCGTTCGAGGTGTCTACACCGATCTTGGAGAAACGGTTCCACGCGGTCGCACTCGTCTGCTGAACTTTGATGTGTCAGATGCAAGTGCCGAAGCAGATGTGAGTGGTCGATTGCACTGGGCGCGGCAATTGGTCAGTTCCGAAAATCCTTTGGTGGCTCGCGTTTATGTCAATCGCGTCTGGCATTATCTGTTTGGAGCAGGTTTGGTACGTACGACCGACGACTTGGGGCACTTAGGAGAACAGCCTAGTCATCCCGAGTTGCTTGACTATCTGGCCGCACAATTCACAGCTGATGGTTGGTCGACAAAACGCTTGATTCAGCGGTTGGTCACATCCGCCACTTGGAGACAATCAAGTCGGCCCGAGTCATTGGCTTTACAGCAAGATCCAGAGAATCGCTTGTGGCACTCCATGCCCATGAGGCGACTGGATGCTGAAGCGATTCGTGATTCGCTGCTGTCCGTTTCGGGCAGGTTAGACACAACGCTATTTGGTCCACCGATCGAGCCCTATCGGACGGCTGAAGATTCGCAAAAGCGACTTTTTAAGGGGCCGCTGGATGGACAGGGGCGTCGTAGCATCTATTTAGAAATGACGCTGATGGAACCTCCTAGGTTTCTGGCGTTGTTCAATCAGCCGATTCCCAAACAGACCATGGGGCGACGCGATGTCACCAACACTCCCGATCAAGCGTTGGCAATGCTGAATGATCCGATGGTGATTGAACTGGCTAGGCATTGGAGTACGATACTAGTAACTGATGGCGCTCAGTCGATCGAGCAGCGAGCCGAAAAGATGATTACACGTTCGGTGGGAAGACAAGGCACGACAGCCGAGGTGGATGCGCTTTCACGATTGATCCGGCAGAGTGCTGAAATGCGTGGGGTGTCAGGTGACTTACTGACGCAGCCCTTGGTCTGGCAAGATGCCGCGCATGCAGTCTTCAATTTGAAGGAGTTCATCTATGTTCGCTAGAAGGCGTCAGGCTGTTCAGGCAGCGCGACTGTCCGGTGCGCCTTCAGGCTGTCCAGGGCGTGTCGCTCCATACGCGAATCGACGAGCTTTCCTGCGTGGAGCCTCACTGGGATTTGGCTGGTTAGCCTTCACCGATTTGGTGACTCGGACGAATGAGTCGGCTCATGCCAATGATCCCTCTACTTCAGGCAACCAGGCCAATTACAAGACTCATTTTGCACCTCGGGCTAAACGAATCATCTTTCTATTCATGGACGGCGGGGTATCACACATCGATACCTTTGATCCCAAGCCCGAGCTAACACGGCTTAGCGGACAACCGGCCAAGTGGCGTCCCGATCCACGTTCTCAATCGGTCAGTGCGGGCCGAAAATGGCTGGGTAGTCCCTGGCAATTCAAACGCTACGGACAATCCGGGATGTGGGTCAGTGATCTATTTCCATATCAGGCCAGGGTGATTGATGAACTTTGTGTAATTCGGTCGTTGACGGGTGAGACACCGCTACATGGAGCACAATCGCTTCTGCTGCACACGGGACGTTCGGTGGCCGCATCGCCCAGCATGGGGTCGTGGGTTTCCTATGGGCTGGGAACCGAGAACCAGCAACTGCCGGGATATGTGCTGCTGAATAACGACTGGATTCCCAATGGAGGCATTCAAAACTTTGCCAGTTCCTACCTGCCTGCCATGCACCAAGCTACCATGGTTCGAGCCAAGGGGACTCCAGTTGATAACATCGTGCCTGCAGACGATCCCCAACTGCAGCGAGCCAAGCTTGCGTTCTTAGGCGATCTGGACAGTAGATTTGCTAAGCAGCAGGCAGGAATTTCGGAAATTGAATCCGCGATCCGCAACTACGAAACGGCAGCTCGCATGCAGACTTTGGTTCCCGAACTTTGTGATGTCAGCGGGGAGACGCCCGAGACGCTCAGCCTGTATGGAGTCGATCGTCGCGATTCGTACGATCAGCACTATGCCCTGCAATGCCTAAGGGCTCGCCGGCTAGTGGAAGCCGGAGTGCGGTTTGTAGAGATCACCTGCCCGAACACGCATGGCAACAACTCTCCCTGGGATCAACATGGAGAATTGAAACTGCGGCATGCCGAAAACGCCCGGATCACCGACCAACCCGTGGCTGCTCTGATTATCGACCTCAAGCGACGTGGCCTGTTGGACGAAACGCTGGTGGTCTGGGCGGGAGAGATGGGCCGGACCCCGCACAGTTCAGGCAATGACGGAAGAGACCATCATGTGAGCGGTTATACGATTTGGATGGCCGGGGGCGGAGTGCGAGGCGGAATGACGTATGGCGCGACTGACGAACTGGGAATGAGTGCCGTTGAAGACAAGCTGGATATTCATGACATTCACGCCACGATGCTTCACTTGATGGGTATTGATCATGAGCGGTTGACGTTCCGTTTTGGCGGACGTGAAATGCGATTGACCGACGTGCATGGCCGAGCCGTCAAAGAGATACTTAGCTAACGCAGATTACTTAGCCATACCATCGGTAAATGTCGCCGAAGTGCGAGACATACCGCTCAGGTGATCGTTGACCCAGCGGATGCCTGCGCTACACGCTCCCAGAAGATGTGGTGCTGGAGCGGTCAGTGGCAAGATGCTGTCTTCAGCTTCGCTGTACATCGGCATGACCTCCCCACCCGTGATCGCACAAAATCGCTCGCCGACTCCGAGAGACAGCAGCAATTTGGCGTAACTGACCAGATTGACCTCGCCTTCCCCGTGGCTACAAAACTGATGGCCACGTCGTGACCAGTCTTCACTGATCATTAACGTTGATGCACCTTCAAGAAATTTGAAGTTCTTGGCATGACTACCGACGATGCGTGCAGCTACAAAAGGACTGCTGAAACGTGCCGTCCAGCTCTCGCCAGCCCAACAGTGACTCGGGTCACCCCAAACACACAGCGATGGGTCGTAATCGGCAGCCATCAGCAGCAGCCCAAAGTCACGTGAGCAGATAGCTCCGGTACCAGGGTGGATTTCATGAGCCAAATAGACTCCCAGTTCTTTAGCTCGCGCGCGGATTCTGGCTGTCTTATCACGAAAACGATTCAGGCCTTCGGCCATCAGATTGTCCCAACCAAAAAACCAGGGATAACCGCTGTGCAGAACGGGATGTCCCCACAAGCCCCAGAACCATCCAAAAATATGAATGCCCATTGCGCTGCCTGCTTCTAGCAGGCCCAATAGGTACTCTTCCGACCAATCTTCGATGTACTGTGTCCCCTGAGCGGCTACGTCAGGCGGCACAAAACTCGCAGCATACTCGGTACCCCAACGTGCGCTCAAATGAGCGTACGCTGCGCAGTGAGCGCTAATGGTGGGTGCCACAATGCCCGCTGCTGATAGCAGTTGTCGCAGCTCTGTGGCGTCGCGAAAAACAATCTTGCCGTTATCACCATGTCCAGGTCCATGCAGCAGATAATTAGAGATCATCAGTGACTTGGCACCACAGCCAGTGGCGTACTGTGCAACGGCTTCCAGCGTCTGTAGCGATCCGACTAACTGCCCCGTTTCAACTCCTGCGATTAAACTGACCGATGGCTGATTGATAGACAGGTCCAAACGGGCTCGATTGGGATCAAAGTAGGTGTTCAATTCTTTGAAGTACAGCGGGTCCATGGCTTTTTCAGCGTCTTGTTGGATTGGGGTAAATCAGAACCCAAATGGGTTGGACGATTAGTATAAGATCGTTAAAGATAAAGTTCAACTCGATGAATAGCCTCGATGGATAGCCCCTGACGCGATTGCATGGTCAAAGTTTCTGGCACTGCTCCTCAGTACTGGAAATCCCGAGTATAACTCTAGATTTGATATGCTCAGTTTCAGCGGCAGTTCTTGTTGTTGGTCGTTTACGGGAATTGTGGCAGCCAGCGGTTAGTTTAGCGACTGTTACGGATTTTTGGTCAGGAGGCTTTTTCTAGTGACTGCGCAGATACTCGATGGAAAACAACTTGCGGTGAAGATTCGGCAAGAAATTGCTGCACAGGTCCAGCAGTGGAAAAGTACGGGCGGAGCGACTCCGGTGTTGGCGGCAGTATTGGTTGGCGAAGATCCTGCCAGTCAAGTCTATGTCCGCAACAAGGAGAAGGCTTGCAAGAGCGTTGGGATGGACAGCCGCCTGATTCGCTTGCCTACCAGCACGACGGGGCGGCATCTTTTAGATCTTCTGGACCAATTGAACGCCGATGCGGGTGTCCATGGAATCTTAGTGCAGTTGCCTTTGCCCGGCAGCATTTCGACCCAGTCTGTGTTGGACCGTATTCATCCACTAAAAGATGTGGATGCGTTTGGGCCAGAGAATGTGGGGCTGCTGGTTCAGGGACGGGCTCGGTTTTTGCCTTGCACGCCTCACGGAGTTATCCAAGTGTTGGCGCGGCACCAGATTTCTGTGGCTGGCAAGCACGTAGTGGTAGTAGGCCGTAGCGAAATCGTGGGCAAGCCAATGGCGATGATGCTGGTCCAAAAAGACCTTGGATACGGCCCTCAGTTGGCAAATGCGACCGTTACCATTTGTCATTCTCAAAGCAGCGATTTGGCGGCGATCACAGGCAGTGCGGATATCCTGATCGCAGCCGTCGGGCGAGCTAGGTTAATCACCGCTGATATGGTTAAACCAGGCGCGGTGGTGATCGACGTGGGGATCAATCGCGATGGAGACACTCTAGTGGGCGATGTCGATTTTCAGTCGGTCGAACAGGTGGCCAGCGCCATCACTCCAGTACCAGGTGGAATCGGACCGCTAACGATAACTATGTTGCTGAGCAATACTCTGCTTGCCTGCCAGTTGCAAAGCCAGGCACGTAGCTTGACTCAATATTCCAACGAGGTGACAGCTTGAAGATCTTAGAGCATCCCGATCTGGCATATTCACAGGTAGCTCAGTGGCGACAGTCTGGGCAACGCGTAGGCTTGATTCCTACGATGGGTGCGCTGCACGCCGGTCACTTATCATTAGTGCGGCGGTCGCTTGAGGAATGCGATCGCACAGTGGCGACGATTTTTGTCAATCCAACTCAATTTGGCCCGGGTGAAGACTTTGCCAAGTATCCTCGGACTCAGCAGCAGGACCTGAGCGGATTAAGCGAATTAGGAGTCGATCTGGTGTTTGCTCCTAGTCAGTCCGATTTGTACCCTGAGGGCTTTTCAACATTTTTACAGCCACCCGCAGCCGCAGAACCATTGGAAGGTATCTTTCGCCCAATTCACTTTCGCGGCGTGGTCACCGTCGTTCTGAAGCTGTTCCATATCTTACCTGCCACCATCGCCTATTTTGGGCAGAAGGATTATCAGCAGCTTACCGTTATTCGGCGGATGGTTCATGATCTGAACGTCCCTATTCTGGTTCAAGGCTGTCCGACAGTCAGGCAGGCCGATGGATTGGCGATGAGCAGCCGGAATCGCTATCTTACCGCTCAGCAGCGTCCCAGCGCGCTGTGCCTGTGGAAGGCGCTGGAATCAGCCAAACGAATGTTTGAGCAGGGGCATCGAGAAGTGTCTGCGATCGAAGCCGAAATGCAGCGTATCTTAAAGCAAGAAGGTGCTGATCGCATCGATTATGCTCGGATTGTTGACGCTGAATACTTGACGGATTTGCAGCGAATCGATCGGACTGCCGTGGCCTTAGTAGCAGTGCATGTCGGTCAAACTCGTTTGATCGACAACTGTTTGTTGGAAGTGTGAATTCGAAGTGCGTCGCGAATGCGAAAGTGAGTCAACGGAAAAATGTCGGATCGATATCTTGGTTTTGTCAATTCGAGTATGGGCAAATGGTTGGCTGGTCGCCTGGGATTGCCTCAGCCTCAAATGTTAGATCGTTATCAAACGGGACAATCGCTGCTGGTTGGTCCAGTGCTATTTGGGCATTCGGCTGGAGCCCAGTTTGCTCCGTCAATCCAGTCGTGGTTAACTGAGCAATCTGCTCCAACTGTCGGTCCACAATCTGGTTCATCGGACGCGCGACTCAAGTCAGTAATCTATGATGCCTCGGGGATCATGTCGATCGAGCAGACGCGGCAACTACCACTTTTTTTCAGTTCCCAAATCAAGCGTTTCGGCAAGTGTGCAAGGGTGGTCATCGTGGGGCAGGCTCCAGAAACCTGCACTCCGGAGCAACATGTCGCTCAGCGTTCACTACTGGGTTTTGTCAAAGCGCTGGCCAAAGAGATGCGGCATGGTGGATCGGTGAACTTGATTTGGGCAGATCCTGACGCGGGACACAATTTATGGGCACCGCTTGGCTTCTTTGCGTCAGATCAATCAGCTTATGTTTCGGGGCAAATGCTTCGAGTGCATTCGTCCGGGCAATCAGATTCCGGCGGCCCATTACCGTTGTCAGGCCGCAGCGTATTGGTGACTGGAGCCGCGCGAGGGATTGGACGGGCCATTGCGACGCTGATGCAAGGTCGTGGTGCTCAGGTATGTTTACTGGATATTCCCAAAGCGGAAGCGGATCTGAAAGAGCAAGCCGAGCGGTTGCAGGGTACCTGGTTGACAGCGGATATCACGGCCGCAGATGCGGGCCAAAAGATCGCCGCTCACTTTGCCGATCGCAGGCTGGATGTCTTAGTTCACAATGCGGGAATCACTCGCGACAAAAAATTGGTCAATATGCAGCCAGAGATGTGGGACGCAGTCATCGCAACCAATTTGTCATGCCAGGAGCGCATCAATCGTGAATTGATCCAGTCGGGGACACTGTCTTCCAGTGGTCGCGTGGTGTTGGTCTCGTCCATATCGGGAATCGCGGGCAACGCAGGCCAAACGAATTACTCATGCAGCAAGGCGGGCGTTATCGGCATGGTAGAAGCCTATGCTGAAAGATTTATCCAGCAAGGGATCACACTGAACGCGGTTGCGCCCGGTTTTATCGAAACCGACATGATCGCCACCATTCCTTTTGCACTGCGTCAAGCTGGCCGACGCTTGAATTCGATGTCGCAAGGCGGCTTGCCCGAAGATGTTGCCCAGGCGGTTGCCATGTTCGCCCAGGCCAGTTCCCAAGGTGTCTATGGCAACGTTCTGCGAGTGTGCGGACAAGCGCTGATGGGTGCATAGGATGTCGCTAACGCTATCCGCACGTTTTAGCTAGTCGGAACCAGTGGCACACGAAGAACTGCACTTCTTGAATGATCGATAGTGCCGCTGCAACCGAACTTCGCGGTGACTCGATAGAAGTCTGCATGACACCATTATTCCGATGCTATTTTGTTGGTTTGCTAGCAATCCTTGGCTTGCAGTCTCTGTCTTTCAGTGACGAGCCCTGGAGCTGCATACTGCCGGAGCAGCGTGCGATATGTATTCGCACGCCAGGCCAATTATGCAGCGCTCGTATTCCCGATTCAGTGCCACCTGCCACTGTTGCCAATCCTCAGTGGCAGGCAGAGCCACTGCAACTGGATTTGTCTGATGTGCTGAGCATTAGCTTGCAGAACATGGATGTGGTACGAGTGCTAACTGGAGTGAACGCGACAACCACCGGACGCACCATCTTTGATCCTGCTATCGCTAACACTGCGATTGATGCAGCTCGCGGTGCATTTGATCCGACACTTTTTGCAAATAACAATTGGTTGGATAGTCGCACGCCAACGGCTATTCCCGACACGATCGATCCAACACAAAGTCGTATCGTGGGCAATCGCAACGATCGTTACGGCCTGAATGCAGGCTTGTCCAAACGCATGGTGACTGGTGGCGTGATCGATTTTGGAGTTATTGGCAACGAGAATCGATTTCCTGGACTGCTTACGCCGTTGAACCCACAACTGGGAACCAGCACCGCGATGCAATTGACACAGCCACTGCTGCAAGGCGCAGGACGGCAAGCCAATCAAGCGCCCATTGTCATCGCCAGGATAGACACCGAGCGATCCTATTTTCAGTTCAAGGATTCGGTGCAGAACCACTTATTGAGCGTGATACAAGGTTATTGGCAATTGGTATTAGCGCGCACTGAACTGTGGGCTCGTGAGCAGCAGGTGGCGCAGTTGGAGTTTGCGCTTAGGCGAGCCGAAGATAGCGCTGAAATTGGAGTGGCCAGACTAGGTGAAGCTGCCCAAGCGCGTGTAGCCTACGAGAACTTTAGAGCCGTGTTGTTGGTGGCTCAGGCCAACGTACTCCAGCGAGAAGCTGCGCTTCGAAATGTGATGGGCTTAAGCCCTTACGATAACAGCCGACTGATCCCCACTTCAGCTTTGATCGATCAGGCGATGCAGATGAACTGGGATGAGTTGCTGCGATTGGCTGAACTGCGGCGGCCCGACATCATTGAACTGAAACTGATCTTAGAGGCTGATCAACAGCGGATGTTGCTGCGCAACAATGAGGCTTTGCCTAGGCTGGATGCGGTGGCCCTTTATCGCTGGAACGGGCTTGAAGGCACTATGCCCAACGGAGCCAACATTGGCCAGGCCGGCTTTGATGACTGGGGACTGGGTGTCAATTTTTCAGTACCCATAGGACTACGCAGTTCGCGAGCCCTGCTGCGCCAACAAGAGCTATTGATCCAGCGAGATCAAGTGAATCTTCAACAGGGCTTGCATCAAGCATCGCACAATTTGGCGATCAACGTTCGCAATCTGGATCTTTTTTACGCGCAGTATCAACGCTACCAGGAGGTGCGAAAGGCGGCGCAGACCAACCTGGATGCCCAGATTGCAATTGGTAATCAACTGGATCAATTCATCGTATTGCTACAGGCCATCGTCGATTGGGGGAACTCGATCGCCAATGAAGCTCAGGCACTTGCCCTATACAATTCGGAATTGGCGGCCCTGGAACGCGAGACGGGCACGATTGTCGAGGCTCATGGAATATCATTTGTAGAAGAGCGTTTCGGATCGGTAGGCCCACTAGGACGCTTGGCCCTACCAGTATCCTATCCACAGGCGGTGTCACCCAGCGGTGTGATGGACAGGTATCCAGGTTCCGAGGAGCCTTCCGAGCGACAATTCAATCTTGAAAACCCGCTGGACGAGTACGAACAGGAGGAGGACAGTCAGTCCGATAGCGGCATTGATGGTGGCACAGGCAACACAGTAACTCCTCAGCCTGAAGAAACTTCATCGCGCCAACATCGGCCATCCGCGTTGAGCCGAACAGTGAATAGCGTTAAAAATTTCTTGAGTCGCTGACAGGTTTGGCTAATCCCTAGCCATCTGGGTCATTTAGCAATTCGCGCGAGTTTGCTTGTCAATTCGCTGCGCTTTCCAGTTCCATTTGGATGCGCTCCATCTGATCGTAGTAGTCACGACGCTGAAGCAACGATGCGGCGTCCTGGTCCAATAGAACGGTGACGTTGGGATGCAATTGCAGGGCCGAGGCGGGCATCATGCTGGTCACGGGACCTTCGATGAATTCGTGAACGGCTTTAGCCTTGTTGCGGCCTGTAGCAAGTAGCAACAAGTGTTCGGCTTCCAAGATCGTTCCAATGCCCATCGTAATGGCCATCCGAGGAACCTCCGAAGGCGAACTAAAAAATCGTGCGTTGTCTTGTCGAGTCTGCTGGGTGAGTGCCTTGACGCGAGTGCGGCTGGCCAGCGATGATCCGGGTTCGTTAAATCCGATGTGGCCTTCCGTTCCAATGCCCAGCAACTGCAAGTCAATGCCACTAGCCTGATCGATCAGCAGTTCATAGTTCTGACATTCTTGCAACAGATCCTCAACCGTGCCACAAGGCAAATAACATCGCTTAGGATCGATGTCGATGTGGATGAAAAGGTTCTGGCGCATGAAGCAATGATAAGATTGCTGATGCTCTTGGGGCAATCCCACATATTCATCTAAATTAAAGGTCGTTACTTCAGCAAAACTGATATCACCTGCGTGATGGCGACGGATCAATTCCTGATAGGTACCCAGCGGAGTGCCTCCGGTGGCTAGCCCCAATACGGCATCGGGAAACTCTTTGACTAGCTTACAAAAGATATCAGATGCCCGCTTGCTGACAGCTTGAGCATCCGGCAGGATAACTACTCGCATGATTCGATCGATATACAGAATTAATAGGACACTTTTCGCTGAACTTTACGTAATGTTGTGATCACGATCGTGCTCGTGCTCAATGAAATGGTGCTCGTACGCGTGCTCGGAAATCCCAGAAGTTCCGATTACGAGCACCGCCGAGGGCTGAGCACGAGCACGAAATTGCAGTTGATTCACGGTTTGAGGCTTTCTAAATAACGGCGATCAGCGAAAAGTGTCAATAAAAGAGCCAAATTATACCGCCCTAAGAATCCAATTGTCTGGCCCTTGGGGCCAATTCAGGTAGTCCTAGCGGATTGGTTGAGCGGAACCATTGTACTTCAATCATTACGAAAGTGTCAGCGGTGTCGTTGAACATTGACTCTGGCGCATTGGGCTGCGAAGCTGTATAATTGTTCGTCGTTCGGGTCACAGTTAGTGCGGATAAATTACCATAGGAGATAAAATGAGCCGAGGATTTGGGATTATCGGTTGTGGAATGATTGCCAATTTTCATGCCAAAGCCATTGCCGATATCGAAGGAGCGCGTTTGGTGGCTTGCTACAATCGAACTGCCGACAAAGCGATACAATTGTCCGAGAAATTTGGCGGGAAGCCCTATACCGATCTGGAGCAGATGTTAACCGATCCCGCTGTCGATGTAGTCACAATCTGCACGCCCAGTGGTGCGCACTTGGAGCCCTGTTTGGCAGCGGCGGCGGCGGGCAAGCACGTGATCGTAGAAAAGCCTTTGGAGGTAACTCTGGAGCGTTGCGACCGGATGATTCAGGCTTGCCGGCAAGCTGGAGTCAAGTTGGCTACGATTTTTCCATCGCGTTTTCATCGTTCGAGCCAACTGATGAAGCAAGCTGTTGATGCGGGGCGCTTTGGAACTTTGGCATTGGGTGATGCCTACGTGAAGTGGTATCGGACGCAAGCCTACTACGACAGCGGCGCTTGGCGTGGGACGTGGGCGCTCGACGGCGGCGGAGCCCTGATGAACCAGGCGATTCACAGCGTGGATCTGCTTTTGTGGCTGATGGGACCGGTAGCAGAAGTGTCGGCCCATGCGGCTACTCTGGCACACGAGCGGATCGAAGTGGAAGATGTGGTGACGGCCAGTTTGCGATTTGCCAGTGGTGCGCTGGGTGTCATCGAAGCTACGACAGCAGGTTTTCCTGGTTCGCTCAAACGCATCGAATTAACCGGGTCGCAGGGTACGGCCATCTTGGAGGAGGAAGATATCATCAAGTGGGAGTTTGCTCAGACGAATGAAGATGACCAGCGATTACGCGAGGAGATGAAGGGTAGAACCAAAACGGGAGGCGGTGCAGCGGACCCAGCAGCGATTGGACATCACGCTCATACTGCCTTGTTTCGAGATTTCCTGCTGGCCATCCAGCAGAATCAGGTTTCGGCCATCGATGGTCATCAGGGCAGACGCAGCGTGGAGCTGATCTTGGCCATCTATGAAAGCGCCCGGACTGGTCAGAAGGTCAGGCTTCCTGCGACTATTTCCAACGGCTGATGCCGGTGCCAGGGACTGCTGAGCCAACAACGCTGGCGCGGTATCCCATGGAATGGGCTAGTTCCAAAATTGTATTGGCGTAGAAGGGGCTGACCACTAAAACAAGCCCCAAGCCCATATTAAAAACATGATCCATTTCGTCCGAGTCGATTTGCCCTAGCTTTTGTATCCAAGGGAAGACGGGCGGGACGGTCCAAGAACCTCGCTCGAAAACAAGATCCACTTTCGGGTGCAGAATTCTCTGAGTATTCTCCAGCAGGCCGCCGCCGGTGATATGGGCGATGCCGTGAACCACATTCTTGACTCGATAGTGCCCCAGAATTCGACGCGTCAGTTTGGCGTAGATCAATGTCGGAGTCATTAGTGCATCGCCAACAGTTGCTTGCAGTTCTTGAACATGTTCGTTAACTGAAAGCCCGGCAGCGCCAAAGACTGCTTTACGTACCAGGCTGAAGCCATTGGAGTGTAGGCCGCTGGAACCAATTCCGATCAGAGTGTCGCCTGCGGCGATCTGCCCGCCGCTGATCAAATGCTGTTTTTCCACAACGCCAACGCAGAAGCCGGCCAAGTCGTAGTCGTCGTCTCGGTAATGGTCGGGCATGATCGCTGTTTCACCACCCAGCAGAGCGCAGTCGGCTTGCACACAGCCTTCACTGATTCCGCTGACGATCTGTTCTAACAACGGCGGATTATCGCGGCTCATGGCCACATAGTCCAGAAAGAACAGCGGCTCGGCACCGCAACACAGCACATCGTTGACGCACATGGCCACCAAGTCGATGCCCACAGTGCCATGTTGTCCCGCCATTTGTGCCACTCGTAGTTTCGTGCCCACACCATCCGTGCCCGAGACGAGTACCGGATTTCTGTAGTTGCGAGAAAATAGGGCACCCGCGAAATCAAGCTGAAACAGACCAGCAAACCCACCATCGTTGCGGACCACGCGCGGCGTGAAGGTGCGGTGCATCAGCTTGGGTAGCTTCTGCATCGCCTGTTCGTACATTTGAAGGTCGACGCCGCTGTCTTTGTAGGTTATTGGTGGCATATTTAGGTCAGTGGAAATTCTCGTGGATCGGAGGCAAAAGCATGGCAAGAGGCCAACGGGCGTATCAACTTGTTGTTTGGTCTCTCGCCCAGTATTTGCCTTGTTCCAGACGCCGCTGCCGGCCGATTGATTCAAAAGCGGTATTATGATGCATTGGGCCTATCTTGGCCACTCCTGCTTGCTTGTCTCTTCCGGTTCAAACCGAGTTCTAGCCGGCCTGCCGGAGAGATTGGTTGGAAGTGTTCCAGCCAAGCTGATCGCAAATCGCTCGAGCCGCTCGTTGGCTGGCCCCTGGTTGAGCGTAACGCTGACTCAGGTCTTTCAGAGCCGCCTTTTGCCTTGCCAGCTCAAGAGGGTCGCTCATCAATCGGTTCATGGCCGTTACAATCGGATCAACAACTCGGCTTGTCGAACCGATGGCCAGGAACTCTTGCATCACTTTCTGACCGGCCAACATATTCGGCAGGCTGATGGTATCGATATCCGTCAAGCGTCTGGCAATTTGGTACATGATTCGACCAACGTGATAGACGATTACGGTAGGCACGTGACGCGCCATCAATTCAAGACTGACCGAACCCGATTTGACCAAGCCACAATCGGCTAGCGACACCACTTCGCTGGTTCGATTGACGAAAAAGTGAATGTTCAGTCGTCGGTCGGTAGCGGTTAATTGCTGCCTGCACCACAAGCAGTGGGCATCTTTCAAACATGCGACCAGAAAGTGCGCCTGCGGATGTGCGGTCGCAAGTTGACGGATGGCTGCCAGTTGCATCGGCCAGATGTTATGGACTTCACGCGCTCTTGAACCGGGCAAAACCGCCACCCGCACGCCATGCTGCCGGCTCCAATGATGGATCATTTGTTGGTCAAGATTTCTCTCGGCCACTTCGTCAAAAAAAGGATGACCAACCAGAGTAGCGGGAACGCCATGGCGCTGGAACCACTGCTGTTCGAATGGCAGGTTGCACAGAACATGATCGACGTAGCTGCGCATTTTATGAATCCGCCAGCTTCCCCAGGCCCATAATTGCGGAGGTAGATAGTAGAACACGGGTATTCCACGCTGCTTGGCTCGTTTGGCAATGTGCCAGTTGAATCCAGGAAAGTCAACCAGCACGACCGCATCGGGCCGGTGCCGATCCATCGACTCTGCGGCCAGGCGGGCGACTCGAAAGAATTCTCTGAGTTTGGGAAGCACTTCAACAAATCCAACTACCGCCAATTCGGTCAGCGGGTAATCGATCCGGCAGCCAGCGGCCGACATTTGAGGGCCGCCAAGTCCACCAAACGTCAAGTTCTGAACCTGAGATCGAAGGTTTTGGATCAGTTTCGCAGCGTGCAAGTCCCCGCTGGGCTCGCCGACTGAAAAGTAGATGGAAGGGCTTTTCGGTGTACTCATGGATAGTATTTCAGTGGCCAGTAAGGGGCGGCAATCTCGAAGAATGCTAAATTAGCGATTCACCCATGGCCGAGTCCATAGTGACCTTGCTATCCCCCCCTGTTTGGGCGAAAGAAACTATTTGGAAATTGAGAGCATTTTTCGACACTTTGTGTTAGCATAGAATTGTCAAAGAGCCGTTCGCAAGCAAACTGCTGAGGTTGTCATCAGCCGGAGTTCGTTAGCACCCGGTTTTCGTGGCAACCGGACTAATTTAGGAAAGCAACCGGTCGCTAACGCGTACCGGCTAATTTAGGAAAGTAACTGGACGCTAACGCCGACCGGCAAATTTATGAACGGTTACTAAGGATGTGGGCCTGAGCGGGGTGATCAGATGCGGGTTCTGTCGGACATCGATTTGGTGCTGACGACCGGACTTTTTTGTTGAAAATTAACTGACGAATTTCTGAAGTCTGCAAGTTTCAATTGATCTGGGTTGATAGCCTTATGAAATGGTTGTCTAGAATTGCCCGAAAGAGATCCCAAAAAGCGGATGTGCGTGCCCAAGGGCTCAGCAGAGCCGTCGTTCACAATTCGCTTGTGGCCACTTTAGGTCTGTTCGCCATTGGGCTGCTGGTTCTCATTGCGCTTAACCCAAGTCTTTCCAATTTGCGTTCGCTGGCCATCACGCTGCCTGTGGTGTGGATCATCAGCTTGACAGTACGTCTAGCTGCTCAGCAGTTGGCAGTTGGAGCGTATTCGCTTGAGCTTGAAACGCGAGTGGGACCAACAGGCAACCTATCGACCGATTATGAGTACATGCCGTCGCAGCAAATCTTTCGATACGCAGTGGCAGGACACGCAGCTACCGCGTTTCTATTCCTGCTTGGCTTGGCCGTTAGTGTGGTCTTGCTTTCTCAGGAAGCTGCGATTTCTTCAGCTCAGACCTGGAAACAAAATTTGGCCGCTTTGGTAGATATTCAACACGGTTGGAGTAGCTTGGCTTGGGCGTCTCAGATTTTGTGGGTCAATTTTGTGATTGGTTGTCTGAACTTCCTGCCAACTATTCCGTTTGACAATCGAGCCTTGCTGTATTCTCTGTTGACCCGCAAGCGTTTTGGCTTGGAAGCCACGGTGCTGCATCGACTTTCACTGCTAAATTCTTACTTGTCTACCGCGCTTTTGGGTTGCGGGGCAGCAATGCTAGTAGTAGTCGTGACCAGTAAGAATTACGAGGCGAACAATATTTGGTATGCAGTTGTCGCTGCCTCGGTCTACCTGTTCGTCGCCAGTCGTTGGGAACGATCGCGGGCGTTGCAACTGGAAGAGCAGTACATGCCTCTGAGCAAAGTTCGTAGAGATTCTCGGCACCACCAGCCAGCGGCTCCTCATGGCGTCTGCTCGACGGATTCGAGCCAGCGCCAACACCGTCATTCCCATCGACACACTTCAAGTTCTTCCGGCAGGCACCACGGTCAATCTGCCGTAGGAGACGATGTACTTGATGACATCTTGCGGAAGCTTCATCGTGAGGGAACTGCGGCGCTTTCTTCGCGCGAAAAGGAGGCTCTGTTGATGGCAAGTCATCGCCTGCAGGAAAAACGCCGCAGTCAGCAAACTTGAAAAGCCGCTAGCTGGTAATCCTTCACGCCCTTCGTTCCTCGGGGACGTGCCACCCGACCGATAAAAATTTGCTTTTCTGCAAAAATGCCCCGATGGTTACTCGACTTGTGTATAAAAGTCAGCCGCTTGTCTCACCCTACAAACCTGCATGAACAGGTACATTGTCTTTTACCCCAGGAGCGACTGCAGGCAGCTAAGAAGCTTGGGATGTTGAAATTCGAAACCCAGCTCTAATAATCGCTCGGGTTGTGCTCGACAACTGCTGAGCAACAATCCGTCGGCCATCTCACCAAGAGCAAGACGCAGAGCGAAGGCAGGAGCTGGCAGAAGAGCTGGACGCTTCAGAACTTGAGCTAGTACTGAAGTGAATTGCCGATTGGTTACGGATTCTGGGCTGACGACATTGTAAGAGCCGCTGGCTTGTGGATTGTCTAACAAGAACTCAATCGCCCGACAGCAATCTTCCAAGCAAATCCAACTCCAGTATTGTCTACCCGATCCCAATCGTCCACCAAGCCCCAGTTTGAAAATCGGCAACATCTTGGTAAGTGCTCCACCGGACTTCGACAAGACCACACCTAACCGCACGTGAATCACACGAACGCCTCGGCTGGACAACGGGCTACAAGCGGCTTCCCAATCCGAGGCAAGTTGGCTGAGAAAATCGTGCCCAGCCGAATCCAATTCGCTCACCAGATCGTCGCCTCGATCCCCGTAGAATCCAACCGCTGAAGCGCACAAGAAAGCTCGTGGCTTTTGATCCAGTTCCGCGATTTGCGATGCGAGTTTATGGGTGGCTTCGACGCGGCTTTGGCGTAGTTTATTCTTCTCTTTCTCTGTCCAACGAGCTGAATTGATGGAACGACCTGCCAGATGGATGACCCAGTCCACGTTTTCCATTTGCTCGAGTCTGCGAAGCCCACTGGATGGCAGCCAGTCGATCGAACGGATTGGACTGGACGAAGTTCTGGGGCTAGATGTTTTGTCGGAAGAGGTTTCTGGGCGCCTCAAGCAGAGTATATCAACCGATTCTTTGTTTTGCAGTCTTTCGATCAAAGCTGAACCAATCAAGCCGGACGCTCCAGAAATTGCAATTCTTTTAGGGACCATTGGTGTTGGCAATCTGTGGAGGGGATAGAGATGTTAAAGATAGCAAAGGTTTCAGGCTTTATTCTGCCTATCTTATCTTGATTTCAAGAGCCAATTCCGTCAAAGAACAAGCGTGCAAGAGTATTTTAGCAGATCAGTAGTTCGGCAGATTCAAGGAAGCAACCTGCGAGCATGCACCAATTATCCAACAGTACCAAACGGCTCGGAAGCTTTGCAATATTCGTATGCATTGTATTTGGGCCATGGAGCGAAATGGGTTACGCTCAAACACCATGGCAGGCGGCTCCAGTAGTTCCTGTGCAGTCTGGGCCAGCGATGATTCCTTTTGCTGCTGGTCAACCAAGTCAATATCGAGTGGTTGAATTGACACCTCCGGGTGTGTCGAGTCAATCTAGTCCAAAGTTCCCAGGAGCTCAGCAGGTACTCCCTAGAACTCCAGGTGAAGCGTCTGGAACGCGTCAGGAGCCCAGTCAAAGTGCGCCTGCCAATTTGCCGCCGCTGCCTAGTCTTGCTGAGCTTCCGCAAGTCACTGGCAATAATAGTCCGAGTGAGTCAGCAAGTGGAACCACTGGCAATGGATCTTTGGTCAGTTTTCAGTCTGCGCCATCAGCCCTGGACCCCAATTCTCCGATACGAGTATTGGCTGACTTTGCGGCAGGCCAGGTTGTTGCCATTGTCGGTACCGAGCGCATTTTGGCCGGTGACCTGGCAGCGGTCATCGAACCGATCATCATTGAAAATAAGAACCGATTGAACGGTCAAGCTCAAGAAGATGTAGCGCGTCGAACTCTGCTGCGCCAAGTATTGCCGCAATTTGTCGAGATGAAAGCTCTAGAGCAAGAATTCTTTCGCGATATGGCAGGCACAGCTACGCCGGATGAAGTAAAAAAGATGCGCGAGCAGGTTGTCTCGCGCGCTACTCGCATGTTCTATGATCGTTATGTTCCTGCCGAGCTATTCAAGAAATACAAAGTGGAAGGCTTGGCCGAACTAGAGGCAGAGCTTCAGAATCGCGGCATGTCTCTAGGAATCATGAAGAACCATTTTCTGACGCAGGTGATGGGATCGCAGCTTGAAGAGAAGTACGTTCTAGAGCAGTACGAGATTCCGCCAGACGAAATCCTGGCCTACTATCAGGAAAATATCGATCGTTGGAAGGTTCCTGCCAGAGCCAAGTGGCGTCAATTGACTGTTCGCCATGATCGGCACGCCACGCGCGAGGAAGCGTTGCAACGCATTGAACAACTGTTTAATGAAGTGTATCTTGGCGGTAAGCCCTTCGAGGCGGTGGCACGCGATAGCTCCGAAGGATATACGGCTGCTGAAGGTGGGTTGTACGACTGGACCAGTCAAAAAAGTCTCAAGTCAGCCGCATTAGATCAGGCCATCTTTAGCCTGCCACTGCGCCACTTGAGCCAATTGATTGAAGATGACATCGGATTCCACGTTGTCGAAGTGGTTCAGCGCGAAGATGCCAGAACGCAGGATATGGCAGAGATCCAGACCGAAATTCGAAAAACTTTATCGAAAGCCATACGTCAAAAGAAAGCAGACGAGTTTCGCAAAAAAATATTGGTCCGAGTGCCAGTGTGGACACGCTGGCCCGAGGATATTCCCGGCAGCCGGCCACTGGAAGAAGCCCTGGGTGAGTGAGCCTTGCTGTCAATCAGATATTCCAGTTGACGTGCGATCGGCTACTTTGTACTAGATCATTACAGATTGAAAATTGTCTAATTGCGCATTGGTCAATCTGACTGATCACCATGCGGCCATGGACAAAGGTTTTGAATTCACAGGACAACAAGCTGTCGCCTCCATTGGGCAACCGCTTTGCACACTTTCGCAGGAAGCAAACAATGAAAACGCATCGATTCGGATTGAAGGCTGCAACTATGCTGGCCAGTTTCATTTCCTTAAGCTTAGGATGTTCGGACTCATCCTCCCAGCCCACCGACAAGTCAGCAGATCCAACCAACGAATCAGCCAAGGCTTATACTGGTTATCAACCGGTGATTAGTCAGCAGGAGAATTCGCCCGAACAGCAAACCGTAGCTGTATTTTTGGACTGCTTGCGACGTGGAGACGAGGCCACCGCAAACTCGATGCTAACTTCAAAGGCTCGTGAGGAGTTGCGAAAGACATCCTATGCAGTTCAGCCTCTGGGGACCCCAGAAGGCCGCTTCAAGATCGGACGACTAGGCTATCCCTATCCCGACAAATCAGTAGCCTTGGTCGAATGCCAATGGAACGAGCCAGCCACTACGACCGATCCAGCCATGGTGATGGATATCGTATGCGAAGTTTACAAAGAAGCAGAAGGCTGGCGCATCGCAGGGATGGCGATCACCATGCAGGGCACGGAAGATACGCTGGTCATTGACTTCGAAGATGGTCAAGCGCTGCAGCGCATGTTAGACATTGCTAATGGTCAAACTCCCAGCCAGCCAGTTCAAGTCAACCAGCCAGGTCAGTTCCAACAGCCATCCGGGCCAACTGGCCAGCCCGAGGGCCAAACTCCTCAGCAATTTGCTCAGCCCGTTCAACAGACAAACCAGTCTGCTGGAGCCAGCTTGCCGCCTCTGCCTGGTTACCCTCAGGCAGGCGAGACACAGGTAGCTCAGCCTCCGGCCGCACTGCCAGTGCTGCGATAGAGCTTGGCGTGCCTACAACGGCATTGGAGTAGGCTTTACATTTACCGACTGAGGTCTACTGTTAGTCAGCGAGACGAGCCAGAGTTCTATACAATTTGACTCTAGGACATCCAGCTAACTTTTGCGGCTTTCAAGTCTTGCTATACTGTTTGCTTATGCTTTAGCCCAAATGTGCTGAACTGAGCACCCAAGCGGCTCTTTAATCCGTCGCAAACAACTTGAAAACATCATGACCAACGTAGTGGAACGATACAACGCTGCCGAGCAGCTAAAAGACCAAGGTAAATCGGCTGAGGCCATTGCAGCCTTAGAGGCCATTTTGGTTGACCATCCCGAGCACACCCTTAGCCATCTGACCCTTGGCCGCTTGTATACTCTGGCTTCAAATTTCGAAGCGGCTATTGCTCACGGAAGGCGAGCTTGCGAACTTGAGCCCAACGAGCCGTTCAATTTTACGGCTCTAAGTCTAACCTACCAGCGCACGTTTGCTGGAACGCGAGATACGCAGTATATCCAGATGGCCGAAGATGCGATGGCTGAGGCTAGGCGGCTGGAATCGCTGAAATAGCTTTCTGTTTCTGGAATCGCAATCGTACTAGAGCCCCAAACCTCTTCAAACGACGGTGTCGATTTTCAGGTGCTTGCGCACGGCGTCAATCACCGCAGAGTGAATTTCGGCAATTGATTTTCGAGCATCTAAAACCAGACAGCGGTCACCCAAAACCCGTATTTGTTCTAGATAGCCGTCACGCACTTGCTGCATATAGTCAATGCCTCGGCTCTCCATGCGATCCGGTGTGCCGCTGAGCCGGCTTTGAGCTGTCTGTGGATCGATATCCAGAATGAACGTGAGGTCTGGATTGCGACCGCCAGTAGCCACTTGGCCAACCGCCCAAATTGTCGCGGGCTCTAAACCGCCAGCGCAACCCTGGTAGACTACGCTTGCTAGCAAGTATCGATCAGCAATCACGTGTTGACCGCTAGCCAGCGCCGGCTCGATCACCTCTCGCACAAGCTGTGCGCGGCTGGCCATGTACATCAGCATCTCGGCTGTAGGGTTCAGAGCAATTTCCGAGCGATGCAGCAAGATATCTCGCAGCGCTTCGCCCAAAGCGGTTCCACCCGGTTCGCGAACCATTCGCGAAGGCTGTCCAAGACTTTTTAGCCAGTCGCCGAGCAATAGAATCTGAGTCGATTTACCACAACCGTCAATGCCATCAAAGCTAATTAAGAATGCCGACATCGATTTGGTCAGAATGCAACCTAAAAAAGACTGTTCTTCCATAGCCATCATTAGGCTGTAATTGTAGCTTTGCGAGAGAAGCAATACCAGAGCCCTGTTCATGTTGCAAAACAAACGTTCATGCGATTGTTAGGCCGAGTCGTACAGGAAAAACTGACGCCACATATTGTTGCAATCGAAGTGTTTCAATCCGTGGGGCATTGCAGAAACGTTCGAGATGGGACCAAAAAATATTTTTTGTAACTCGCGCTTTACAGTTTTGTCAAAATTCCTCACAATGTCGTCCCTTCGCACCGCCAGTCTGCTTCAGCAGAAGCACCGACTGGAGCCGAATAATTTACTTACTCGTAATTTGCGGGATCAGCGACGCAGATGTTACAACTGTCTGTCAATCAACTGTCCACGTCCAGATGGAGTTTTGAAGAAGATGTCATTCACTATGCGGAGGCCGGGTTCACGGCGATGGGAGTTTGGTATCCCAAGTTAGCACGCTATGGCGAGGAGAAAGGGCGCGAATTGTTGCGAGAGTACAATCTTGACATTTCGTCCGTATCGCTCATCAGCGGACTAACGTCTAGTCAAGGAGTTACATTTCGCCAGTGCATTGTCGAGGCTCTAGATGTCATTCAGTTAGCGGCTGACTTGGGTGCAAAAACCGTAGTCGTGGTTGCGGGAAGTCGCAACGGACACACGCGGAATCATGCTATGCGAATTCTACGATCGGCCTTGAAGTTATTGGCCGAGGCGGCGGAAGCGGTGGGTGTGCAATTGGCTCTAGAACCAACTCACATTGGTTGCACGGGCGATTCATTTTTGAACACGATTCCACAATGTTTGGATGTTATCACGGATATCGACAGTCCCAACATGGGAATCAACTTTGATGTCTATCATGTTGCTCAAGATACATCCGTTTTGTCTTGGATCGATGACATTGCGCCGTTGGTAAGACTAGTGCAGTTGAGCGACGCAAAGGTTGCACCATTGGGACAACAGAATCGTTGTATGCTGGGACATGGGCGGTTGCCTCTAGGCGAATTGATCCAGTCGTTCCAACGTTTGGGATACAGCGGTTACTACGAAATTGAACTCCAGGGCGCTGGCATCGAACAACTGGATTATCGGCAACTGCTTAACGAATCACGTCGAACCACCGGGCAGTGGCAATCGCTTCATGGATCCAAGACCTGATCGGAACTCGCCGAAAATGGCAGTGAAGCTGGCCAGTGACTGGCCGGTAGTGGAATGTTTGGTGAGAACCAAGATAGCAGTGGAACTCTGGCGAGGTCCACTACGCAGGTTGAGGATTTCTTTTTGCGATTGGGCCGGAGAGGTCCCGGGCGGGTGCCCTCAGCTTAGACCAGCTCGTTTCAACACCGCCTCTAGTGTGGGACGAAGCGCGGTTGCACTGGAGCGCAGTCCTTGCAGTTCTTTAGGCCACAATTCGATTTCCAGTTGTTGTTTGGCTCCGCATCGACTGACCACAGTTGGCACCGACAAGGCAACATCGCGGATTCCATAACAACCTGTCTGGATGGTGCTGACCGGAAGTATTCGGCGCTGGTCCAGCAAAATCGATTCGATCACGTCGCGAATTGCGATACCCACAGCGAAACCGGCACCGCCTTTTCGCGAGAGGATTTCGGCACCTGACTTCTTGGTTCGAGTGAAGATTTGATTGGCTAAATTGACGTTCCATCCAGGAAATTTTTCAAGAGGCAATCCGCCGATGGTAGCGCTGGACCAGATCGGCACCATGCTGTCGCCGTGTTCGCCCAAGATAAGTGCTCGTGTTTGTGTCGCAGGAACTTTCAATTGTTCGGCAATCAGGCTACAAAAACGAATGGTGTCCAATTGAGTGCCCAGCCCCATCACGTGGTCCGTGGGTAGCCCAAGTGTCTTGGCGGCAACATAAGTCAAGATGTCTACTGGATTGCTGACAACCAAAACCTTGGCGGATTGCTTCAAACCTACCGATTTGATTTGCCGCAAGATTTCAACAAACAGGTCGGTGTTTCGGTTGATCAGATCCAGCCGAGACTCATCGGGTTTCCGCCGCAGGCCAGCGGTAATACAAACGACGTCGCTGTCCACGACATGCTCGTACGAACCCGACACAATGACTTGGTCAGCGACGCTGGGCGATCCGTGCATTAGGTCCAATGCCTGGCCAGCGGCCAAGTCTGCATTGACATCCAGCAGGGCAATTTCATGCGCGACGCGGCCACACTGCAATGCAAACGCAGCACAACTGCCAACAAGACCTCCGCCGCCAATAATACTAACTTTCATAATGCTACCGAACCAAAGAATGAAGATAAGAATTTTTGAACTGAATGGTGTTGAGTGGTTTCGAGTATTGAACCATTAGGCCTTGCCCGACAACTGGTTCATCACTTGATTGGTGATAAGCTGGATCAGACGCTCTTGGTCAGCGCTGCTCATTGTGCTTCCGGGACTAGTTGGTTGATTCGATTGGCCGCCCGCTACAGGCATGGCTGGAGGTGCGGCAAACGCGCGACGCTCGACGCCGGACGCCGCCCAACTGTCACGGAAGATATCGTTAGCGCAGATGTCGCAGTTTTTGTACTCTTCGGTCAAGCGGGGATCCGAAAAGCCCCATTTGTTCTTCAGATCCAACAATTCTTGGCTCTTCTGTTGATCCAAGTAGCTGACATGCCCCAATTGACGAGCCAACATCAGAATGCGGCAGTAAGCGTCCAGGATCTCGGTCCACCAGTAAGCCTTTTCCACATCTTCACCGAAGCTGACCGTGCCGTGATTGGCAAGAATCATTACGTTGCACTTGCTGACAAACGGAATGATCGTATCAGCAAAGGCCTGGCCACCGGGAGTTTCGTACTTGGTGATGGGAACATCGCCTAAGAAGACTTCCACTTCGGGCAAAACACATTGCGGAATCGGCTCACGGGCCACTGCAAAGGCGGTAGCATGAGGCGGATGGCAATGGACTACCGATTTGATATCGGATCGTTGGCGATAGATTTCCAAGTGCAATAGCGCCTCGCTGCTGCGCTTCTTTCGCCCCGCGATTTGTTTGCCGGTCATGTCGATGGTGCAAATATCATCAGGCTTCAGAAAACCTTTGGATTGCATCGTCGGTGTGCACAGAACTTCGTTTTCGCCAATGCGGACCGAAATATTGCCATCATTTGCAGCGGCAAAGCCTTTGTTATACAGCCGCAAACCAATGTCGCAGATGTCTTGCTTGATCTTGTGAACGTTTAGCATCGTGGATGACTTTCGTTTCTGGATATTACTAAAAGTAGGTTTTAATTGCTTAAAGGCAGGTTTGTCTGAGGAAACGTGTTACGGTTTCGGTAGTTTCAATTGTGTCAGGACGTTGGCATCGATGTGTATTTCGTCCAAGATAGCTGAACAATAGGCGTCTACTGCTTTCAGGTCAGGTCGGAACGGCTGCGCCGCTTCAGCTCCGTCGCTGACTGCAATCAGATTGCCAATTCCAGCGCCCAGGTCATCCCAAACGATGACCAAATCGGGTTCATCGGGTAGCGTGCCAGTTAGCGTGGCCTGCTCCTGTGGCTGAGTTGCCAAGAGACGCGCGGATTGGTAACCCGGATGGCAGCGGCTGAGCGTCACACTGCCTAGAACCTGATGAATTCTCATTTTGACCTCCCGCTGAATCGCCCATCGAGCGAAGACCAAGACTGAATCAATCTTGCCACTTGGTATCCAGACCAGCGCCGATCGTCGACCACCAGTACATTGGGATGGCACTGGCCGACCGCCTGAATTAATTCTGCTGGATGATGCAGTCCGATAGCTCGTAGCCGTTGTTGGCCGCCTGTCATACATGCCATGGCCGCAGCATAGGGTTCCAACGAACACCAAACGGCTCGGGTATCTTGCTGCCAATCATGGAGTATTTGTTGCACTAGCTCCACAGTCGTCAGGTCAGTCGATCTAGCCCGCACCGGAATCCCCTTGACGACGGCCATGATCGTCTTCAGTTTGTCACTGCCAGCGATCAATTGAAAGCTGTGATCCGATGGTGAATCGGCTTCGGCTGCTTGAACCGTCAAGCGAGGATTGTTCGTTGGCCGCTCGCCAACCCGGGCAAGTCGAACGTTGCGTCGGCGGAGTTCATCGCTGACAGCGGGAGTCACAAGCGCCTTCTTGCCAATCTGGACTGTGTGTATGCCTGACAGTCGATCCTGGACTTCGGACAGGCTGATCACGCCCGAGGCTAGATGCAAAACGCCATCGCATGCTTTGGTTTCACCGACACCTTTCGCCATGCCATCGTTGGCGGTTCGTTCCTGAGAACTTTGAACTACCAATGTGTCAGCGCGCAGACGCTGTACGACCAAGCGTACGATCTGTTCGATGTCATTAGAGATGGCGGAAGACATAGCGATTCAAGGGTCGTTGAGTGATTTATACTGATTAAACATCCAGGATGCCCAGGACGGCCCAGCGGATGGGCGAGTTCTGAACACCAAAAATCTCACGAATGGCCGCACCGTCGCTGGTCAACATCACTCGATCACCTGGCCCGGCTCCCAGGCGGTCAACGGCCAAAGTTGGCGGACCATCTGGTGACTGGCCATCAGCGGCCAGTGGCTGAGTCACTAGCAGCTTGTGCGATTGGAGCGAAGCGTGTTTTACCGTCGAATGTGTATGCCCGACGACCATTGCTGCTTGCATGTTTTTGCGGTGCTGTAAAGTTGAGCTAAGGGGTGTTTCCAAAGGCAATCCAATAGACTGCCTGTTGTCCTACCAAGCGGGGCCACCAAGTATCCACAGGTCGTCGATCAGGCTGCAGCGGCGCTCTCGCGTGAACGTCAGTGGAGTGGTCACGCCTTCTCCGGTGGGGCCAGCGATGGAGAAGGACAGATAGCCTTCACCACCCAGTCCCAATCCAGCCATACAAGGACCATTCTTGATAAACAAGGTGGTATCCAAGGCTCGCGCCATCTTAGTCATGTTGTTCACATTGCGAGAGTGAATAATGCTGGTGTGGCGATATCCGTGTTCGTAATGTTGAGCCAGTTCAATCGCCTGATCGATATTGCGGCAGCGAACAAATGGCAGGAACGGCATCATCTGTTCAACAGATACAAAAGGATGATTGGACGGAGTCTCGCCAAAAATCAATTCGACATTGGCATCCACTTGCAGTCCGGCGGCTGCGGCTAGCTTGCTGGCATCTTGGCCTAGCAATTCTTTGGTAGGAGCCAAGTGCTTGTCATCGCCCACTGTCTGAAACGCAGCGGCGGTTAAACGTTCGATCTGGCTGGAGTTGAGTCGGACCGCTCCGGCACGCTCCATGGCGGCCATCATCGCATCAAAAACCGAGTCTACTACGAAGACCTCTTTCTCCGCAATGCACAGCAGGTTGTTATCAAACGAAGCGCCTTGGATCATACTGCGTGCAGCGCGATCCAAATCAGCCGTTTCGTCCACGACCACCGGAGGGTTGCCTGGCCCAGCAACAATGGCCCGCTTGCCGCTGTTGAGTGCTGCTCTTGCTACGGCAGGACCGCCAGTCACACAGATCAGCGACACGTCACGGCTCTTAAATATCGCACTAGCCGATTCCAAAGTGGGTTCGGTGATCACACAAATTAAATTATCGATGCCGATGTCTTCATAGATGGCTTGATTAAAACGTTTGACACCTTCAGCAGCCACTTTCCGACCGCTAGGGTGAGGATTGACGACCAGCGTATTGCCACCGGCAATCATGCTGACCGCATTGCCGGTAATGGTGGGAAGCGAATGAGTCACAGGAGTGATGGCACCGACAACTCCAAAGGGAGCGTGTTCGATTACCGCGAGACCACGATCACCACTGTATGCCTGAGTGGTCAAGAATTCGGTACCAGGCGCTCGGCGTCCCAGAGTCTCCAGTTTTTCGATCTTGTGCTTCAAGCGACCGATTTTGGTTTCGTTCATTTCCATCGTGCCCAGTTCGACCGACTGGCTGATCGAAATGCGACGAATGTGTTCGATAGCTTTCTTGCGATCATCCATGGATCGAGTGCGTAACTGCTCGAAAGCTTTTCTAGCAGCAGCGGCAGCACGATCGGCACAAGTGAACTGACCAAATCGTCCCGAATCGGAACTGGAAGAAGCTGTGGAAGCCCGCGAATCAGGACGGCTTCGAACTTCGGAAAGCACCTGTGTCACGACGCTACGAATTAGGTCTTCGCTGATTTGCATGATAGGTAAATGGATGAAAATAAAAGGAAATCGGAATAAATAAAATTTTGGTGACTAAGAGCTACTGACGGCTGTAGACCGACTTTTTCTCGATGTTCACTGAGTCCACAATGCCGATGACCACACAGTCGATGGGCAGTTTTTGAGTCTCAGGCGTGAATCTCGCGCTGCTACCTTGCACGATCAACACAAAGTCGCCAACGCCCGCTCCCAAGGTGTCCACTGCAATGAACGTGCGGCCTGTGGTGAGCAGTTGTTCGCGCGTGGCAGGGTCCAAACGATAGGGTTCAACAACCAGCAACTTTTGTCCTCGCATCGTTTCCACTTTTTGAGTTGAAACGACCGATCCGGTTACTTTGGCAACAAACATGATTGGTTCAACCGATTAGGTGCGAAATCCCGTTCTGGGAATTTCTGGTTATGTGCTTGGCCGGCAGAACCTGACAGGCTCTGCAGGGTCAGTGTCGCCGGGTTAGGCCGACTTCTGGTCGTTCGTAAGCGCTTGGATGGTTTGACGAGCGACGATCAATTCTTCGTTGGTAGGAATCGTCCAAATCTGAACGCGACTTTCCGGCGATTCGATTCGCTGCTCGGAACTACGGACTGTCGAATTCAAAGATTCATTTAACTTGATGCCAAGTTCATGCAGACCACTGCAAACGGCCGCGCGAATCCGAGCTGCGTTTTCGCCGATACCTCCGGTGAAGACCAAAGCATCGCATCCGCCCAGCGCGACCAACATGCCACCCAACTGTCGACGAATCTCTTCGGTGTAGACCTCCAGTGCAAGTTGCGCGTCCTGGTTGCCGGCATCTGCGGCCGCTTCCAGATCTCGCACATCGCCGCTGATGCCTCCCGACAGACCCAGCAGACCAGCCTGGGTCGACAAGGTTTTGAGCATCTGCTGCAAGTCTTGGCCGCTGTGCTGCATCAGCATGGGAAGACAGAAGGGATCCAGGTCGCCCACGCGATTATTTTGTGGAAGACCCGTCTGTGGGCTCATGCCCATCGTGGTGGCTACGCTTTGACCGTTGCGAATGGCGCACAGACTGCTGGAACCACCCAAATGACACGAGATGACTCGTGCATCCGAGCGGCCTAACAACTGGGCAGACCGCCAAGCGATGTAACGATGACTGGCACCGTGGAATCCCCACTTGCGAATGGGCAGCGAGTCGTTCCACTCCTTCGGCAAGGCATACAATCGTCTGGCTTCCGGAATGGATCGGTGGAAGTCAGTTTCAAAGGCGGCTACCAATGGAATATCAGGTACAGTCGATGCCAATTGTCGCATAGCCGCCAGATAAGGCGGATTATGAGCTGGCGCGACCGAGCTAACCTGCTGCATGGCATCAAGCACTTGTTCAGTGATGCGGAAGACGCCTTGCATCCGACCGCCATGCACCGCCTTGAAGCCGATCGCAGCGATCTGATCTGCGCTGGTCAAGCAGCCATGGACCGGATCGGTCAACTGGCTGATGCAAGCGCGGACTGCGGCTCCATGATGGGGCACATCCAGTTCCATCGAGTACTTCGACTGGCCGATCTCAACAGTACAAGGGCAGTTCTTGGAGCCGATGCGTTCGACTCCCCCGCGAGCCAGTTGGCTTGCAGGCTGTCCCTGTTGTTCCATCGACATATCGAACAATCGATACTTGAAGCTGGTGGAACCCAAGTTGGCGACCAGTACTTTCATCCCTGCTCCCAAGGCACATGCCTGAGTGTGGTGACTTGAACTGGCGAAGGCGTCTGTAGGCGGCGCGACCTGTGCGTGCTCATGCGAGTCGGCGGATTGTCGCGCTGCCGATGAGCCTACGCAAAAAAAGCCTTTGCCAGACCTTCGGCTGGGCGTGGAATGATATGGCTGCTGACCAGTTCGCCCACTTGAGCGGCTGCGCTGGCACCAGCTTCAACGGCCGCACGTACGCTGCCCACGTCACCACTAACTACTGTGGTCACCAAGCCGCCGCCAATGTCGACTCGCTTGACAATTTCCACGTTAGCCGCTTTGACCATGGCGTCGGTGGCTTCAACCAGAGCCAGTAGGCCCTTTGTTTCGATCAGTCCAATTGCATTTTGCATAATATGATTAACCTAAAGAAAATGTTGTGTACTTTTTGGAAAAGGACATGCTGTACCAGCCCGCCCTCGAGCGAAGTGAGTTAAATGACTAACTTCAAGACCTTGCTAAGATCTTGATGAGGACGTGCGATCACCTGGACGCTCACAACTTCGCCAACGCGTCCAGCCGCAGCGGCTCCAGCGTCGGTCGCAGCTTTGACGGCCGCTACGTCACCGGAAACAAATGCAGAGACTAGGCCGCTGCCGACCTTGTCCCAACCCAAAAACTGCACGTTGGCAGCTTTCATCATGGCATCAACCGCTTCGACCAAGGAAACAAATCCTTTGGTCTCGATCATGCCTAGTGCTTCTGAAATTTGTGCCATATTCGGTTTTCTCCTCGTGTTTGGCATGGTGGATTCGGCCACTTTCGGGCCGCGGTTAAAGTCTTTCCAGTTAAATTGCGATTGATAGACACGTATCCATCAACCGTTCCTCTCATTCATCAATCGGCAAACAATGACCGCTTGACTGTGTGGTTCATTTTGCGGCTCCTAGTGTGCCGCTTGGGATTTGCATTTGCACTCCCCTTGACGCTTTAGCACTACTTCTGAGGCCGCATCCAGGTTACAGGCATTTCCCTCGTCGGTATCAATATGTACTTCCAGCTTGGCATTAGCATCGGCCCGCACTAGAACGTCGTCGAACGAAATGGTGCATTGAGGGCTCTTGACCTTCAGGATCATCAGATCCCCGTTGGATACTCCGTAGTGGGCAGCATCTTTCAAATTGATGTGAACATGCCTGGCCGCGCGGATGACGCCCTCTTTCAATTCGACCGCTCCGGCCGGCCCAACCAGGACGCAACCAGGTGTTCCTGCGATATCGCCTGAGTGGCGGACTGGTGCGTCGATGCCCAGCGATATCGCATCAGTTAAAGCTAGTTCCACTTGGCTGCGCGGGCGCGTTGGACCTAGCACTCGCACTTCGGGTAGCATGCGCCTGCGAGGCCCGACGATCATTACTGTCTCTTGCGCTGCGAAGAATCCGTCTTGATACAGCGGCTTGCCAACCGTTAATCGATGGCCTTTGCCGAATAGCTGCTCGACGTGTTCATCGGTCAAATGAACGTGTCGCGCCGAGATGCTAACTCGAAGGTCCGGAGTCGCAGGGGAAGCGGATGAGGCCGACTGCTGCGCGGAGTTGGCGACTTGGCCAGCAGCACGCAAAACGATTTGTCGTACCAGGGCTTCAACGTGAGCCCGATCGATGGCGGTTGTGACTGTTGGTGATTGGTTCATGCTTGAGGCTGTTGCAGCAACGGTGTGAAAATTGATTTACTGAGTATCGGCTGTGGTGAGTGTTGGTGAATCGGTGCCGCTTTTGGCTGAATCAGCGATCACCAAGTGGACTGCCGCACCCCGCAATTGAGCACGCCAAGATTCGTCCAATTCATCATCGCTAACCACGGCGTCCACTTGATCTAGCGGGCATAATTTGGCCAGCGAACTTTTGCCAAATTTGCTGCTGTCCGCCACCACGATGGTGCGGTCAGCACACTGCATCATCGCTCGTTCGGTCTCGACCAACATCAAGTTGCTGTTGTAGTAGCCGCGTTGGTCCGCGCCTGCAATGCTCAGTACGGCGGTTTGTACATTGAGCGAACTGAGCATCTGATTGGCATAGGGGCCCAGGGTAACTGCTGTTCGACTGTGGACGTAGCCACCAAGAACAACTAGATCTACCTGGTCATTCGAAGCGAACAGACTGGCCAGCGGAAGCGAATTGGTAACGATCTGTAATGGCCGACCAACCAACTGCTTGGCCAGTTCATACGTGGTACTGCCACCATCCAGCAGAACCGTATCGTGATCTTCGATCATCTGGCTAACGGCCATGGCTATCTGCCGCTTCTTATCCCACTGCTCGGCCCTTCGGTGTTCGAACAGTTTCAAAGAGGCGGTTGGGCCGGTTGCAAAAACACCACCATGGGTCCGGTGGGCTTCGCCTTCTGCTTCCAGGTAATCCAGATCACGCCGGATCGTAGATTCGCTAACCTCTAAAGCCGCTCGGAGTTCAGGAATTGATGCAAATCCCTGGTTGCGAATCAGCTCGCGCAGTTTAGCTCTACGAACTTCAGTAACACCAATTGTGCTCAAACCCCGCCACTCCAGTGCCCATTCGCGACTGAAATCGATCTTTGTTTCCATCAATTCTACCACGAATGCGAGCATTTACAATCATCGAAATGACTGAATTCTGGCAAAATATAGGATATTTATAGAGTTTGCGAGGCGTTTTGAGGTTCTATTTACCGAATTGGGGTGTCTTGTGATCGAAACTTGTCAAATCTGAGCCGCTTTCTGGCGGAATCTGCCAATACGATCCAGGCGGTGGCCGCTTGCTTGCAGTGATCGGAACATTCCAGGTAGAATCGCAGTTCTTGCTATTTCCTGCCATCGATGATAAATCGTAGCTCTGCCGCCTGCCGAAGCAGATATTGTAGAGAACGCACTTTCATTGCCGAAAACAGCTTGGAATCGGCTGTGCGTTTTATCGATCAAGTCAAACTAGCCAGCGATTTCGGTGATTTCTACGCGAGTGTACTGCTGGCGGTGGCCGGTTCGGCGCTTGTAGTTCTTACGGCGTTGGAACTTCTGAATGTACAGTTTCTCGCCTTTTTCGGTACCCAGAACTTTGGCTGTAACCTTCGCTCCTGCAATTTGGGGGGTTCCAAGCTTTAGCCCTTCATCACCACCAATGGCTAGAACGCTAGAAAATTCGAAGGTGTCGCCTTCATTTAGGCTGGATCGCAAGTCGATGTCAATTCTTTGCCCTGGTTGGACTTTTAACTGGCGAGCACCGTCTAATACAATCGCGTACATTTAAGAATTCTCTTCGCAAATTAGCCCACATGGGGCCTTCAAAAGTGATAGGGCCGACCTGTGATTGCTCATCCTAGAGCATTTGGCTGCCGGTCGTAAAAACGCAGATTTTAGCGGACTCAGGTTTGGTCGTCGAGGCCTAAATGGGGGCGAATTGGGAAGTCGTTCGGCAAGTCGACATCTCGCCATTAGTCACCCCGTTGGGCAACACTATGAAGCATTCTTAGCCCGGGAATTGACGAGTTTGGAGACGTTGTGGAACTCGCCAGTGTTCCAGTATTCAACGAAAGAAAGGGGCTCTGGAGAGAAGAATGAGGATCTCTGGCGAGATTCACTACAAAATGCTTCACAGCGTTGCCCTTCGATGCTGGCCGAGTTTGTCAAATTAATTGCCTGGAGTTTCGACCGATGATTCTCGGCAGACAAGCCCAGTGTACAATGCAGCCTTCGCTCGATTCCTAGGAAAGTTTCAGGAAATGATGAGAACAGTTAGAAAAGTAACGCGAGAATGGCTCGGAGGACCTTTGGCGGTCTTGCTGGCGATCCTTGGGGGCTCATCGGCTTTTTCGCAAAGCTGGCGAGAATTTCGAGGTGATCAGGCTAATGGACTATCGCTTTCCAGCAATCTGCCGTTGGAATGGAGTGAGCAGGGTAACGTGCTGTGGAAAAGGGATATCCACGGACGCGGGTGGTCGTCGCCCGTCGTTGATGGCAACCAGATCTGGCTGACCACGGCGACGGAAGATGGCCTGAAAATGTATGTTATTTGCGTCCAATTGGATTCAGGTGCCATTTTGCACGATCAATTGGTATTCGAAAACGCTCAGGTTCAACCCGACTATCATGTCACGAACAGCTATGCTTCGCCAACTCCTGTGATTGAAGGTGAGTGCGTTTATGTTCATTTTGGCGCGTATGGCACAGCCTGCATTAGCCAAAATGATGCACGGGTCGTCTGGCAGCGTCGCGACCTGCCCTGCAATCACTATCGAGGCCCCGGCAGCTCGCCGATCGTTCATAAAGATTTGCTGATTTTTCACATGGATGGGTTTGATTACCAGTACGCCATAGCCCTGGATCGGCACACTGGCCAAACCGTATGGCGAGCGGACCGGCAGGTCGAATATGGAACCGATGACGGGGATCAGTATAAGGCTTTTTCGACCCCTCTGGTGATTACGACGGAAGGTCGTGATCAGTTGATTAGTCCGGCTAGCATGGCCTGTTTATCGTTGGATCCCATGACCGGAAAGGAGTTGTGGCGAGTGCGTTATCGTGAGCATTCGACTACGGTTCGCCCGCTGTTTGATGGCCAGCGGCTCTATTTGAGTACCGGATTTAGCAAGGCAAAGATGTTGGCCGTTCGAGTAGATGGCACAGGCGATGTGACAGACACTCATTTGGATTGGCAACAGCACAAAGGAGTGGGTTCCAAACCCAGCCCGGTTCTTGTGGGCGATGATTTGTGGGTGATTACCGATGACGGAATTCTTTCGCGTTTCAATCGCCATACAGGTCAATCCGACTGGCAGCATCGGCTGGGCGGCAAGTTTAGTGCGTCGCTAGTCGCTTCACAGGCACACCTAGTGGCCGTCGATCACGACGGTTTGGGGTATGTTTTCTCGATTGGCACTCAGCCCCAACTTGTCAGCGAGAATCGTCTACCGGAAGGCTGTAACGCTTCGCCTGCGATCGTAGGTGACAGCCTGATCTTGCGTACCAACAGCGCGCTATATCGTATAGGCACTAACGAAGCGTTCGAAAATAAATCACCTGACTTGCCATCAGCCGGATTGCGGTAACACCCGGTTTTCTCAGCAACTGGACGCATCCTACTTCCAATTCTCTCCCGCAGAACGATTCAACTCGACTCGTGATCGAAGTGACAAACCTCCTATGTTATCAGTGTTGAAAATTGACGGTTAGCCATCTGCCGCTGGAAAATAGACTCGTGTATATTTGAAGATCTTGGAATTGCCATAACGCCAGTACTCAACTTTTTGAACAGCGATGAACGCGCCACCGTCGACCGATTTCTTTTCGAAAAATGAATTTCTAATTCGCCGGCTTCATTCCCTGAGCGGATTGATACCGGTGGGAGCCTACATGGTTGTTCACCTGCTGGTGAACGCTTCATTGCTAAATGGGCCAGCCACTTTTCAGCAGAACGTCAATTCGATTCATGCACTGGGCAAGCTGCTGCCGCTGGTGGAGTGGACGTTTATTTTCGTGCCCATTCTGTTTCATGCCATCGTGGGTGTCTGGATCGTGTATACGGGCAAGTCCAATACTGCGCAGTATCCTTATGCAGCCAATTGGCGATATACTCTCCAACGTGCAACAGGTATGGTGGCAATAGTCTTTATCTTTCTGCACGTTTTTCATCTACATGGTTGGATTCATGCCGACTGGTTTAAGACAGGCGTTGCCGAGCCGCTGGGCATGGCAAACTTTAGACCCTATAACGCGGCCAGCACGCTAGCAATGGCGCTGAGCGGTTGGGGGTGGCCTGTCTTCTATCTTGTGGGTGTCGCTGCCTGTGTGTATCACTTGGCCAATGGAATTTGGACCATGGGAATTACCTGGGGGCTGTGGGTCACACCGCAATCACAAGCAAACGCCTCCAAGGTCTGCGGGCTGGGTGGCATTCTACTGATGTTGGTGGGAATCGCCTCAATCGCTGGAGCAAAAATCACGAATGTCGACGAAGCTCGATCCATAGAAGACTCGATGTACCAGTCACGGATTGAATCCAAAGAGTTAGTGGATACGCCCCACAAGCGTTCCAAAAAGGTGGAAGCCGAGCCGTAGTCGGAAGGCTAGAGTATGGATGTTGGAGTCGTAGGAATCCGCCTGCTGAACATCTTGCGATGGACACGCGGGGTAGTTGGTGACGCTTAAAAGTCTATAGAGCATTATCTGAGTACAGTTAGCAATGGCAGTAAAGAGAGTAGTAATAGTAGGCGGTGGCTTGGCTGGTTTAGCGGCCACGATGAAGCTGGCCGAACTTGGCATCGCGGTGGATCTGATCAGCTTGACACCTGTGAAGCGCTCGCACAGCGTGTGTGCTCAAGGTGGTATCAACAGTTGCAATGATCAAACTCGGCAACTTGGGGACTCGGAATGGAATCACCTGGACGATACTGTCTACGGTGGCGACTTTTTGCAGCACCAGCCACCCGTCAAGGAAATGGCATATTGGGCCCCCAAAGTGATCGATCTGATGGATCGTTTGGGAGTGACATTTAATCGCACGCAAGAAGGTTTTATTGATCGTCGCCGATTTGGTGGTACGCTGTTTAAGCGAACCGCGTTTGCGGGGGCCACAACTGGACAGCAGTTGCTTTATGCTTTGGATGAACAGGTGCGACGATGGCAAACCGACGGGCTAGTGCGTAAGTTCGAATTTTGGGATTTCTTAGGTCCTATTCAAGATCAGTCAGGGCGATGCGTGGGAGCAGTTGCTCAAGACATGGTGTCGATGCAGATTAGAACTTTTCCTGCCGATGCTACTGTCGTAGCCACTGGTGGATGCGGGTTGTTGTATGGACGTTCGACCATGTCGGTCTTTTGCAACGGAAGCGCAGCCAGTCGATGTATGCGAGCGGGTGCCAAGTATGGCAACGCTGAGTTCATTCAGGTGCATCCGACGGCCATCCCTGGTGCTGACAAGCTTCGGCTGATGAGCGAATCGGCGCGTGGCGAGGGTGGGCGTGTTTGGGTGCCCAGAAAGCCTCAGGACAATCGGCCTCCTAAGTCGATTCCCGAATCAGAGCGATACTACTTCTTGGAAGAAAGGTATCCCAAGTACGGTAATCTGGTTCCACGCGATATCGCCACGCGCGAGATCTTTGACATTTGCGTCAATGAAGGTCTAAGCGTCGAGAGCAATCGGATGTGCGTGTACCTGGATTTGACTCATATCGCTCGACATGAGCTGGACCGCAAGCTGGGCGGTATCTTGGAAATCTACGAAAAATTCCAGGGTGTCGACCCTCGCGAAGTGCCGATGAAAATCTTTCCAGCGGTCCACTACTCGATGGGCGGATTGTGGGTGGACTATGCCAAATGTTCTAGTGGCGGTTTGAGGGCCGGAGATCCCAAGAATCAGACCACCAATATTCCTGGTTTGTATGCGCTGGGTGAGTGCGATTACCAGTACCATGGTGCCAATCGGTTAGGTGCCAATTCGCTGCTTAGTTGCATTTTCAGCGGCCTGTTTGTTGGTCCATGCATCGAGAACTACATTGGCAGTTTGCCTCTGGCTGCCGCTCAGATGGACCCGGCGATATTTTCGGACGCTCAGGCCAAACAGGAGCGGCGGCATCAAGCCCTTTTGGATAACCGTGGTGGCGAGAACCCGTATCTGATTCACCAAGAGTTGGGCGACGCATTGACTCGTGCTGCGACTGTTGTTCGGCGCAATGATCAATTGCAAGAGGCTGTCGTCAAAGTGGCTCAGTTGCAGGAACGTGCGGCTGCTTGCTCTCTGTCGGATTCGGGCAGTTGGAGCAATCAAAACGTGATCTTCACGAAAGCGTTGCAGGATATGTTCCCGATTGCCAAAGCGATTCTCAAGGGTGCCTTGTTGAGAGACGAATGTCGCGGGGCTCACTTCAAACCTGAATTTTCCATGCCCAGTTTGACCGAGCAGGACCCGCAGGCGCGACGCGCCGAGGCGGAGCGATGGTGTGATCGCTTCGAAGAAAACAATCGTCGCTTTTTGAAGTCATCGATTGCAACCTGCCAAGGAGATGATGTAAATATCACCTATGAAGATGTCGATACTTCGTTAGTACCGCCGCGGCCCAGACTGTATGGACTGGTGGGTGCCGATGTGATCGAGCAGGTTTGGAAGCAACGGGTTGCTAGTACGTCTCCGCAAACCGCAACCGCCTAGGAGCCATCCCACATCTCCGCCGGCTAACGCTGGGGGAGGTATAGGGCTGAGGGGTCGAATGAGTCTGGTCTAGATCAAGTTGATGAACCGACAATTGAAATGATGGGATACCCCTGGCAATTGAATGAACTGATATTACTTACGCTTCTCGATAGTATGACAAAGCTATGACAGACAAGAGCCAACCCAAGAAAGTTAACGTGCGCATCCTTCGTCAGGACGGCCCTGGGCAGCCCGCTTACTGGGAACGGCATCAGGTGGACTACGAGGAGAACATGAACGTGATCAGCGTTCTACAGAAGATTGCCGCTCAGGCGACCACAGCCGAAGGTCGCTCTGTCAGCCCCGTAACATGGGACTGTGGTTGCCTGGAAGAGGTGTGTGGTTCTTGCACGATGGTCATCAATGGTCGTGTACGTCAAAGCTGTTCGGCCCTGGTGGATCGACTGCTAGAGGACAACAGTGCCGAAATTGAACTGCGACCGATGAGCAAATTTCCCGTGCTGCGGGATCTGCTGGTCGATCGATCCAGACTGTTTCGCGGCCTGCAACGAGTCCAGGCATGGGTGCCTGTGGACGGCTATGGTGATATGGGCTCCGGTCCTAAGCAGACTCGTCAGCAACAGGAGCAGGCATACCCGCTTAGCGAGTGCATGAGCTGTGGCTGTTGTCTGGAAGCTTGTCCACAGTATCAAAAGGTGGAAGTACGAAGGCTGCCTGGAGAAACGGACGAACAATTCCAGTCGCGGCAGACGTCCGCTTATGATCAGAGCTTTTTAGGCGCTGCGGTGATCAGTCAGGCGATGCTGTTCAATTCGCATCCGACCGGTCAAGTTTTGGCCGACCAGCGTATGGACGCTCTGACCGGTCCTGGCGGCATCCAAGCCTGTGGCAATTCCCAGAACTGCGTATCGGTATGTCCCAAAAAGATACCGCTGACAACGTCGATTGGGCGAGCTGGCAGAGCGGCGACTGTTCATACACTGAAAAAGATTTTTGGAAGTTGACGGACCGATGCGCCACGGCTCGAACATCAATCCCCCGAAACGATTTGAACGAGTTCATCAAGAGGCGGATTGGGAGCACTTGCAGTGGGATCAAGAGTTTTTGGATCAGCAGGCAGGCGCTGAAATCCAGTATATCGACGATTCGTCACAAAGTATCGTCTCAGAGAATGAATCACCAGACATTCCCTTTCGATACAGTCTGAACCCATATCGCGGCTGTATTCACGGCTGCGCTTATTGTTATGCCAGGCCAACTCACGAGTATCTTGGCTTTAGCGCTGGCTTGGAATTCGAAACTAAAATCATCGTCAAGCGCCAGGCGGCTTCCTTGTTTCGGGAGTTCCTCAGTAAGCCATCCTGGGATGCGCAGACCGTCGTCTTCTCGGGTGTGACCGACTGCTATCAACCGGCCGAACGAAAATTTGAATTGACTCTCAGTTGCCTCCAGATCGCGGCAGACTGTCGACAGCCAGTTGGAGTGATCACGAAGAACGCTCTGGTGCTGCGAGACTTGGATCTATTGCGGCAGATGTCCCAGCATCGGCTGATCCATGTTGCAATATCGGTCACGACTTTAAGTCCTCAGCTTGCGCGCGATATGGAACCTCGAACCAGTACACCAGTCGCTCGGCTGCGAGCCATCCAAATGCTGGCTGATGCTGGAGTGCCAGTGCAACTGATGGTCGCACCCATCATACCGGGCCTGAACGATTCCGAGATCCCGGCCATCCTGCAGGCAGGTCGCCAAGCGGGCGCGCTAGTTGCCGGTTATCAAGTCTTGCGACTGCCGCTCAGTGTACTGCCCGTGTTTGAGCAATGGTTGCGTAGGACTCAGCCACTGAAAGCCGAAGCGGTTCTTGGCAAAATTCGATCGACTCGCGATGGACAGCTTAGCGATTCCACCTTTGGCAGGCGAATGTCGGGCCAGGGTGTCTATGCTCAGCAAATCAAATCAACTTTCGAAGTATTCCGTCGTAAGCTAGGCTACCACGAACAATTGCCTGCACGTGACGCAAGTCAATTCTGTCCACCTCAACCAAAATCTGGACAACTGATGCTATTTTAGCCACACCGCATCGATGTTGGTTCGGACCTCGTAACGCATCATTGGCGCTGAATGGGGCGAACCAACGCCCCGGTGATCGGGACATGGTGTGTTACGCGATCGCTTCGATGCAGCCCAGTCTTTTGCCGCTGCTTGCTACAAGATGCAACCAACATCAAACGTGGCGCACAAGCGAACTCTGCACACACCCTACAGCTACTACACCTACCACAGCTATTTCGGGTATGATTCCATGTACAGGAAAAACAGCACGACGAGTCGTTAACCGCGAATGCTTTCAATGAAATCTCATCAGCACAAATCGCCAACTCGGATTATTGGTCATCGGGGAGCTTCTTACGATGCGCCTGAAAATACTTTGGCAGCTTTTGAGCTTGCTTGGCAGCAGGCTGCAGACGGTGTTGAAGGCGACTTTCATGTGACTCGGGACGGGTACATTGTCTGCATTCACGACTATGACACGCAGCGAACCGGAGGGCAGCGTCTAGTTATTGCAGACAGTCATTTATCACAATTGCAACTTTTGGAATATGGAAGCTGGAAGGCAGCACAATTTGCCGGCCAACCGATGCCACGCGTGGCTGATATCGTAGCGGGTATGCCTAAGGATAAATGGCTGGTTATGGAACTAAAGACCGGCCCCGAGATTGTGGCCCCGCTACGACAAGAATTTCAACGCCATGGTTTGATTACAAACCGAGTGCTACTGATTGCGTTTGACCAGAGGACGATTGCTGAGTGCAAACGCC
Source organism: Aureliella sp. (assembly GCA_044234105.1). Classification (GTDB taxonomy): domain Bacteria; phylum Planctomycetota; class Planctomycetia; order Pirellulales; family Pirellulaceae; genus Aureliella. The sequence continues at coordinate 21,239 of JBIIJD010000005.1, read as the reverse complement.
AAATGCCCGACGTGGCGGCTCATTGGCTGACCGACTACAAGCGGGATACTGGTACAGGCCACTGGTCCCCGACGTTGGACGAAGTCATTCAGACGATTCAAAGTTGTGGAGCCGACGGACTGGGTACCGAAAACCGAACAGAAGTGGTAACGCCCCAGTATATCGATTCGCTGCGAAACGCTGGTATCGACCAGTTTCACGTTTGGACTGTTGATGACGCTGAGCAGGCCAAGTACTATCGGGAGCAAGGTGCTTGGGGAATCACCACCAATCGTCCAGCTTTTATCCGAAATGCCCTTACTGACACTTTGCAGGAAATCCCTACTTGAGGGGATTGAACTATTTGTACAATTTGCACGCTTTGGATTACAATATTCAGGTAGCCATTTTCGCCCGAGGTGGGCCGGCGCGGGGCCAAGAGATTAACATGGAAATGTGGTTGGCTCAAATCGACAGACTTTAGAGTTGAATACCATTTTTCATTGGCCCCGCTTGTCCCACCCTACAAATTGCGTGAACGGTTACATATTTAGATAGCTGGGTCAGAACTGAGTTTACCGCCTATTTTGTTATTCCGTCTGGCTGACAGGTGTTCTGGGCTGGTAACTTGAGATAAAATCCTGGTTGCTTCTCGCGCTCCTATTGTGCGGGCGCGGGGGCTTGAGCACCTTTTGTTCAGATGCGTTTGGTCCTACTTGAATGGAACGCAATCATGCCTGAAGTATCTACAAAGCAGTTGCCTGATTGGGCTAGCTCAAGTGGTCCGTCTACGCCCAGCGTTTCGGACGAGATCCTGTTAGCAAGATTTGTACAGTCGAGTGATCGCGACAGCTTTGAGCAGTTGATGCGTCGGTATCAGCACGAGATCTACAGCTATCTGCGGCGATATCTTGGTGACGATGATATGGCGGAAGATGCTTTCCAGATGACTTTTGTCAAAGTTTTTCAGAGAGCCGAACAGTTCGATCCGGCACGCCGTTTTCGTCCTTGGCTGTACGGCATAGCGACTCATCTGGCAATCGACCTAAAGCGGCATGCTAAGCGAAGGCGTTTTGTCAGTCTGGACGTTCCCGACCTGCGTCAACCGGCTCGTGAATCTTCAGTCGCTTCGATTTTGCCCGATCATCGGCACGAAGATTGTCAAACAATCGCAGAACGATCGGAGATGTGTGAGCGGATGAGGAGTGCCATCGAGCAGTTAAGGGAGCCAAGCCGCAGCGTCCTCGAATTGGTCTACCTGCAGGGGCTGCCACAGCGTGAAGCAGCTCAAGCCCTGAATGTTCCGATTGGTACCGTAAAAAGCAGACTTCATGCGGCCGTGCGCAAACTTGCGGATGCCTGGAAGCGTAGTAACTAGGAATCTCAGCTTGCATCTGCTGGATCACCTCGACATCACCTAGTCCACCTGTTTCACCTATCTTCCAGGCGCGTTGAATCCAACCAAATGTCCATCTCGGATGAAGAAATAATTGCTTACTTGCTGGGGGACGCCGACCAGGCGCTTGCCCACAGAATTGGCCAGTTATTGCCTGTCGACCAGGAATTGGCTGAACGAGTGGTACATTTTCGCGCTCTATTATGGCATCTGGACCAGAGCAACCAGCGCTTCGAAGCGCCAGCAGGATTGATTGACAAGACGTTAACACGCATCCCCGTATCTCCGGCACATGCTGAGCCTACTGAGCTCGCTAGACAGAGTCCCCTTTCACCTGTGGCCGCTGGCGCCTGCAGTTCGTCTGGACAAACTTCAACGTTTTCGTTGCCCGTCTCGTTAAGTTCAGCGATATGTGATCACTGGCTCTTTAAGAACCTTACCGATTCGGTCGCCCTTACGGTAAGCCTGATCTTGCTGTGCAGTTTAATCTTGCCGGCGATTTTGCGAGCAAGATTCGAGGCTCGCAAACTGCACTGCGCAGAAAATTTACGAACGACTGGCGTAGCCCTAATTCAGTTTGCGATCACCAATCCTGATCAACGCTTTCCCGCTTTGGCCAGCAGAGGACCGGAATCATTTGCGGGAGTCTATACCATTCGGCTAAATACGGCAGGCTTGTTGGATTCGATTCGACAAGTTCAGTGTGCTGGCGTTGTAGGGATTCGGCAACCTCAAGTGATAGAATTGACGTTGTTACCGACATTAGAACAGTTGCATCAGGCCAATCAGGCACAGCTAAAATATTGGCAGCAAATGGCTGGTGGCGACTATGCTTACAACTTGGGCATCAACGAACAGCGTCGTTTGGTCGCTCCTCGCAACGATGGACGCAGTCATTTTGCTATCCTGTCAGATGCACCTATCTTTGCTAATGGCACTGAGAACTTGATCAGTCACGATGGGCGCGGAGCCAATGTGTTCTACGACGATGGCCACGTGAGCTTTGTGAGCAGTCGGCTTCTGAATCAGTCTCAGGCAAGCACCGACCATCCGTTTCGAAATAGACACAATTTGCACGCGGCAGGTCTGGATAATCTGGATGCAGCTCTTGCCCCTAGTGTCTTTCCTCCGCTTGCCGAATAGACTGGTAGGAACGTCAGTCGTTGACAATCGCTGAAAAGCGAGTGCAATTCTAACCACTCACACTGCGCCGGTAAGGATTCTTCGGCATGAGACACTTGGCTTCCCAGCGTAGTGGGGTTCACCCTAGTTCCCGGCTTCACGGACAAACATGGGAACTCTGGCCAGTCCCGCTACAAGAATGCTTGAAGGCTTTGCTACTCATCCCGACAATGCTTGGGCTGGTCTTGCTATTATTGTCACCAGCGGTCTTTGCATCGGATAAAGTAAGCGCTGAAGCTACCCAAGCATCTGCTGTGGCTGTTTGGGGAGAGCCCTTTGGTGTTTTGGCGATTGAAATAGAATTGCCCGCTGATTGGGTGGCAAGCGACAGTGTGCGTGTTGTCGTTCATGATCAGCAGCGTCGAGTTTATTATTCGACTACCCAAATGCGAACGGTCAAGGTTCGCGGTCAACCAGACGGTCCGTTGCCACCACCCCTCATCGGTCGGCCTGGAGGTTTGATCGACCGAACACGAAACTTGTTGCGACCACTTCCCAGACGCCAGGAGGTTCCAGTGGCGCTGCAAGTATTCGCTTTGTTTAAAGGCGACAGTCCGCTGAATCTGGAAATCTCCGGGGACATCCAACAAAACTTCGAATTGCCCATTGGACGCATTGCTTCGAGTGAGAACCATCGCGATCTCCTGCTGCGATGGTGGGATTGCTACGCTCGAAATACTCAGCAAGCGCTAACCGAGACATCGATGCCTGCTGTTTTTCACAAGTATTTAGCGGATATGTTGGCAAGACGTTTGGAGCTGCCACTTCCGGAACTTGATCCGCCCGCTACCCAGGACAGCCTGATCACCGCCGATTTGCAAGAGACAGCCGATCTGCTATTGCCCACTCCTAAACTCAAACAAGCAGCGTTGAATCAAGTTCTCACAGCTTCAACCGCTACCAGAATGGCGGATCAAGCTCTGCCAGTACAACCTGAGTGGCAAACAACGCAAGTCCCCAAGCCAGACGTCGAAGTTGCCATCGAAGCTTTGGCTGGTCGAGTGCCTCCCGAGTGCTTTTACTTGAGGTTCGGGTCGTACGGCAACTATTTGTGGTTTCAAGATTTGTCACAGCGATTTGGCGGCGAGCTATCACAGGCAATTCAATTGGCTCCGTTGCGACTAGATACCGCCAAGCGCATGGAGTTGGGATTGGGATTCAAATTGAATTCTGTTGCAAAGGCTTTTGGCGACAAACTGATCAAGGATATGGCGCTTATTGGCAATGATTTTTATCTTTCTGAAGGTGCTGGGATCGCCGTGATTCTTCAAACAAACAGCATGGCTTTGGTCAAAGCGTCGATGGAGTCTGATCGTCGCGCCGTATTGGCCGAACATGAAGATGCAAGTCTGCAAGATGTTCATATTGCAGGACGCACTGCGTCTTTATTAAGCACGCCCGACAATCGCTTGCGATCATGGATGCTAGTGGACAACGACTACCTGGTGATCACCTCCAGTTCAGCCTTACTCAATCGAATTATCGATGTGGCAGATGGACAGCCTTCCTTGGCCATTTCGAATACCTTTCAATGGGTTCGCAGCCTGATGCCAGTCCAGAACCAGTACAGCGTGTTTGGTTATCTGCCGTCCGATTTCTTCCATCGCCTGTTAAGACCTCAGCACATAATCGAATTGCGAAGACGGCTTCAAGCCGCGGCACACTTGGAAGTAATTGAAGCGGCTAATCTGATTGCGAATCACGAAACCGGTACAGACTCCCATTCGATACCTCAGTTGCAAGCCGAAGGTCTACTGCCCACGGGATTCGACCAGCGCGCCGACGGGGCTCAGGTGCTGCGATATGGGAATGGCTGGATCGACTCGTTGCGAGGTCGCCCAGGAAATTTTTTGCCGATCGCCGATGTTGAAATTGGCCAAGTGACGCAGGACGAAGCCGACGAGTACACTCAGATCGCGCGGCACTATCAAGAAAACTGGGGGCGTTTTGATCCACTATTTTTTGGCCTTAGGCGATTTCACTCCGACACGCAGACTCACGAGCAATTCACGTTGGAAGCCTTTTTAGCGCCTCTACAGTCAAGCAAGTATGGCTGGCTGGCCGAACAACTGGCCGAACCAACGCCCGTCGAAATCAGGCTGCCCGAAGATGATATTTTATCTGTGCAAATGCGAATTAAGGGGACACAGCCTGATCAGGCTTACTATCTGTTTGGTGGATTGAAGGACCTTGTGCCGCCCGACCCGGATCAAGTGCAGGGGTTGATACCGTCCATTAGGGCCTTTCGTGCCGCTCCAGCCTACCTGGGAGCATGGCCCAAACCCGATTTGATCGAACGACTGCCTCTGGGGCTTGGTTCGCGCTTGAGTTTTCCAGATGCCTCCGGATACGCGCGCATGCTGGGCGGTTTGTGGCGGTGGCAAGACGACCAGTGGAGCCTACTGTCGTTCCACAAGCCCATCTTGGACCAAACCGTTGGCAAACTCAAGTTTCAGGAAACAGCCGAGGTCGCGCAGATACGGCTCAAGGCGGCTAACCCGCAAGGCAAACAAATCGCTCAGTGGCTTAATCGCATGTCTTGGCAAACCGCTTGGAAATCGAGCCATGCCTGCGCCAATTTACTGGATACGCTGCATCAACAGTATGGACTAGACGGCGACAAGTGTTTGTCAACAGCCCTACAAGTTTTGGGAGGACAATTGCAGTGTCCCCTGGGCGGTCAATTTGTTTTTTACTTAACTCACAATCCGGACGCTAGTGGATCAAATTCAGGGCCGTCACCCGGACGATGGACCAGTAGCCAATGGGAACTGGCGGGACGAGATCAAGATGGTAAGGTCCTGCCGCGGCCAGATTATGTCGCACCTTGGTTGACATGGTTTCGAGGTGCCGAGCTGCAAGTGACTCAGTACCCGACAAGCTTATCGATCATTGCAGCCGTCCAAACGGAACTGCCGACTCTGGTAGACTCCAATCAGTCGGACACAGCACCTTCCGATGTCCAACCAAAACTAAATATGAATATCTTTGAGCTGCCTGGAAAGCTTTTTGGCGACAAAACGTCTGTTAAGCCCGCAGACGAGACTCCCAAACGCAAGAGCTTCTAACTAGGATATCGCAACAATAAGACTACAAGCCAGCAAACAGACCACGACTGGCAAACACAATTTGCGCTCGTCAGCACTGGTAGTCATGGCATTTGCGATACAGCCCAGGGCGCAATAAGCTACAACCGTCTGCAAAATCGTATGATGGTAATCGTTGGCTGCTAACGGATTCTCCGAAATGATTTGCTGAACATTGGCAGGTCCCATGTCTGTCTTGGGATCAACATGCCACGTCCAATAGAACAGTGCCACGCTACGATTTGGACGCATATCGCCAACCGAATTGTGATCGGGAAGTTTACGGCCCAGAGCATCCGTAGCGGTCCAACTGTCGCTTAGGATCAATGGGGTTCCCTTTCGCTCAAACTGCCCCTGTCCAAAGGCTGATACCGTCGTGACGAACAATAGAATTGCCAGCGCCATAGGAATGGAAGGGTAATACTCCGTAACGCTGAATGAATTGGCACAAGCGATTTGTCGGACTGGCATTTCTTGATTACTCGGAAACAACATACCACTGCTGGTTGAGCGCCAACGGCGATCCACATCATCGACCTTGAAAATAATAGCGAGTCTTATGTCTCACCAATATTGACGGCTAGAGAATTCTCTCGAACAAACTACGAACGGCCTTCAAATAACTCTGCATCCGTCAAAAGACACCTCTTGGAAAGTGTATCCGCAAATCAGTAGTGATTAGACCTTTTACGACTGTGCGCTAGCGACATCAGTTTTTCTATCGCAACGCTTGTACGACGGCTTCCAATCGGGTGGGCCAAAAAAATAACCGAGTGCTTCCCAAACAGTTCTAGCCGTTTTGATATCGGCCCACATTTTCCGCCATTCAAACATAGTAATATTAAAAGGATTGTACGTTTTGACATTCTCCTTGAGACCATATTGAACGGGCTCAATCTCAGGTTCGAGACAAGAACCTCAATAGCAACCATTGCAAGGACCAATGGGATTCCAAACGCAAGCACCGTGACATCGGTGATACCTAGAAAGCTACCCGCGTCCATTTGATACCTCTGTGCCAATCTGTTTGCAGCCAGCGACTTAGTACCACCTGCAAAAGATTCATATTCAGGTGGCCCGGGTGTTTAGACTTTTAGTATATCTGCTCCAACCCGGTCAGACCATGCTTGCATCAGTCGCTGAAAAACTGAAAAACCAGAATTCTTCAGGCTGCGTGAGTCTACGGTAGCGACCGGCAGAATACACCAGGGAGTCGATACTAAGAAAGCTTCATCAAAACTCTGTAATTCGACCACCGAAAAATTGTATTCCGTAACATTCAAGCCCAGGTTACCGGCCAGTTCTATGGTGTAGTCTAAAGAAATACTGGCGTATCGTTGTAATGGCTTGCGCACAATCAATCCTTGGCTGTCGTTGTAACCCAAGATACTGCCGATCGCGGAATCACTAACGGTGCCATGCTCATCCAGCAATATAGGATACGATCCGTTCAGAATCGAACGGCTCTGCTTCTGAGCCAAATAGTAGTGCAAGCGACTTCGAACCTTGATATCCCCTGGCCAGCAATCTTGCGGTACTTGTCGAACCTGAGTGGTGACCAGGTCAATGCCTTGCTGATAACTGCTCTGCCACTGACCGACAGGTAGCGGATAGGAGTGAGCATAGAACACAGGCTGTGCGTGAACTGGTACAGCTTCGGCGGATGCCTGGCCGCTGGGCCAGTTCCAAGCCACCAGTGGACCCGGAGTTGCAAAAAAGCAGATGCCTTGCTCAGCATCGTCAGGCAAGAAACTTGCATTCATTGCCACCAGTTGCTCGATACGCTGCGACAACTGCTGGCATGTACAGAGCGGCTGAAGCCCCAATGCGGCCAGTCCACGGCACCATCTTTGATAGTGACGCTCCAAAAGAAAAGGGCGTTGCCGAAAAGTCCGAACCTGTTCAGCTACGGTCACACCATGCACGAATCCCGCATCGGTCACCGGCAAAGTTAATTGACTAAGCGGCACGAAACGATCGCCACAGATCCCGACTGGTTGCCTGTGATCCTGCTTACTCTCTGGTGGACGCAGTGAAGACGCAATTCCCATTGATGTTGCCTCTTAGGTCTATTCCGTACCAACTAATGACTTTGCCCTAGCGCCAAGCATAGTCCAGTGGCAATTGGTTTTCGGTCAGCCAATCCCAGTCCTGTTGGGCTTCCTTGTCGCGGCCAAGCGACTCCAAGATCTTAGCGCGATGGAAGTGCAATACGCCCAGGCTCCAGAGTTGCATGCCGGCTTCTTGTTGGGTCAATTTGCCATCAGCTCCAGACGGCTTGGGGCGTCCAGATAACCACGCCAATATGCGATTAGGAATTTGCTCCTGTGACTTCTTGTACTGTCGCTCTGAGGTTTCTACGGCAAAATCGGCATCCTGCAACGCTTCTTCATAACGTCCCAATTGAAACAGCAGCCAAGCCCTTGTGTCACGAAAAGCTGACTCGTCAGGAGAAAACTTTAGGGCCTGATCGATTTCCAGGAGCCCGTTCTCCAAATCAATTTTCGCTAAAGATCGCATGTAAGCGATATCATTAAGAGCTAGCGGATGACGAAGAGCTTGCAGATCATAGAATAAGAGTTTTGCTTCGAGCGCCTTGTCAAACTCTTGCTTCTCTTCAAAGTAGAAATATGCCAATTCCGCATGGCGGTAGTTTTCAGGATTGTATCGCAAGGCTTGCTGAACCACTTTGATGACTTCCGCTCCGTCGCCCTGGCTGATCGCAATCTTCAGCAGAACACTCCAATAATCGGGCTCTTTTTCCAGATTGGGCACCCGCTGCCACAGGTCCTTCAGTTGCGCGGCTGCTTGTGCATCGCCCCGGTCGGCAGCGTTGGCGATACTAGCCAAAGCCCATCGGATTTGAATTCCTTGCGTCCGGTCGATCAGGATTGGCACCAGTACGATGCCCACCACAGCAGCAATAATCAGTGGTATGGACCAATTTTTCATTCTGCGACGCCCTTTTCTTGACCGTTTTCAGATTTTTCTTTTCTAGTCCGCTGAGCGCCGGTTCGACAAACTGCTATATTAGTTCCGTGGGTAGCCAATCGCCCAGTTGTGGAAAGTTTCATTCAATCGCTCATAGCGTCAGTTTACGAACAGGAGACCAATTATGCCACTGTATGAAGTTGAAACCGACTCGCACATTATCATAACCTGGGCTGACAACGAGCAAAGTGCTCGTGATGTCGTCAGTCAGGCTTATCCTTCGGATCAGGTGCTGCGATTGACGCGCCGACCACGCGATTCGTGGGTGATCTCCAAAGGCGTGTTGGGCCTGTCACCTCAGACCGACATATGCTCGATTGCTCGTGATTGTCTGGCCAAATCGTCTGGTGACAAGCTGCATGCCATTCGCTTGTACATGCACGAGACCGGCAGTGACCTCGAGAAGGCTCGAAAGGTCATCGAAAGCAACATGGTTATGGGCTGGTAATGCCCTAAAATCCATCCGGCTTTTCACCCGCAGTGGCCTGCTGAAAATACTGCCATTCTTTACCATGACTGGCAATGTAATAGGCCACTCCAGCACCGGCGATGGCTAGAGTGATCAGGCGGAACACTGCGGCCACTAGTACCGACGAGTACTCTGCGTCAATATCGGGCAGTACCTGAAACAATCCTACGATGGCTCCCTCCTGCACACCCAACCCGCCTGGAGCGATTGGCAGGGCACCAGCGGCCATCGCAGGCGGTATCACCATCATGTGCTGCTGTAACGTTGGCGACTTGGGATAAAGGCCACGCGAAACCAGGTAGACGCTGGCCGTCAGCATAGCATGAACTAAGACGGAACTGACGATCAAAATTGGTATCGACGTCGGATACTTTCGCAACAACCGAACGGCTACAGCCATCCTAGCCACTGGCATTCCAATCCATGGAATATTGCGAGACAACCATTTGATCAACCTGTTCAGCCAGTTGCCTGCATAGACCAACAGCAGCAGCGACACAACAGACAACAGCGAAAGCACGCCAGCGGCCTGTCCAAGCCTTACGATCAGAGGTGGCACTTGGTCGGTCGCCAGAAACTGGATGCAGAACCAGGCCAGTAGGATCAGCCCCAACAACCCGACGGCTCGATCCAGTAAAACACTGGCCACCGCTTCGGGGCGCTTGGATCGCTTTTCACGAGCTACTAAGATGGCCTTGAAAAAATCGCCTCCCACACTGCCAAGGGAAACGAAATTCATCAAGTACCCCAGAAATCCAAGCCGTAGCGCTTCACGCGTCGTAAACGGAATCTCAAAACACCTGACCAGCAGTTGCCATCGCAGAAAGCTGATGACGATGGCAACCAGAGCAACCGCCTGAGCAGCGGCCAATAGTTCCCAACGCTTGGGACGATTCCAAAAGTCTACGTAATCTTCACGCTGGACGCTGGCCAACAGATAGACCAAAAGCGCTAACGGCAGCCCGATGCGAACCAGATTCAGCATAAATCGTTTCAATTGGATGCTACTTGTCCTGACCGGTGTCTAGTACGGCCATAAAAGCTTTCTGAGGTATATCCACCGAGCCGATTGACTTCATGCGTTTCTTGCCCTCTTTTTGCTTTGCCCACAACTTGCGCTTTCGAGAGATATCCCCGCCGTAGCACTTAGCTGTCACGTTCTTTCGCAAGGCTGGCTTGGTCTCACGAGCAATGATACGCGACCCGATAGCTGCTTGAACGGCCACTTCAAACATGTGGCGATCGATTTCGTCTTTCAGTTTTTTGACTACCGCGCGGCCACGGCGGTCCGCATCGCGTTTGTCGCAAATCACACTCAGCGCGTCCACTCGCTTGCCGTTGACCAGGATGTCCATACGAACCAAATCTGCCGCTTCGTAGCCGATCAATTCGTAGTCCATCGTGCCGTAACCGCGCGTAGCGCTTTTCAGCTTGTCATGCAGATCGTAAATCACTTCGGCCAGCGGCAAATCGTAAGTGATCATGGCTCGCGTCGCCGAAAGATATTCCGTTCCTCGCTGTAGGCCGCGTCGATCTTGGCTCAACTTCATCACCTGGCCAATGTATTCGATGGGAACTACAAAGTTGACTCGCACAATCGGCTGTCTGAATTCTTCGATGTCACCCGAATCCGGCACATCTTGTGGTTTATGAATCTCTAACAACTCCCCATTGCTCGTGACGATATGATAGGTCACGTTGGGAGCTGTCTGCACAAGATCCACATCGCACTCATTCTCCAATCGCTGCTGAATGATCTCCATGTGCAGCAGACCCAAAAAACCACAACGGAAGCCAAAACCTAGAGCATCACTAGTTTCAGCCGTAAACTCGAAACTAGGATCGTTGATGCTAAGCTTCTCCAGTGCATCGCGCAGCTCGGAGAAGTCCTGGCCTTCGCTGGGATAGAGCCCACAATAGACCATTCGCTTGGGCTGCTGGTATCCCTCAAGTGCCGGCGCGGCTTTGGGACTGTTGTCAACAACGGTGTCACCAATGTGTATGTCCTTAAGCGATCTGATATTGCAGATCAAATAACCTACCTGCCCAGCGGTCAGCAAATCTACCGGTCGGCGCTTGGGGACAAATTGACCTATTTCTATGGTTTCGTAAGCCGCATCCGCGCGAACCAATCGGATTTTTTGACCTTTGACGACCGTTCCCGACATCAATCGAACGTAGGTGATCGCACCACGAAAATCATCATAGTGCGAATCAAAAACCATCGCCTGCAACGGGCCTTCGGGATTGCCTGCGGGTGGCGGCACTCGCGTAATAATGGCTTCGATCAATTCGTCGATACCGATGCCAGCCTTGGCACTGCATTTGACCACCTCGCTTGGCTCTATGCTCAGAGCCTGTGACATCTCGTCGACAACTTCATCCACTCGTGCGTACGTCAAGTCGATCTTATTGATCACCGGAATAATCTTTAAGTCATGTTCCATTGCCGCATAGGCATTAGCCACAGTTTGCGCTTCAACGCCCTGGAAAGCATCCACTAGCAAAAGCGCTCCTTCGCAGCAACTGAGACTTCGCGACACTTCATAATGGAAGTCCACGTGGCCCGGTGTGTCGATCAAATTCAGCTCGTACAACTCACCTTTATACTGGGTGCGCAGCGTGACCGCTTTTGCCTTGATCGTGATCCCGCGCTCCCGCTCCAAATCCATTCCATCCAGCAATTGCTCACGCATTTCGCGAACAGCCACCGTCCCAGTCCGCTCCAACAGCCGGTCGGCTAGCGTGCTTTTGCCGTGATCGATGTGAGCGATGATGCAAAAGTTGCGAATGTGTGAAATGGGTATTTCCGAAGTTATTTTTGACAGAGCAAAACTCCTACGCGGGCAAACTGAAACAAATGATCTAATGCAATTCGGCTAAGGCAAGCAGCACTTGTGAACTTGCCTGTAGCTACCGTCGCCAGACGGTGGACGCCCCACACAACCACCGTCTGGCGACGGTAGCTACATTTCTGCCGCTCGACTAATGGTTGGTTTGGCGCTGATGGTCGGCTCGGGCAATGCCAGCAGCACCAATGTAACCGGCATCACCTCCCAGCGATGCAAATTCAATTTTGGTTCCCTGAACAACGTTACTGAAGGCCCGACTCTGAAACTCTTGGATGACGCGGCTTAAGAAGCGTCGACCGATAGAGCACTTAGGGCCGCCAAAATCCATGGCTCCGCCTAAAACTACCAGGCCCGGATCGATGACCGCAACGGTGGTCACAATGCCGACACCCAGGTAGGCAGCCGCTTCGTCAATAATCTGGAGTGCTGCGGGGTCATCCTGCAATGCCGCTTGATAGACGTCTTTGGAGGTCAATTCGCCGTGCTGATCAAGCCGCTGCTTGAGTAGTTGCGACTTGCCAGCCCGCGCAAGCTCCTCGGCTCGCGCAGCCACCGCACTGGCCGAACTGTAGGCTTCCAGCTCACCACGCCCCCCACCCCAGACGCACAACCTAGCGCTGGGAGCGCTGTCTACAATGATATGACCACACTCGCTGCCAAAGCTATTCACACCGTTGATAAGCCGTCCTTCATGAACCACGCCTCCACCAACGCCTGTCCCCAGCGTAAACATCACGAGACTTTGGTGAGCCGATCCCGTTCCAATCCAGAATTCGCCGTAAGCAGCCGCATTGGCGTCGTTAATGAAGCTGACCGGTCGCCCCATCGCCTGAGCCAGCGCGTCGCGAATACCAAAATGGTGCCATGTTGGCAGGTTTGGTGGTTCCAGCAATAGCCCGCCGGTTAAGCACATGGTTCCAGGACTTCCCAATCCAACTCGGCACACCTGATCAAGACCGATGCCTTTGTCTCTGAGTAATTGATGCCCGGCTTCGGCCATTCGGTCCACAGCCTGCTGAGGTCCATTCTCCTCGAGCGTCGGTATGCTGGTAAACGCAATCGTTCTTCCCATGTCATCCAAAACGCCTATTTTCACGTTTGTCCCACCTAGATCGACCCCTAAGAAGTATGGGGGGCTCGCTTCAGGAATGGGAGTGATAGGTTGGGCGGTCATGATGAATAACTTCTAGAATATAGCTTTGCCTGAATTTAGTTGGACTTATGAAGACTTACAGTATAAGGTCAAAACGTTTCCAAGCCCAGAGTAAGTTTGTGATTGAGACTGGCTAGTTCTTCGGGAGTACGAGCGGATTTCTCTTGACACCAACCAGGGGATTGTACTAGGAAACAAGGTGTTTTAGCAATCTTGGCTACCCGTCACCGACGCTTTGGCCTTCCCATTGTTCAGGCAAAAGGACTTGCCCCGTGTTTTTACATTTCAGACCTAGCCGCCCGATTACCAGAAGTATCGTTCTGATGGTGACTGCCCTAACCTGGACGGCAACCGCCGTCGGCCAGGAGGCCAAGTGGATCTGGTCTCCAGAGCATCCTCGCGGTCAAGCTCCGCAAGGCGATTGCTATTTTCGTAAGCAGTTGCAGCTTGATTCGGTCGAACAGGCAACGTTGACCATCACAGCCGACGACCGTTACGGTTTGTATATCAATGGTCGCTTGATCGGAAACGGTCAGTCGATACGACAAATGGAACAGTACGACATCAGTCGGCTACTGCAAAAAGGCAACAACGTTATCGGCGTTCGAGTAACGAATGTGGCGGCGGGACCAGCGGCTCTGGCTGTACGAGTTTTTGTCAAACCCAGAGGACGCAATTGGCTTAGCTTTTCGACGGACGAAACTTGGAAAACGCACCTAGACTCCAGCGAGAACTGGGCTTCTACGAAGATCAGTGACGCATCGTGGAAACCAGCGCAGGCGTTTGGGCTGCTGGGCGAGACAGCGCCGTGGGATCGGCGCGAGGAGGTCAGTTCCAGTCAGCTCTCAGAGAACCAGCGCTTTCGTATTAATCAGGAGTTTGTCGTAGATGAAGTGCTGAGCAGCGACCAAGTTGGCTCACTGATCAACATGGCCTTCAACGAATTTGGGCATATTATCGCTTCGCAGGAAGGCGGACCACTGCTGCTTATTTACGACTCAGACAAAGATGGCGTGCCTGACAAGACCCGCGACTACTGCACGCTGGTCAAAAACATTCAAGGCATCCTGCCTCTCAACGGTGATGTTTTTGTTACCGGTGATGGCGATCAAGGCTCAGGTGTCTATCGCTTAAAAGACAATGAACACAATGGCAGCATCGACCAAGCGGACAAAATCCTTGGATTCACTGGGACAAGCGGCGAACATGGCGCTCACGGGTTGGTCTTCGGGCAAGACGGTTTTATCTACTGCGTTCTGGGGAACCATGTTCAGTACGACGGACAGTTTGCTTCCACAAGCCCACTGAAATCCTACTACGAAGGCGACTTAGTTCAACCACGAATGGAAGACCCGGGCGGACACGCTAACGGCATCAAGGCTCCTGGTGGAACAGTAATCCGCTTTGGTACAGCGGGTGAACGAGTAGAATTGGTGGCCTCGGGCATTCGCAACGCCTTTGACATCATCCTTCATCCCAACGGACGTCTGTTTGTTCATGATAGCGATATGGAATCGGACGAAGGATCCGTCTGGTATCGACCAACCGCTATCTATGAAATTGCCGAAGCTGGCGAATATGGATGGCGCAGCGGTTGGGCTGCCTGGCCTGCCTACTACTTTGATCGGTTGCCCGCAACGCTGGAAACCGGACGCGGCTCGCCCACTGGCGGCTGTGTCTATAGCCATCACATGTTCCCCAAGCGGTATCACGACAGTCTGTTCCTGGCCGATTGGTCTCAAGGGCAGATCTTATCTGTGAAAGTGGATCAGCAAGGCGCCGCAAGTTCCGAAGTCTTTCTCCAAGGACAACCCTTGAATGTTACAGATTTGGCAGTAGGTCCTGACGGCTGGCTCTATTTCTGTACGGGTGGACGTGGAACCAAAGGCGGTATCTATCAGGTGCGATGGCGAGGCAATGTGCCAGAGTCAGTGAAAGATCTAGGTCACGGAATCACACGTGCGCTCAAACAACCTCAATTGGATTCTTCCTGGGGACGTCAAAACGTTGCGGCGCAAAAAAGGGAGCTTGGAAATAGTTGGGCTAACCAGCTTAAGGAAGTCGTCAGCGACAACAAATCGACACCGCAACAGCGTGTGCGTGCTCTGGAGTTGATGCAACTGTTTGGCCCTGCACCTACACCTCTACTACTGGGCGAATTGACTTCTGATCAAAGCGAATTAGTGCGTGCAAAGGCGGCTTCGCTATTGGGTCTGCAGGAATCCAACCCGCTGACTCAAGCAGAGCTGGCCAGCTTACTGGAGGACGAAGATCGTAATGTAAAACTAGCTGCGGCCGAAGCGCTACTGCGGGCTGGTTACGAAATGACGCCTGGACAACTGGTACCATTGCTATCCAGCCCCGATCGTAGGCTGGCTTGGACTGGACGTTTGTTGTTGCAACAGGTTCGCTCTCAGAATTGGAAAGACTTTTTGCAGCATTCAGATCACCGCGTGCGGCTGCAAGCCGGTTTGGCGATGGTCACCGTTGATCCCACTCCGGAGAATTGCAAAGATGTACTGACCAGTATCCAAAGAATATTAGATGGATTTATCAGTGATCGTAACTTCATCGACGTTCTACGACTGACACAAGTTGCCCTGGATCGCGGAAAGCTTGCCGCCGAGGATGTTCCCGAACTATCAAAAGTGTTGGCCAAGGAATATCCCGTCGGCGAACGGATACTCAACCGTGAGCTATTTCGCATCTTAACTCATTTGAACGCCCAGGAAGTTATTCCTCAGGCAATTGCCGCGCTGCAACAAGATCTGCCTTTCGAAGAGCGCATGCACTTGGCCATGCACCTAAGCCTTTTCAAACATCAGTGGTCAGCGGCCGAGCGTTATTCCATCATGAAGTTCTTTGAAGAGACTCAGTTGGCCGATTCGGGAAGCAGTGTCCCATTATATGTCATGAATCTGACCAAAAAACTGTGTGAAGACTTGAGCTTGGAAGAGGCCAGGATCTTTGTCTCCGAAGGTGCCAAGTGGCCCAATGCTGCGCTGATCTCGCTGTATCGCTATCCCGAGCAGTTATCGCCTGAGGACCTGGCGTCGTTGACGAAACTGGATCAGGAGATTGACCGAAAAGGCTTCGAAGCCGAACAGTTTAAACGATTACGTACCGGAATCGTGGCCATGCTTTCTTCTCAGGGCACCCCAGAAAGCCAAGCCTATTTGCGCGACGTGTGGGTTCGCAGCCCAGAACGGCGACAGGCCATCGCGCTGGGTCTAGCTCAGTATCCAACCGACGAGAACTGGGACTATTTGATACGCAGCTTGCCGGTCTTAGAATCTTTTGCGGTGGGTGAAGTCATGAACGCATTGAAAAAGATTCAGGCTGCAACCGATGACGCTCAAGCGATCCGCGAAGTGATTTTACACGGGCTGCGCATGCAGCAGACAGAGCAACCGCCAACGGCTGCACTGGAACTGCTTAGCTACTGGCGAGGCCAAGAGATCGAACTAAGTTCATCAACACCCACCGAGCAACTAGAGGAATGGCAAGTTTGGTTTGCCAAGACCTACCCGAATGAACCACCGGCCGAACTGCCCAAAGCCGAGAAGAACTCACCTTGGAATATCGATACCCTGAGCGAATTTTTTGGTTCCAGCGAAGGCCGACGTGGCCACGCTGATGCCGGAAAAATGGCATTCACTAAAGCTAAGTGTGCTGATTGCCACAAGGCTCATGGCGGTATCGGACAACCCATCGGTCCCGATTTAGCCACGATATACAGCCGCTTCACCAGCAAAGAGGTGTTGGAGTCCATCCTGTTTCCCTCTCACGTCATCAGCGACCAATACCGTTCAAGCCGCGTTTTGACCACCGATGGCAAAGTCTACACCGGCTTGATGACGACAGGTGCCAACGGTGAGCTGTCCATTAGAGACTCACAACTGCAGACGCATACCATAGCAGCAGAGAACGTTGAGTCGGTGGAGCCAAGTAAGACATCGATGATGCCCACAGGTCTGATCGATCAACTGACAGCAGTTGAAATACGTGATCTGATGACGTTTCTGGGCTACGTCCCCGAGCAGATCAAGCAAGTCGCTCAGTTACCCGACACTTCGGCTGTCAAACCCAGCAAGCAGTGATCGTTGAACGGGATTCCGGTTACCCTCTTGGTTCACATAAGCACTAGACTCGCAAGAACACTTTTTTGCTGTACAGAAACCACAGAAACAACAGCTTGCACAGCAACACACCTGCTAGTAGGACTGTGGTTTCATATCCGCTTATTCTTGCTGCTCCAGAGAAAAAATATCTCGACATGTGACTAAAATCGATGAATCGCTGAGCGATGTAGATCGTAATTGCATTGACACCAATGATCACAAAGGGTATCGACCATCTTCTCAGGCCAATGACGTCGATGATTGCATAGAAGGCCGCAAGTAGCACAAGACTCCATCCGCTGCTAACCAGCACAAATGAACTGGTCCACAAAATCTTGATAACGGGAAACCAACCATGCCACAGCAGTCCCAAGGCCACGCTCGAAAACCCTGCTGCTGCCAGTGCAAAAACCTTTAGCGAATTTCCCATTCCTGACCGCAGCAAGCTGGCAGCTAAAATGCCAGAGATCACTGTGGCCACCGCTGGAATCGTCGACAAAATCCCTTCGTTGTCTCCGTAACCGTAAAACTGAGGCATGATTTTTCCGGGCAATAACTGTCGATCGACCCAACCGCACAGATTTCCCTCAATCGAAAGATCACCGGCATCCCCACCGGGGGTAGGCACAAAACGCAAGAGTGCCCAGTAACTAAGCAGAATGGCAATCATGCCGATGGACAAGCCTTTTATGTCTAGCTTCAAATACAATATCGCTCCGATTCCATAGCAAATGCCGATGCGTTGTAAAACACCTGGGTATCTTAGGTTATCCCATTCGAACTTCAGCATTCCGTTGGCGATCAGACCCAGTAGCACAAGAGCCACGACGCGGCGAGCGATTCGTAGATACACAGCCGAGGGACTTTGTCGATGTTTTTCAAGCGAATAGGGTAGCGAACACCCCACCATAAAAAGGAACAGTGGGAATACTAGATCGTAGAAATGAAACCCCTCCCAAGGAACATGCTCCAACTGACTTGCAAGTCTTTTTGCTGACTCCGTGCCGACTAATCCAAGCACTGAACTAGCCAGAACATCAGCACCGATAATCCAAAACATATCAAAACCACGCAGCGCATCGAGTGACAAGATACGCTGAGATGGTGTCGAAGGATTCGTCATATTAATGCTTCGCAACGCTCAGGTGTAAGCAATAGATAAGGAAGTTACACGTCAAATCAGACGTTCGCTTCGGTATCAGGCTCGGGAAAAGTGACGTTGTCATAAACGTCGTTAAGTCTCAATTGGCAGCCAATTTCCCCCAACGTGACGACAGCATCCAGGTCTTCATAGTCTTCACGTTGAAATCCGTTTTCTCCGCGGCGGTAGACGACTGCGGCGGGACGGTCTTGTTCCAACATCAGATAACAATTCAGTGAATTGATCGTCAGATATGCTTCCCGCTTTTCATATTCGTCCACTCGGCGCGTCGAGTCCGAAAGGACTCCGACGATCACCACCGGGTGGTCCTGAAATAGATCGCTATCCGGATTGGGCTGGCAGACGAGTAACAGGTCTGGGTAATAGAATCGTATACTACGGCTTTGTCGCACTCGAATCTTCATGTCCGAGTTGAACACCTGGCAGGGGTTTTTGCGTAGCTGCGCCCCGACTGACACTGTCGCATTCGTGGCAATTCGATTATGACGAGTGGACGCGCCGGTCATAGCGTAGACCGTGCCGTCTACATACTCGTGCTTCTGAACCGCAATCAGTTCGCCCGAGAGATATTCAGCGACTGTAATGGGCTGTTTTTGTGGTGCAGTACTCATGTCATCACTCTAATGCACTGGACCAGCAAAAGCAAGTGTGTAGGGTGGTAGCTTTAGTATTAAGTTGTTGACCAGATTCGATCTGCATCTCTGCAATTAGTTGTTATATTTTATTGAACCAGACGCTAATGTGTTCTGGCTACCTAGGCCATTCGCAATCAAGCTACACTTTAAGTTCTGCCAGCGCGTCAATTTTGGCTGCCAAGATAAAATCATTTTCGCTTAACCCGCCAATGGCATGCGTCCAGATCTCGATCCAAACATGTCGATAACCTTCCAAGTGTAGATCGGGATGATGCCCCTCGGATTCCGCAAGCTGCGCCACTCGCTGGAACAGACCCATTCCCTGCATGAAGTTCTTCAGTTGCCAGTCCTTGCGGATACGTTTACCTTCGTGAGTCAATTGCCATCCGGGTAGATGCCGCAATTGAGCTTGTGCAGAATCCAGTGGACAGGCTTCAACTCCTCCTTCACAAGGCACACAGCGTTTCTGCCCTAGCGTTTGACTGGGTACAACTTCCATAGTTTTACTCTCACTTCATACTAAAAGATTATTTAGCAGGCCGGCCATGGAATTTGTCGACCGTATCTAATTGAAAATTGCGATGTGTCTCGCGCATGACCACTTCGTTTTCAATATCGATCAAGATATCGCTGGCCAAATTATACTTGGGCCACTCTGGCAGCCCCGAACCATTGGGATTGCCTGTCCGAGCCAGGTTAACCCAATACCCCTGGACTACCTCTGCTGTGCGCTCGTCCGCCTTGTTCGGATTCACGGGCATGCCAAACAGATACGGAATTTCACAGCCATGGTGGGCTCCCGCCAGATTCAGAGGAAATTGCTTGGAGCCACATGAGAAAATGTAGCGGTAAGTTGGATTGCCGTTCTTGGCATGCAGACGAGCTGCGTATCGGGCCTGAGAACCAAATACCACATCACCAACTAGTTGAAGCACCGCACTTCGAATTCCTTTCGCATCCGACGCCGGATAAGCTGCTAGGACTTCGGAACTCAATTCGCCAAAGTTATCTGTAGCAATCTTTTTGTACTTCTCGACCTCTTTTGGGAACGGAGTCTGCATCAAAAACAAAGTCATCTCATCCCGAGTATTCCCGATGACCAATGGCACCTTATGCGCTTTGTTAGCTGCGAACAGCGAGTTCGGTAGCGCCGGAATCACCACCCCATCGACGATAGGTGCAATCGGTAAAGAAATTCCGATCATATCCAACGTTAGCTTTGTGTCGACCTCTAAGTTTGGTGAGCTGTTGGTCAGTGTATTCGCATCCAACTGCCGCATCTGCTGAAGCGTAGCATCCTTGGTCAAGCCAAATCTCTGCACCAGCTCCAAACCCTGTTCTTCTGCCGATGAGCGATTACCAGTAGATGAGCGCAGCGATGCTAAGCTCATTTCAGGAGCGCTCTGAGCCACAGCTGCATGAAATAGCCCTGCAGCACTTGGCGAAACCATCAAACACAGTACAGACCCTCCACCGGCTGACTCGCCAAAAATCATCACGCGCTGTGGATCGCCACCAAAAGCCGCGATATTGCGCTTCACCCAGCGCAGCGACTCGATCTGATCTAGTATTCCATAGTTTCCAGAGACTCCTCGACTAGACTCCTTGCTGAGCGCCGGATGTGCCATAAATCCGAAGGGTCCAAGTCGATAGTTGATCGAGACCAGGATGACACCATTTCTAGCCAAGCTCTCGCCATCATACAGCGGCTGAGACGCTGCCCCCATGGTATACCCCCCACCATGAATCCATACCATGACAGGTAGCTTCTCGGTCTTGGCGCTGACAGGACGCCAAACGTTCAAGTACAGACAGTCTTCACTTTGAGCCGCATTGATTGCCAATTGAGGAATCGCGTTCATCATGGCTTGGCCTTTCTGGGGACAAGCATTGCCGAATTCAAAGCAATCACGCACGCCTTGCCAAGAATCCGGAGCACTGGGTTCACGCCATCTCAGTTCACCAACTGGAGGTTTTGCAAAGGGAATACCCTTGAAGACTTGAACGTCTTGCTTCTCACCTATAACATGTCCTCGCAGCTTACCGGTATCAATCTCGATGACCTCGGTAACAACAGACGGGACGGCCCGATCCGAGATTTTTTGCTCCGCAGTTTTCTGACCATGCGCGGAAGGACTGGTTCCACTAATCAACCAGAGAGAGATCAGAGTGACAGTGAGCAAATTTCGATTTACAACCGTCGATCGAAACTC
>JBIIJD010000078.1:0-21265 GCA_044234105.1 Aureliella sp. | reverse complement strand
ATTCCACAGCGGAACTACGCTGGGCGAATTGGCTGGCTTTCTAGTTAGAGGGAGAACGGGTTCAATCCTTACAGTGTTTTTCAAATTTTCTCGAAAATAGGTCCCCCAATCACCTTCACTGTCCCCAGATCCTCCGGTCGTCTTGAACGCAGGCATCTTCAGGCCAGTAGTCGGCTGGCCCCTTACCTGGACTGGCCTGGTGTCAGCCAAGTCTGCCGCATTGAGCGACAGGTAACTCGCAAAGGCCAGAGTACCACTGAAGTGGTTTACGCAATCACCAGCCTCAGTCCCCAACGAGCCTCAGCCCAACAGTTATTGGAACTCAATCGCGGACATTGGCGGATCGAGAACCAATTGCACTGGGTTCGCGACGTCGTGATGGGCGAAGACAAATGTCGGGCAAGAAAAGGCCATTCGCCGCAAAATCTTGCCGCCCTTCACAATCTGGGACTGAGCATCCTTCGATTCCAGGGAATCAAATCGATTCAATCCACCATTAGGCACTTCGCTATGAAACCACTTGATTTGCTCAAAACACTTCGCATCTTAAATTAATGCGCGACCCTGGTACTCTAGCATATTGTATTTGCTTGTTTCGGTTCTGGCAGTATAATCGCGGGTTCAGACCCTGGTAGCGTTTCAACATAATAACAGTATCGAGGTTATATTCACTCGCTGAATAGTCTCAGCGAAACTCGCGCAAAGCCCTTCAAGGTGCCATAGGGGCTAAGGCACCAAAGATGCGTTCTTCTAAGTCTAACAAGTTGCGGCGGCAAATTTGTTACGAAGCCGCTCGGTCGATGTACTTTCGCCATGAGTCTTGATGAACAAATGCTGTTTTATGACGTCGAACGAAAAGAGGTCCGTAAAAACGGCGAATCGCGAGTCTATACTCACGTGCATTTGAAAGATCAGTTTCCCGTCGAACTGACGTTGTACGCGGCCAAAATGGTTTCGCATACCTTTACCAGCTCAATCACGGGTAAACCGATCGAGAATATTTCTCAACGTATAGAATTCCACAAAAGGACAACAATCTCCACTAGTTGCCGCTCATGAGTCTGGACAAAATCAAACTAACAAGGGAAAGGACTACCCCCCGTAAATTAGCGTCGATTAGTGGTGATTAGTGTTCCGAACATTCCCACGAGCATCTGTGTAGTCCAATGAGCTTTTAGGGAGTCCAAGAGAATGAACGCTCAATCACACATAGCTGTTTTCTGCCGATAGAAGGCGATCGGGTTGAGCGCGAGACCGGGTTCTGCAGGCTGAAACTATTTCGCGTTGGAATTCAGAGTTTTTTAGGAGTTGTCGGTCGATGCGGGGATACTACACTTCGATCGATTGCTTGACGGCACAAATCCATGGCTACCCTGCGGGCCACGGTGGCGATCAGCGAGAAGTGTCGATTTATTAATTGTTATTTGTCAATTGTCATTTGATATTTTTATTCACTGCGAAACGCGTTGGCTGGAGGCGAACTCCAGCCAACTGCTTGTCTTTGATGATTGGCCAGACGCAAGGCTTGTCCTACGCCGGTTGCTTACGCTTCATCGGAAGCGCGTAGCGAGGGAGTCAAGAGTAACTGGTGTTCGCAGAACTCGGCTGGCGAAAAGTAGAGAGCCAGTTCACGGCAGGCGCTTTCGGGACTATCAGAAGCGTGTACCAGATTCATTTGTCGAGAACTGGAAAGATCCCCGCGAATGGTTCCAGGAGCCGCCTTCAGACCGTTGGTGGCCCCTAGCATCTCACGAATCACACGAATGACCTCTAGTCCTTCGACGGCCAAAGCAACGATGGGAGCCGACGTAATGAAGGCTTCCAAACTTGGGTAAAACGGCTTCGAGACATGTTCGGCGTAGTGCTGTTTGGCCAATTCCGGGGTCACTCGCAGCATCTTCATGGCTACGATATTCAGCCCTTTGGCCTCGAACCGAGCGATGACCTGTCCCATCAGTCGTCGCTCAACACAATCGGGCTTTAACAGCACCAGAGAACGCTCTAACATTGATTTACTCCACAAAACCGCGTGAAAGTCCAAAGAAAACGACCAGCCAGCACCGGGCTACCCCGCCGAACAGACCAGCCAACTATTTTGGGCAAATTGTGCCGTTAAAACGGCTTAGCGCGAAGTCCACTCTGGGCAGAAGTGAACATTATTGATCTTTGTCAAGTCCTTGAGGGAACGGCCGAATGCAAGTATCATATTTGGCTTCAACATGGTTGCTGATGGATCGAGCCGGGATCGGCACGATCCATCAGCTTAAAGTAGGAATGGACGAAAGACTGCTATGCGGCATCTGTTATCGGCTTTAGTACAAAACGTACCGGGCGTATTATCTCACATTTCCGGCTTACTGGCTTCGCGAGGCTACAATATCGACTCGCTGGCTGTGGGGGAGACTGAAAACCCTGAACTATCGCGAATGACCTTTGTGGTTGTGGGAGACGATCGCGTCTTGGACCAGGTTCGAAAACAACTGGAAAAGGTGGTCTCGGTGGTTTCGGTTCAGGATATCAGCGCCTGCGATTTTGTCGAACGTGATTTGATGTTGATCAAGGTTCGCGCATTACGCTCGCAGCGCACAGAAATCCGCGAACTGGTGGATATCTTCCGAGGCAAGATCGTCGACGTGGGGGCAGAAGAAATGATGATCGAGATCGCTGGTCGCGAAAGCAAGATCGTAGCCTTCATCGACCGGATGCGACCCTATGGAATTACTGAACTGAGTCGCACTGGCCGCATCGCGCTTGTCAGAAGCGGACACAATGCGTCTGAATCGTCGACCGCTTTGGGAGACTTGGCAGAATAGGGACTGCAACCAACCAAGCTGCACAAACCTGTGACTGCTCCAAACTGAATCTGTTGATCACGTGTCGAAGACACGCAACACGATAGAACCAACCCTATTTCAACCCTTTTTATGATTTTTTTGAAAGTGAACGATGGTCGCCAAGATCTATTACGACAATGATGCTGACTTAGCCAAGCTGAAAAACAAGACTATTGCTATTTTGGGTTACGGCTCGCAAGGCCATGCCCAGGCGCAGAACCTGCGAGACAGCGGGTGCAACGTGATCGTTGGCCAGCGTCCTGGAAGCAAAAATTATGACTTGGCCGTCAGTCATAAATTCAAGCCGTTGGATGTGGCAGAAGCCGTCAAGCAAGCGGACATCGTCAACATACTTCTGCCCGATGAAGTACAGGGCGATATTTATCGCAATCACGTTTTGCCCAATCTTCAGCCGGGCAACGTATTGATGTGTTCACACGGGTTTAATATCCATTTTGGACAGATCGAGCCGCCTGCGGGAATCGATGCCTTGCTGGTGGCTCCCAAGGGGCCTGGGCATTTGGTCCGCAGTGAATATGTCAAAGGCGGTGGAGTGCCAGGCTTGATCGCTCTGTCGGACGGTGCCAGCGACACCACTTTCCAAATCGGACTTGCATACGCCAAGGGAATTGGTGCTACGCGAGGCGGTGTCATTCACACGACGTTCGCCGAAGAAACAGAAACGGACCTGTTTGGTGAGCAAGTGGTGCTGTGCGGCGGTGCTAGCGCATTGGTCAAAGCGGCCTTCGAGACGCTGGTGGAGGCCGGTTATCAACCTGAAATGGCCTATTTCGAGTGCATGCACGAACTGAAATTGATCGTGGATCTGTTCTACCAAGGTGGTCTGAACTACATGAGGTATAGCGTCTCGAATACGGCCGAGTACGGCGACTACGTGACAGGGCCGCGTATCATTACCGACGAGACCAAGAAGGTCATGAAGCAGGTCCTGGCTGAAATTCAGCAGGGTAAATTTGCTCGTGAGTGGATTCTGGAGAACCGGGCTGGTGCTCCAGCCTTCAAGGCACGCCGTCGACTTGAGCGATCGCATCCGGTCGAGGAAGTGGGCAAGCGATTGCGTCGATTGATGAGCTGGATTGACGCCAAGGAGGTGTAAATCAACCGGTCAGGTCCAAAGCACTCATCGAACGAGCAGCCACAGATACGGCTGCGCGGGGTGCGAGTTCATAACCTCAGAAACGTCGATGTCGACATTCCACGCGGGGCGCTGGTGGCCGTGTGTGGAGTGTCGGGGTCAGGGAAAACGTCGCTGGCCATCGATACCTTGTATGCCGAAGGTCAGCGGCGCTACATCGAAAGTTTCTCGGCCTACACCAGGCAATTTCTTGAGCGGCTGGACAAGCCCGATTACGACCTGATCGAAGGTCTGACCCCAGCTTTAGCTGTGACACGAGGCGGTTCGGTTCGAGGCAATCGTAGTACGGTTGGCACAGCCAGTGAGTCGCTGGACTATCTTAGGCTGCTGCTGGCTAAAGCGGCAAGTCTGGTCTGCTACGGCTGCGGGCGTCTGGTCCAACCGGCCAGTTCCACAACGGTGGCTGGCTGGCTGTTGCAATTGCCCAGTCCAACCAAACTGATGATCACCGCGCCAATTCATTGGGACGAAGTGGGGCATCGAGCCGAGGTGCTAGGGGAGTTGCAGCAACAGGGGCTGGTGCGATTGATCGCTCAGGGTAGCACCATCCACTTGAGCAACGATAGTCGATCTGAATTGGCTGCCCTTCTACCATCCGCTGGAGATGCCTTGGTTGTGATCGACCGGCTGAGCGGAACGCTGGCTCAAGACCGCTGTGTGGAAAGTCTTGAGGCCGCATTCGCGACTGGACATTGGGCTGGTGGCCGCGGTCAGGCCAGTCTGCTGATCCAGGACACTCCGCAGAACACAAGTCGCTTGGCTGAAGTTACTGGAATTCAACAGCCAAACCGCGAAACGATCGACCAGGCCAATTGGCTGCGCGTCGATCTATCTCAACGACTGTACTGCCCCGACTGTCAGATCGAATATCCTGAAGCGCAACCACAGCTTTTCAGTTTTAACAGCCCGCTGGGGGCTTGCCCAAAATGTGAGGGGTTTGGGGACACGATCGACTGGGATCACAAGCTGATCGTCCCTGACAGCTCCAAGTCGATAGCGGATGGTGCCATCGCTCCCTGGAATATGCCATCGCTAAGCGACTTTAAACGAGATGCCATGGTGCAACTTCGAAAGGCCAAGATTCCGATCGATGCGCCGTTCAGCCAACTGACGGATGCTGAGCTGAAGATCGTCTACGAGGGCGAAAAGAGATTGAAATACCCCGGTATTCTGGGGTTGTTTGCCTGGCTGGAACGCAAGAAATACAAGATGCACGTGCGTGTCTTTCTGTCGCGATGGCGCAGCTATAACCGATGTGGGCAGTGCCATGGTGCCAGACTGAAGCCAGAGTCGCTAGCTTATCGACTGGGCGGCCAGAACATTGCGCAACTGTGTGCTTTGAAGATCGATCAGCTTGACGAGTTGCTTGCAACGCCCTTGCAGCTTAACGCTTCGCAAGCGCAAATGATCCAGTTGCCGCTCAGACAACTGCGCTCGCGCTTGGGCTACTTACGGCAGGTCGGTCTAGGCTACCTGTCGCTGGATCGAACGCTCAGAACGCTTAGCGGCGGGGAAGCGCAGCGCACGGCTCTAACAACCGCATTGGGCTCAAGTCTGGTCAACATGCTGTATGTGCTGGACGAACCATCGGTTGGTCTGCATCCTCACGATGTACAGCAACTTGCCCAGTCGATCAAGCAATTGTCAGGGCGTGGCAATACGGTCGTGATGATCGAACACGAGGAAGCGTTGTTGGATCAGGCCGATTGGATCGTTGAAGTTGGACCAGGAGCTGGCAGCCAGGGAGGACAAATCACCTACTGTGGCCCGCGCAGCCAATTGGAAAAATCCGATAGCTTGACCGGCAGCTACCTGAGCGGTAAGCGCATCGTGCCGGTAGTCCGGCAGTCGCGTCAGCCAAGTGGAGTATTGAAATTGACGGGCTGTCGCGGCAATAACCTGCAGAATATGGATGTCGAATTCCCGCTTGGCGTACTGTGCCTGGTAAGTGGTGTCAGCGGGTCAGGCAAGAGCACATTGATTCAGGATACGCTTTATCCGGCCATAGCCAATCGTCTGACCAGTTCTCACTTGCCAGTCTTGCCTTTTGATAATCTGCTAGGTTTGGGGTTGCTGGACGATTGTCTGCTACTGGATCAAAGCCCGATCAGCCGGTCTCCACGAAGCAATCCAGTGACCGTTGTTAAAGCCATGGATGAAATTCGCAAAGTCTTTGCGGAGGCCACCGATGCAAAAATTCGAGGCTTCACGGCAGGGCATTTTAGCTTTAATAGTCCGCTGGGTCGATGTCCGCGATGTGAGGGTGATGGTGTACTACAAATCGATATGCAGTTTTTGGCGGACGTAGTGATGCCTTGCCCAGAATGTCATGGCTTGCGATATCGGCCAGAGATTCTACAAGTGCGATACCGGGATCACTCAGTGGCAGATGTACTGCAAATGACCGTACATCAATCGCAACATTTCTTTCGCGGCCAGCCCAAAGTTCAGCAGAAGCTGCAAGTGCTGACCAGTGTTGGACTAGACTACTTGCAGTTGGGTCAATCTGCGACGACCTTAAGCACCGGGGAAGGTCAGCGACTGAAGCTAGCCGGCTTTCTGGCCGCCGCAACTGAGCGTCGTACGTTGTTTATCTTGGACGAACCCACCACCGGCTTGCACACGCATGACATCCTGCAATTGCAAGACTGTTTCGATGCGCTGCTAGCCGCAGGGCATTCGCTGATAGTCGTCGAACATAATCTACATTTGCTGGCGGCCGCCGATCATATCACCGATATTGGGCCTGGACCAGCGGAGTACGGTGGGCGGGTAGTTGTCGCTGGCCCGCCAGCCGAAATAATTCGGAATCCGGAGTCCATCACTGGTCGCTATTTGGCTCAGCACTTCGATCGTCAAAGGTTACATTGACGCTTGTACCCACTGAGCCCGCTCGATAGAATCCTGTCTCTGGCACTGGGAAAGTCGCAAGGCAAACTCAACACGATTTGTAAGAGAGCAAAAACATGAAGATCATTCGATATCAGACGTCGGCCGGCGGACAGGAATATGGTTGTCAACAATCCGATGGCAAAGTGACACGTCTAGAGGGTGATCTATTTGGAGAATTCACGGATACACGGCAGCCTGCGCAGGTTGCAAAGTTGCTGGCGCCGATCGAACCTAGGGATATATTTTGTATCGGACTAAACTATCGCAAGCACGCTGCTGAAACCAATGCGCCGACTCCCGAATTTCCAGTGGTCTTCATGAAGAACAGCGGAGCGTTGCAGAATCCGGGAGATCCGATCGTTCTGCCCAGACGTCTGAAAAGCGAGTCGGTGGACTATGAGTGCGAACTGGCGGTCATCATCAAGAAGCCTTGTTACAACGTATCCAAGTCCCAAGCATTGGATTATGTGTTGGGTTACGCATGTGCCAACGATGTTAGTGCAAGAGACTGGCAAAAAAAATATGGTGGCGGCCAGTGGTGTCGTGGAAAGACATTTGCAACTTTTATGCCACTTGGCCCCTGCTTGGTTACCACTGACGAAATCCCAAATCCCAATTCTTTGTCGATCCGTACGATTCTCAACGGCCAGACGATGCAGGATTGGACTACATCTGACATGATCTTTGATGTCCCCACTTTGATTGAATTCTTAAGTGGCAGCACTCGTCTGGCTGCGGGCACCGTCATCTTGACCGGGACACCGCATGGAGTAGGAATGGCTCGAACGCCGCCAGTTTTGCTACAGCCTGGTGATTCGGTTACCGTCGAGATCGATGGCATTGGATCGCTAACCAATCCGGTGATTGCCGAGCCGGTTTGAGACGCTGTTTTAGCTTAACTGAGGCATCTGCCTTGAACTGAGCATCCGAGCCATACGTTTAACAGACGCTCCGCATTGTCCGCCTAGTCTGGAGTCAGTTTTATGGACCTGCGATTGCACAAGCTTCAATTGAAACTGGCTCATCCATTCACCATCTCACGTGGCACGATGACTCAGCAGCAAAGCCTGGTGGTCCAGTTGTCGGCGGACGGATTCAGCGGCTGGGGCGAGGTGACCGAAAACAGCTATTACCATCGCACGCTGGGTGGATTGACCGAAAGCATCCATCTTGCCCTGCCCTTACTAGATCGTTACCGCAGTCAGCCGCCAGATGAGGTTTGGCCTGAACTGATGGAGCGGTTGGAAGGCGACACCTTTGCCGCCAGTGCGCTGGACATGGCAGCCCATGATTGGTGGGCTAAGCGTCAATCGCTACCTACCTGGAAGGCTTGGGGCTTGCAGTGGAATACAATGGTCCGATCGAGCTATACAATCGCTATCGACACGACTGAGCGGATGAAGGAAAAGCTGAATGAGCATCCGGATTGGCCGATGTACAAAATCAAGTTGGGGACAGAGCAAGATTTAGAAATCGTGCGAGCCCTGCGATCTTGTACTCAGGCTACGCTGCGAGTTGACGCCAACTGTGGTTGGAGCGTAATGCAAACGATCGAGATGTCCGCCGCGCTAGCAGAACTAGGCGTGGAATTCATCGAGCAGCCCCTGCCGGCAAGCGCCTCGTGGCAGGATCATCGCCAGGTATTTCAGTCGAGCCGCCTGCCGATCATTGCCGATGAGAGCTGTCAGACGATTCAGGACGTCGAGCGTTGTTATGAGCATTTTCACGGAATCAACGTGAAGATCTGCAAGTGTGGCGGGCTGACTCCCGCACTTCAGATGCTTTCCAAGGCAAGGCAGCTTGGCATGAAGACGATGGTGGGCTGCATGATTGAAAGCTCGATTGGTATCAGCGGAGCCGCTCAGCTTTTGCCACTGTTGGATTTTGCTGACTTGGACGGTGCCTGCCTACTGGCCAGCGATCCCACTCAGGGTATTCAAGTCGCAAATGGACTGATCCAGCTGCCCTCCATGCCAGGCCACGGCGGCTGTCTGCCCGAAGGCGACTTGCCCAAGTAGAAATAGACACTTGGGGAACCTTCGAGATTTTTCCCGGAGCATACGTCAAGTTGTGAGCAAGATCGTGCTCTTGCTCAATGAAATGGTGCTCGTACTCGGAAATCCAAGAAGTTCCGATTACGAGAACGCGGAACCGCTTTAAACATCTTTGAATTCATTTTGACCAACAAAAACGTGTGTCGGTAGTGCGAGGCTTCTGCCGAGCTTTTTCGGACCGCCGACATAGCATTCATTAATTGTGAACGTTGGGTGGCGGCCTAGGAAAGCTCGGCAGAAGCCTCGCACTCCCGGAGTCCGCAAGCATCCGTTTACAAAGATGTTTAGAGCGGTGGAGCCAACGAGGCTTTTAACAGGATCTCGAAGGCTTCCGCAGGGGTGACCTGATAGGGTTCGTTGGGTGTTTCGTGGCGGCCCAGAATGTTGTCCGCACGCTTAAGAAACGATCGAATCTGATCGCCGGTTAAATCATCTTTGACCAGACTGGTTCCATCTCGATTGGTTGTCGAAAGATCCTGAAGTGTGAACTCCATGTCTGTGCGTCCCAATTTTCTGTCTGTCGCCATGCGCATCAGTCGCTGGCAGGTGCGTTCCAGCGTGGCGATCTCTGTGGTGCTAAGGCCCGCATTGCTGGCCTGCTTCTGAATCGACTGAACGCCTCCCCAAAGCAGTACCGGATTGTCCTGAAGGCAATTGCGGAGCCGGCCAAGCTGTTTGCGATCGATCGTTTGTGCATTCAACTGGATGACCAGATCTTCCAGTTGAGCAACGATGGACTGCTTGTCCTCTATCGCCAACTGGCTATTTTCAATCCAGGGTATGAGTTGTTTGTCGATCGACTTGACGGCCAGCGGATATTGATTGGAGAATACAAACCAGCTACCCAAACCGCACAAAGCGCAGACGGCTGCAAGCCCGAGAATGGCGACAACCATGCAGGCTGGCCCCAAACCAGGCTCGCTTTTGGGCTGCTGGCCTGGTTGATCAGAGTGGGAATTCGATGGAGCTTGCTGGTCAGACATGGATGGCCGTTAGGGTCAAAGTTGATAGTCGATCTTTATGATTTCAAGCTTCAATTTGCCCTTGGGGACAGGTACTTCGACTTTGTCGCCCACCTTCATGCCCATCAGCGCAGAACCGACGGGACTGGTGGACAAGATGTGGCCGGTATCGTAGTTCTCGTCTCCAGCACCTACCAAGGTGTATTGCTCTTCGTCGCCGTAAGCCAAGTCTTTGACGGTGACGGTAGCAAGCAGGCCGACTTCGTCCTTAGAGATCTTGGAGGGGTCGATGATATAAGCGTTGGACAACTGCTGCTTCAATTGATTGATTTTCGCCTGCAGCAATCCCTGATTCTGCCGCTGTCCATGGTATTCGGCATTCTCCTTCAAATCGCCCTCGGCACGCGCCTCGGCAATCTTCTCGGTCAGCTTGGGCATCTCAACCTGCTCCAGCCGTTCCACTTCAAGGCGAAGTTGGTTGTAGCGCTGATTGGTCATTGGAACTTTATCGGACATTACCATCTCCTTAAGGTCTTTCGAGCGTAGGCAACAAACTACCGCTACTTATTAAGACCAGTCTTCCATTTGCCTTTCTTGGCATAAAAAGTGAACGAGCCCTAAACAAAAAAATACGACCTCAAGCTCCTCAAGAAGAGCGAGGCC
The DNA here is from genome assembly GCA_044234105.1 of Aureliella sp. Lineage (GTDB taxonomy): Bacteria > Planctomycetota > Planctomycetia > Pirellulales > Pirellulaceae > Aureliella. Next base: position 10,704 of record JBIIJD010000078.1, on the reverse strand, counting down.
GTGATGTAACTTCGCAAGCAAAGTATATATCGTCAGCTTTTGGTGGCAGGCTGTCAAGACGGCTTGATTGCAACCGTAGCCCCACTTCACTTGGTGCTACCCAGAATTGTCCGTGAGCGGCTACGCAAATTTTAACGCCTTTTTTGAGCGATCTGAATCAAGCCAGAGCCGATTCTGCCGATTCGACTCGCCACAACAGATCGACCAGAGCTTGTTCGCCGGCTCTTAGCGCGATTGTGACGCCATCTCCACTGGCGGTCAAGCGATTCAGGCGATTACCCAAATAGTCGACTCGATGTGCTTCGGCGACGTCTCGCAGGACTCGCATTCGAGCCGTCGTGGCCTTGCCAGCGGATTCCCCGATGGTCAGTCGAGCACCTACATTGTTGCCCGCAGAATCGACTAGCGGACTTTCGAAATCCGCATAAACATTCTTCACGTCGACTGTCAGCAACCAACCGCTAGAGTTGGCTGGGCTAGCCGGAATCGTGATTTGGTGTGGTTTGTCGATAAACTGTCTGGCCGTCACCATGGGACTGGGTAGATCCACGCCAAAGCCCACGCGATGCCGCACACTGTGCTGGCCGCAAGCTGCTAGCAAGGTCTCAGCAAAGCGTAAGTCGCGGCGATAGTGGAAGGCCAGGCCGCCGGTGAGGATGTGAGTGCAATAATCGGATTCGTCGATTTCAATCAGTTCGGGCGAGAACGTTTTTCCTCCGCTCCACGAGCTTCGGCGACCGTCCTGGAAGACTCGCAGATGCGCCGCCTCGGTAGGCCAGGCAAACCGCATGACAAAAGCACTTCGCCACGGATTGTGTTGTTCAGGAAATTGCAAGTTCTGCAAGCTGATGGTGGCAGCCACGATGCGGCTGCCGCGCCGAATTTCGTAATCGATCTCAAATTCGCCTACCGACTTGCCTTGCCATGCAAAATGACCTCGGCTTCGAATGATGCCGGACATATTGGAGCTGGTTAGCATGGTAACCTCTTTGGCAACCATTTCAGAGTACTTGACCTCCTTGCCATCCAGCTCTCGATAGGCCAACATGACGCTCAATCGATTCCCACGACGCGCAGGGATGTGAAGACTGCGCAGGTGGCCACGCTGAAGATCGATTTGCGCTTCGGAAAATTCGTTGCGTAACATCCCCGACGCATCCGCTAGCACAAACGAATCCTTCGTGGCAGCAGAATAATCGGTCAAGCAGCTTGTAACGAAACCCATGGATGGTAAGTCGACACTGGTAGACCGCTGACGTCCGACCAGGCCGGTTGCGTAATGCCAGGCTTCCGTGGAAGCTAGAGAGGTATCAAGCTCGGTCTTAACCCATGTGCGGACCGGACTGGATAAGGGATTTACAATGATCTTGCACGGTCCGCTGCCCTTACCTTTGACCAGATGTTTGGCAAGCTGCGTCAGGCCCTGTTGAGCGATATCGGAGGTGAGCTGCTGTAATTGTCGATAGCGCTCAGTGGATTTCTGAGCGTCCTCCAATAGGCCGTCCAGGCCATCCAGCAGTCGTGCCAGTGGTTCATGCAAGTCGGCAACTGCTAGCGGTTGGTACTCGGGTGCCACTAAATCGCCTCGCTCATCGCGTCTCCAAGCTGGCGTGCTGCGAAGATGATCCAACTGCCAGGCAAGATTGAAGATGTTCAGCAAACTGCGTGCGCGGACCTGCAGCTTGTGAGTCTGTTTGGTTGCAGCGATCAAATCACCCGGCGCGTCGGAGCTGGCCAGCCAGTTAAAGCTAAAGCCGTTGGCTTCAAGGCGTTGGTGATGAAATGCGTTGTCCGTAGTGTCGAAATAGTCGTCGGCCAATTGCCACTTGCCCAAAGCTGGTGTGCTAGCTACCACAATTTTTAGTAGGTCGTAGAACTCGCAACCGCCTGAGGGCCAGTGAGCCAGAACCAGAGTTGGAACGTGCTGACGATCCAGCGCCTCGCCAACGCGCCAGCCGAAAGCTGAGAACGAGGCCGGATCGGCGGTGTCCAGCGCGCTAGACGCCAGCGCGGGCAGTCTGGCTCCATCGCTGGATTCCCAGGAGATTTTGGGCTGATGACCGGTCGGGTACTGTCCTCCCGTAAATGGAATTAGAAGCACTCCCGAGAAATCGAAACGTCGCAGTAGTCCGGCGACATCTTCCTGAAGGCCAAAACTTAGTCGTGCAAAGACCTTAGGCGCGGTCAGCGAAAGGCTGCGATAGGCGACCGGACTGCGCTGCAAGGCACGAATCAAAGTATCTCTGGGCTGCAAGGGAGTGGGCGTCTCGCGATCCAGTCCGCCAGCTATACACAATGTGCCCTCTGACTGCCGCTGGCGAATGACGGAAAGGGTCTCTGCCGATTTGGCTTCGATTTGTTGCAACAATTGCGCTGATGCTATCAACGTGGTAGGCACTGGACTGAGTAATTGTTGATGCAGCGACTTGCCTAAGGTTGATTCTGCTAACAGAGTCAGATCCAGAAGATGTGCGTCGTTGGAATAGTAGTGATCCCGTTCTTGGCCCAAGGTATCGAAACAGGCTTGTAGCATTTGTCGAGCGGTTGCATGATCGTCGCTGACCACCGCTTCAGCCGCTTTCATCACCTGCTCCTCGAAGACGGCCACGTCCAAATTGCTGGTGTAGCGAATCTGCCGCGTCATCATTTGCACTTGAAGATATCCGTAACCCAAGGCGGCGAAGTTTTCGGCCAGTTGATCAGCCAGCGCGTTGGGTTGGGCTTGAGGAAAATGACTTAACAGCTCAGCTTGAAACTGCTTCCAACTGGCAGTAGGGTGCAGCACCAGCCCTCCAGCCGATTGAAACTGCGTTACCGTGGATTGCTCCACTAGATCAGCAGCCATTGGAGAGACCACCAGCAACAGAGCGCTTAGGTCTGACGGCAGTCGATTTGCTTGATGCCAGCGCGGAATTCTGCCGACTCCACAAAGCAAGGTGGGGTGCCAAAGAGCGACCCAACCGCTCAGCAATCGGGCAGCCGAATCGCTGGGCAGGTCTTTAGGGTAGCCTTCCAGTTCATATCCTGGCAGAAGCAGTAGCATCTCGTTGAGTTTTTGCATCAGAAATTCTTCTTGAACGTTGCCTTCTGTTCCTTAGTTGCCACTTAAGGTGCCGCAGGCCCGCAGATGGGTTTGCAGAACCGATACTTCCATTTCGGCGTCAAAGGTTAAATCAGCCGACCCTATCTTCTCAGGATTGTGTGGATGTCCATAATTGTCGGCCATGAATCAAACCATCTTATTTTTGTCGAAAGATATTTTCTTCTGGCCGGTCGTCCAGTCTGCTGCTCAAGCTATCGGCTGCACTGTTGTCATCATCAACAAGACCGATGATCCGAAGCTGACGCAACTGGACTTCAGGCAAGTTGGCTGCTGCCTGATTGACCTGAGCTGCTTGGAAGCAGACAAGATTATAGCAACTGTCGAGCAACTGCGTGAGAAGCTATCTTCGACTCGGATTGTGGCATTTGGACCTCACGTACACGAATCTCGCTTGGCGGCGGCCATTCAGGCCGGTTGCTCACCGGTCCTTAGTCGCGGCCAATTGACGGCCAGACTATCGGACTACCTGGCAGGCTGGATGAAAGTCTAACAATTCCGCACTCCCCGCTCCGCACTCCCAACAACTCGATCAATCGAGTATCATTAGGCCCTTTGGCCGCTTTAGCATCCGCTGGCTGGCTTAATCGAATGCGACTTGGCGATTTAATCTGGGTCGAAAATCGGCGAAAGGTCGATAGGGCGGCATGGCGTGCCAAATCGTAAGGCGGCATGGATGTTCTAGCTGGGTTAGATGGAGCTTGTTTTATTTGATCCTCACTTGAGAGTTGTCAATCTACATGCGGTGTTTAGGTGAAATTCAAAGCCGTCGGCAGGCTGAACTGTTTGTCGCGTATCTCTTAACTCAAGGGATCTCAACTCACGTAGATGCCGCCGGGGCAGACGACTCTGACCGCTGGGAGATCTGGGTGCGTGATGAAGATCGGCTAGATGATGCGAGCCAAATGCTGCAGCAGTTCAAGGCTGATCCGCAACATGCTCAGTATCAAGATGCGGTGCGCGAAGCAGCGAAAATCATGGCCAATAAGGCCAAGCAGCGTGAGGCGGTGTCAAAGAACCTTCGCAAAGTGACCTATCAGGTAGGTGCTTTGACAGATCGCCGCATTCCTCCATTAACTTTGACGTTGGTGATCATTAGCTGCCTGGTTTCGTTGCTGAATAATTTTGGCAGGCCAGGTCAGTCCAATGAACTGGGGCGCTCGATCAGTATGCAATTGAGCTTTGTCTCTCCGATCGACCATCACTTGACCAATGGCGATCCGGCGGCAAGCCTAAAAAAAGGCGAAGTTTGGCGAGCGTTAACGCCTATCTTCCTGCACGGCAATACACTGCACTTGGTATTTAATGTCATTGGGCTAGTGGTCTTCGGGCGTTTAACTGAGCGCTGGATGGGCACGCCGCGATATGCACTATTTATTCTAGTAGCAGCTTTAGCCTCGAACCTGCTGCAGGGTTTGGCACCGGGATGGCTTCAGGGCAATCCGAACTTTGGAGGAATCTCAGGAGTCGTTTATGGGCTATTCGGTTATATTTGGGTTCGGACTAGCATGAATCCAAGTTTAGGCGTGATGATCCCGTTTACGGTAGTTGTCCTGCTGATTCTGCCATTAGTCATAGGACTGACCGGGATGATTCCGAATTGGCAATATGCGGACCTGGCTCACTTAGGCGGCTTGGTAGTTGGAGTTATCACGGCGTTTCTCCAGGAGATGCAGTAAGGGTTCGACCGCTGCCATCAAACGACGATTGAGTCATTGCACGGCTACGGAAAAACTTACTCAAAACCCATTCCACTCGGGCTCGATCATTCACCTTTTGTTTGCTAAAATACCGCTTCTATTGTTCAGGAAAGACAGCGCAGACCTAATAAAATTCATTCGGATGGGTGGCAGAGTGGTCGATTGCACCGGTTTTGAAAACCGGCGTACCGAAAGGTACCGGGGGTTCGAATCCCTCCCCATCCGCTTGTAAGCTAGAGCAATAGCTTTATTGATTAGGTGGAAATCGCTAGAGGACGGCGGTTCGGTAGACTTCCTGGCTGGCTGAGTTGTGAAGCGCGTTATGTCTCGAATGGATTTGCGATGCGTCATGATTTTCTAGCATTTGTAAGTGGCGTCGTACTGCTTAGCGTCGTCGCCTATTTCTTCGCACCGGTTGTCTTGTGGGCTTGGTTGCTGCTTGAGCCCATCATTGGTGGACCAGGCTGTCAGCGTCCGTACAATGCCAGCGTGCTTAACATTTCAGCCATGAGCTTTGGCTCGCTTAGCGACAACGCTATTTTGGCGCTTAGCCTAGGTGCCGCGCTGGGCAAGTTTGCTCACAATACCGGCGAAGGTGGCATCAGTCGCTATCACCGCGATGGTGGAGACAGGCATCCTTCCGGACTACATAGCTGTCGATGGCGGCGAAGGAGGGACCGGTGCAGCGACTCTGGAGTTTACCAATCACATTGGGGCACCGCTCTTTGACGGGCTGATCTTTGTGCATAACTCTTTGGTTGGTTTTGGAGTCAGGAAGCAAGTGCGCATCCTGGCAAGTGGCAAAGTGACGTCGGGTTTCAATCCACTAGCGACTTGCGTCCTTGGCATATCATGTCTCGCATTTCACAAACGAAGGTCAAGCACTACGGAGAAATCTACTCCTACCTGCGCGAGGGAGATTTACTGAAAAACCCGCTGCCAAAAGCTTACGAACGAGCGTGCAATTCTGCATCAGCTTACAGTTTTGATCACGTTCAAGTTTAAGTTTAGGTTTAAGACTAAGTTTGAATTCATGGGTTGTGGACTGTTAAGGAACCGTTCGCAAATAAACTTCCGAACTTGTAATCAGCTGGAGTGCGTTAGCACCCGGTTTTATTGACAACCGGACGCTAAAGCGTTCCGGCTGATCAGGCAACTTACTTGCGAACGGTCACTAAGACTACTTCACCAACAGGCGGCGCAGAGCCTGCTCGATACTTTTGACATTAGAAGAATGCAGTCGTATCAGCTCTACCCGCCGCGAGGGCGTGTCGGCGGTCTGTTGATCTAACGATTGCACGAATTGCTGGATCTCGGCGGTTAGATCGCGCGGAGCCCGTATGATGATCGAATTGGTTGGCTCATCGGCCGTGATGGTGACCAGCGGACCGGACGACTGAGCATTAAGCTGCTGAAGCAACGTGGCTACTTCGCTGGACACCCCTTCCGGGATCGGCAATGGTCTGCGGCTGCTGCTGGTGGAAAGCTGGCTTCGGTAGATGTCCTTCAAAAGCGATTCGACACGCTCTGCATTGGCACTTTCCAGCACGATGGTGGTGGGCTGCATGCTTTGGATGCGTCCAAGCAGTTCTTCCGAATCCAAGACTCCCAGCAATTCTTCCACAAGTCGCCGGTCAGCAGCGCTTCCGCTTACGATCAAGGCGTTGGTACGTTCGTCGGCCACAACTTTTAATCGTCGGAGCGCGTCGACTGATCGCGAGGAACGCTGGTCATTTGGCTTTAGTAGCGACTCCAAAGTGCTTTCCATCTCTTTCGCGCTAGTTCGTTGCAATAGGTAAAGCGAGTAGTTCCCGGTGCTTAGTATCGGCTGAGCGCGTGGATTGCGGATTACGTTCAGCACCCGCTCTAGCTGTTCGAGCGCCTGGATGTCCTCAGAGGCCAGTGTCCATTGATCCTTGCCTACGACGATCACCACGGCGGCAGGTTGATCGCTTTGTGTCGATGCACCAGAATCTAAGTCAGGCTGAAGATTCTGCTGGGCATCCGAGCTAGGATTCTTGTCGTTCTGGTCCGGCTCTTCGGATTCGGCTTCTGAGCCCGGAACTGATTTTACATCCGACTGTTGGGGCTGGACAATTTTTAGCGGGTTAGGGCTAAGAGCTGGCCAGATGCTGCGCAGTTGATCAAGCAAGCGCGCCGAATCGCCAACCGAGGGTACCAATCGTATCCGACCAATTTCCCCCGAACCTTGTCCGTCTTCCAATGATGTCGAATCGAAGCTAGCGGTTGCACCCAATTGAGACAAGAGATTACGAATTTGAGTCTGTTGATCTGCGGTTGCTTTGATGAGCAGTCGCTGGTGATCAGCATCAACGGTGACTAGGGGAGAGCGATTGTAAGGGGTGTCCGTGAAAAGTGCTTCGATGGCCTCTTTAGTTGAGTAAGGATCCTGAGCACCAAGAGCTACGACATGTAACGAGCGAGGCTCAGGTGTTAGTGTCTCGAGCATCTGATCCGCTCTTGCCAATTGCGATGGGTTTCCAAAAACGTAGAGCCGACCCGTTGAAAAATCGTGTCGCAATTCGACGCGATCCGGTTCATCATGAAAGGCAGCGTTCAAAGCGTCCATTAGAGTCTTGCCGTCAAGCCCGTCGACGGGAAAGACCTTTAACTGTCGGAAAATTCTCTCGTGTCTGGGGACATCCACCAACTTGACGATCTCTTCAGCTAACTGATGATCCTCGGCAATGCCAACAACAAAGACGCTTCGAGTATCTTCGTTCAACGTCACCGATGCGGTACTGCGCTTGCCCAACGCCTCAACCAAGGAGCGAGCCACCTCGGGCGGCGGAATATGCTGAATATGGAAGGCGCGAAGATTGGACTGGCGATTGGGTGAGGAATTCACTTGATCGACAACTTGCTGGACCTGCAGTTGCGTCGCTGGAGTCCCTGTTACAAAGATGCCGCCACCGCTTGGATCACCTGCGATTGATGCCTTTGGAAAATTGAGCTGCAAGGCGCTTGCCAATGTGGTAGGACTAGAGCCTCTTACAGCATAGAACCTTGTTTCTTGCTGACCCGTACCGGAGTCCTCAATGCCACTAACAATGCCTTCGATTCTTTTCAGTTCTTCCTCAGACGCCGTGACAATCAAACTATTGGAACCCCTGTCTGCCGTGACTTTGACTCGATTATTCCATTCGGCGATAGCTGCCTGAAGCGAACGTGCATCACCACGTTCAATCGAAAAAACCCGAGTCTGAAACTGGCCCGAATCACCGTATTGCTCAACGATTGCCCGAATCACCTCATGCTGCTGCTCCGTTGCGGTGGCTAGCATTGCTCCGCTTTCTCGGTCACCGAATAGTTTCGCGTCTGGCATAATCCCTGTTAATACATAGGCCAGACCTTGGCCACTTCCACTTTTTAGCTGATACACTTTGGTCGTCTGATTGGTCTGTGCTGGCTGATCCAAAACCTTAACCAGTTCGGCAATCTTTGAATGTTCCTCGGCAGTGGCGGTTGCAGCCAGCGACCGGGTGGCCGAGTCTTGAACTAGGATCGCCTTAGGTACCAATGGCTGTAAAACGGTTATGGCCGATAGGGTGGTCGCGTGTTTTAATTGGTACAGCGCGGAACTTTGCGTGGCGGGTTCAGGTATTTTGTCTATCAGTTCTTGAACTTGCTTTTGCACAATTTTTAACTCGTCGGCCGTACCAATCGCTACCAGACTGTTGGTAAGTGGATTGATCTCCAGTTGGACATGGGGCGGGCAGAGAGCCTGCAAGGACTTCAGGAAACTAGGCGTTTCGGCCATCCTAGGCTTCAGCGGGAAGACCTGCACAGTACGTTCGGCGGTATTTGGACCGCTGGCCAGCAATTGTACCACTTGTGCCACTCGCTCTTGAACCGGTGTTGGCGCGACAACAACGATCTGACCTGATGTTGCATCGCTGGTCATCTCTACGGTTGGGAACAGAGCGCGCAGCGAAGTTAGGACGGCTGTCGTCTGAGTTGGTTTGACGACATAGCTTTGAGCTGTTGGGGCGACGTCCCATTGTTGTAGAAATGTAGCGATTTTCTGATGTTCAGCGTCATTGGCTGTGGCTACGATGCTGCGTGAGATGATATCGGGAACGATTTTTGCCTTGGGCGCTAATGCAAGTAGCATCGTACTGACGCTGGTCGGATTGGCGTGCTGCAGTTGATACAGCTTAGCGGAGGCCGACTGCTCAATAGGAATCTGCTGCTTCAGTTTTTCTACCTGCTGGGCTACCAATTGCAGTTCTTCCTCTGAGCCAATCGCTAAGACCGAATTGGTTGAGGTATTGGACTCCAGTTTGACAGTCGCTGGCACCAACGATTGCAATGTGGTCATAAAACTTGCCACTTCAAACCGCTGTGGGTCCAGTGTATGAGCCTGAATCGTTCGCTCGACCCCAGGCGCTCCTTTGCCTAACAACTCGACAATCTGCGCCACTTGCTGTTGAGTCGCCTCGGCGGCAAGAATGACAAGCTGCCCGGTGGTAGAATCGCCTGTCATCTCTAACGTAGGAAACAAGGTGCGCAGCGAGGTTTGAATAGCAGCCAACTGACTTGGGCGTACCGCATACGTTTTCGCCTGTGGCGGAAGGTCAAATTGCTGCAAAAATTCCACAATCTTACGATGATCCTGTTCTTTAGCCGACACCGCCAAGCTACGAGAATTCACATCAGGCACCATGGTGGCTTTGGGTATCAAACTCTGTAACATGGTCATCGCACTAGTCAGGCTACCGTGTTTCAATTTGTAAATGTGCATCGTTGACGTGGGCAACTGCGGCAACCGTTGTTTCAACTGCTCGACTTGCTTGGCAACCTCCTCTAGCTCCCCGGAGGTACCGATCGACAAAATCGAATTGCTGGCCGCATGAGCCTCCAACTTCACTGGTGCTGGAACGAGCGATTGCAGCGTGAGCAAGAAACTGACGGCGTCGAAGCGGTCGGTCTCCAGCGCAAATACTTGCACTGTGCGGCTATCAGCATTGGGACCAGCGGCCAACAATTGAACGACCTCGGCAACCTGTGCCTGCACCTGTTCGCTAGCCACCACAATCAACTGCCCAGAAGAAGCGTCTGTGGCAACACTGACTCCAGGAAAAAGCGTAAGCAGGGCGGTTTGTAGTGAAGACAACTGACTGGGCTTAACTTGATGCGTGGCTGGTCGCTTAGTGGACTGGACAGTTGTGATTTGTTGCAGCGCGGCACCAATTCGCTCATGCAGCTCATCCGAAGCCAGCGCGGTGATGGTACGCGCGGCGACATCGGTGCTGAAGGTGGCTTGCGGAGCGATCTGGCTCAGGATCGTAGGCAGAGTCACCATGTCGCCCACGGGTACGGGATAGGTCTTGACGATCTGCACCTTGCCGCCCGGTGAAGTGATCAGTTGGCCGAGAGCCGTTTCTAACTGCTTTAACTCCTGTGCCGTCCCGGTAGCTAGAATCTTATTCGAGACTGTGTCAGCGGCGATCTTCATCGTCGGCCAAATCGACTGCAAGGTAGGAAGGATTTGGTTGGCTTGATAGGTCTTCACATCAAAGCCTCGCATCTCCGGACCTTCAGCAGTAGCCGACGCTCGATCCATCTGCTTGATCGTAGCTTGAAAAGTAGCCTGTTCAGTCAGGGTGGCTGTGACTACTAGCTGCTTTAATTTCTCGTCCGCAACAATCTTGGCGTCGGTGTCCAGTTGATCAAGCACAGTTTTGGCCAGCGTTGCACTTGTGAATTCCACTGGGTAAACAACGACAACCTTCTGTTGGTCGACAGCTACTTCTGTAGACAGCACCTTGACTAGTTCAGCGATCTTCTGATGCTCCGATGGCTTAGCCCACACTAGCAGACGCCCGCCAGCGCTATCGACCTGCACCGTGGCTTTGGTAAGTACACTAGCAAGCGACTGTT
>JBIIJD010000086.1:0-18432 GCA_044234105.1 Aureliella sp. | reverse complement strand
CTTCCAGCTTGGCATCAACTCGCGGCGGCAGACTTTCATTAAGCTGGTCGATGCGAGTCTTAATCGCAGGCTGCAAAGCCGGATCGGCCAGTGCAGTGACTTGCAGAGCGTCTTCGCTGATAGTGAACTTGGCGTCTTGAAAGTCGGCCGTAAGCAGTTCGACGACCATGGCGGTATTCTGAGCCATGATCGAGTAGACTTGCGGCAGCTTGACCTGTGTGCCTGGTTCCACAGTGTACACCTTGACTAGTTCAGCGATCTTCTGATGCTCCGATGGCTTAGCCCACACTAGCAGACGCCCGCCAGCGCTATCGACCTGCACCGTGGCTTTGGTAAGTACACTAGCAAGCGACTGTTGTAACGTGGCAGGTGCCATGCCGGGTACCTTGTAGACTTCCAGCTTGGCATCAACTCGCGGCGGCAGACTTTCATTAAGCTGGTCGATGCGAGTCTTAATCGCAGGCTGCAAAGCCGGATCGGCCAGTGCAGTGACTTGCAGAGCGTCTTCGCTGACGGTGAATTTGGCGTCCGGAAAGTCCGCCGTAAGCAGTTCGACGACCATGGCGGTATTCTGTGCCATGATCGAGTAAAGTTGTGGCAACTTGCTGGACTCGGGCAGCGCCGGTTGGTCCAGCAGCTTAAGCAACGAGGCAAACTGTTCATGCTGCTCTGCCGTTGCCCAGACGTATAGCTCTTGATTCGTGCCGCCAGGCACTACCTTGAGATCGCTTAGCCATGGTGGTAAGTTCGTGAGAGTTGCACGGCGCTGAGCCTGTTGTTTGGTCAAAGTATAGATCTGAAGCTTTTGCAACTCCTGAGGCCGAGTCCAGGTCTGTACCAGATCGGTAGCGCTTTTGAGATCGATTTCGGAACCACGTAATAAAATCGAGCCGGTTGTCGCATTGGATACTACCTGAACGCGCGGCAAAAAACTTAGGAGTGCCTTTTCGATCTCAGTGACTTGTGCAGGTTCCACCTGAACCGTACGAGTCTGCTTGCTTGAGTCGATCGGTGACACGTCCAGTTCGGCAAGACTGTCCTTGATCAAACGTTGGTCGCCAGGGGATGCGGCGACCAAGACGCGATCCGTGCTGGCAACTGTTTTTGCAGTTGGAGCTAGGGACTCGATGTGGCTTTTGAGCTCTTTTGCTGAAATGTGTTCAAGCGAATAGGCTACGGATTCCAGTTCAGGCAGCGCGGCCTGTTTCTCGTTCAGCGCATCAAATGCGGCTTTGATTGCCGTTTGCTGATCGGGAATGACAAAGGCACTCAGGATGCCGGCTTGGCCGTCGACCGAAATATTCTCGCTGGGTATCAACTTGCGAATGAATTCAAGGGTCGTATCGGGATTGAGCTGCCCAAGCGCGTAGGCAGCAAAGACCGGAGTAGGCGGTGCGACTGGTGCGGCCGGAGCTTGAGGAACCGGAACAGCGGCAATCAATTCATTGATCGTTTGCATCTTGCCAGCGGTTTCGATCACCAGCAACACAGACCCCGCAGCCAATGGTAGTGCCTTGCCGTAATTGCTCAGGTAAGGTTTGACCTCCTTTATGACTGCCTCCACAGGACGTTTGGCAAGTGGAAATTCAATGCTCACAAGCTCGAATCGACCGCGTTGTGGCAATTGATCCAGGGTGATTCTAGGGATCAGCTCCATCGGAATCGCATCGGACAGTTCCATCACCGTCAGCATTTTCTCGCGCCTGACCAAGGTGAAACCTCGGGTCATCAAAACGCTATTGAGCAGATCCAGAGCTTCGCTAGCAGAGTAACTGCGTGAGTCGCTGTACGTAAAAGCGCCGGGCGGAGTACGATCCATGACCAGAGTCAAATCTTGCTGGGTAGCAAACCAGCTAAGTACGTGATCCCACTTCATTTCCCGAAACTGAAACATCAACTTTTCAGATGGCCGATCTTCCTGTAAACGCTCTTTCTGCTGGTCGGTCAACAGGTCAATAGCTTGAGCATCGAAGTCTTGGCGGACAGCCAGCTTGGCAGCATCATCGGCTGCCGCCGCCAGCGCGGTAGCTCGATCTATCAACAACTGCTGAATCTTAGCCCTCTGCACGTCGGTCAAGCTTAACCGATCGGCAACTTCAGGGTGAACCAGCCTGGAAGGGTCAATTTTGATTTCCTGGGCTAATCCGTGGGCATTCAATTGACAGGCGAATAGCAATAAGCCGAGTATCTTGACTAGGAATTGTCTTGTCATTTTTTGAGTTGGGATTGAAGTTCTGGTCGAACGCTTAAGGGGCGGGAGAGCTTTGAGAGTCGATTGGCTACAAGCAAAGCTGAGGCAGGGATACACAGGCGGGATAGTATGGCGGGCGATATGGAAAGATCCCTGGAAAGGACTGCGTTTTTAGCTGTAGCTATCAGACGCACATCCTAAATCCTCGGCCTACAGTCTAATCCAGGTTGTTTCATGCGGCGAACCAAAAATCAGAAATTCATCTGCGAAACCCCACCAATGGATGGTGTCAGGAAAAAGCTCGGGTCTTTCCCGTATGTTGGTCGACGAGTTGAATATGCAATTAACTCCGAACCGAGTCAACGAGTCGCTGGATTGGCAAATTAACTTGCGAAAGGTCATTAAGGCTGAGGAAGCTCGACGGGATTCTCCAAGAGCGTGATGGTAGCTGCATCGGCATCTAATTGCGCTATGGCACCGATAGGCAAAGTCGCATTGGTCGCGATATGCCCCACAGGGAAATGGGACAAGACTGGATACGGAGCATTTTCGAAGTAGTCATGTAGTACGCGTTGCATTTCGTCTTGCGTTTCTCCCTGCTGGTGCGAAAAATCGCCCAATATCACTCCCCGGACCTGATCCAGGATTCCAGCCAATTGCAGTTGCGAAAGCATACGATCGATACGATAGGGTGCCTCGTCAACATCTTCCAAAAACAAGATAGAATCCGTCGCATCGATCGCCATGGGTGTGCCTAGTGTAGATGAGATCAGCGTAAAATTGCCTCCCATCAGTCGACCACGCGCGACGCCTTTAACCATCGTCTGTGCTGGACGGTTTGGCGGAGCGGAAATCACGTAGCCCTTCTGTTGCGAATAGCTTGCTGCAAAGACGGCTCTAGTGAATAGACCGTCCGCATATTCGTACGCTGGCTGGGAGCCCTGCCATAGATCCGACATGGGAACCGGTGAATGAAAGGTCACCATTTGGCACTTTCGGGCAATTGCCAAGTGAAGGGCGGTGATATCGGAGTAACCCGTGATGATCTTAGGGTCGCGCCGTAAAGCATCATAATCCAAGCGATCCAATATACGCGTTAGTCCATAGCCGCCTCTTGCGGGGAAGATGGCTCGCACCACGGGGTTGCGTATCATGGCGTTCAGTTCTTCGGCCCGCTGTTGGTCGTTGCCGGCCAAATAGCCCGATTTTCGCCCAATGTCTTCAGGTATCAGTACCTGATAGCCCGACTCTTGCAACCGTTGGGCGTACGCGCGAATCTGGTTTACATCCACTGGGCTTGATGGCGCTACGATAGCGACTGTGTCCCCAGGGCGAAGCGCTTTCGGTTTGATCCACGGCACCATTGCCTGGTGCTGCTGGCCAATCGCGATGCTTACAAGATTGCTTAGAAGCACTCCCGTCAAGGCAACGCTAAAGACAGCGTGTTGTAATACTGGCATCACATCCAGCTTCATGTCATTTGTGCTTCGTCAAGAAAACTAGTGACTTTACCGACAAAAATCGATGTGCGATTACTAGTCGAACTAGGGTGACCCTAGAAAACTCAGGACGGCCTGCAGGCTTTCTTGCGGGCTTTCCTCCATGGGAACGTGCCCGGTGTTTTCGAGGACTACTAGCTGGCTATTCGGTAGATCTTCATGGAAACGGTGCGCTAATTCTAAAGGTGTCAACCGATCTTGCGCGCCCCACAAGATAAGCGTTGGTTGTTGGATAGCTTTAATTAGCGATGTATCGGGCGGAGATTGCGACTTGAATCGATCGCCAAGCGCCTGCCGATTTCCGGCTCGCAAGGTGAGTTCAAAGTAGCGATCGATCAAGGGGTCGGTCACCTTTGAGCTATCCGCATAGACGTTTATGACGCTCGACTGAGCCATGAATCGAGGCGTAATCCACTTCAAACCATGTTTGAGTACCGGAGTCTGCGCTAGGCGGAAGGCAAGTGGAGTGCTTTGCGCGGCAATTGGATATCCCGAAGAGTCGATTAGGATGAGCTTATCAACGGAATCAGGATATCTCGCGACGTAATTCCATGCGATGTTGCCACCTAAAGAGTTCCCCGCAAGCACAAAGTGCGTAACATTGGACTGCTGTAGAAAGGCGTGTAACCAATGGACATAGTGCTGGATCGAGTAATCGCGGTCAGGAAATGGTCCTGTCAGCCCAAAGCCTGGAAGATCGACTCGCAGTACTCGTCGCTGAGTGCTAAGGCGTTCTGCCCACGCGTCGAACGTATGCAAGCTAGAACTAGTTCCGTGCAGCAACACGATCGGCAACCGCTCCGTCGATGTGCCCTCGTCGCGATAATGCGCCGAAGTACTCTCGACTTGCATAAATGCCGAAGGCGGTTGAGCATACTTGGGGCTCAGTTCTTCGACTGTGCGATCGCGATAGCCGAACAGCGCAAAGGTGGCCGCCACCAGCACCACAACCGCCACTAACGCAGCTTTTAACAGCCGCTTTACAAATTTCATTTCGTTTCGTCCTTATCATGGATGGCTAGCTTACAGACAGAATATTACTTGGATTTCTCTGGTCGCTCAATGCTAGGAGCCCAATTTGGGTCTCAGCCGCTCGGATTAGTCCAGTACATGGCGACGATTCATCTGGTGTATTCGGCCCCTGGGTTCTCTCACGGCAAGCTACCGATTACAATGCACCAAGTAGTAGGCACATTCCATGTGCCGCCACCAAACGAATAAACAATTACAACTGCCCTACAGATTGGATTTCTTGAATGAGACTCGTTTCGATTCCTTCCAGTTGGAATATTCGCCACCTCGTAGTCGCACTTCTTTTTCTGACCCTAACGGGAACCATCCATGCCGTCGAAGTTGGATTTGGCGTGGTGGACATCACGCCGGAGCTTACCGCAGATCGTTCTGTGTGGTTGGCGGGTTACGGTCAGAATCGACGTGCCACCAGCGTCCACGACCCAATATTCGCTAGGGCTGTCGTGTTGCGAGATGGTGATCAGAAGATCGCCATGGTGGTGGCTGACGTGGTCGGAATTTTCTATCCGACGGTTATTGAAGTTCGTGAGCGTTTGCCAGGTTTCACTTATGTCATGGTCTCTGCAACACACAGTCACGAAGGGCCCGACACGATGGGACTTTGGGGTCCATCACCAGTTAAGTCGGGCGTTGATCCAGAATATATGAAGCAGTTGGTGGACGGCTGTGTCAAGGCGGTGCAGCAAGCTGATGCTTCTGCTGCCAAAGCTACTTCGCAGTATGGCACCGCCACCGACGATACGCTTCTGGCTGACACCAGACTGCCTAAGGCATTTGACGGAGTTATCCGCACGTTGCGATTCGTTTCAACCGACAAGAGGTCAACTACCGGCATCGTTCTACAGTGGAATTGCCACCCCGAGGCCATGGGTTCTAGGAATACCGAGATCACCGCTGACTTTCTGTATGCAACCATTGGGCAACTCGAGAAGAAGTATAATTGTCCGGTGGTCGCTTTTACAGGTGCCGTGGGAGGGCTGATGGCTCCGCCTCGAGGTGTGATCAAGAACGATAAAGGCGAGGTACTTGGGGAAGGCGACTTCGAGTACTGTCGGCTGTACGGTGAAGCGGTTGGGCAATTGGCCATCAAGGCCATTGAATCCGAGCAACCGATTGAGCTGACCCCCATGAAGGCATCTGCAAAGGTGATCTCGCTGCCCATGGACAATCCCATCTACCGTCTGGGAGCCATGATGGGACTGATCAAACGCGACGTTTACGACTGGACTGGAGATTTTCGTATCCTAGGCGACAAGGTGGACGTTCCGCGCGCCAAAGCCAATGTGGCTCTTGCATCCGAAGTTTTTTATCTTGAGTTGGGGCAACTAAACGTTGCAGGCATCCCCGGGGAGATCTATCCGGAGCTGATCTATGGCAGTTATCAAGAACCGGCTGACCCTAACGCCGACTACCCTGACGCACCTCTGGAAAAGCCTTTAGTTAAACTGCTTCCGAGCGATAAATTCATGATGATTGGGTTGGCAAACGATGAAGTCGGCTACATCATTCCCAAACGTCAGTGGGACGACGTGAAACCCTTCGCGTACGAAAGGAAATCCAAGCAATATGGCGAAGTGAACAGCATTGGCTCAGAGACCGCCCCCATCATCATGCAGGCTATGGAAGAATGTATCGTGGGATCAAAAGGCCAGTAGCCATCGTTACGACTGAGTGAAATCATAGACCAACGGAGTACGCTGATACTTGCTGTTGGCGTAGTCAAGAAACTCAGTTGGCTTCAAAAATTCTTCAGTCATCACTGGCTAGAATAGTTCTCGCAAGAGAGATAACAGCGCTTGGTCGGTACGCCGAGCTTGCCGGGGAGTAATCAATCGATCATCAGCATTCTGGTCGCTAGTTAGATTATCGTCAATGGATCGATAGCTCGCAGCACGCTTGTCCTCCACTTCAGGCCAATTCCAACGTCGCTGTGAGCTGTCTTGAATTTGTTGAGGGAAAACATTGCTGCTGCCATATCGCGTTTCCGATGTGCTGTTCGGATGATAACTATCATGGCCACGGTATCCAAGATGGCTGGGTGTTGCCAGTGGACTGGTCAACAATACAGGCCAAGCACCAATTTGCCATTTTTCATCACCTATCCCACCGCTCTGAAAGCTTCCGCCGCCACCACCACCGCCAAACGTGGGCGGTAGAGGTGCTGCAGGCAAGTACTGAGTCAGACGGCTGCGGGTCGCGAGAATGTCGGCAACCAAGATGGTCCGGTCTCCGGTGACGTCAATTCTGGCACTGGCTAAATCGGTAGGATGCGTCGCCAACTTGCTGCGAACGGCCAGAAGATCATTGACAAGGACAGTGCCACTGGAGTTGACATCGCCGGGCAGAGAATTGATGCGGAAATTGAATTGCCCACCGGCATTACCATTACCCGATTGCGTACTGACGGCATCTGCCCATTCCCCATCCAGCGAGACCAGGTCTGGATTTTTGATGCCGGTAGATAATGCCAAGACCAGTGCATCGGCAGACAGAGGTGTGGACAGCTTGACCGTTCCCACGTTCGTGCCGTACTCTCCGAAGCTTAAAGTAGCGCCCGGCATATAATTGGCGACGTTGGTGCCAAGCAGCTTGACGTGATTGGAATTAAAAGTCGCCCCCACGTTCTGGCTAAATGCCATATGGATGCGATCGATATTCACCCAGGATAGATTGGTTAGCTGCTGGCTACCGACCAAAGAAAGACCCAGACCATTTCCGCTGCCGCTGCCTTGCCCGTCCACCAAGTCGATCATGGCGGCGTCCCAAAGACTTGATCCGACGATAATATTGACAACGCGCGGTGGTACTGACGTTTCGTTGTCTGCGATCGTAACCGACTCGGGCAGTGCCGTTGCCTGCTGGTACTCTAAGTCCGCGCTGTCGATGCGGTGAATCACCCATGCGCGA
The DNA here is from genome assembly GCA_044234105.1 of Aureliella sp. GTDB lineage: Bacteria > Planctomycetota > Planctomycetia > Pirellulales > Pirellulaceae > Aureliella. Next base: position 10,803 of record JBIIJD010000086.1, on the reverse strand, counting down.
TGGTTTCCCTCGACTAAGTTGTCATCGACGGCAGTCACTTGAACCGTCTGCGGCACGTTCCAGTTAGCTGGCGTGAAGACAACCGACGAAAAACCGTTTAGTGCATTTAAGGCTGTCAATTGATTGGCAAAGTGGTCCAAGTGAATCGTAACAGGCTGATTGGGTGCTTTGGTCAGTACCAACTGGTAGGTATCTGTCGCGCCACCTTCAGCGATTTCCGTCGCCCCACCGGACCTGAGAATCATCACCCCTGCAAAATCGTTGTCGACGACATCGACTGGCACTCGCGGCATGCCGACGTTGTTGTAGTTAGGATCGCTACTGCTGCTAACATGCCTGACCGATCCCCGATGAAGACTCTGCTGGATGCTATCGTCCACTCCCGCGACACGAACTGTTTGGGGAATATTCCAATTGGCAGGGGTGAATTGCAGTATCGTAACCGATGGCTGGTTAGCCAGTTCCGCGCTGACATTGTTGGATGGTATTAGCGATACCGAGACGTTTGCGGCTGGCTGCTGGCTTAATCGAATGGTGTAAGTATTGGTGTGACCAGATTCGCTAACCAAAGTCGATCCGCCACTTGGAACAATCACCGCGCCTGGCCCAGACGGATTGACGACTGCGTTTAGGTCAGGATTCAAGTCGAAGTGGATCTTGCCCTGTCCGGTAGCGTTCCATCCGTTGAAATCGAAGTGCGACTTCATGATATACCCGGCTTGCCCCGGGGTGAACAAATTCTCTGCCCAGCCACTGGTCAGGTTGTCAAATCCAAACACTCCGTCGATGGAATCGATAATATCAAGAACTAACCACTGCAAGCCGGTCCAGACCAAATCAGGACCCTGATCGGTCGGAATATGCACTTGGTCGATCTGAAATACGGGTACCGTGGTCACACCGCCTACACCGCCAACCGTTTCGGTCCGCGCAAAGCCGGCATCCAATTCATCCAGTTCCCCGTCCAGATTAGTATCCAATCCCAATTCAAAAGCCATTCGTCTGGATAGAATGCTGACCTGGGCTCCGGTGTCGAAAAGGAAGTTGCCGGCGGAAAGCTTTTCGTTATTTGCCAGTTGGGCTTCGAAGAATGGAAGATCAGCCCAACTGGGCGGATAATTGCCCGAGACGATGTGACCGTCCGGAGAAAAGCTGACGCGGTTATCTACCGAAAGCGTGTATCTTTGGCCGGCTGGCGCGGGTAAGGCTGCCGGGAACGAGGTCTTCATTAGGAGATTGTCCAGATCAAAAGTCAGCCAGCCGGTAAAATCCAGCGTTGTGTACCGTTCGGTCATCGCAGGCATGCCTACGATTCCCCAAGGTCCGAAAAGACTCAGATCTCGCGTCGCATCCGAGATCAGTCGCGTATCGGTAAGCGTACGGCGCGTTAAGTCGTGCCCTGCAAAATCAAACTGATAGGAGGCCGAAATGTCGAACAGTTGAGTGCCACCAACTCCCAATTCCTCAAACTGGCCTTCGACTTGATAAAAGGGAGCGATTTCATTCATCTCGTCGACCGCGTTGCGGAAGGTGAGAAGTGAATTGGCACCGGTGTCCAGAAGCCATGTATTGTACACTCCTGGACCGACGGATTGTCCGCCAGTGATCAGCTCTACGCTGACTCGGGGTTGGTCCAGGGCAACGTTGTCGGATCTACCCAGGTCGACGTAGGGCCGCCCGTCAATCGAACTGGCCGACAAGAGCATTCGCGGTTCCAGCTTTTCAAGCAACCCAACGCGCCGCCGCTTGACGTGCCTACAAGTAGAGCCGCCCTTATGCCTCGCTAGAAACCTTAGTTCCATCACAGATTCGCTTCAAAAAAAATGACTTGTAAAAGCGACAATTGACTTAACTCGCCTTAGTGTAACCATCCATTGCAAATTTGTGTCAAGACAAAAAGCGTCAGCCAGCCAAATACGCTTTTCTCTCGTGGTTTACCACAGTCCTTGACGGAAATTCGATGGCTAGAGACCATCGACAGCCTTGCCACGCAGCCAGACGCCGCGAATCCATCGATCGTCCCAAGAGAACAGAACACGAGAGAGCGGATCGGCCCCACCGTAGCGCCACTGGCAATTCGGCTCGATCAGCACCAGATCGGCTAGCGCCCCTGGATGAATCCTGCCGGTATCGGACCAACCTAGCAGGTCAGCGTTGCCCTGGGTGATAGCGAAGAATGCTTCCGCCGCAGTTGGAAAATCATCGCCCAAAGTAGCAGCGGCTTCTAACATGGCTCGAGCTACGCGAACCATGCTGATTTCATAGCCGGCACCGATGTCGCTACCCAAGGCGATGCGAACTCTATTATCCTGTAAGTGGCTGAGACGCATCGTACCGGATCTTAAGAAGCTATTGGCGGTTGGGCAATGAGCCACGATGGACCGCGAGTCGCTCAACTGCTGTACTTCGGATTGGCTTAAATGAATCCCGTGCCCAAGAATCGACTTACTGGTAAGCAGGCCAAACTGATTGTAAACGCTTACATAGTCTTTTTTGAAACGTTCATGTACCGCTTGACACTCTGCTAGATTTTCTGAAAGGTGAGTCTGTAGAAGCGCACCGGTCTGTCTGGCAAGCACTCCACACTCTGTTAGCAATTGATCGCTGCAACTGAGCGCGAAACGTGGTGTGATGGCTGCAGCTACTCGACCACCTGCAGGGAACTGTGCGATCAGATCTGCCGTCTCCTGAATCAACTGACGTGCAGGTCTTATCAACTGTGCAGGAGCACCACAATCCATCAGCGCTTGACCGATCCATGCTTGGACACCTCGATTGGAGGCGATTTCAAGCGCGATTCTTGTGGACTCGGCATGCACCGTCGAATAAGCGGCAAAGCCGGTTGTGCCCGCTCGCAACAAATCGCTGATAGCTCGATCTGTCATGCCGGCAGCGTAATCGACACTGTTCCAAAGTGCTTCCGCAGGAAAAATGACGCTCTGCAGCCAATCCAGTAGCGGTTGTCCGTGCGCCCCAATCGCATCAAACTGAGGCAAATGTACGTGTGCATCGATAAAACCAGGAGTGACCAAGCAATTGGCATGTCCCCAATCAGCGTCCCTGCGTATCTCGCCCAGTTGGACCTCTGAGATGTGTCCATCAGCGATACGAATCCAGCCGGGCGCAAGTTCGCAGCGGCCGTCTCGAGCCAGAAGTAGTTGTCCAGTGATACGCATCGTAGTTTGCTCTTGAGTGCTACTACTTCTAATCCAGCCCCAGAGCCAGCCCGTCATTGCGGCTTTCTGTAGCCCCTTGCAAGGTTCCGTTTTCCCAGTCAATCAAGATTCCTTGATAGCCTCCCATGCTTCGCCTCGAGTACTCCACTTGGTGGCCCATTGCTCGCATTGCTTCGATCGTTGATGTTGGTAAACCACTTTCTACAGCCACGATGCCGCCGGGAGGATTTTCCGGCTTGCCCGTGGGGGTCGCGCTACCGTCGTGGCGAATACGAGCCGCATCGCCCGCCATTTGGATGTTCATTCGGAAGTCTATCCAATTGACCAGTACCTGAACCTGTCCCTGAGGCTGCATGTCCCCCCCCATAACGCCGAATACAAACATGGGTTGTCCGTTCTGTGTGACCATGCCGGGTATGATTGTGTGAAACGGTCGTTTGCCAGGTTCAAGACAATTGGGATGTTCAGGGTCAAGTGAAAAAAGGTTGCCGCGATTCTGAAGTACAAAGCCTAAATCGCCAGGAACCATAAAGCTACCAAAGCCGCCGTAATTGCTCTGAATCAAAGAACAACAATTGCGATTCTGATCCACAACACACAGATAGACGGTGTCCCCACCAAGCAATTTCGGATCTCCAGCCAGTACGTTCTTCGCAGATTGTTGTGGATCGATTCGCTTAGCCTGTTGTTGAGCGTATTCCACTGAAGCCAACTGTGCTGTGGGGACAGCCGCAAATCCTGGGTCCGCGTAGTAACGTGCTCGATCGGCGTAAGCGAGCTTCTTCGCTTCCACTAACAGATGCGCATACTCGGGTGACCCCCAGCCCATTTTTCGAACGTCAAACTGGCTAAGAACGTTCAACATCTGAAGCACGGCTAGGCCCTGACCGTTGGGCGGTATCTGCCATACGTCGAAGCCTCGGTAATTGGTTGATACCAGTGGCACCCAATCGTTCTTATGCTTTGTGAAATCCGCCTGACTGAAGAACCCTTCGTTGGCTTGACTAAACTGAACGATTTGTTGAGCGATTTTTCCTTGATAAAACGACGGTAGACCATCAGTAATCAAAACTCGATAAGTGGCGGCCAGCCTAGGGTTCCGAAAAATTTGACCAGGCCGCGGCGCGCGGTCGTCGATCAAAAATGTCTTGGCGGTATCCGGGTGCGCTCGCAATTGGCCAGCCACCGTGGACCAGAATGCGCCAATCAACGGGGACACAGCAAATCCATCGTCGGCAAGGTGAATGGCTGGAGCCAAGATGTCGTCCATGGCCAATTTCCCAAACTTTTGATGTAGATCATTCCAGCCGGCCACGCAGCCCGGAACGCTCCAACTGAGTGGCCCTGCGTCCGGTAGTTCGCTGAGACCTTTTTGCATTACGATTTCTCGATTCAACTGCACTGGACTGCGACCGCTGGCATTCAGGCCGTGAAGGCTACCAGATTGAGCATCCCAAACGATACAGAACAGATCGCCGCCAATCCCGCAGCTCATCGGTTCCACGACCCCCAGTACCGCGTTGGCCGCAATGGCCGCGTCTACGGCTGTACCTCCGCGACGAAGTATCTCGATCGCTGCTTGTGTTGCTCTTGGATCGCTTGTACATGCCATACCGTTCTTGGCGTTGACCACCGAACGACTTTGTCGTATCGGACCGGCGGGACGATCGTAGGCCCCGATCTGGTCATTTGTTCCTGCAAACGAAGGTTGGTTCTGACTATATCCTTGTCCTGCAAGAATTAAAATGTGTAACAGTAGGCATTGGATACTAAGGGGCATTGCAAAGCGCCTTGGTGTGTTGCCTTGTGGTATCATGGTTCTCTCTCTGAGCCCTTGGTTGACGAAGTTGACAAATCAGTCCGGTTGTCATGTTAACTGATTTGCTGCATTTTTGCGACCGAGGCAAACAGGTTGTTTGACTGATTCGCTGGTAATCTCCAGTAGCAGCGACTGTGTATCAACCTAGTCATCGACTACAGTGATGTTAGAATCACAATTCTATGAAGGCTAGCACCAATGCCTCGCGAATTCCCAATGCTATGTCGACCAATGTTGTTGTTACAAATATCCTTATGAGCCCACCGCAGCATGCTAAGCACCGAACTCTACAAGAACAGCCGACTCTACAATTTTTTCATGAAGTCTTTGGGCTACGAAGCCAGCCTGAAAAGATTTCTTAGCGAGATCGCAATTGACTACAAGGGAGATATTCAAGTCTTGGATGCCGGTTGCGGGACGGGGGTGCTTGGGCTGAGTCTGGTCGAGCGACTTCCGGCGGCAAAACTATTAGCTACGGATCTGGAACCGAATTTCCTCGAAGCGACGCGGGAAAATGCTGTTAAACTAGGTATTCCTGTTGAGCGGCTCCTATTGGGGATATCCAATATCAACCATCCTGAGCAGATTTCCACTTTGGATCAACAGAAGTTGACCTTGCCTATAGGATCGGTGGACATCGTCTGTGTGGGCGCCGTGGTTGGTTACGCTCAGGACCCAGATCAGTGCCTCGCGCGACTAGCCAGCTTGTTAGCTGTTGGTGGAACACTGATCAACCTGGAGATGAACCAGCGTTGGATGGGGAGATACATTTCCTATCGATACGATTATCAGAACCTTTCAGTGGAGCGCATCGAGAAGGTATTGCAACGAAATGGCTGTTCGGTGCAAATCAAACCGTTCTCGCTCAGGCATCTACCTGCAAAAATGACTCGCGTCGGCGTTATCGCTAGAAAAGTGGGCTGAAGCAGTACCGTGGTATTAGCGATAGGAATAGTGGATCGCGACCTTCACGATACAAGAAACCAACCGTCGACCATTTGAATCGGTAGACGGAAGTCGACCGATGTCAAAGTTGACTACCCTTTTCGGATGATTGTATGCGAGACATAATTCTGCATCGCAATGCAGTGGGGGCTAGACCACTGCTACCCTATTTAGAGCGTGAAAAGTGACACTTCTCGTTGATCGCCAACAACGACCTATGACGAAAAGTTTGAAGAATTTGTATTTTCGTACTCGTACTCAGCCTCAGGCGGTACTCGTACTCGTACTCGAAAATCAGGGGCTTCCGAGTAGGAGTACGAGTACCATTTCATTGAGTACGAGTACGATTTCGCTGCGGTCCTAGGTGGTGATTGCCTAGAAGTGTCCGAAAAGTTGAAAAAATAGGGGGAATGAAGAACTGCCCCAGAACTTCATTCCCCCAGAACCTGTTACCCGAGTGATTTCTGGTAACCTGTTGCGAATGATTGTATCGACCAGTGGCAGCAGTTAAGCTTATAGGAGAATCCCCCCATTTGTGACCGCTTTAGTTGGAACTTGAGAACCTGATGGCTATCGAACCAGAATTTTCTGAAGCACACATCTCGGCGCCGCTGCGGCGTATTGACCTTGGTACGGGCGCTGGTCAGGCGTTATGGGCGGCGTTTTCGCAGACTCCTGGTGTTGGTGTTAGCATTACCGACACTCAAGGGCAACTAATCTTTGTCAACGATACCTCGCTGGCATTCTTCTCCGGATCACCGGATGTCGACTATCAAAACAAGACGATTGCCGATTTTCATACGCCTGAATTTGTACAGGAGAGGCTGCAATTGATTAGACGGGTGATCAGCGAGAATAAGCCGCTTCGCATCAGTCATATACTTCACGGACGACCATTGGAGTCTACAGTTTGGCCCTTTCGTGATCACCGGCCACCCTTTAATCGCGTGATCGTGATTACTTGCCAGCGTGGATCAGGAAGCCCGCTTCCGGTACCGTCTGAAATCGAGGCGGTTCAGAGCAATTACATCGATCTCGGTCCCTTAAGCGTACTATCCAAACGAGAGCTAGAAGTGATGATTCTCCTAGGTCACGGTCTAAGCGTCCCCAGGACGGCCGCTATACTTAGCCGAAGCGCAAAAACGATCGAACGGCACAAGGAATCGATCAGCGAGAAGCTGGCGCTGAAGGGCCAAGCCGAGATCGTACAGGTGGTCAGCGCGATGGGGCTAGACCTTTCTGACGCCAAGTTGCAGCGCATCGCCGAGCCGCAACCGGAAGAGTAAATCGGTCTGATCGCTTAAAGACGAGCGGAGTAAACGCTCAGGCAAAAGCTTCTGGAAAACTTCGGTCGTTTGCGCGTTAGCCTCGGTTGGCATGACAATCATAAATTTGTGAGTGGGCGCATAAAATGCTCGGCAATTACCAAGAGACCTGTGCGTTTTAGGCTCTTTGGATATAGTGTCAAAGTAATCCAAGAGCGCAGGCTCCCAGGATGATACTTTATCGATTTTGTTATTCACCACTTTTGCTGATCTTGAATGACTAAGAAACTTAACTGGAACAGCCGACAGTTGACGCATGGCTGGCAACGCTCAGTGACCGCTTTTTACTATGGCTTAGGGCTGACCGATGCTGATTTTGATCGACCCCAAATAGGAATCGGCGTGCCTTTGTTGGAAGGCAACATCTGCAACATTCATGCTTACGAATTAGGCAAGTTGATTTCGGCGGGTTGCCAGGATGTTGGCCTGATCGGCTTTCCATTCGGAACTCCTGCGGTCAGCGACAATATTACTCAGGGCCACGAGGGCGGCAACGCGAGTTTGGTGTCAAGGAACTTGATTGCCAACTCAGCCGAATGTGTGGTAACCTCGCACTGTTACGATGCACTGGTCGGTCTGCATCACTGCGACAAGAACGGTCCGGGGTTTTCAATGGCTCTGGCGCGTACCAACTTCCCAGGCTTAATCGTCAGCGGCGGCAGCATCATGCCCGGTTGTTACCAAGGTCGTAACGTGACCATCTTGGACGTTTATGACTCTCAGGCTGCTGCCAACGTGGGCTCAATAAGCCAGGCTGAAGCGGACGCAATTCGTCGAGTTGCCTGTCCGGGAGCGGGTGGGTGTGGTATTGCAGCCTCGTTCAACACGTGGGGTGTTTTGCTGGAAGCGATTGGTCTGATGCTGCCCTACAGCAGTTCCATTCCAGCCATCGATACAGCAAAAAAGCAAGAGTGCCGCAAGGTGGGTGCCGCAGTCCATCGGCTCCTGGAACTGAACCTGCGTCCACGTGACATCTTGACTCGACCAGCCTTCGAGAATGCGGCTGCGACGATTGCTGCCATAGGTGGTTCTACCAATGGCGTATTGCATCTGCTGGCTCTGGCGCGAGAGGCCAACATCGATTTTGGCCTTCGCGACATACAGTCCATCTTCCGAAAGACGCCGGTATTGTGCAGCTTTGCGCCTCGCGGAGACCAAACGATGGTGGACCTGCATCACCTGGGCGGCACGCCCGTGCTGCTCAAGCACCTGATGCGCGCGGGTTTACTGCATGGTGATACGATGACGGTGACCACCAAGACATTAGCCGAAAATCTTGCAGATGTCCCTGATGTTGTAGACACCCAGACTCTGATGGCACCGATCGAACAACCCTTTAAGCCCTTTGCAGACATGCAGATCTGTTTCGGAAACTTAGCTCCCGAAGGTATCGTGCTGAAAGTTAGCAGTATGACTAACCCGACGTTTCGAGGAAAGGCGGTCTGTTTTGACGATGCCAAAGCTGTGGCTGATGCCGTCGAGGCGCGTAGGATAAAGGCTGGCAACGTGATTGTCTTGAGAAATCTCGGCCCTGTTGCCTCGGGTATGCCTGAAGTCTTGATCGCTTCTGCAGCACTGGCTGTTCCAGAACTCAATGGCAAAGTCGCACTTGTCTCCGACACTCGGGTCTCAGGTGTATCACATGGCGCGATCGGCGTGCACTGCTCACCTGAAGCAGCCGTAGGTGGTCCGATCGCCCTGGTACAAGACGGTGACGAAATTAGCTTTGACGCCACCGCCGGAGAGATCACTTTACATGTCGACCATGCCGAGCTGTCAAGCCGACGTGAGTGCTGGAAGCCAGTTGTAATCAAACACAAACGCGGCTATTTAGCCGATTTCGCAGCGACGGTCTCACAGTCTCATGATGGCTGTGTGAGTCGCCTGCTGATTGAATGACAGAGCTAATGGCAAGCTATGAACTCATTCCTTCGTTCGCGTGTTCGAATCGGTCGTTGGCGTGTTCGAATCGGTGAACGGTTAGATGGAATCCTCTTGAATTGCTAAATGCGCTTGGTTGCTGCGCCTCCGGCTGGGCGGTTAACGAGGTATCTCGAAATGCTTTGGCGATGCGCGGTAAGACCGTTACGATTAGCGCAAGCGATACTTCCCCGGCCTGTGAAGGCGAATTTGAGCGTTTAGAGCGGTGTCTGAGTCGATTTGGGCCTTATGGGTAGGCTACGGTTCGAGGATTGCGAGTGTTCCTAGGGGGCACTGTCTGCGAATTTCCATCGATTCACGAGTTGCCGATGCCCGAGTTTTTACCATGAAAACGCAAATTCCCAATCTATTCAATCAGCAGATCCTTCATGTCGCCAAGCCGTTTTGGGACTGGCGCATGCTTTGGGGTGGATGTGCTGTTGCCTTCACGGCTTTGGGCCTATGTTATGCGGTACTTCTCAAACGCGATACCTGGGTCGCTTCCCAGGGGATGATTGTACGTGACGAGGCAACTGGCGCTGTGATGCGATTGGGTCGCTTTGAGAGCCAGACGCAAATGAAGGCCGCTCAAGAGACGATTCTCGAGACCGCTCAATCCTCGGTCGTTGTTCAAGATGCGCTTAACGCTGTAGGACGCAACCCGAAGTTCTTCGGATTGTGGAAAAGCGACAAGCCATTCAGTTTGTCCGAGGCGGAGAGTTTTGCGAGGGATTGTGTCAAAGTTCGGGCACCACGAGGCGCAGAACTTGGGACGACCGAGGTCATCTATCTGGATGTGAAGAATGGCTCCCAAGATCGTGCATTGCTTTTGGCCACGGCCCTCTGCGACAGCCTCGAGAAGCAGTTGCAAAAGGTACGACAGCAACGAGCCGAAGGCATCATTTGCGAACTCGAAGCGGCTGTTGCCGTCGCACAGACTGATCTCGACAGCTCCACGAAAAAGATGGAGCAAATCGAAGTTGCAGCCGGTGCCGACCTAGCCGATCTGCGTGGACTGACTGACGCAAATACCGGCAGCACCAATCGCTTGATGCTGGATCTGGTGAGAGACGACCTGCGAAAGGCGGAGATTGAGCTTCAGAATCACCGCGACAACCAAACAGCGACTCAGGCCGCATTGGACAATTACAGCTTGCTGTTACAGGTAACCGATCAACTCGCCGATACTCAGCCTGCCATCAAGAAACTACGCGAAGGACTTGCCGACGCGACAATTCAGACCGCTCAATTACAAGGAAAGTACTCGGATCAGCATCCCGAAGTCTTGACGGCGCTGAATACGGAAGAGCAGTTTCGTCAGAATCTTCGTAACGAACTGCTTGCCGTGCAAGTAGCCTTGGTAGGCAGCATTTCACTATGTGAAAAGCGGATGACCAAGTTACTCCAGCAAGAGGAAGAGCTAGGTAAAAGGCTGAATCGTCTAGCCGACATCCGAGCGGACTATACCAACGTGGTCAGCGAGGTTCGTGCTCGAAGTGACGAACTGCAGAGGACTCGACGCGAATTGACTCTGGCTACCGCCGCTCGCGATGCTGCGGGAGCAAGCAGCCTGATCACTCGTTTGAACCAGCCCGTCCTAGGCGACAAACCGCTTGGC
>JBIIJD010000159.1:0-3608 GCA_044234105.1 Aureliella sp. | reverse complement strand
CCGCAGCCCACCCCGAGTCGATCCGCACCTACCGCCAGCAGGAATCACTGGCCCGCGCCGCCAAAACCAAGGCCCGTCGCGCCCTCCGTCGTCGGCTTCAACGCCGATAGCTGTGCCGAACGCTTACCGATCAACGTTGGTAGAATGCGGATACGTCCCTCATGTTCTTTCTCGAAGTGAAGAGAAAAAGCGAAAGAGGAATTCTCCCAAGTATCGAGCCCGCCGCTGGGTATGCGAAAGGACGCACTCTTGGATGAATCGGTTTCGTCGAATACTCATTCGATGGGAAAAGAAGGCCAAGAACTACGAGGGTCTGTTACACTTCGCTTGTGCATACATCTGCCTTTCAGCAGCACAGGTTTTGGGATAGGCTCTAAGGACAAGCCGCTGCCAGAGTAGTTCGACCATGGTAAATCGATCATATCTGCAAGTTATCTTCCTGTGGGCGCACCTGCAGAGGCTTGACCCGCTTGTCGAAGTGTTTGAATAATCGAGCTGAGATCGCCACCAGGTCTTTGGCTTCCATGAGGATGCGAGAGATACTCTCAGCATTGCGGCTAGTAGAGGACTCGGAGTTGGGACCGTGGATGTGTTCTTCGATTAGCTGCTCAATCAACTGATACAACTCCAGCTTGTGCTGTCGAAAAGAACTGGCCGAAGTTGCTGCTGAGTCCGTCATCCAATTGATGCCATCCTCTAGATAGCGATCCATGGCTTTGGCCAACGACCGAAGCATGACCGCTTGCTGGGAATTGGGAGGTATGTGGCTGTTGAGTACATGATTACTAATGCGCTTGACCAAGTCGCGCATGGATAGCAGGATGTCATGTCCCAAGTCAAAGATTTTTAAGATTCGGCGGTTGTTGGCAAGTTCGCTCGGCTCGCAATGGGCTACTCGATGAATTAAAGCGATCCGTTGTTGCTCGGTTTCAAATTCCAGCTCCTTCAATTGATTTCGGGTTTGTCGCAAGTAGTAACCATTCTCCTCTACGAAACCTTGCAGGGCTGCCACGTAGCAGCGTCGTGCTTCTTGCAGTAGGTGGATGGCTTCTCCGATGCTCTCTTGAATCACCTGCTCCATTTCAATGGTGTTGCTCTGCATCACCTGCTTTGCCTGCTCGAAGCCTCGCTCTCGCTTTGAGTGCAATCTCAGATTGTGCAGAATTGCATAGAGCGCCAGTCCAAGGGAGACGACTACCCCAAACGCACCGGTGAAATAGATCAAAGTTCCAAAAAAGGCAGCGGCCAGGAATGCGACCAGGGCAGTCAGGAACCAACCACCGATCACGTTCATCACACCGGCTATGCGATATACCGCTGTCTCTCTTCCCCAAGCCCGGTCGGAAAGCGAAGTTCCCATGGCAATCAGAAAAGTCACGTAAGTGGTTGAGAGGGGTAACTTCAGTGCCGTGCCGATTGCGATGAGTGAACTGGCCGTGGTCAAATTGACCGTGGCTCTGATCAGGTCAAAGGCGGGTCCATCGTGGCTGGATTTCACCGCCGGCCGCTTGAAATTAGATTCTACGGCAGCCATCCACTGCGCGGGAATGACTCTTTCCAACACAGCCCCACCGCGTCTGGAGACGTGCACGATAAAACGAGACATGGAGTTGGGCTTGAACCTTTCCACCGCGCTGTCGCTACGAGTCAGCCCAATTTCAGTCTCAGTCACGGTTCGTGCTTTACGTGAAAACAGTAGAGTAGCCACCATCACTAGTCCGGCAACAGCCAATATCAGCGGATTGGTCGGCACAGGCTCCTTGAGTGACTCCATCGTGAACTGATCCGCGGCTACACCTGACACGATCCAGGCTCTGTAAGCATCCAGGGCCGCTACTGAGGGGCCGATAAAATTTACGAGGTCATTTCCCGCAAATGCCATGGCCAGCGATGCGGTACCATACAACACGATCCACCGCAGAACGTTCACTCCAAGCCAAATTAGAACTTGAGCCATCACCGTCCCAGAGGCCATCAAGATTAGAAATGAAATGGCCCCATGTTCATTGACATAGTTGGCGAAATCGCTCGGAACGATGGAGGCCCCCTTCAAGCCCTTGATAAACAGATAATAAGTCATCGAGGCAAATGCCAATCCGCACCATGCGGCACCAATCCACTTGAAGCGTCGCTCATACTCGAAGCTAAAGAGCATCCGCGAGAAAAACTGAACAACGGTCCCGACGGTGAAGGAAATCCATACCGAAGTAAATATACCAGTGATTATTGCCAAGGCTTTGGCCGTATTGATGTAGCTTGCAAGCTCGGAGAGTTGCCCATCAGAACCTAAAATCTTCCATATGGCTATCACCACAGCGGCGCCCAACAATTCAAAGACCAGCGATACGGTGGTGGATGTCGGCAAGCCAAAGGTGTTGTAGGCATCCAGGAGAATCACGTCCGTGATTAACACCGCCAAGAAGATCACGATGATGTCATGAAAGGTCAGCTTGTCGGGACTAAACACTCCCGATTTGGCAATCTCCATCATCCCACTGGAGAACAACGCCCCCACGATAACCCCAATCGAAGCGGCGGCCAAAATCACTTTTCGGGAGGCCACCCGAGCCCCAATCGCGGAATTGATAAAATTGACAGCATCATTTGCTACCCCGACTACCAAATCAAATGCTGCCAGGGCAAACAAGATGAGGATAGCTAAGAAATAGATGTCCATCAAAATTACTCGCGGATTAATTAGCGGAAGATACTTTGGCCAAATGGTAAGGCAACCTTAGTTAACCGTCTACGCTCAGAAAGGTTCTTAATAGTTTCTTAACAATTCCCGGAAAAACGCCAAAGCCCCTCCTTCCCCGTACCAACCCTGAATAGGAAGGTTCACCCCAAAGTCGAGTATTCCTAAGAAAATGAAGCGTTACTAGCACATTCCCGCAATTTATACCGATGAGTCATCGCTTGGCTATGAGTACGGAATTCTCTCGTTGAGCCACCGCCGACGATCCTCAAAGCGACGTCGGTACAGCGGGCATGTCTGACTCATACACGATCCCAATTAAAGCCGGTCTCCCGTGGTGTAGTACTGGGGCTCAGGGGCCGTCAGCGGTGCATGGAGATCTAGGATGACCGTGACGTCTCGTTTGCACAGGCACGAAATCGTGGTGGCCGATAGCTGGATCGACTGGTTCGATTGCCACATGTAGGCCACGACGTTTAGCTCGACCTGATGCCGGCCGGATCGTCGTTGAATAATTAGCACACGACGGTCCAGCGAACCGGTCTCGACGACTCGGATAAAGGTCTAGACGCCGGGTCGGGCAGCCAGCTCGCCCGCCTGGCTGTTAAACCTATCTCCCTTCCGGCAGCAGTGCGTGGGCGAAACGCCGAGATAGGATTCTTGTAAAAAGCTCGCCCGCAAATCTAAGAATGGGAGGTCATTGAGTGCTTCAAAAGGGGCCACTTGTGGGCGATTTTGAAGCACTCAATGACATCGCAACCATTTTTTCCTATAATCTGTGATCTAGCTGTCAATTGGCACTTGAAACGGTACCAAGCGTTGGCGCTTGAAACGGTACCACTTATTGGTTGTTTGCGCCAGTGGTTAACTGGTCCTGTTTGATACTCTATTTTTCGGCTGCGGACCCGGTTGG
>JBIIJD010000098.1:0-13572 GCA_044234105.1 Aureliella sp. | reverse complement strand
AGATCGTATTTCTCCGTCACCAAGTAATCAGATAAGGCGTTCATCAGCCGCTGGCTGCAGGCCGGGTTGCTGATCCGCAAGTCATCAACTGGTTCGACCAATCCAACTCCCATAAAATTTGCCCACACGCGATTAACAATGGCTCGGCTAAAATACGGGTTGTCCTGCGCGGTTAGCCAATCGGCCAGAGCCTGGCGTCTGTCTTCCGTAGAATCGATGTCCAGTGGGGTCTGATCCAGTGGTGCAGGCGGTTGTGGCTTTCCACGTGATGGCTGAATCAAATCGCCACTTTCTAGAACAACTAAGGTGCGCACACCATCACCGTTTCTAGGATCGCCTCCCCAGCCCTTCGCACGAACTCGCGAGAACAGGTTGGCCATCGCATAATACTGATCATTGGTCCAGCGTTCCAATGGATGGTTGTGGCATTTCGCGCATTCGATGGATAGGCCCATAAAGGCCAAGCAAGTATTTTCTGACTGAGCTTCGGGAGTCTGGTGGATTGCATAGAAATTAGTTGCACCTTGTTGAATGCTATTGCCCTTGGCTAGCACAATACTTCGCGCGAACTGGTCCCACGGTGTGTTCTGCTGGACCTGAGAATGAATCCAGCGGTAGAATGCTTCCACCGCCTGGGGCCGCAGTAAGTTGCCATTGACCAGCAGCAGGTCCGACCATTGATATGACCAGTAGTCCACATACTCTTGACTGGCCAATAGGTGATCGATCAACTTGCTTCGGCGCTGCGGATCATCATTCTGTAAGAACTGAACCACTTGATCGACACTTGGCAAAGTTCCCGTTGTATCCAGATGGGCACGTCGCAAGAAAGTGGCATCATTGCATCCGGGTGATGGAGCCAAGCCCAACGACTTCCACTCGTCCAGCAGAATCTCATCCACAAAATTTGCCGGCATAAATTCATTCGAATCGCCACCAGCAAGACTTGCATTCGGACGGCTAGTTGCTGGGGACACACTATTTCCAGGCATCCGTGCAACATCCACTGGCTTGCTTGGATAGGGCACATCGATCGAGACCATCGCGATGCAGCTGGCAAACCAGGCTACAAGGGCTCCCCGGCCTGGCCCCAAGACGCTGATTTCTCCCGAGCTGTCCGCCTTGATCACCGCTTCGTTGTTGGAACTGAATTTAGCCCACTGCGTTACATCCTCAATGCGACCATCGTCATAATGCGCGCGAACAATCAACTGCTGCTGATTGCCTGCCTGTAACTGCAGAGCGTCGGGCAGCACCTCAACTTTCATCAGTGCGGCATCTTCAGGTAAAGGGCCGGGAGATCCCACTGCGATCCATTGAGCTAGAATTTGGTATTCGCGGGAATTGGCATCCAGCTTTAGTCCGCCCCTGTGCGGCACCTGCATCGTAGGCTTTGTCATCAGCAAACTAGACACGGGATCGGCCGGTTCAATGCGCCGACCATGGTCCTGTGCGGTTATCGTGAAATGATCCGCCGATGAGTCGTAACCTAGCAAGGAAAGTCGAAAACCGCCTTTGCCAGCTAGCGCTCCATGGCAGGCTCCGCTGTTGCATCCCTGCTTGGTCAAAACCGATTGGACATGAGCATCAAATTGCCATCGCTGCGGTCGATCCAAGTCGCGGACAACGATAGGCACACGGGCTACACGCGGCAAGTTGCCAACTCGCACCAGCAATTCCGTGGCACCTTTGCCAACTGCGACAATCTGCCGGCCCTCGACACGAGCAATAGCCACGTCTGCTACTTGAACCTGGTACTGATCTATCGCAGGACCAGTCGTTATCAGGTTTTCACTGTCCGACTTCCGCAGAACCTCTTGTATCAGAAACCTGGCAGAAGCATCCGGGCCATTCAAAGAAATCGCTTGTGGAATAACAACAAAATCCGCTTCAGAAGCCTTAAGCCATGGTGCCCAAAGCAAACCAAGTATAGCGCAGGCCTGAAGCCCAAAAAAAGAAGTTTTGGGCCAGACAAATAATCGTGCAATAGCCATGTTAGACGCTCAGTAGCAAACGGTTGGAAGGCCCGCCTACAGGTGTGGCCTAGTTGCAACTACTATACATCATCCGGCCTAGAATCCAATCTATCTAGGTACTCGGCAAAGCGACTTGTCGTCAGAAATACAATCAAGCAGAAAGCCTGGTGCGAGGAGAAAGAGGTCGATTCCGACGGCGGTCGCCTAAGCAAAAGACGTAACCGTTCACGGAATTAGGCGTCGCTTATCAACAGTTCAGGTTTAAGTTCAAGTTTAAGTTTGAGTCTAAACTTGAACTTAACCTTAAACTTAAACCCACTCCAACACCGTCCTTACTCAAACAACTCTAATAACTCCTTGAACGGTTACCAAAAGTCAATATCAGTAGTCAAACCACATTCCCAGGCCGAAGGAGCTTTCCTTTTGCCCGGCGAACGACCACTGCAGACTGTCGCCGTCGTAGTACTGTAGGCCTACGCGAAATCGCTGATTGGTGGCCTGGCTGCGCCACTGCCACCCGGTCACAATACTTAGTCCGGCGGCGTCCCATGAGCGATCTTGTCGGAATTGTCCATTCACTGCAAAAAATGGACTACCGCGTAAACCGTTGAACACCAGCGGACTGTACTCGGCTCCGGTCTGAAATTCCCATGGACTACCAAACTCGTGACTAAACGCATAAGCCGTTTCACCATAGCAGCGGAAATCAGGTCGTCCATTCCACAGAAGATCACGCGATAAACCGATAACCATTGCGTCTCGCACATAATTGATTCGAGTAAACCCAGGGTTCTTGATCAAGAACTCATCGCCCACATGAGAACTCAAGTGGTAGTATCCGGTCTTGGTTGACCACAAGCCACTGCGCTGAGTAAGTAAAATGCCCACGCGAAAGTCAGCCGCTTCCAAGTCGCTTTCGTCATCCGGCAGGACGCGAGCCTGTGCGCCGCCTTCGATGTCTAACTGCCAACCGTTTGGATTGATAGGCGTAAAATCTCCGTAACGTAGAACACCACACCTGCCCCCCAGTTGCGTTTCCCAGTTGAGCTTTCCGTTTTGGTCCTTGAGCCATACCGCATTGAAACGTGGCTCTTTGGGGCCGGCCAAGTAGGAATGATACATCAACCCGGCAGGCATCAATTGCAGCCCACTGGTCTGCTGGTTCGAATTGTTCTCCGGCCATAATGGACTGGCCGCCAGTGAGGCCGTCGCTGGTGGTTTCGCAGCAACCGAAGATTGCAGCTTGGGTATCTTAACTTCCGGCGGCGACTTGCGACTGGAAAATAGACTAGATGATTGACGGTCCCGCAGTGGTTCAATGACAGCTACTTTTCCAGACTTCAAATCCGATAGCTCGATAGCTCCTACAGGTGTACAATGGCTCGCAGAATAAAAAAAGAATTGGAGACAGAAGACCAGCGACAGTGCTGATCGGAATACCGATGGGTGACGGTCTCTTAACACTGAACGCATGAGTGCTTGCAGAGTTTGTGAATAATCGAATTTGTTACCGCACAAAGTCCTGTCTGGCCATTGCAGGAGTGGCCCACGGGGTTAAAGTTACTTTTCGACAACCTCCTAACCCCAATTCGCTAGTGACGATTCAAACAGTTGAATTAAGAATAGCAGCAAATGCCACTGGTATCGGTTATGACGGTTGCAGCACGGATTGCCGAATTGATCATTATCTACGGTGCTAGCACTCAAGCGATTTACATAGCCAAGATTTCCAACAGAAGTGAAACTTGATGCAATTTTCTAAAAAACACAACTCGGATCTAGGCGAGTCATCTTTTCGTAACGCTTGTGCTGCTCGACAGCGGAAGGCCTTGATGCGACTCACCTTTTGTTTTCTTGTGCTTCTCTGGTCTCTTTCCTTAAGTGTCGTCAACCAAAGTCTGGCACAGGATGGCCAGCAGCAGTTCACCGTAGTCGTTTATAACGTCAACAATCTGTTTGACGGCGATGGTGTAGCCCTGTTTGACGACTATCAGTCTGACAAATATCCTCCTAAGCATCTACTCAAAAAGGTTGAGAACATTGTGCGCGTGATAGCGCAGGTGGAACCTGATGGCGGTCCGCACATCGTTTTATTTCAAGAGATCGAAGCCGATCAAACACCTGAGGGCACCACTAAGAATTACGATCGTCTACTGGCACCCTTCCAGGAAAAGACCTTGGCACAGATGCTGGCCGAACCGTTCAGTGATCAAGTGCGGGACCTGCCTGCTGAGGCTCTGCTGCTGAAGGCTCTGAGCGATGCTGGGATGGGCCCCTACCATGTCGCTGCTGGCCAGTATCGTCCTGATCCAACAGGTAGAACTGTCGCTCATATCAACGTAACGTTCTCTAAATTTCCAATCGTTAGCTCTCGGACTCATCAGACCAGCGGCGCTCGAGGAATTCTGGAAGTTGTGCATCGAATAGCCGACCAATCATTGATCACCTTCAATAATCACTGGAAATCAGAAGCTGGCAATCCGGAAGCTGAAAAGGTTCGCATCGGCAACGCTCAGGTCTTGCGTGGACGATTAGACCAGCTTTTCCAGGAGGACCCGTTGGTCGACGTGGTTGTGGCAGGTGACTTCAACTCACTTTACAACCAAGCCGATCTTTATCCGAAAATGCAGCCAACTGCCATCAACGGTGTCTTGCGAAGTCAAGGCATCGAAATTGCCTTGCAACAAACTTCAGGCCCTGATCTCTACAACCTTTGGTACGAACTTCCCAGCAACCAGCGCGGCAGTGATGTTTATCGCGGCAAGTGGGGGACCCTGATGCAAATGATTATCTCGCGCGGATTGTATGATCATCGCGGAATCCAATACGTCGACAACAGTTTTTCAGTGGCCGCTTTCCAGAACTTAAATGCTCAAGCGGGCACCGGTGTCCCAATCCGCTGGCAAATGATCGACGACACGGCTGGCGGGTATTCAGATCATTTACCCATTGCAGCGAAGTTCCGAGCGGTCAGAACATCCCAGCCTCCCGGATTTATCACTCTCAGTGAACCAGCAGTAACTGACTTAGCTAGTGACAAACAGCCGATAGATGTCGATTATCGTGTGGTAGTATCAGCCAATTCTGTTCGCTCCACAGAACAGTTAGGCAGCGACATCGCGTTGAAAAATCCGGACAATCTAGGGCATGTCTTTCGTGTTAAGGCCAAAGTCTCCGGTGAGAAACCATTCCGAATCACCATCTTTAACGACGAGTATTTGGTGTGGTCGTTCGACAAAGAGCAACGAGTCAAACTATACAAGACCTATCCTGTTGGATCGACGGCTGAATTTTTAGGAGAGCTGGGCATCCATAAAGGCAAATGGGAATTCCTGATTCACGACGACAGTTGGATCAAACCCTAATCGCGTAACAACGCGGGCCGAAGGTCGCGATAAAGTTATGTGACTTTGGCTATTTGACTTGATCTTTTTCGGGATCTACCTGCTCTGGGAAGACCTTACGAAACTTCTCCAGTTTGAATTGGATCATTTGACAATACGGGTTCTGCCGTTTGTTCAAATTGTAATAGTTCTGGTGATAGTCCTCGGCAGGATAAAATTCTTTAGCCTCTTGGATCTCAGTAACAATCGGATTGCTGAATGCCTTAGACTTGTCCAACTTTTGTTTGTAGCTTTCCGCCAGTTCTCTCTGCTGCTTGCTGTGATAAAAGATGACGCTTCGGTACTGCGGCCCTACGTCATTGCCCTGGCGGTTAGGTGTTGTCGGGTCGTGCGTTTTCCAGAAGATTTCCAGCAACTTGTCATAGGTAACCACTTTGGGATCGTACTTTAATTGCAGCACTTCAGCGTGGCCGGACTTCTTGGTGCTAACGATTTCATAAGTGGGATTGGGAACATGTCCGCCCATATAACCGCTGACGACTTGTTGAACCCCTTTGACGCGTTGAAAAACCGCTTCGGTACACCAGAAACAGCCGTTTCCGAACGTGGCCGTCATGAAGCCGTTTTCGTCAGCCGCTTTAGATTCCACCTGACCACTTGGATCGTCTGTGTTCGCAGAAGTAGCTTCAACTTGGCTTGAATCGTTTTGTGCCATGATCGAATTCGCAAGTAGCAGATGACAAGAAATCGCTAATAAAAACGCAAGACACGCCTTTGGAAAACGCGGGTATCCAACCAAGAAACCCGTGGCAGTGACAAACGTTGGGAAAGCGCAAAACAACATCGACACACTCCTGACCAAAAGATCGCCATAGTTCGCTGATAATTTGACTCCATCATTGAATACATCATTCTACGCGAATTCAAGGCCCTAGGATCGATCCCTGTGGATTCTTGCTAAAATCAGCGTTGCACCTACCCATCGTTGAATCCAGACGAACCTCACCGAACCCCTTTGGGCACTATTCAGGGGGGCTTAGTCTGGTTAGAATACCGGGTTCTCAGCAGCAGGAAACCCCAGACACAAAGTCTCCTGCCGCTGGTCCTTAAGAGTCCCAGATGATGAATCTAAGTAGTTGGAATCGACTTTCAACAATCGGGCCGTAGCGCAGCCTGGCTAGCGCGCTACCTTGGGGTGGTAGAGGTCGTGGGTTCGAATCCCGCCGGCCCGACTTGCGAAAACCCTGTAATTCCGAAGGAATTATGGGGTTTTTTCGTTTCTATGTCGCTCTTCTGTTGGTTGTCAAAATTGTCAGGAATGGACTCGATTTGACCATTGTTGACTGAATCTGGTGCAAGATTTGGTGCAAGGGTTCGCAACACGGAAATCGACTCGACTGCGGATGCCGTATCCAGTAGCGGTACGCTTGCCATGAATTCGTTTGCCAGTCAGCCAGTTGCAGAAAGAAATCCACACTTGCACAAAACCGTTATGAACGCTCGCTGACATTTGTCGTTCACCGATTATCTGTTCTCCAAGCCAGCGTTGTAATCTGTCGGAGTTCATGTCCCTCATAAATCGAAAGCCGCATTCAGTGGCCGACTCCTTCAATCGCTTGTTGGTGTTTTTGACTCGATCGGCATGGACTCGGCGTTCTTTCAGATGACGAATGTAGTCGTCGATATGTTGCGAAAGTGGCATGTCAGAATACTGCTCGCCGATTTTCGCCTCCGCGCTGGTAATGATATTGGCCTTAGCCCGTTCGGCCGTCGTTTCCAGATCGTTCAATACTGACATCGCTGCCTGTTTGTCGCTACACCCGGTAGGCACTTCGCAAACAACACCGTCACCATCGCGATACTTTGCAATGTAGTTGCCTGTTTCACAGCGTATGCGGTCGCCAGCTTCGTTTAGCCCAGCCGTCTTGACCTTGCCTAGTCGGTTAGTCCATTGTGCAAGCCGTTTGCCTTTGCGAACGATGATCTTTGCGCCGTATGGAATTGGCTGCGTATACCTGACTACGGAGGCGTAACATGAACGGGCAAGGCGTCATAATCACAATGAAAAATCATCTCGTGATATTCTTGCAATGTCGTCACCACAGTACAACATTGTGGAGTTGAAATGATGTATTACCATCAAATTGCCAGCCCGACGTTTTCGCATAGGTCAGAATGTCGCTCGTCTGCGGTTTGCCTTTCAGGACGCTAAGGTGAAGCCAGTCCAGGCTGAGCCAGCCAGATCTTAGTTGCAGAATCGATCGGTGAGCCAGAGGTATCTAGGTCAATCACAGAAAGTTGTCCGCCATGACTGCCCAGTGCCAGTTTCTTGCGGCACGAAGAAATCGCAACGCACTGGTTCCTGGCGGTAGTAACTATGTGACTTGTGATTAAACGCCCTTTCTCGATGTCGAAAACGCCTAATTGGCTACCTTCTGAGCAGACGATTAGTAATGGAGGCTCCAACAGATGGAAGCCAGCAATTCTCTCGTCCCATTTATCCGCTTTGTGAACTTCCTTTCCATCATCAGCCCGCCAAACTCGCAGTATCGCATCCTGCCCAGCGCTGATGATCTGTTTATCATCGTGGCTAAACAGCGCGGCTACTACCGCATCTTGATGGCCATTCCAAGTATTCTGCAACTGTCCTGTTTGGCTGTCAAAAATCTTGCAGGTCTTATCGCGGCTGGCGGTTACCATCCGTCTGCTATCCTTGGACCACGCAATGGATTGAATCCAATCTGTGTGTTCCTGGGAATGCCATACCTGGTTGGATGCATTCTCGGGGTCGAAGACTACCAGGCTACCGGTGGTGTCCCCGCAGGCCAGATACCGGCCATCAGGTGAAAAAGTCACGCAGAGTACTGAATCGTGATTCACCCACAAGTCGGCAAGTAATTCGCCTGAAGAGGTATCAAAGAGCTTCAATTCTCCCAAGCGGCCAGGTGTTCCACTGGCGACCGCAAGCCGTTGGCTCTCCGGGTGAAACGCCAATCCGTAAACTCGCTGCGCTACATTGCCTAGACGCTTTTGAAGTTGCCCACCCGGCCAAGACCAAAGCAGGACTTCGTGATAACCGGAAGTGGCGACAAGGTCACCAAGAGGTGAAATGGCAACAGAAGTTACTGGGAGGGCGGTGGGGTATTGTTCCGGAGCAGGCGGATGCGGAATGCGTGGGGTCAACCGAAACAACGGCGACTCAGGTGGTACCTTGGCGTCCAATCGTGCTCCTTGGTCAATCCACTTGCGAACTAATTCGACTTGATCGCTGCTGAGCGATGGAGAATCCTTGGGCATCGAACCGTCGACTATCATCTGAAACAACATCGACTCCTCGGCCCTGCCAGGCACCACGGGACTTCCAGACTCGCCGCCACTGGTTATGGCTGCATAGTCCGCCATGCTGTATTGCCCTTGGGGATTGCGAGCGTTGTGGCATGTCACGCAGTGATTTTGAAAGATCGAAGCGATCTGCTGACTGAATGAAATCCAGTCACCTGATTTCTTCAGTAGTTCTTCGATTTCTTGGGTGTGCTTTTGGCGAGTGTTTTCAAGCGAACTAAGGCGACCCTCCAAGAAATTCAACTTAAGTTTTAGATCAGCGGCTTCATCCTGCAGTTGCTTCCTCTCTGCTTGAGCGACTGAGGTCTGTTGGTCGATGGCAGCAATCTCACCGTCCAATTCGGCTATGCGTTGACTTGTTGGCACAGTAGATTCCGCTTCGGCCTCTTTTGTTTCATCTGCTACTGCCGAGCGAAACAACGGCAGTAAGGCCAAATACAGCGACCAGAGAAGTACTCTGCACGCACAATTCATAGCAGCACGTACGTTCATGCAAAGATATCCCAAACAGGCTTACCCGCGATGACGAGTGGACGATTACCGCGATCATGAACTTCTGTGGCTGGATCAATACCCATGAGCGCATAGATGCTGGCTGCCAGGTCCTCGGGCCGTACAGGATGCTTATCTGGGTACATGCCGTGAGCATCGGAGGCTCCATGCACGTAACCTCGCTTGACTCCTCCACCTGCCAATAAAGCCGTATAGCACTGTGGCCAATGATCGCGGCTAATATTCTTATTGATCTTGGGAGTTCGGCCAAACTCGCCTACCCACACCACCAAAGTTTCATCGAGTAATCCTCGATCTTCAAGGTCGTCCAGTAGGGCTGGCAGTGACTGGTCTGTGATCGGGTGCTGATACTTGTCCACGATTTCATACATCCGCGTGTTGTCGAACCCATGCGTGTCCCAACCACCCTCGTTGACTTGTCGTCCACCGATGGACTTTGAAAAATAGACAGTCACAAACTTCACTCCAGCTTCCACCAATCGTCTTGCCAAGAGACATCCCTGACCATAGGTTGTTCGGCCATAGCGGTCGCGCAAATCTGCTGGTTCGCTTTCCAGATCGAAAGCCGAGCGAACTTTGTCTGAAGTCAGCATGTGGATGGCTTGTTCATAGTATTCGTCAAAGCCGCGCACTTCCAATGATCTGTCCAGCAGTCGTGCTTGACGATCCACCAACTTCTGAAGTTCCCTGCGACGCTGCATGCGATCCAATTGCAAGTCGCTGGGCAATGTCAATTCAGGTAAGCGAAAGTTCTCGCCATTCGGATCGTTCTGAAAAAAGAAGGGATCATGTCGCTTCCCCAAAAAACTAGCGTGTTGACCAGGCGTGATGGAACCATCTGAAATGGTATGTGGGTATGATACAAACGTGGGTAATTCACCTGCCGAAGGGGCGAGTGCATCCACCACGGAACCATAAGCCGGCCACAAATCCAGCGAATCGCGCAATCGCTGATCATCGCTGGGCGGTGGTTGGCCTGTGAGTGCGTAATAGCCTGCTGAATTGTGGTTCTTCATAGTGTGCGTCATACTGCGAATCAAGGTAACTCTGTCCATACGTTTGGCCATCTCGGGAAAGTGCTCGCTGACCGGCTGCCCAGGAATCACGCTAGAGATAGGTCGCAGCGGGCCTCGAATTTCTTCCGGTGCATTGGGCTTTAGGTCAAACGTATCCAAGTGACTAGGGCCGCCCCATTGAAACAAGAAAATTACCGAACGGGCACGAACCGGTAGCTGCCGATTCACTTCCGAAGATTGCAACAACTTGGGGATGGTCATGCCTAACATCCCTAACCCTCCAATTCGAAGCATACTTCGTCGGGAAATATCAAGCGTACGGTATTCTTGACATGCGTAGCTATGGTTGTTCATGCTTTTTGATTCGAACAGGTTTGAAGGGGAAAAACGCGGTGACTTGAGTGCAATCGACTAATTCCTGAATATCAACTCCTTGGTGTTTAGCAGCGCCCATGTAACGTCCTCCAGTGCTTGCCGAGGCTCTGAAGCCTGTCTCATGTACGCCTCCAGACCGGCGATCTCTTCTTCATTGGGAGGCCGAGTGAGTGCCGTCCAGTACAATTCTTCGATCATCTCTCGATGACTCAGTGATAGTTCCAACATCCGACCAAGGCGATTGCCCGCTTGCCGCAGTCGCTCGTTCAATTGCTGTCCGCCAATAAGGCTGAGAGTCTGACCCAGGGTAGCTTCATTGCTCCGCTCACATTCGCAGGATAGTAACCTTTCAGGCTTACCAAACTTGCGTAGTATTTGATCATCGGGGCTCAAAGTGCGTCGAATTCGCTCAACTCCAGCAATATCTACAGCTCGACTGCCTACAGCATAGCCTTCGAATTCAGCTGGCACGTCTAGTACCTGAGACTGAGCATCCAGCAGTTGCTCAGCCGTCAAGCGTCGCACGACTGCCTGAGCCAGAAGTCTCGCATCCAAATCTTCGCCTTGCCCAAGTTGTGACCGGTCCAGATCAGAA
This sequence comes from Aureliella sp., assembly GCA_044234105.1. Lineage (GTDB taxonomy): Bacteria > Planctomycetota > Planctomycetia > Pirellulales > Pirellulaceae > Aureliella. The sequence continues at coordinate 2,411 of JBIIJD010000098.1, read as the reverse complement.
TCCAATTGATAGGTGTGAGAGTTGACGATCGTACGAACCAAATGTTTGACGCTAAAATCGTTTTCAATCAACTCGTCGGTTAGTTTCTCCAGCAGCTCAGGATGTGATGGTGGGTTGGTTGCTCGCAAATCGTCAACCGGTTCTACCAACCCTACGCCCATGATGTGATACCAAATTCGATTCACCTGCGCACGAGCAAACAGACGGTTGTCGGGGCTCGTTAACCAGGAAGATAAAAGCTGCAAGCGATCTCCGTCGACTTGCTGATCGCTCCCCAGGAACCTCGGAGGGGCTGATTGTCCAGTGCGAGCATTCTTAACCAGGCCCTCTGATTTAACCAATACGATCTGATCACCTACGAACTCGTGTTTATCCAAGTTATCTTTCCGCTCGTTGGCTACTATTTCATATTCGATACCTTCAAAAACACTTGCCCAGTGGTAGTACTCGTCTTGGGACCATCGATCGAACGGATGGTTATGACACTTGGCGCACTGCAGTCTCACACCCAAAAAGACTTGGGCGGTGGTTTCCGCACGTACTAGTGGTTCGCGATGGGCTCGCCAAAAGTTTGCGGGTGGATTTTCGTAGGTGCTGCCTCGCGATGAGATTAGTTGACTGGCAAACTGGTTGAGAGGCTGATCTGCGGCGAACTGCTGTATCATCCACTCGTGTAGAATTTGCACGCCTTTGGAGTCCAGAGTCTTTTCTTCATTTCGCAATAGATCAGACCATTTTAGAGCCCACATGGCAGCGAACTCGGGCCGAGCCAAATAGCGATCGACGATTCGTTGTCGCTTGTCGGGATTCGTATCTGCAACAAAGCTCCTTGCCTCGTTAGTGGATGGCAAGACCCCCAGCAAGTCTAAAGAGAGTCTGCGAAGGAATACTGAGTCATTTGCGATTCCTGAAGGTCGAATTTTCAACATCTTCAATCGTTGCTGTATGTGGATGTCGATCCAGTTCTCCGAGTCAGGTTCTGGCCATTGGAACCCTTCCAGTGACTCGCGGCATGCTAGATCAACAGGAGTCTGACCATCTAGGAAGCGCACAAGAATCGTCGTAGATCCCGCTTTGGAAAATTGAACACGCCCCTGCGTTGTCACTGTCACCATTGGATCACTGGATTCGTAAACAGCCAGTCGACTTACGTCTCGTTGAGTTCCGTCGGAGAAATTGGCAAGCACCCTCAGTTGAGCGTCCTTTTTGGGTATCCAAATCACGGTATCCGCAGGTTCCACCAACAGTTGCACGACTCGTGGTGCTGCAGGATTGGGAGACGTCGTGCCAGTACGAATCCAATCCAAAATCAAGCGATACTCTGGCGAAGAGTCAGAAAATCGTTTACCACCCTCGTGGGCGACTTGTGAGGTGGCTTTCAACAGCAATAGACTGTCACTTGGGGAGAATGGATTCACACGCCGTCCCCTTGAGGCATGGACCAACTGTTGAAAATCGAAATCTGGATCTTGGCCTCTCAATGAAAGTAAGAAGCCTCCTTTACCATTGATATTTCCGTGACACGTGCCAGCATTACAACCTGCTTTCGACAGAACCGACATGACATCATGATCGAAACTAACGCTCTGGGCCTGGTTCGAAGATTCTGTGGCAAGCGGTGGTTCTGTTGCGTTCAAGGACTGAACACAAAACGCAACGAGGAACGCACGGGTAAGGAAGTGGATTTTCATTTCAGACCTGCAATGTGCAGAGAGTCTGTGGAATATGGGAAGGTAGGATGCGAGTCTCACATGCTTCTGGAACATTTGTTGCGAGAAGAAATATACTTTAGTGAGCTTCCAATTATAACCGCTGCAAATCTCCCGTGTTCCCACAAATCCTGCCCGCACCAAACCTCAATACAAACTTATCAAAATGCTCGGTTTCCGAGGGAATTGAACGATATTCGTTAACGAAATCAGAAAGCAATTCGCAGCTTTCTGCCAATCACCGGGCAACATTCTCCGACCATCTGCCATCCGACCAGATCTGATCGTTACAACCAACAAACCGCGAAAACACAGGAGCAGATTTTTGAACAGGGGCACCACTTGAATTTTCGAGAGCTTGAACTGGGTTACTTCATCGAGCGGTTACCTCTGGGCAGTTGAAGGCCTGCTGGCAAACCAGAGCGACTACGTCAAGTACTTTCAGTTCCTAGCTTGTCATTCGCTCGATCCTTTGATAAAAACGTTCCATGCACGAGATTTTCATTGGTTCTAAATGATTGATGTGTGTCGTAATTGAGTGGCTTCCTTCATGACGTCAAAGAATGACAATTTAAGTGACGACGACTTGATAGATCGCTTTCTTCAAGGAACCAGTCGCACCTTTGCATTGGCGATACCGCTGCTTGCCGCTCAGCGTCGACGACAGATTGGCTTAAGCTATCTTCTCTTTCGAATCGTGGA
>JBIIJD010000053.1:0-40823 GCA_044234105.1 Aureliella sp. | reverse complement strand
ATTGGTGAAGTGCTTCCTTCAACATTTGTTGCTCCTGATCGGTCAAATGCCCTGACGTCTTGGTTTCAAGCATCGCCAACAGATCGATATTGTGGCGAGCATAGTCCATGTTTCGCGGCAAAGGCTGATCCGATTCGTCGGGTAAAAGTCCCATGGCTGCCAGAGCCTGAGTGGCCAGGCTGCTGACAAGGACTTCGAATGTGGCTGGCGGCAACGGCTGAGACGCTGCTTTGGGCTTATCTTCCTTCTCGGACGAAGGAACCTCGGCGGGGTCGGCTGTTTGATCCGACTCGCCAGGCTGCGACTGCTTGCGTTTCAGCTCCTCCTTTTCTCGCTGAACTTGGGTTTTCCAATCTTCATCGATGATCAACTTGGGCTCTTCATCGGCGGGTTGCTGGGGCATGGCTAATCAATTAACTAGTCAAAAGGGTTAGAAACGGATTCAAACAAACCTGGCGATTGCATCAGAACTGAATTGATTATTCTAAAACGTTCTCGGCAAGATGGCTACGACCTGGAATCATAGGGTTTCACTGTCTACGTTTTTGTCTACAATTTTGCGGCAAGGTGTCGAAAATTGAGGTTTTGAGCGTGGCAAGCAGGTACTTATGAGAGTTTTGGTGATTGGAAACGGCGGCAGGGAGCATGCGCTGGCCTGGAAAATTGGCCTGAGCCCCCGAGTGAAGCAGGTCTTTGTGGCTCCTGGCAACGCTGGTACTGCCCTGGAAGCCGTCAATGTCGACATTTCGGCAACAGACGTTACTGGACTGGTTAGTTTTGCAAAGCGAGAAAAAATTGACCTCACGGTGGTTGGCCCAGAAGCATCGCTAGCGGTTGGCATTGTAGACGCTCTAGAGTCCGAGCAACTGCGTGTGTTTGGACCTACACGAGCGGCTGCTCAGTTGGAAAGCAGCAAAGCGTTTTGCAAGAATTTGTTGCGACAAGCCGATGTGCCCACAGCCGACTTCCAAGTCTTTCGTGAACACGACGACGCCATGCGTTATATCAAGGGGCGATACCCCGGCGAAAACGACAGGTGTCCTGTAGTCGTAAAAGCCGACGGTCTGGCTGCTGGCAAAGGGGTCATTGTTTGCAAGCGCCGCAATGATGCTCTGCAAGCCATCGATCGAATCGCTCGCCAAAAAGAATTTGGATCGGCCGGATGTCAGATGATCATCGAAGATCGACTGGAAGGACAAGAGGCCAGCATCCTAGCAATTACCGATGGTCGCACCATACTTCCTTTGCCACCTGCTCAAGATCACAAGCCAGCTTTTGATGGTGACCAGGGACCCAACACCGGTGGCATGGGCGCGTACTGTCCTACGCCTATGGTGGACGATTCATTGCTGGCCTGGATCGAAGAAAACGTGCTGGTTCCCACCGTGCATGCCATGAAGCGCAATCGCAAACCGTTCCAAGGCGTTTTGTATGCGGGGCTGATGCTGACTCCCACTGGCACGAAAGTACTAGAATACAACTGCCGCTTTGGCGATCCCGAGTGCCAACCGTTGCTCATGCGACTTCAGAGCGATCTAGTGGACATTTTGGAAGCCGTCGTCGATGGCAATCTAGATCAGATTGAAATGCCCGTCTGGGATCCTCGACCTGCCGTTTGTGTGGTCATGGCCAGCCAGGGCTATCCAGGCGATTACACTATCGGTCAGCCCATTACGGGTTTGGACTCGGTCGCAGACTCACCAGACGTCAAAGTCTTTCATGCGGGTACCAAGTTAGTCGATGGACAGGTAGTCACCGCAGGCGGGCGAGTCCTAGGAGTCACCGCTTTAGGCGACAACATCCCTCAAGCCAAGCTAAACGCATACACGGCAGTTCAAAAGGTGCGCTGGACCGGTTCCTGGTGCCGCAAAGATATCAGCGACAAGGCAACCGAATTTTTGCAGGCCGCCGAGTAGCGTTAACACCGCTTCGCCTGAATTACAGTTGACGACGCTTAGAAAAAGGCTGCACCCGATCAGATCGTTGCTAGCCCAACGCTATTTGACTATCCTACCTGTCGAGCGATTAGCATGCTGCGATTTTTGTTGGCTATCAATGCTTTACTGACCTACTCATTCTTCGTGGTAGCAACCTTTCGTTCTGTCCAAGCTGACGAGACTCGGTGGAATCTATTGCCGGATCAATTACCCAGTGGCGTTTCGCCGAGTAACATGGTGCGCGATGGCCTGCTAAGGTCGGCTGAGAACTGTTTCCAGAAGAACCTGCAGCAATTCGAGCAGTTACAATCCGCTGAGCAAATCTACGATTATCAACAGCACTTGAAGCAGGAATTCCTACAACGTATCGGTGGCCTGCCTGAGTCGTCTCTGCTGAATGCTGTGACGACAGGGCAAATATCCCGACCTGGGTACAAGATCGAGAAAGTACTTTTTGAAAGTCAGCCTCGGTTCTATGTCACCGCTGCTCTATTTCTTCCCGATGCCAAGAAATTTGCTCCTCCTTGGCCTGGCGTGATGATTCTTTGTGGACATGCCACCGAAGGCAAGTTACAAGACGGCTATCAGCGCGGTGCATCTCTTGCGGCACTCAGTGGTCTTGCGGCCTTGATCGTTGATCCGATCGGTCAGGGTGAGCGGCTGCAAATCTTGGAAGCCGAAGGCCAGAAAATTTCACCCACCACCGAGCATACCTTGCTGGGCACTGGAGCGATTACTGTGGGGTGGAACACCGCGCGATGGATGATCCACGATGGCTTGCGTGCCATCGACTACCTTCAAAGCCGATCTGACATTCGCGGGGATCGCATCGGAGTGATGGGCAATAGCGGCGGTGGTACTCAGACCAGCTATCTGATGGCACTGGATAACCGCGTCGTGGCAGCAGCACCAAGCTGCTATATCACTTCGTTCAAAAAGCTGCTCAATACGATTGGCCCTCAGGATGCTGAGCAGAATATATTTGGACAAATCGAGTTGGGGATGGATCATGCTGAATATTTGGTGATGCGGGCACCACGTGCAACTCTAATTGCCTGCGCCACCCAAGATTTTTTCGACATTGACGGCACATGGCAATCCTATCGCCTAGCGAAACGACTCTTTCATCGACTTGGTCATGGTCGGAGTATCGAATTGGTAGAAGTCGAAGCGGAACATGGATGGCATCCTTTGCAGCGCCGAGCCAGTGTGCAGTTCATGCGGCAACACCTGAGCCAAGAATTGGGGGATATCGATGACCCTGCAATTGAGCCACTGACTGCCGACGAGATGCGGGTTACTCCTGATGGACAGGTCTTGCGCATCGCCGGAGCGATCTCGGCTTTTGATCATGTTCGTACCGAAGGTGATCGATGTTCGGTTTTACGAAGTCAGAAAGGCCAACCTGCCGAGCAACTCGCTTCTCAGGTCCGTCGACTAGCCGGTATCCGAGAATTAAATCGCTTGCCGGATGCTGAGGTAACGTGGCTGAATGGTGGTTCAAACGATTCTGAAAGGAACTCGCCCGACCATCTGTTTTCCGTAGAAAACGTTAAGATTGGTAGACTAATTTTGAAAAGAGAAGACGGAACTTGGCTTCCCGGCGTACTCGCCGAACCGTCAATTCGGCCCGATACAGAGGTGGCGTCACGCAGTAGTGAGACGACGAACGTAACCTGTCTTTTGCTTGAAGAAGGATTGTCAGCCTGCCTTAACCCGGAAGGCGAAATTCTACGGCGCGCCCTGGTCGGCCAGACCGTTTTGGCTGTTGACATTCGTGGCATCGGCCAGACTGCTCCCAGTAGCAAACACTGGTACAACGAACGATTTGGAATCAACAGTGGCAACGCCATGATCGCCTATCTTCTTGGCAAATCACTGGTGGGATGCCGCAGCGAGGACTGCCTGGTTGTCGCCAGATGGTTAGCTCAACAAACCGGTGCGCAAACGATTAACATAGTAGCCAGTGGGGAAGCGGCGATTCCGGCGTTACACGCAGCCGCGCTGGAACCGGGGCTGATCAACAAACTGGAGCTTAGGCGATGTTTAGAATCATGGAGTGAATTGACGCGCACTCCGCTTTCCGTCAATCAAGTGGCCGGTCTAGTTCACGCGGCATTACCGGTCTACGATCTACCTGACTTGGCAGCACTTCTAGGAGACCGCTTAACGATGAAGGAGCCCCTTGACGGACGCGGTCGCCCCAAGTTATCGGGATCCGGGACTGTTCTTGGCGACTAGCGGTGACAAAAATCCCTTATCGTGCGAGTTCTTAACCAACTTGGACAGTTAGTCACGCGTATACTTCCGCGAGGAATCGGCAGTGGAACTCACCGATTTTCCTGAGTACACGACTGGGAGAGCTAGATGATTGAGTGTCAAGGTTGGTGGCAACAACGCGGTTTGGGCCGACAGGAGATGTCGGACCTGTTGCTCGATTTTCGCGGCCCTATCCTCAGCGGCCAGGGTCGCGACGTTGTGGCTGCATTTACACTGACTGGCAAAATTCGCCCCGATGGCAGCGTTGAGATTTTGAAACAATATCAACGTCGGCACAGCGTTCTGTACGTGGGGACATACGACGGCGAAGGCTCCATGTGTGGCCGCTGGGACATCGGCGGCTACCAAGGCCAGTGGTCCATTCGCCTTCTAAAATCTTCCACCAGCAGTCTCGACGAAATCCAAGATATCGGTTCTTGACTAAGTTCGAAACGAGCAGATCAGTTGCGGTTTCTTCGGCGGCCTCGATAAACGACTAAAGCAATAGCCACACTCATCAAGGCGACGCTTGAAGGCTCTGGCACGTTTGACGTGACGTTAAGCTGGAATGGATCTCCGGCAACCCAGGCGTGACCCGTCAACGATAGAACTCCGTCACCCGCTGGAGTAGCAGCTAGTGAACCCGTACTGTTGAGCGTTAAAAAAATCGGTCCTGCACCCGTAAATGTTTGCGCGTAGCTTAATGAACCTAGCGAAACGGTTGGTCCAAAAAGAGTGGTTCCCAAAACGACGGGCGTCCAATCATACTGAATCACTGCGTCGAACTGAGCGTACGAGGTAAGACCTAATGTATTGCCAGTCAACAGCAACGGAATGTTTGGTGTTGTAGCTGCCAAAAGTCCAGGATTGCTGGTGAATAGATAATTCGAACCAAAGTTCAGTTGGTTGTACGCATAGCCGGGAGCAGTAGGATCCTGAGCAATCAGCCAATTAGGAAAGACGATTTGAACATCCGAAGTAATGGTCGGCGTAGCAGAAACGAAATCATCAATAGTTGACTGTGCTGCCGTGCTGTTCACGGTGGGTATTAAATTGTCGATGAAAGTCGAGGTATATCCACCACCTGCAAACGGATTTCCGACATAAGTGGAAACCGATGGTGATGAAATCGACGGCGGTATTGGTGGCGACGGAAGGTTGGGAATGATCGTGCCAGATGGGTAAGGTCCGAAACCCGCAGGCCCACCCCAAAGTATTCCCGTCGGGTCTGAATCTCGCCAGGCATCGCTCTGAGAAGCGAACATCGCCTCGACACCAGAACCGACTCGCGTAATAACCTGGGCGGACACTGAATCCGACAAAACACCAAGAACTACCATCAAAGCCACAAAAACTAAAATAGCGAATTGCTGACGCATGCTTTTCTCCTTTGGTGATGACAAAAGAACAGAATTAGACTGTTGCAAGCCAGCAGTCGCAAACTGATGCTAGCAGTTTTCAATCGCGAGTCAAGAGACGGTCTCGTAGATCGGCAGATACTTGTCCAAGATAACTGATGCAGGAATCCAGTCGCTAACAGAGCTGAAAACACCATGCATCTGCACGGATTATGGATTAGGGAGCAGATAGGGGACACACAGCTTAGATTAAACCCCTCGCAAGTGTTATGCCAAGTAACCCAAAAGTCTCGCTAACCTACCTCGATTATCGCGTCTACTATTGCCATGCCCCTAGGCAAAGTTGAGTGTCCCCATCTCCGTCCACATTGAGCTACTCACAGAGTCACAAAGTCACGGAGCTTTAGCTTTCAACTCTGTGTCTTCGTGCCTCCGTGAGAAACATCCGCACCTTTAAAGAGTCCCAAAGGCACAGAGAGTGGCGTGCGACTGGCTTACTAATCCCCAATGAGTTGCTTGACACTATAACGAATGACACCGACGATAGTTCGGTGGCTTCGGCATCGAGAGCTTCCAGAGCCGCTTACATTTCGGCGAGTTCCTTGATGAAATCTTCCTCCGTCCTGCCATCTTCTTCGATGACAACACCAAGTAAGCATCGCTGGATTGTTTACTTCACTTAATGGCAATAACATGTGCGGTGAGATGAGCTAGAGTACTGGCAAGCTAGGTCCCGGAGTGGCTGCGGCGCGGCTGTTGATTTGTCGGCACAGGGCGCGGACGATTTTGTCAAAGGCTGATTCACAGATGGGGTCTTCTAGAGCACCAGCGATCAGACCTAAGTCGGACTTCTCCCGCATTTGCATATTCAACGGCACTTCGCCCAAAAATGGCACTTCCAGCTCTTCGGCCTTTTGACGCGCTCCACCATGTCCAAAAATATCGTACCGCTTGCCGTTGTCGGGGCAGATAAACCCGCTCATGTTTTCTACCATGCCTAACATGGGAATCTTGGTTTTTCGGAACATGGCGATGGCTTTAACCGCATCCAGCAGAGCGACCTGCTGTGGCGTACAAACTACGACGGCACCTGTAAGAGGAATCAATTGCGACAAGGTCAAGGCTATATCGCCGGTCCCCGGTGGCATATCGATGATCAGGTAATCCAGTGGCCCCCAGTAAGTGTCGCGCAGGAACTGCGTGATCGAACCATGCAACATGGGTCCGCGCCAAATCACCGCTTGATCTGGGTCCACAAGAAAGCCCATGGACATGACCGGCATTTCGCCGCAATAAATGGGCTGAATTTTGTTGTTGATCACCTGCGGACGCCCCGAAAGTCCCAGTAGATGAGGAATACTGGGACCGTAAACGTCGGCATCCATCAATCCGACTTTACAGCCCGCTTTGGATAAGGTGAGTGCGATCGACGCGGCAACCGTACTCTTGCCTACCCCGCCTTTGCCCGAGCCGACAGCGATGACGCTTTTGGCCTGCAATCCGATTTGTCCGAGCGCTACCGGCGGACGTTCGTGGCTGCCAAGTTTGACATCAAGCTGCGCTGCTGAGGGCAGCTTGGCTTGCAATCGCTCGGTCGCCTGCTCGAGCCATTCATCGCTGATAGGCAAGCTGTGAGAGGTCAGTCGCAACTGGCACTGGACACGATTACCGGATACCTGGATGTCGCCGATTTGATCGGTCTTGCCTATCGGCCGTCCGGTTTCGGGATCACGCAATTCTGACAATATCTGACGGACGGATTCTGAGGTTATGGAAAGTTCGTTCACTGGTGGTATCGATAGTCTAAGAGAGAAAGATGCAGTCTAGGCCGACTGTGGGCCGGCGCTGGGTCAAACTAATTGCGTAACCGTTCACGCCTGATGGTGGGCCGGCGCGGGGCCAGGCTATTTTCATTGAAAATGGCCGGATTCTATGAGATGAACTTTGAAGTTTCGCACTAGTTTTCAAAGGCCCCGCCTGTCCCACCCTACGATCTGCATGCCTCCGCCGACAAACTTAATGAAGGTTCCCGACGAAAACTATTTCTGGCTCATCTCATGAACCATGTCGACCAAGGCGACGGCATGTTCCACGTCGGTTTGCGGCAAGATGCCATGGCCCAGGTTGAAAATATGGCCGGCTCGACCGCCCGCGCGGCGAAGCACGTCGCTGACCATCTCTTTTAACACGCCATGTTCAGCCATCAACCCCAAAGGGTCCATGTTACCTTGCACCGCTCGATCGTGGCCAACAGTTGCCCAAGCATCGTCTAAAGGAACTCGCCAATCAATGCCGACCACCGTGCGTTGATCCCCGCGCAGTAGGGGTAGCAAAGCCGGATTGCCGGTGGCAAAGTTGATGACTGGAACATCAGCCACGATCGAATCGATAATCTGCTTGACATATGGATAGACATAGTGTCGATAGTCTTGAACGGAAAGGCATCCAGCCCACGAATCAAAAAGCTGCACACACTGTGCGCCGGCTGCAATCTGGCCATTCAAGTAGCGAACCACACTCTTAGAAACTTTGGTCATCAGCGTGTGCCAAGCTCCAAAGTCTCGATACATCAATGATTTGGTGTACAAGTAATTACGGCTGCCACCACCTTCGATCATATAACTGACCAACGTGAACGGAGCACCGGCAAAGCCTATGACCGGTATGTCTGGTGCGATGGCTCGGCGCGTCAGACGCACCGTCTCCATCACAAAGTCCAACTCTTCCATCGTCTCCAATTCTCGCACACGGTCAATGTCTTCAGTGGTGCGTAGCGGATTATGAATCACAGGCCCATCGCCGGCCGCGAACTCCAGGTCCATCCCCATTGGCTGAATGATCGGTAGCAGATCCGAGAAAATTATGGCAGCATCCACTTTCAAACGATTGACGGCCGTTACCATGACTTCTGCACACAGCGCGGGGTCTCGACACAGTTCCAAGAAACTTTTCTTGGCACGCACCTCACGATATTCGGCCATGTAACGTCCGGCTTGCCGCATCAGCCACACGGGCGTTACACTGGAAGCTTCACGGCGACATGCCCGCATCATCGGGCCATCATACCAGGCAGCTTGCGAGTCATTGGGTGGCCGCCCGGTGCGCTCGATAACTTGAGCCCTGGCGATTCTAGCATTCAGCAAACTGTGCGCACGCGCGGCACTTTCCTGAACTAAGTGCCCCATCTTGGGATGCGAAGGCTCCAGATCGACCGGCAATTCACAGTGCCTAAGCATCTCTGTGGTCGTTGGACCGATCGAAGCCACGATCATCTTGCGCAGAGCGACTCGCAGGGCATCTTCCAGCCCCAATTGCGCGCTTGTCTGCAGCAAATTGACGATCTGATGAGCACTGGTCAGTAGAAGCACATCGCGATGGCCGGCGACAATCGCTCGAATATTCTCTTGCAATGGGGCCGGATCGGCTGGCAATTCATAGCGATAAACCTTCAGCGGAACCACTTGGGCGCCACGCGCTTCCAGTCCGGCATACAAGCTGCTATTGGTCGTTCCATACTCTTGAACTCCCACAACCTGATTGACCACTGGCACATGCTGATCGATCTCGCGCAGCAGGTCGCGCCACGTGTTGGGCTCGGGAACCAACAGCGTCGGCCTGAGTCCAACATCTCGCATGGCAGCGGCAGGTTTGGGGCCGCGAGCAACTGTGGTGATATCGCTTAGGGCATTGATCAGCCGCTGCCTATCGACAGAACGCTCGACGGCACTGAGAAACTGCTTGAAGCCGACACCGGTTAGAAAGACGACGATATTGATCTCGCCAGTCATCACTCGGTAAGCAAAATCTACCGCCTCACGATGGCTTTCCAGCGGGACTTCTCGCATGGACGGGCTAACGAATGGAACCCCGCCAAACTTAGTGATCAAGCGCTGCATGTCGTCCTGACGGCGACTCTCCATTGCGGCCACAGCCAGTCCAGCAAAATCGCGATTTTGTTGGTTCATTAACTAACGAATCTTTCCAACTGGCTTATTTCAGGAACTCTGGTTCCGCCAGCAATCTATCGAATCAAGAAGACAAAAAAAGACGAATGAAGCTTCGGCTGACGGCACATTGAAATCAGCCTGCATCTGGGACAACCTGGCGTGGTGCTGCCCAGTCCTTGATCTGCTGTGTCCGCTGATCGGCCAATTCTCGATCCACCGCGATTCCCACTGAAGTGCGTCCCAGGAAGGACTCTTTGGTCATACCTGGAAAGATAGAACCTGGGTCTTCGTTCATCAGAATCATTGCTGCTGCTGCTGCAAGATCATTGACCCGAACCAGTTTTTGCGAAAGCGAAGGCTGCACTTCCACGGGCAATCCCGGTGGCGCGACCCGTGAGACATTGTAATCCACCGATCGGTCATCCAATTCATGTACAATGGTTTCATCGCTAGTTAACGACAACAACTTTGCGATATCCGATGCTTCACCGAATTTGGCCAAACAGAAAATAGCATACTCACGAGTAATACGATCGAACGAGTCCGACAGATGCTTGCGGGCAATTGGTAGCACGACCGCCAGTTCCAAATCATAAGCGACCCACATGGCCTTTTGTGAAATTCCGTCGTGAGTCTTGGGAATCCAGCAGGCCAGCAACTGTCGTAGACAAATTTTATAGCCTGGCCTTCGCAGGTACTCAAACATATTCTTATGGATCGAAGATAGTATGAAGTCGCTGATTTCCACTGGAACCGTTCCATCGATCAACGCTGTGGTCAGCAGCAAAGCCACTCCATCACCCACTCCAACTTCTGCACCACGATGCATTTTGCGTAGAAGCTGCTCCGCTTGCAGCGATGCATTCAGAGTCAGTTGTTGTAGTTCCACCATGTCACCGCCGGACAACTGTTTGTGGTGTACCGTCTGAATCTGCTGTGCCAACGGATACTGACTCTTGAGCATCTCCAAGAAAAGCAACTTACTGACACGCGAACCACCGGATAAGCTGCGGAATAACTGCCAACCGGGCAGACCATGATCGTTGGTTTCGTCTTGATCCGTCAGGAACGAGCGTGATTGAACGATGAAGAGCTGTCTCTCGATTTCCTGAGTCAACTCGGCCGATCGCTGCTGCAGTTCTTTGGATGAATCTGCCGGAAGCTGCTTAAGCTGAGCAAGAGTACCTGGGCCGATCAACAACAACTCTGCCGCTGAGCGTTCACGCGTTTCAAAATCGGCACTATCTAGCTGCTTGATCAGTTTGGTTATTGCCCCAGCTAAATGAACCTCTTCTGCCTGAATCGGCTGAAAAGACAATAGAACAGCCAGGGCAACTGTAGGATGCAGAATGTTGGCTACGATTGGCATACACAAGGATTCCCAGGCAACAAGAAAATTTTTGGTACGTCGCGTCGATTCTCAGCTTGCAAGTTCCCAACCGTAGATATTGTAACAAGCCTTAAACCAACAATCAGCCCTAAACTGCCAGTAAATGGCTTGAAACCGTGTATCTACCGCCGTTTTTGCCCGCTGCCTTCGCTAGGGCTTGCGTATAGCGTATAGCGCTTCGTAGGTACGAATGTAAAGGGTTCCGTTAGAAATTACCGGAGATGCGGTGATGGGCTGCTCGCCCATGGGGTTGCTAGCAACTATCTGGAATTTTCGTCCGGCCTTCACTACGGTACAAACCCCGTCTTTTCCACAAAAATAGATATGGCCATCGGCGTAGACGGGACTGGTCCGGTGCTGGACGGTGTGCGTTCGCTCGAAATAGACCTCCTGGCCAGTTTTCAGTTCCACACACTGTAACTTTCCATCCTTATGTAGCAGGTAGACCAGATCGTCGACAATCAATGGAATGGAAACGTCAGGTGTTTGCTCGACGGTCCAAGCGATCATTTCGGGCTTTTCTGTTAGGTCGCCTTTGGGATCTGCGGACAGATCCAAAGAGATTGTCGGACCAGCTTTGGCGGTCGGAATGATCAACCGCCCAGCCGCAAAGGCTGGAGAAGACACAAAACGAAAGGTCACATCCATAGCTCGAGAGTTGATCGTAGAAGGACCATTCAGCCCACCCAGCCGCCAGATTTCCTTTCCTGAATCAAGTGCATGTGCGGTGGTACAATCGGCGCCATGCACCAACAGATATCGCTTTTTTCCATCATCGTACAAAAACGGAGACGCATACGAATGCTTGCACTCAAAAACTGCGTCGGTTATCCGATCGTACTCCCAAATAACTTTGCCGGTTAACTTGTTCAGCTTGATGACTTTGCCGGTTCGATGGTCACTGGCATGATCCATTGGCCCATGAAGCAACTGAAGATACAAAGCATCGCCGTCCAGTACCGGGGTGCTGGTCATGCCAAACTGGATATCCAACTTGCCAAACTGCTGATTGCAATCCAGCATCCAAACTTGATTGCCGTCGAAATCATAACAGGCCAGCACGCCCGTCGAAAAGAACACCCAGACGTGCTTCCCATCAGTTGACGGTGACGGTGAAGCCGAGTTCCCCTCGCCTGCCCGGGCGTCTTGATTGCCCGATGCAACTAACTTACGCCAATGTTCTGCGCCCGTCTTTGCATCAAGGCAGATCAACACTAGATCATCCCCATCGGCACTGGTCAGAAAAATTCGGTCACCCCAAACAATAGGAGTCGCCCCGGCTTGCCCCGGCATTTTTGTCTTCCAGACAATGTTCTCAGTTAAACTCCAGTCAGTCGCAATGGATCGCTCTGACGAAATACCGTTATTGGATGGCCCACGCCATTGTGGCCAATTTTCTGCTCGCAGTGCCCTTGGTTCGCTAAGCAATAGCAATAGGCTGGTGCATCCTGCCATCAGCCAGACGGAGCGGGTTGTCATGCGAGTCGTTATCGAAATCATTTATAGGCTCCTGTTGAAAGGGCTCGTGGAACAAACTATCAAGTTTTTGGTTTGGTAAGAAGGGAACCAAAGTCGATTTTTCTAGTTCTGTACGCAGGGTAATGCGGACTGGCGAGAAAACGATTATAACCATGCTCAGTCCGTTTGGTGAGTATCCCGATAGATACCGAAACAACTTGTACGATATCCTGGAGAGCCACGATGAAAACCGTATGCGAACCGACCCTGAGCCAAGCTCAGCTTGTTTGGCAACCGTTAACAACTCCAATGGGAGAATTTGTGGCTTGCTGGTCCGAAGCAGGCCTGAGGAGTTTTGAATTCCGACGGGGGAGCAGCGGCCAGACAAGGGATTGGCCAACCGCCAGCGCTCTGACTGAAGATGGCTGCTTGCTGATTGGTGATTCGATGCGACAGTTAGAACTTCAGCAGGCTGTAGAAGACTACTTCGTAACTGGCTTCTTGCATTGGGATCTCGACCGGCTGGATTGGCAAGGCATCAGTCACTTTCATCGCCAAGTATTGCTGTCGTGTGCCCAAATCCCACCTGGCGAAACACAAACGTACGGGAAATTGGCCGCCACCGTTGGCAGCCCTCGAGCCGCCCGAGCCGTCGGAGGAGCCATGGCTAGTAATCGTTGGCCATTGATCATACCGTGCCACCGCGTCGTGGGCTCAACTGGAAAATTGACTGGATACTCGGGCGAGGGTGGTGTCCAAACAAAACAAAAATTGCTGGACATGGAGCGAAAACTCTGCAAGAGTACCTGAAGCAATCGAGCCACCGATCGAGTGAAAAAACTTGAACCTAAATACTTACCGACGCCTGAAGAACATGCGAGCAAAGGCCAGGGCTTGTATGATCGATCCCAGCGCGGCCACGACATAGGTCATGGCGGCCCAGAACAGAG
This sequence comes from Aureliella sp., assembly GCA_044234105.1. GTDB lineage: Bacteria > Planctomycetota > Planctomycetia > Pirellulales > Pirellulaceae > Aureliella. The sequence goes on along the minus strand of JBIIJD010000053.1, from coordinate 27,524 downwards.
CTTTCTGCGCGCCTGCGTGCTGATCGCCTTGAGCTAAACCGGAGCGTTCCATCCACTGCAAGGCTCGTCGGCTAGCGTTGAACTCGACTGGCAGCGTTACGATGCTAAACAATGCTGGTAAACCCAGTCCAAGAATACACAAGAGCATAATGCCCTGATTGCCCAGCACAGCGGATACCCCTGCTCCACCAAAGGCCATGATGGGCAAGGCTAGATTGCTAAGCTTAAGAAAAGGTACCATTTTGGACCGCATCTTTAGCAGCGGATATCCTGTGGCGTGCTGGACCGCATGACCCACTTCGTGAGTGGCTACCGCGACAGCGGCAACGTTTCGCTGACTGTAGACCACTTCGCTTAAATTAACCGTTTTGGTTTCGGGGTTGTAATGATCGGTCAATTGCCCGCGAACCGATATGACGCGCACATCGTCGATACCAAATTGCCGCAACATCAATTCAGCCGCTTCGCGACCTGTAAGCTGCATGGGCTGTCTTGAAAATTGCACAAATCGGTTGCGCATTTGGGTAGAAACGAATCCTGAAAGCAGCGGAATTCCCACCAGTAGCAACAAGAACAGCGGATCATTCATTGGATTTTGCTCAGTTAAGTCAAGCCTCTGGCGATCGAGATTGCATACAAGATCGCCTACCCATCCAATCTAGTTAGTGTGGATGTAGCAAACATTGTAACCGCTCTTGGGTCAAATGGGAAAATGGTGGCTTGCTGGTAAGATTGGATCGATCTATTTTGATGGACAGGAATTTAGATTCAGCGTTTCGACTCTCCTGCTATACCGCACCGAGGTTTCATGTCTCCTGTAGCATCTGAACAGACCCAACAGGTCATTTCCGAAAATTGGCAGCGGGTTCGCCTGCAAGTTGCTGACGCCTGTACTAAAGCTGGCCGTGTCCCAGACGATGTGATCATTGTTGGCGTTGCCAAATATGTCGGCCCCGAATTAACGTCTCAACTTGTGTCAGCCGGTTGTCGGGTTATCGGCGAAAATAGACCTCAAAGCCTCTGGGACAAACATGTCTGGTTTCAGGCGAAACAACCGCCAGCTGCAAATCCTAGCTGGCATCTGATTGGTCATTTGCAGCGAAACAAAGTCCGCCGCACGTTACCCTTGGTAGATATGATCCAGTCGGTCGACAGTTTGCGATTAGCGCAAGAACTAAGCCTGGAAGCGGTGCGTAGTCGAATCGAGGTTGCCGTCCTGTTAGACGTAAATCTCACGCAGGACAGTAGCAAAACCGGTTTAACTTTGGATGAATTTTGGACCACAGTCCAGCGTCTGGTTGAACTGCCGGGTCTGCAACTGCGTGGCTTAATGGCTATGTCCTCGCTTGGTGCAACGCCCCAGTTGATTGAAAGGGAATTTGCACAGGTACGAGAATTGGGGGCTCAGTTGGCCCAAAAGTACCAACTGCCCAATGATCGATGCGAACTTTCGATGGGCATGAGCGGTGATTTTCGAGAGGCTATTGCGCAGGGCTCCACCTATGTGAGGATTGGCTCAGAGTTATGGAGGGGGGTACTGTAGCTTGGTGGAGGGGTTGATGACTGTCCCCCTGCAAGGCAGTTTGCCAACCCCAATGGATGGAGTTATGTGGAAGACCGTTGACGAGTCTGAATCATAACGCTCTACTGAGCGTCTCTTCACCACGTGAGGGTTTCCATGAAGTCTGCAAAACGCCGCTGTTTGGCTGTTGAGCAATTGGAGTGCCGACGTTTACTTTCAATCAATCCAACCGGACAGGAACAGGAGTTTCTGCAGTTGGTCAATCGCTTCCGCACGGATCCGCGCGGTGAGTTCGATCGTATGTTCTCTTCGACCTCACCGTTGAAGTCTCGTTATTCTAACATTCAATCGGACTTGGACCGGCATAAGGTCAGCGGGTCTCAGTTGAAAAGCGAATGGGCTGCATTAAGTCCGGTCGAACCTCTCGTGTGGAACCAGGCTCTTTCTAATTTTTCGAGTTCACATAACAACTCGATGATTCGCAACAATAAGGGTTTCCACAGCAATGATCAAGCGCGATTCAATGCGATGGTTGCTGCCGGACTTTATTTCCAGAACGAAGGCGAAGTCGTTGCGTTCCGAGCCAGTAACCCAATGCAAATTTACGCGTCTTATTTCGTCAACTGGGGAACCAATGCGGCAACAGGGCGAAGTTCCGGTGGCATGCAGCATCCGCGTAGTCATCGCAATTTATTGATGGATCCCGTATTTGATCAGATTGGAACAAAAATCACAGCAACATCCAGTTCCGCCATTGGGCCTGCGGTAAATACTGCTGTGCTGATCGATACCTACTACACTCCTGTCTATGTGACGGGAGCAGTGTTTCATGATGCAAACAAGAGCGGATGGTACGAATCAGGCGAAGGCTACAGCGGTTCGACTATCGAGTTCGAGAACACAAGTGGCCAAAAATTTACAACCCAGGCTTTTCCCACAGGCGGCTATCAAATCGCTCTAAAACCGGGAACTTATAAAGTCCGCGCCACGGGAGGTGGATTGCCACAAGCCGTAGTACAAACGATTACGGTCGCCAGCAAATCGCTGTGGCTTAATTTCATCTTCAAGACCGGCGATCCACGTCCCGACGCTTACGAACCCAATGACTCACTGACCACTGCGGCCAGACTCACAGGCAGAAGCCCCAGCTTGACGGGCCTGTCCTTGCATTCCAACAGCGATGTCGACTTTTTCCGATATGTGGCTGAGGGAACCAGCGTGGCTACTTACAGTGTGCAATTTAATCATGCTAATGGAAACATCGATTTAGAGTTATTGGACTCTACGGGTCGACTGTTAGCCAGATCTGCTGGTTCGACCAATGGCGAATCCATCACGCATCAGGCCGAAGCGGGTGCGGTCTACTTTTTGAAAGTACTGGGAACAGCAAATTCCAATTACAACCTGCAGATTTCTGGTCCTGAAGCGATCAAGCCCGATTCTCAGGAATCCAACGAAACCTTGGCAACCGCCAAGCTGTTAAGCGGCCCCAGCCCAACGCTTAGCGGCCTTTCGCTACACACCAATCGCGACATAGATCATTTCAAGTACGTGGCAACAGGCGATGGCTCGGCCACTTTCCGACTGGATTTCCTGCACTCCAACGGTAACGTCGATCTACAGCTCTTGGACGCAGCAGGAAAAGTAATTGCATCGTCTACGACCTCTGGCAACGTCGAAACCATCACTCGTTCTGTCACACGAGGAACTACCTACTACATTAAGGTGTTTGGTGGACAGAACAAGAACTACAGCTTGAAAGTCACAGGACCGGTTGTCACAGCACCGGTAGCCCAGAACCATTTAGCGACCGCTACGAACGTCAATCGAATCGTTTCAATCAACCTATTAAGTGGTTTGGCTGGCTCAGGTGAAAGTCTACCAGACGTGGTCGTTAAGCTGGCCGCTGATGCTCCGGCTGCGTTCAAACTGGCCGCTGGTGGAACCTTGATTTATCAAGCTCCCGTCAACTTTACTGGCGTGCAGCGAACGACCTATACGGTAACCAACATACATGGCCTGACATCAGCACCCGCCAAGGTCGAAGTGTTTGTTGCCGATCTAGATCGCACCAACCCTTGGCAAAGCCCTAGGGTTTTTGCCGACGTCAATGACGATGGTCGCGTTTCGGCTGTCGACGCGCTATTTATTATCAATGAACTCAACTCAACACGTTCTCAAAATCTTGTCAAAGGCACAACGAACGTAGCGGCCTTTGTCGACCCCAGTGGCGACAATAGAATTACTGCACTTGATGCGCTGCTAGTGATCAACCAGTTGAACCAAAGTGGAAGTGGTGAAGGTGAATCCTTTGACACATCTCAAGTTTCAACTCGTTTGGCTGCTTCACCACCCAACACTTCGCAGCGCGATATTGCTTTGGCTCAATGGACCGCCGCCGATTACTTTTTGGATTTGGAAGAGCGGAAGCGCCGCTGATTTCTGCGATTAGAATCTTCAATCGCAATCAGGTCGTTGCAGATGACTTATCACTCGGAATCTGCACCCGTACCGACACCACCACCTCTACCACTCATACCCATTGCCGAAGACATGTTTTTTTGTCGCAGTGGCCTCTGATCACCCGTTGGCGTTGTATTGTCTGGATTCATTTTGGCGATCAACCTCAGGAAAGACTCAATCTCATAATGAATTCTGTCTGGGCACTTCACTATCAAGAGCGATCCAACATTGGAAATGGTGCTAGTACCGCCGTTTTCTTGCCAACCGTCTGGCTCGATCGAAGTTTGCATGGAACTCACGACGGCATCGAAAGATTCCGAAGTCGAACAGAGATAACTTAAATCGTAACTGCGGAGCGGTGGTGAAGCTTCAACCGCTGCTTCAGTTGTGATTTCAATCCAGGATTCGCGGATACGGTAGGTTAAATTCAGCGGCTTCAAGACAATGTCCAACAACTCCCTTAAGGAGCATGACGGAAGTTCTAATGTAACGGGAGAATCGGGGTCAACACCTTCTACTTCAAGTTCTGCAAGATCTATTCTCAGAGCCACTCGGAATTCTTCCGCAAGTAAAGACACCACTTGACTCAGCGGAGTATCTTGGAAGTTGATTACTTGGATTTGTTTTTTTAGTGTCTGTCGATGATTGTCAATTCTTGCCTCGATGGCAATCGTCGATTCATCCGCTTTCAGCCAACTTGGATCGTCGCCTTCTGGCCGATTCCACTCTACCGCCGTGGGCGTCTGCGGCACCACAGCTCCGCTTTTGGGTTGGTCTGTAATATTTTGCTCGTTATCAACTTGAGCCAAAGTAGTCGGCGGGAGGACTACGGCGGGTAAAGGTGGAGCCAGTTCGGCATTTTCAGCTAGCGCTAGGGTTACAACATTAGGCTGCGCACGCTGAGGCACTCCGTCAGCAGCCCAAACAGCCCATGAAATTAGGCTCCCAACAGTACCAAATGCCATGAATGCTACGGCTGACTTCGTCAACAAAGTTTTCAACAACATGGACGATTCTCCTCGGATAAGTGCCTGTAATTTCGGTGAAGCACCGGTGATCAGGCCGACCTGACTACTTGGCTCGTTAGTGATCAAATAGCTCAATTTGAATTTCATACTCCACTGACTCACTTCAGCTGCCGACAAATGAACTTTCAACAAATCCAACGTTCCAAAGGCCACTGACAAACTTAGGCCATAGCGCATCAAGCGACTACGAAGCAACCGGCGTCCACGACGCAATCGTCCTTCTACAGCCGAGACACTAATTTCCATCCGCTCAGAAATTTCACGAGCCGTATAGCCATGCAAATAGTGCTCGATGATTGCACACTTCAATTTGGTCGGAAGTTTTTCCAATTCTCTAAACAGCCACTCGAGTTCAATTTTTCTAGCTAACAGCGATAAAGGTTCCTCGGAAGGAATGTTCGCACTTGGGAGGCTTGAGTCGAATTGTGCCGAATCGATCATCGTAGCAGTGCGTTTGTTGTGTAGTCGAATTCGGCAGGAAATTCTGTAGGCAACACCATGAAGCCAAGCCACAAGACTCGCCTGTCGGCGAATTTTGTGCGCCGACTGCAAAAGTACTAGGAACGTAGCCTGAAAAGCATCCTGAGCATCCTCTGGGCAACTGGTGGTGGCTCTGCATACCGCAATTACCATCGGCGACTGTCGCGAAATCAAATGTTCGATGGCTGTGCGGTCTTTGCAATTGACAAAGCGTAACAACAGTTCTTGATCCGACTCGAGTTCAGCAAGCTCCTCCAGCTTTGCTGGCAAGCTTGAATGGTCGGCAGGATCAGAATTTGGCAACAGTCTTAATGGTTGAGTCTTGGGATCAAACATAAAAGAGTAGTGCAACCCAAAGCTCTGAACGGGCGCAGATTTTTAGAAGATTTTCAAAAAAATTCGGCGGCCTCTGGCCACTTGACCTCATTGTCGCTGTTAAAGCGGCATTTAGCAATCAATAGAGGAAGAAAAAAGACACTTCTCGGTGAACGCCACCTATGAACTAGCCTGACTATGACTTGGTAGTCTCTAGCTGAACGCGATTAAGAATTTGCGGAATATCGTGTTCGGAAACCCGCTTTAATTTACGGATTCGGCTGTACCACAAGGGTGAATAGGGAACGCCACTTGGTCCGACGGTCTGCATGAATTTGATAGTTTTGGGCTTCACACTTTCCCACAAACCTTCCAGAAATCGGCTGTGGCTCTGCTCCAGCAACTCGCGATGAAACAGGTCGTGAAACAGTGCATCCAGTCGGCTGATGTAGCGACTGAGAAGTCTTCGCAGCAGGCCACGACTGCCAACCAACAACCCGACTCCAAAGAGCAGAAGAGTCACCGCTGTGACGATCCAAATCGTCTGGGATCGATGGTAAAGCATCAACCAGACGCTGACGGCGAGCATCAGGCCGCTGAGCAACCACAGCCCCAGCCGAGCAGCCATCAACCGCATTCCTACGTGCTGACAAATCGTGGCGTGCAAACGCAGGCAACGTGCCGCATCCAGCACAGCACCTATCACATTGCTGCGCCTTCGCGTTCCAACACGAGAAACCTCATGTTCCAACTCTTCAGTGGATTTTAAGAAGTCCACTAGATCGATTTGCCTTTGGCGACTACTGGCTAGCTCCTGGATAAATGTGCAGTAGATGTGCGGCATGTCTTTGGTTCTGGCGATGCGAGAAAGATTCCAGCAAAGTGCGCCATAGGTTCTTGCGAAGTCCCGCACATCGGCAAAAGTATCCACTTTATTAAACACGATCAACACTTTGTACATCACATCGGCCAGCGCATCGGAGAAAATTCTTAAGCTTTCACCTGTGGTTCCTGGATTGTTGGGGTCAAAAAAGAAGATGATCAAATCGGCGTGACTAGCAAACTCGCGAACCACTGACGGAAAATCATAACCTCGCGAAAGATCGCCGGGTGCCCCAGCATGGTCAATCAGTCCGGGACTATCGATCAAGCATAAATCACGCAGTGGCTGCAGCGGTATTTTCTTCAGCTTCAGGTGATCCAAAAATTGTTTTCCGAATTGCTCAAAATCTCGCAATGGAAGATGTGGATCGACCACGGCGGTACGGCCATCCATATCGTTGCGAGTATCGCCGTACATCAGCACCGTGAATCCGTCATCCGTAGGAGCAACTCCTGTGTGCTGAACCTGTTGGCCAATCCAGTGATTGATGAAACTCGATTTGCCCGAAGAATGGTTACCCAGACACAAAACCGTCGGCACACTGGTGGTCTGCCCCGTGCGTTTGCTGAGCGGAAAACCAAACTTCAGCGCCATAGGTCGCAGCAGTTGATCCCTGAGTTGTTCGATGGCTTGATCCGTTTTATCAATCGCTATTTCTGACATAGATTCCTCGTTCTTTCCTCAAGCTTTGCCCGACCTTAGCTGGCAAGGCATGCCAAAAATCTCTTCAAACAGACTGCTCATTTCGCGAAATGCCAATTGCTCCAAAGCGACATCTTCCACGCCTACCGCTTGGATAATCATGCGCTTGTTGAGAATTCGGCAGCGAATTTCGTTGATACGCTGACTGCGAGAATCATCCAAGGCAATGGCCAAACGCAAGATGGCGGCCAGCTTGGCAACCGCCACGCGACCACGACGATCCAGCGTCGCGTAGCCTTCGTGCTGAGGCTGGGGACTGCTGCGCCGATGATATCGAGCTACCAGAGAGATCAACAGAACATCTTTGCGACTTAATCCGAATAACTCACTGTGCCGAATGATGTACATCGAGTGCTTATGAGCGCTACGCGGGCTGATGTAGCTGCCCACGTCGTATAACATTGCCGCCAGATACAAAACCAGCTTCATCCGTGGCTCCAACTGATGTTCATCTTGTAAATCTGTGAATATCTTGGCAGACAGCTCAGCCACATGCCGGGCATGCTTCTCGTCGACATCATACAACTGGCCCAAAGAACTGGCAGATCGAATGGCTTGCCGACGATAATCCTCTGACCAAGAATCGACCATAGCCAAATTCTGCAGTAAGCCATCTCGCAGATTGGTATCTGACACCGCCACTTCCGTCTGATCAAAACCTTTGGCTAGCAGCAAGTAACACATCAGTGCTGGCACAACCGCTTCGGCATCGTGATAGCTCATGCCAAAATGCTGTGCAATTTCATCTTCGCTTAGATTGGAAATGCGGCGAGTCAAATCTGAAAGTTGAGCTACTGGCAAGTACACCAAATCATTCTGGTCTCGATCAGGGATCAGGTGGTCGGCGGCAAATCGGATGTCACCGCCAATGGCTACCAATTGCAACGGGAAGTCCATATCGATGTCTTCTCGAATTTGAACAATTTGTCGCTGGATCTGATTTTCCAAAATCAATCGGTGTTTACCGGGTGCCGCATCCACCAGTTCCATCATCTCGAGCAGTCGAACGGAACCCAAGCGATACGTGTATGAAAACAAAACGTCGCCAGCATGGACAACCAGAATCTCCGTGCTGCCGCCACCAAATTCGGCAATGATCACTGGGCTGGACGCAAGTCTTGGGTCGGCTTGCAATTGGGGTTGGATGCCCATGTACGTGATCCGATTCACCTCCGCCTCGTCCAGAGGCTCCACTTCTAAACCGGTAGCCACATAGACTCGATCTAGAAACGCCAATCGATTGCTGGCTTCACGCACCGCGCTGGTTGCCACCACGCGCACCTGGTCGGGATGGGTGATCCCATATTCACGCATCAGCCGGTTGTAGCTGCGCAGGATGCGCACGCTTTCTTCGATAGAACTCTTGGTGATGAACCCTTTGGTAAAGGTGTCTTTACCCAAAGTAACCGCTTGCGACAGATTCTCTAGTGGCTGGACTTCGGATCGATCATTGATCTGAGCGATGGCCATCCGAATACTGGTGGCTCCAATGTCCACAACCGCCACTGGCCGATGGGATGATTCTTTTGCCATGCGGAGCGGAGCGGTGGACATGTCAGGTGACTTCAGGACGTAGCAAGAGTGCAATTCTGTTCAGGCTCGATCGGCGACAACCGACGGAGACACTCTATTCTAATCCGTCATCCAGCGTTGTGGACACCCTACCCAATCCAGATCAATAGCCGTAGCCCGATGGCACATTCCGATATTGCAACGGTACTGTGGCTTCCCGCACAGCCTCGGATTGAGGCGAGAAAAACTCGCGAGGACGGCCTCCAACCACTTCCGGTGCTATATCGTTCAGCGGGAAAGGATCATGAACAACAGCACGCGACTTTTGCCGGTCGATCGTACCCTGCCCCCCTGGGAAGCCCCAGCCGCCGGGGCGATGAACGCAACCAGTCAAACCCTGGCCGACCAAGCATAGGCAAGTTATCAGCAGCCAAAATCGCCTCTGAAGGATCGACACCAACCCAAAAACCTTCCTTGCCATCGTTGGCATCCTTTCCGAGTCGTCCTGACTCTGATGTAATCAATTTGCGGCTGGGAGCCATCTTATGACAGGACCCCGCCCGGAACCTAGACTGATTCCAGTTGATAAGCACCTACCTCTGGAAAAAGCTGATTCTGCTCCGCCATGAACTGCTATCGGCTGTTTGCCTTACGAGACCTGTAAAATGCTATCAATGGCGTTCTGTTCCGCACAGACGTTACATTTGGCAGTCCAGTTTACGGCTTGTCCTGGCCACTTCCAAGTGGCAAGAAACTACAAGTAACTAACGTTTTTTCCACTATTTGTCTCTCAATTCCAGCGTTTTTTTGTCTTCGTTGACGAAAATCGATATTGCATTGAAAGGGCCAGTCCTTATCCTTAAAGATCAAAGTGGTTAGATACTGGTTGGTTCAGCCTCTTTAGAGGAATTGGCCAGCAGACTGTCAACTTGCATATCGGGGTTGCGGCTGCCTGTGTCTGCATCCGTCTGGAAATGACGGATTCTTTGATCGCACGTTAGGACTCACCCGGCAAACGAATCACTTTGTTTGCGCCCTTTGTACTTGTGCTTTCCGCGGAAGCGGAAGGCAATCGGCGGCTGGCACTATGAATTATCTATTATTTTTCTACCAGCGCCCTGAACCGGCAACATGGGTCTTTTTGTCTTCCTTTCTGTTGCTGAGCATCTACTTCGTATTTCATCGATTCTTCAGCATACGCAATCTTGACGTACTGCTACTACTGCTGTTGGCTCCTGGTCTCTTGATGGTCTATGAAGGTCGTCGCTTAAAGCTGGATGAAGTGCCGACAGTGGCCGCCGACCAACTTGTAAGCCAAACTCACAGATGGAGTGCTTCAACAGGTCGTCGAAAGCTAACTGCACTACGGTCCCAAAATATCGGCGCAGCTCCTAGCGCATTTTCTGTGGCAACTAATTTTGGCACTCAAGATTTGCCCGATCAATCCCAGGCCGCGACCACTGAACCTGGAAGCTCTGGCTATCCACCCAAGGATTTGCCATCGAATTGGACCGCGGAATCTCTCCAGTTCTACGGTTTTGGCGCTTTACTTTCGGCTTGTGCTTTACTGCTGATCCGCATGATGATCGATCCGGTTCTGGTTCGACGACCACTGCTTATTCCCAACTTATCGATCGGCGGTCTGGCATTTATAGGTGTCTGCCTTTTCTCGTTCTTGATGTCCATCGTTGTCACCAGCACTCCTCATGAACAGGAGGTAAGTGGGCCCCAACTGGGCCCTGGCTACGCTTTGCTAAATATGCTTCCGCAATTGCCAACGACGCCGCAAATGGAGGGTGCAGCGAGCAAGGCCGCCGCTGATGGTAACCAGGATTGGCAGTCGTCACGCTACTTGCCAAACATAGCTCGCGTGCTGGCCGTTATCTCCAATTTGACGATTGTGCTCAGTATTGTAGGAATTGGCTACTGGCATTTTGACAATGTAAAAACCGGCATCGGCTGTGCTGTGATGTACCTGCTGCTACCCTACACGGCGCAAATGACCGGTAATTTGGAGCACGTGATACCCGCCGCGCTGATGGTCTTGGCCCTATTAACCTATCGGCAACCTGTAGTTTCGGGACTGATGTTCGGACTGGCAGCCGGTTTGGTCTACTACCCGATGTTCCTGCTGCCACTGTGGCTCAGCTTTTATTGGAAACGTGGTCTTGGACGTTACTTGGTCGGATTTAGCGTGGCTTTGGTGCTTCTAGTTAGCCTATTGTTGTTGCAAGGCTGGGAAGAGTTCTTGACTCACATCAGTCGAATGTTCGGCTTGTGGCTGCCGCGATTGGAAGGATTAGAAGGTATTTGGGGGCCCAATCGCGTCCAAGCCGATTACCGCTTGCCTGTCTTGGTTGGCTGCATGCTACTGAGCGGCTCCTACGCGATTTGGCCATCGCGCAAGAGCTTAGCCACCTTGATCAGCGGCACAGCCGTTGTGATGCTGGCAACTCAGTTTTGGCACGGCTACGGAGGCGGATTGTATATGGCTTGGTTTCTGCCTTTTGTTCTGTTGACCGTCTTTCGACCCAACCTGGACGACCGCATCGCTACCACTGTGGTTCGTCCATTGCGCCCAACCGCTGTTACCTAACCAAGTTTTATAGGGTCGCTTCAGATTCACCGCAAAGAGATGCTTATTGGGAATAGCGATTTGAGCCGCAATTTATTTTCATTTAGTCATCGATTGCGAGTCCGCTGGGCCGAAGTCGATCGACAAGACATCGTCTTTAATGGCAATTACTTCTTGTACTTTGATGTAGCCGTTACCGAATACTGGCGAGCGATTGGGCTGCCTTATCCACACGGCTACGTAGACCGTTACCAACAAGACATGTTCGCTGTCAAAGCAACGGCCGAGTATCATAGCCCGGTGTCCTTTGACGACGAAATCGATGTCCACTGCCGAGTACAAAAAATGGGGCGAACCTCGTTGACTATCCAATTGCAAATCTGGAAGGGTGAAGTTCACACCACCAGCGGTCAGCTAGTTTATGTGAACACCGATGTTCTCTCGCGAAAACCCACTCCGTGGCCAAACGACTTCCGAGACAAAGTCAGCCACTTTGAGCTAACAACTCCCGATTCGTAGTGGGATTCACCTGGGCAAATACCAATTCACCTGCCCGATTTGATACAACATGGCTGATGGCTGATCGACGCTTGGATTGCCACTAGCCAGCGTCGAATGCAGCAACGAACTGAAGTCTTGACGAGCGTTTTTTCCAGAAGCGATGGTGAACATGTAGAGCGCTTGCCGAGCGCGAGTCATCGCGACATACAGCAGACACAACGCTTCAGTGATACCACTGGCTTTGTCCATCGCAAACGCCTGTTGCCACGAGTCCGGCAAGATCGCTTGAACGCTGGAATTCATATAACGCAGCACGCCGTCTGGCGGCAAACAGGGGTCGGGCTGCCGAGCGATCAGATAGGGCGCGCGCTTGCTGAGTGATTGATCCAGTGCTGGCAGGAATACAGCATCAAATTCCAATCCCTTGCTCCGGTGAATGGTCATGACCTTGACCTGGGCTTCGGTGGGCAAGGCAATCCGCGTCTGCTCCACAAGCGATTCAAATTCCCGCAATCGTCGACCACGATCAGAAAACGCTTGTGCGCTGCGAACCAGTTGCACCAGACGCTGCTGATCCCACCAGGACAGATGGCTTGCCAACTGACTGCTGACCCACTGTATTGTTCTGCCCAAGCCGTCTTGTGAAACGCGACGCCGAAACCAGCGCGACAACTCCACACTGTTACCTTGTACTTCGGCAGGAAGGATTTGTTGCAATGGCGAACTACGCACATGGAATTCACAAATCTTGTCACCAGGATGATCCGCCAAGTGAACCAAGGACAGGATCAATTCAACAGCCGCCGAATCGTTCAGTGGATTACCACCATCCTGACTGGCCGAAACATTGCGATTTCTCAGCAGTGCCATCATGCGTGCTACGTCGTCGTTAGTACGAAACAAGACTCCAACGCTGGCTGTCGAAATCGATGTCAACTGGGCGATCTGATCGGCAGCAAATTCAAGCAATTCAAGTCGCTTCTCCTGGCTGCTTAGATCATTATCTTCAATTTCGGGCAGGTTTTGCAGTTGTACATAGCCCAAGGTATCGGTATGTACTGTCGTGTGCTCAGGGAACTCCACACTCCAGCGCTGCGCAGTTGACTCACAACCAGCAAAGTTGCCGTGCATCGCCAGATTCTGAAATACTTGATTGACCGCCTGCGTTACTGGTAAGCTATTGCGCCTACTTTCAAAAAGTTTGGTCTCTTGCAGCCCACTGACCGATTGTTTCACGGCTTCAAATATTTGTGCCACTCCGCCGCGCCATCCGTAAATCGCCTGTTTGGTGTCCCCCACGCAAAAGAATGACTGCTCACTGCGCGGCGCACCACCCAGGGATGCAGCCAAAGGTTGCAGAATTTGCCACTGTGCGGGCGACGTATCTTGAAACTCATCCAACAACAGATGTTGAATCTTGCTGTCCAAACGGTATTCCATTTGAGCGATGCCGGTACGATCGGTCGTCGAACTGGACTGGTTTGAGCCAGTCCTGCTGGTCCACTGAGCCAGCAAATGGGTCACGTCAGCAAATGCCAGTCGTCGTTGGCGACGCACCAACTTATTGTAGGCTCGATCATACGCCTCCAGTGTCTGAAAGGTTGCTTCCGTTTGCCCACGACAACTGGCCAGTAGCGACGTCTTAGCTGCATCTGCCAAGCATTCGATCGCGGCAACTAATTTCGCTTCTAACTTCTTGCGATAATAGGTCGGAGGGTCCTTTCGAACGGCTGTCATGACTCCATGCTGAATCACCTGCTCCCAGTCGCTTTGGACCGCCCACTGACACAGCTTGTCCATTTGAGGATCGATTTGGCGATCATTAAAACGACAACCTGCAATCGTCTCTAGGGCCTCCTGAATTTCTTTCAGATCAGGTGCGTTTGGAACCGCCAATTGCCGCCAATCTACTTCCTTGGTCTCGCGAAACAACGCATAGCCGCTGCCTACCGCTGCACGTACATCATCTGAGATTCTGCGTGACGATTCACCTTTGGTCAGCATGTACATTATGCTTAGAAGAGTGTTGCGATCGTGTAATTCCAACATCTCCGTGATGGCCTGTGACTGGACGCGCGGTTCTTCTGCTGGATCAATGGATTCCCAACTGGCAGGCAATCCCATGTCCAAAGAAGAAGTTCTGGCCAATTGAGCAAAAAAACTATCTAACGTACCGATCTGCAATCTGTGAATACTGGATGCCACGCGGCGAAGCGCTACCAGACAGGCATCTGGTGAGGCGTCAACGTCTGGCAGCCCGCTAGCTAGTTCCAACTGCTTCTTGGGATCGATACAAGCTAGCGCCAATCGCTGGAGCATTCGATGCATGATTTCGCCCGCAGCCTTGCGTGTGAACGTAGTAGCTAGGATTCCATCGACCTCTTGACCCGACAAGACAATCTGCAGTAAGCGATTGGACAGTTGATATGTCTTACCCGTGCCTGCCGATGCGCGAATCAAGAGCGGTGGAAGCTGGATGTTGGTTCGTACTAAAGGATTGTCGAGTCGCTGCCTGGCTTGATGGACGACACTTGCATCTACCTGTCGTGTAACGTATCCCTGATAGCGACGCAGTCGTCGTTCTGGCTGCACCGCTTGGACATGCTGTACATGGACTTGACATATCCTTGGAAAATCATCGTAATCCACCGCTTCCAATCGCTCGGGCCAAAACTGGCCACCGGCTACTTGAGTGGCTATCTGATCGGCGGTTTGCAGCGCTGAGTCGATCATTTCTGGAGTAAACTCTGCAACACAAAAATCAACATCCTGAACCTGTTTGGGCAGCACGATATAGCCTAGCGAAGGCATTCCTGTGACGCCCAATTTGCGAGCGATTGGTACATACAGTGGCAATTGCAAATCCTGCCAGCCATGCTCTTTGTGCCAGTGAACCGACAAGGGCTGCTTGGCTTTTTCACTGGTCTTGTAGTCCCATATAGCCCATTGGTCAGACTGGCGATGATAATCGATGCGGTCGATGCGCCCAATCAAATTCATCTCAGCATGAAGTCCCAATTTGACCTGGTCCTCCAAGCCAACCCCTTGCTCCGTAAAGCGAATCTCCCAACCCTGAGCCGTTCGCTGAGCCTGCTTGATCGCAAAGGCTTGCAGCCGAGCCTGCGCCTGCTGGACCTGAATCTCGACTGCCACCGTCGAGCGATCTCCGTACTGCCGCTGAGCAAGTTGCTGAAGTTGATCTATGAGAAAAGTGCTGATCTCCTCCGGATCTTGACTGCTTGCGACCGGTGATTTTCCGAACAGGTCCAGAGTATCATGCACCAAGTTCCCGAACATGGCAGCGTCAAGTTCCTGGTCGGCATCATCCGCCCCTCGCAATCGCAACACATGCTTCAAATAAAATCGATAGGGACATGTTATGTAATCACGAAATGAGGTGACCGTCATTTTTTTTATGTCACAGCGTGCTGGTGGGCGCGGTATCGTCAAACGACTGTTGCTCTCCAGCGGCTGCCAACGACTTTTTACGGCTGGCAATATGTCGGCGCTGTCTTCCTGAACTAGATGAAGGACGCGGGCGGGCAGTAGCGAAAGATCACAGGCTAATAGCAGTCGACTGGGTACCAGTGGATCTCCCGTGGCCGTTGCCTTGCCTACGATGATTCGCAGATACTTTCGAGTTGCCAAAAGCAACTGCAGGTAATATAGATCGCGAGCGTATCGTCGAGCATTATCCAGCATGCCCAATTGATGACGCAATTGATTTGGCAAAAATTCGTCTGAACCAGTACTCTCTGGCGTGACGCCATCGTGCATGCCAACGACGATCAGTGCTGGTGTGTCGTCCCAGGGCAACTCCAACCAACCTAACATCTCAACCGCAGTCTTGTCATCAGGTTCTGGCATCAGTTGGCCGACAAGATCTCGCATTAACCACTCGATGAATTCGTCGATCGATAAGACGGGCTCCAGTTCCTGCGGGATTTGCGTCAATGCCGATACGGCTAAATTGATCTGATCCATGGCAGCCACCGTTTGCAAGTCACCGGGGCCGCCTGCAACTTCGTTGATAAATGGATATGCTGCGGTCAAAACGCTTTGCATTCGTTCTGTCCACTGGTTAAGCGGCAGTGGATCCGACTGCAATGGCTGTAACCAATCGACAACCCGCTGGACAACAGCTTGATACACTGGTGCCGCCTGGACTTCATGGCAGATAAAACTATCAACGGTTCTTGGTAGTGCCTCCTGATAATATTCGTCCAGTCGCATCAACCAGTCGCCAGCCAATTCCGGCTGCGATTGACTGACCAACCATTCAACAGCCGGATGACGCACCAAAGCGGCTAAGGCTGCAAAGCTGTGCGACTCTAAAAAGTCGCCGATCAATTTCAGTAAGACCGCTGGTGGTGATTGCGACAAGGCTTGTCCAGGCCCAAAGCGCGTGGGCAATCCGCAGCGATCCAAGTGGGTTTCTAGTTCAGGTAGGATCTGGATATCGGGAACACCCAAAGTGACCTGCCGTAAATTGAATTGACCGAGTAAATCTTGCAAGCTGGTCGCCACCAAGTCAGCTTGATCGGCTGGCGACACTCCTACCAGTAGCCTGTCGCTAGGTATATCCAGCGTGTAAGATGGCCAAGCTTCGCTATGCAAACAGCCTAAAGCGTCAAAGTAGTCTGAACGCTCCTGTGGCGCAGCGACCCATACCTGCGCTCGACCTCCCACAGCTTCTAAGAATGACCGCTGAGTGCGATTCAGATCGATGCAGCCAATGACCACAATCTGAAGTTGCGTAGAAATTTCGCCATCTTGTATGGCTCGCAATCTAGCGGTTTGTATATCCCACAATTGCAGTTGATGCAGTTGATCCAAATAGAGTCTCTGTATTCTAGATAGCGCCTGCCACCGCACCGCTTCAGGGTGGTTGCGGCCGAGAGCGGCAGCTACTTTTGCGAAGTCCATACAATCCGCGGCCAGTTCGCGATGCAGATGAGCCAGAGTCTTTCCCAGCTCCAACCATTGCTGCGAAGCTTGGGCGGGCGGTGGAAAAGGCACGATTCGTCGCAATTCGTCCAATGGCAACTGCTTGAGCGCTGATGTCCATGCCAGGCGCACAATGGCTTCACTAGCAAACGCTTGCCGGGCAACGTACAGGCGTTCCGGTAGTGAGCCCAGCGTCACCATCGCGGGCGGATACAGTGTAGCCTGAGCCTGATCAGCGGCAATCGTCAGAAGCTCATTCAATCGCCGTTCAGCTAGACTGGTGGGCAGTACCAGCAATACGCCTCGCATGTCCCAATGCTGTCCCTGAGCGTACAGATCGTACAATCGCTGCGCCACAGCAGGAAGTATCGGCCCGCTCCAGCCGATAAAGTGTCGACCAGCGCGCTTCTGAGGCGCTGAAGTACCGGACTGCCATTCCATTTCCGTCTCTCCGGCTAGTTTTTCTGGCGGTATAGTTACCACCCATTTTCTATCGACGCTACAGTGTCCCCGTCGATATTACCACAAGTGTGACACACCCGCGCCGCAGCAGCTTGCTACCTGGAAAATCACTGAAGCAGTTGCCTAATCGCGCCGACCAAATTGGACGGCTCTGCTTTCCAAGCGACTTCGACACTTGTCTGATTCCGCAAGTCCTTCACCTGACAAGTGCCAGCTTCCAGTTCGTTACTGCCGGCCACCAAAGCCACTTGAAATCCCCGCGAATCGGCATATTTCAACTGCATTCCAATCTTCTTAGGTTCTGGATACAGTTCAGCACCTATCCCGGCAGCTCGTACTAAGCCGGCCAACTTCAGATAGTCATTCAAACGGTCGCGGTCAAAGTAAATGATCAGAACCGGTGCTGGCGTGCGCATCGGTGCAATCATTTTTAGCGTTTCCATAGCTGCCAACAAACGATCCAATCCCAACGATGCTCCGATTCCAGGCAGGTGCTGTTTGGTGTACAAACCCGCCAAGTTGTCATAGCGACCTCCCGAACAGATGCTGCCGATGGTCGGTAGATCCATCAAGGTCGTTTCGAAGATCACTCCGGTATAGTAATCCAAGCCCCGCGCTATCGAAGCATCCAAACGGTAGCGCTGCGGCGGAACCCCATAGCTGCTAAGCGCTCCACAGATTTGGCTTAAACGCTCAACACCCTGCTCTCCAAGTGGATTTCCGCGAACCAATCCATTGATCTCTGACAAAACTTCATCGGTGGTGCCTTGCACCTGAGCCAGGGCCAGCACCTGCTGAGCCGATTGTTGATCTATCCCGCTGGTCTGCTGCATCTCCTTGATCACCGCATCCGGACCGATCTTGTCCAACTTGTCCAGCGATCTCAGGATGGGAACCGCCTGATCGGCCAGTCCATGTTTTTCAAGCAGTCCGCTGAGTACCTGGCGATTGTTGATTCGCAACTGGAAGTTTTCGATTCCGATTTCTTGTAGTAGTTCCTGGATGACCAGAGCTGTTTCGATGTCTGCGGCAACCGACAGCGTACCAATCGTGTCAAAATCACACTGAACAAATTCCCGATAGCGACCGGCTTGAGTGTTCTCACCACGCCATACCGGTGCTATGTGATATCGCTTGAAGGGCAATCCCAACTTGGCGACATGCTGGGCCGCAAATCGGGCCAGCGGTACAGTTAAATCAAAACGTAAGCCAACTGGACGATTTCCGTGGTCCATGAAGTGATAAAGTTGGCGGTCGGTTTCCTCGCTGCCCTTACCAGTTAGGATCTCCAGGTGTTCCAGCGCCGGCGTATCTATCGGACTAAAACCATAGCGCCGGTAGACCTGACGAGCGGTCTGCATGATGGCTTCGCGCGGCATCATGGTCTCGGGCAAGTAGTCGCGAAAGCCCTTTAGAGTTCGTGGTTCGATCAAAGATGACACAAGCGTCGCTTTTGTTGGAGGGAACTACAAGATGGGCAATAACGCAGGTTCGGGAGTGCGGACACAGCCGAATTCGTCTTGGCCTATCGTCGCTTCCACATATTCGGCTACCTGTTCTGGAGTTTCAAAATACTTTTCGTAAGTACTGTCGTCGTCGTACTCACAATTGTCAGTCGAATACTCCCGACAGATCTCGGGGCGTGTTAGGTAGATGCCACAACGATTATCGGGCTGCAAGTGCTTGCAGACTGTATGTACCAGCAGATACCACGTTTCGTCTTCGACAAACACCGTAGCCTTTTCGTGCAGCAAGAACCATCGCATAAAATCAAAATCTTTCATGGACTCTGGCTTGTCGATGGGCAGAGCAAAGTACTTGCAACATTTGGCCGGACAATAGTTACACAAACAGTCGCCTTTGGGCAAAGTCTCGCGTGTCATCCGGACGGTTAGCATGATCTATTTTCCTAAAGATGAGAACTTGGCTGGTGAAACCTTCTAACTGGGAACGAGAATTTGAATTATGATGTTAGTCGCATGTTATACCGACTGCCAGCCACTCGCGAAAGAATACACAAACTAAGTTAAAAGGCGGATCAAGGAATTGCCATGGAGATAGTCGTTACGGCCGTGGGTCCTGACAATGTGGGTTTAGCTGATCCCATCATTCACGAAGTGACCGGGCAGGGAGCCAGCATCTGCGAGATTCAGATGTACGACCATGATGAAGCCGCCGTTTTTGCCATGATGTGTCGGCTAAAAATCGATGTCCAGTATTGGGAGACGATTCGTTCGAACCTGCTTAAAATCGGTTTCTACAAAGGGCTATCGGTACGGGTTTGGACACCGACACCACCGGATGGTCGGAAAGCTAAACTGGCCATCTGTGCGACGTACCAGGAAAGCACGCCCCGCACTATCTTACAGGCGATTCGCGACGGAGGGTTAAACGCCGAAGCGACGGTCATGATCGGCAATCGGCAGAAGTGTGCCGCCTTGGCTAAAGAGTTTGACGTTCCCTGGCACAATATTGGAAATCCTGATGGTTCGGCCAACGAAGAAAGCATGGTCCGTTTGCTGGATCAATACGATGTGGACTACATCATTTTGGCTCGCTACATGCGCATCTTGCCGCCAGATACTTGTTGGAAATTCGCTGGAGGCCGGATCATCAACCTGCACCACGGTCTTCTGCCTAGTTTTCCGGGCTTTCGGCCGTACCACGATGCTTATGCCAATCGCATGCTGACCTACGGAGCTACCTGTCATTTCATCGTGCCTGAATTGGATGCCGGCAATCAGACGATCCATCAATCCACGTTCAACGTCGCGCCTGGGACTCCCATCGATCAGATTGTCCGCGTCGGTCAAGAGATCAACGAACCTGCATGCTTGTTGGAAGGGGTTCGCCGAGTCGTCGACATGGAAGTAAAGCTACATTTTCACCGCGTGATCGCCTCGTCGCCAGCGACTCAGCGTCGGTGACAATAAGAACACCTGTCCACCCGGTACCCGAGTGCGTCAATTTGCCCAGATCGGTCATACCACTCCAGTGAATAAAGGACTGGCGGACGCCTTTGTATCGTCTTGTTGGTTGAGTTATAATACTTTCGGCTCGGTGACCTAGCTTATTTCGACCTGATTGCATACCAATATTAGGTGATAAGACTTAGGCGATTGCAGCCCCCACCTCAGATTACCCGCCTTTAGGTCATGAATATCATGAAGTCCTCTTTTAGTTTGACACTCCTATCGAGTTTTCTTTTTCCGCGTTCCGCTCTAAGACCAACTGCTATGCTTTTGCTGGCAGCGGTAGCAGCAGCTCCATCCAAAGGCCAGGACCGACTTTCCTACAATCGAGATGTCCGTCCTATTTTGGCAGATAAGTGCTTTTCGTGTCACGGAGCGGATAGTGCTGCTCGAAAAGCCGACCTGCGCTTGGACCAGCGGGACAATGCGTTAGAAATGCAAGCGGTCGTGCCCGGTGATATCGAAGCTAGTCTATTGATTGCCAGACTTGTTACCGATGACCTACACGAATTGATGCCGCCTCCCGAGATCAAAAAGCCTATCACACCCACTGAAACTGCCATCTTGAAACAGTGGATTCAGGAAGGTGCCGAGTATGAGGCTCATTGGTCTTTTATCAAACCGCAGCGACCCGCATTGCCCGACGTACAGAACACTCAGTGGATTAAGACTCCCATTGATCGTTTTGTGCTTTCGAAGATTGAGTCCCTGGGACTGCAACCTGCCCAGCCTGCCGATGCCTCCACGTTGATCCGCCGACTCTATTTAGACGTTACCGGGTTGCCGCCAGAGCCGACTGCGGTGGCTCAATTTGCGACCGAATTTGAAAACGAAGGCGACGCTGCGCTGAATCGCTGGATCGATCGACTGCTGGATTCATCAGGTTGGGGAGAGCACCAAGCCCGTTACTGGTTGGATGCGGCCCGATATGCTGACACACACGGCCTTCATTTTGATAACTATCGTGAGATGTGGCCCTATCGCGATTGGGTGATACGCGCCTTCAATTCCAATCAGCCTTATGACCAGTTCACCATAGAACAGTTGGCTGGCGATCTGTTGCCTAATCCCAGCATCGACCAGTTGATTGCCACCGGATTACAGCGCTGCAACATCACCACCAACGAAGGCGGAACGATCGCTGAAGAGAATTTGGCTAACTACGCCAGTGATCGTGTTCAGACTTTGGGTTGGATTTACTTAGGCTTAACCACCAACTGCGCTCAGTGTCACGATCATAAGTTTGATCCACTTACGATGCAGGATTATTACTCGATGGCGGCGTTTTTCCGCAACACGACGCAAGGTGCCTTTGACGGAAATGTGCGTGACGGCAAAGGCCCCGTTGTGCGAGTACCTCTAGGAGAAGACTTCGAGCGAAAAGCCGCTCTTGATAACCAAATAGCGGCAGCCCAACAAGCTAAGGAGCAACATCGATCGCAGGCCGGCAAGCCGTTTGAACAGTGGTTAACCGCCATTGCTTCGGGCGCTGGTCAACCCATGGTCACCACGGAAGACTTGCTAGTACACGCGCCGCTGATGGAAGGTGCCAATAAGGACTTGCTGAATCTGGCAACCAATACGGCTCTGAAGACAACTGGCCCGATCAACTGGACGCCTGAGGGCAGGCTAGGTTCGGCACCTGAACTGAAGCCGGGTAGTACCATCGAACTGGGGGATCTTGGTGAATTTGAAAGTGACCAATCATTCAGCTTGGGTGCCTGGGTCAAGACGAATAACGTCAAGGGAACAGGGGCTATTATCGCTCGTATGGATCAGTCTCAGGAACATCGCGGCTGGGATTTGTGGCATGAAAATGGCACGATTGCCGTCCATGTGATTCATAGCTGGCCTGGCAACGCCTTGAAAGTGGCTACTCGCACACCCGTACTGAAGCCTGGTGTTTGGCACCATGTATTTGCAACCTACAACGGATCGGGGAAGGCAGCGGGCATCAAATTGTTTATTGATGGCCAACGAGTACCAGCAACTGCCGTAAACAAAAATTTGACACCTGGTGCAACTATTCGAACTGAAACACCTTTGCGAATTGGTCAGCGCAGCCAAGATCAAGTTTTTGAAGGGTCGATCCAGGAAGTTCGCCTTTACGGTCAGCAACTGATGTCCTTTGAAGTTCAAGAATTGGCCAAGTATGTGCCGCTTGCCGCTCTGGCCAGTAAAGACCAGCCGCTGGACGAGTACAAGCGGAAGTTGCTGATGAATTACTTCTTAGAAAACGTGGATACTCAGTACGCTCAGTTGGACCAAGAAGTGCGCCGCCTGGAAGCGGAGAGAACTGAGATTGAAAACCGCAGTCCAATGACGCATGTCCAAACGGAAAAGATGGACGCGGCTCCGATGGCTAACATTCTGATGCGCGGCGAGTACGACAAAGTTGGGGCAGAAGTGCAGGCAGCCACTCCAGTCGCTTTGCTTCCCATGCCTGAGGGTGCGCCCAGGAACCGACTGGGCTTGGCACAGTGGATCGTACATTCTGACAATCCTTTGACTTCGCGAGTGACAGTCAACCGATTTTGGCAGCAACTGTTTGGGCGAGGTATCGTCGCCACACCTGAAGATCTAGGTGTCAGCGGTGCCATGCCCAGCCACCCCGAACTGCTGGATTGGTTGGCCGTCGAATTTCGCGAGAATGGTTGGAACGTCAAGCGACTGTTCAAAGATATTTTGCTCAGCGCCACCTATCGTCAATCTGCCATCACTACACCAGGAAAACTAGAGAAAGATCCGGACAATATTTGGCTGACACGTGGTCCTCGATTCCGAATGGACGCGGAAATGGTGCGCGATTATGCTTTGGCCGTCAGCGGACTGTTTACCCCGGACTTGTTTGGTCCACCGGTAAAACCTTATCAGCCCGAGGGAATTTGGGATGTAGTGGGGTTACCGGGCGGCGACACCCGTGAGTACAAACAGAGTCAGGGCAAAGATCTGTATCGCCGCAGTTTGTACACTTTCTGGAAACGCATGGCCCCACCACCCAACATGGAAGTTTTGAACGCTCCCACGCGCGAAGTGTGCAGTGTTCGGCGCGAACGAACTAACACACCGCTGCAAGCGCTAGTGACACTGAATGATCCACAGTTTGTTGAGGCTGCCAGAGTCCTAGCTAGTCGAGCCTTATCGGCTACTGGCAAAGAGGATCAGACCATCGATGCTGATCGAGTCATGAACTGGATCGGCCAGCAGGCGCTGTGCCGGCCATTGACCGCCCGCGAGCAGGCCATCGTGCTGGCAGGCAAGGAACAGTATCTGTCTTATTACCTGGCACATCCCGATGATGCTCGGCTGCTTCTGAAGGTTGGTGAGTATCCTTTGGACGAATCGCTGGACATCCATCAGTTAGCGGCTTGGACGATGGTGGCCAATCAACTGCTGAATCTAGATGAAGTGTTAAATAAGTAACACGGGTACACCCCCTCTCCACCGGCTTTGCGGGGGAGAGGACTAGGGTGAGAGAGATCGATTTAAAAATAGTTTTGCATTCGGAGAGAATGATGTTGCCAAATGATAATGCTCAAATGATCCAGCGACGCCGATTTTTCACCAGTGGTGCTAGCCTAGCGGGTACTGCCGCATTATGGGCGCTGGCTGGCAACAACCCGTCTGCGGTTCAAGCAGCCTCGCATGTCCCTATCGGGCCTCACTTCACTCCCAAAGCTAAGCGCATCATCTACTTGCACATGGTGGGCGGCCCTTCTCAGATGGACTTGCTGGACTACAAGCCTATGATGAAGGATTGGTTTGACAAAGACCTGCCCGACAGCATCCGTCAAGGTCAGCGATTAACCACCATGACCAGCGGACAAGCTCGCTTTCCCATCGCCCCCAGCAAGTATGAGTTCACTCAGGCCGGTCAGTGTGGCATGTGGATGAACACCCAGTTGCTGCCCAATTTGGCTAAGAAAGCTGATGAAATTTGTTGGATGCGCAGCCTGCATACCGAGGCGATCAACCACGAACCGGCAATCGCAGCTATGCAAACGGGCAATCAAGTACCTGGCAGACCCTGTTTGGGATCTTGGGCCTCCTATGGTCTGGGCAGCATGAATGACAACTTGCCGACGTTTGTCGTCTTAGTGGCTGTACCCAGCAATCGAGAACAAGAGCAAGCGATCTCTGGCCGCCTATGGAGCAGCGGATATCTGCCCGGTGAACACGCGGGTGTCTCATTCCGCAGCAAAGGGGATCCCATTCTTTACATCAACAATCCGCCTGGCGTGCCATCCGACATGCGTCAACAAACGATTACTCAACTCAACGCACTAAATCAGATTCAGTACGAACAGTTGGGCGATCCACAAACTGCCACTCGCATCCAGCAATATGAGATGGCGTTCCGAATGCAATCGAGTGTTCCGGAACTGACCGACCTGAGTCAAGAATCGCAGCACACATTCGAATTGTATGGCGAAGAAGCTCGCAAGCCTGGTACCTTTGCTAACAACGTATTGATGGCTCGGCGACTGGCTGAGCGGGGTGTGCGGTTTGTGCAAATTTATCACAACAACTGGGATCACCACGCAAACGTTAACGCTCGTATGCCCAGCCAGTGCAAAGACGTTGATCAGCCTTGCTACGCGCTGTTGGAGGATCTGAAGCAACGCGGCATGTTGGAAGACACGCTGGTGATCTGGGGTGGTGAGTTTGGTCGCACGATTTACTCGCAAGGACAATTGAGCGGTGAAAATTATGGTCGCGATCACCACCCTCGCTGCTTTTCCATGTGGATGGCTGGCGGCGGAACAAAAGGTGGCGCGATCTACGGCGAGACCGATGATTTTTCTTACAATATCGTCAAGGATCCTATTCACATTCGCGACTTTCATTGCACGCTACTGCATCTGTTAGGCTTCGACCACGAACGACTGACCTATAAATTCCAAGGGCTAGATCAGCGTTTAACGGGTGTTCTACCAGCCAAAATCATCCCCGAATTGTTAGCGTGAGCCACTTGTCTGATAAAACCGACGACACGACGTCTCCCTGCGATTATTCCAGAGGTTTGCAGGAGTTGACCGATCACGAACGAGCCGTCTATCAGTGGCAAATGTGGGTTCCCGGTTTTGGTGAACCGGGTCAACGGAAGCTCAAGAACGCCTCCGTAATGATTTCGCGAGTGGGCGGCGTTGGCGGAGTGGTTGCTTACCAACTGGCGGCGGCGGGAGTTGGCAAATTGGTGTTAGCCCATGCCGGAAACGTCAAACCGAGTGACTTGAATCGTCAGTTGTTGATGACTCATGACTGGATCGGAAAACCTCGCATGCAGTCGATATGCCGACGACTGTTGGAATTGAACCCGAGATTGGAGATTGTCGCCGTCGATCAAAATGTTTCTGCTGACAATGCCGATACACTGCTCAGCCAAGCGGATTTGGTGGTCGACTGTGCTCCTTTGTTTCCTGAGCGATTTGCCATGAACGCGGCGGCTGCCCGCCAGCGCAAGCCGCTAGTCGAATGCGCTATGTACGAACTGGAAGCGCAGCTAACCTCCATCATCCCGGGACGAACCCCCTGCTTGCAGTGCATCTATCCCACAGCACCACCCACGTGGACTCGGCAATTTCCAGTTCTTGGCGCTGTCTCGGGTTCCGTAGGCTGTTTGGCGGCCATCGAAGTCGTGAAGCTGATTAGCGGAATAGGCGCTCCACTGCTTTCCAAAATGCTGCGATATGATCTGCGGTCGATGACCTTTCATCAGTTGCAACTCACCCGCCGTGCAGACTGTCCGGTCTGTGGATCGATAAGTTGATAATTCGTTGGCGATTAAGCTTGCAGCCGAAATGTAGCTACCGTCGCCTGACGGTGGTCCAGCAGGGTTCCCACCGTCTGGCTACGGTAGCTACTGGTAATCTTACAAATATTGCTCTGTGCCCATTCGCTATCAATCCCTTAGCGGCAACACTTCTACTTTGCGAATGGCTACGATGCTCTGCGGGTCGTGGTGCTGAAAAGCAAAGTGGCCAGACTCAAACGTCTTGTCAAAGTCCATGAACTCGTACAGTTCCTTGTCGTCGACTTTGATCTTGATCCTGGTCAACTTGCGTCCGCGCCACACGTCATCTCGGACTTCGATCTCATACTTAAACCAAGTCTCGGGTTTAACCAGTTGGTCATAAATGTGACACATCCCGTAAAGTGATCCTGTACGAATGGGGTCCTTGTGAGTGCTATCGATCTGAGCTTCATATCCGTCGGTGAACCCGGGCTTGCGTGTTGTTCGGAAATAGAGCCCCGAGTTTCCTCCATCGCTGATTTTGACTTCAGCTCGATAGCGAAAATTTTTGTAAGGTCCCGTTGTGTTGACGAGCATCGAAGCTGGTCCGGTCGCAGTCATAGCTCCCTCTTTGACTTCCCAAACACTTTTTTCGTTACCGACTCGCTCCCATCCCTCCAGCGATTTTCCGTCAAACAGCGGTGTCCATTGTTCTTCTTGTCCAATGGCTGAAGGATTGAGCAACAGGACAGAAACAATGGTCAGTACTAAGCGGCGGGGGATTAGATTACACTTCATGAAAAATACTCCTAGTGGGAATCGTCAAGGTTTCAAATCTGACTGCGATGGGAAACGGGTAGTTCAAAACATTATAAACGTCATTAGACTAATTTCAGATCATCTGCGTAAGTGGTATAAGCCATTAGCTAAATAGCGGGCTGACGTTTCTATTTTCTCAGGACCCTAGAATGGCAATTCAACCACTCATTCCGGCTACTTGGCTTTGTCGTCAACGAATTTATAAATCGACCGTACCATGCAGACGGCTCTTAGAGTTAATAGTGCTTCATCCAGGCTAAAAAGTGAGGACTAGCTTTTAGCTTGTCCAAGGCATTTGGCCTGATCATTTTGCAACCTGGAAGGTCGCAACCACAATGCTCCAACCCCAAGAATTAGCCTGGAAGAAGCACTAGTCATTTCGCTTTCTGGATGGCTAAGTCCGTTATTAAATAGTATATTGAACTCTGGTTGCAAATTTGGACTGTACGGTTGTTCGAGTAGGGAGATTACATGATGAAGTATTTGTAAGCGTTCGGCACAGCTATCGGCGTTGAAGCCGACGACGGAGGGCGCGACGGGCCTTGGTTTTGGCGGCGCGGGCCAGTGATTCCTGCTGGCGGTAGGTGCGGATCGACTCGGGGTGGGCTG
>JBIIJD010000158.1:0-3706 GCA_044234105.1 Aureliella sp. | reverse complement strand
GGTTAATCAGGAATTTTAGTGGGAGTCTAGGTCGGGAAATTGAAGTTCGCTACACTGATGTGCATGAGCGAGCTAACAAAACACTACAGTAAACTACTCGGTTTGGACAGCGAATGGCAAGTAAAAGACGTGAAATTGTCTACGGCGGCGAAGCTGGTAGAAGTATTTTTGGAGTATGTAGGTGAGCGATCGTCTTGCTCGGGTTGTGGTGAGAACTGTCCACGCCATGATTTTGCACCCCAGCGGACATGGCGTCATTTGGACACGATGCAATTTGAGACTCGAATTATAGCTCGTGTGCCGAGAACTAGTTGCCCTAGTTGCGGCATCAAGACGACGAATGTTCCCTGGGCCGAGAAGCACTCGCGATTTACGTTGATGTTTGAAGCATTTGCGATAGAAGTGCTCCAGGCATGCGGAAACGTGAGTAGTGCATGTGCCCTGATCGGGTTGGACTGGGACTCGGCCAATGCGATTATGCAGCGAGCCGTCAAACGGGGACTGAGTCGACGAAGCATAGAGGGCGTCAAGAACGTGGGAATTGATGAGAAGAGTTACTTGAAGGGACACAATTACGTATCGGTACTAACGGATATCGATGGTTCCAGGGTGTTAGAAGTAGCGGAAGGTCGTGATCAAGAAGCAGCGAATAAATTGTGGGACTCAATACCTCCCGAGCAACGTGACGAAATTGAAGCAGTGGCGGTTGACATGTGGCGGGCATTCATTGGTTCTGCCAAGCAAAATGCTAAGAATGCAGCGATTGTCTTTGATCGGTTTCACGTAAGCAAGCATCTTAATGAGGCCGTAGATCGCGTGCGGCGACAAGAAAGTAAGGCATTGAAGACGGTGCAAGATAGATCGCTAGTAGGCACCAAGCAGCTTTGGCTGTTCAACCCGGAAAATCTAAACGAAGAGCAGCAAATTGAGTTCTCAGAGCTCCAAACCCTAGCACTACAGACCGGTAGAGCTTGGGCCATTAAAGAGCAATTCAGACACTTTTGGGAATACACCTATCAAGGGTCCGCCACCAAGTTCTTTAACCGGTGGTATGCATGGGCAATTCGAAGTCGTTTATCTCCCATCAAGGAAAAAGCAAAGATGCTCAAGACACATGTCGAGGGGCTGTTGAACTACTTCAAACACCGAATCACCAACGCGATGGCCGAAGGATTCAACAGCAAGATTCAGCAAATCAAATCCAGCGCGCGCGGCTTTCGCAAGTTTGAGAACTATCGAACGAGAATCCTCTTCTTCTGTGGAAAGCTCGATCTTTTACCATTTCTTACCCACTAAATTCCCGGAAGAGCCAGCTCAATTGATCAGTGGCCGCCACAATGACATTGCTTGAGCGTCGACCGGAGCCACTATTCAGCAAAGGCAAAGCGTGCCGTACGCCATCTAGTTCTGGCGGTAACACCTCTTGGTATGTTAAGCTTAACTCTTTCGCCTGATCGATCCACTGCTGACGACGTCTTTGGTCGGTCACACTCTTGCGCCAGGCCACTAGCACTGAACCGGTCAGGATGACCGCCATTGCAATCCATGGTA
Organism: Aureliella sp.; assembly: GCA_044234105.1. GTDB lineage: Bacteria > Planctomycetota > Planctomycetia > Pirellulales > Pirellulaceae > Aureliella. Next base: position 2,155 of record JBIIJD010000158.1, on the reverse strand, counting down.
AATATTCGAAAAAATTCTCCATGCGATGGCTCCTCTCCTTGGAAGCTTACTTAGCGGTCGCCATGGCCTCCAGTTGTACTACGGATCGGCCCTGTTCCTTCTCCAGGTATTCACGTCCCGACTTGACGTTCAAATGGTCCCAAGGCAGTTTGTCCATCAAATCGTAAGGCTGATGAAGCTGAATGTCCACGTCGATCTGGCTATCTGCAAAGGCTTGCCACCAACGATCTGCATCCAGCATTTCGTGCCAGCCATCCATACGAGCGCCCCGTTGCCAGGCCAAGTGTATGGCCTGACCGGTTCGGCGATCACCACGACTGAGCATACCTTCTAGCAGACTGGTTTCAATCGAATGACACTTGATATTGACGGCTCGATTCCGCCGAGTCTTCCACAGATGGCTGTGAGCCCACTGGAAATACTCACGCCGCTGCATGCCATTCCATTGATAAGGAGTATGTGCTTTGGGCACAAAATTAGAGACGCTGGCGGTTACTTTCGGATAGCGACCTTTAACCTCCTTGCCAATATTGGCGATGGTTTCTGCCATGTCAACGATACCTTCCAGATCCACCGCTCGCTCACCGGGCAGACCGCACAGAAAGTAGAGCTTCACAGATTCATAGTTATTCTTAAAAGCGGTACGACAGCCCTCAAAAAGATCATCGTTCTTGATCTTCTTGCGAATCTGTTCTCGCATATCGTCTCGAGCCACTTCAGGTGCCAGCGTCAATCCGGCACGCCGTCCGTTGCCAACTAGATCAGCGATAGTTCGCAGTTGCTCGTTCACTCGCAGGCTGGGAACTGAGATATTGACACCCAAAGGGTTAAACACCTCTTTCAATCGCAAAACCAATTGCTCAAAATGCGGATAGTCGCTTGTCGACAGGGACAGAATGCTGATTTCGTTGAAGCCAGTATTTCGATAACTTTCCAGCGCCGCCTGAATAATCGTTTCGACACTGCGCGTTCGCAGCGGCCGTTTGATGACTGTGCTTTGACAAAATCGACATAGATGGGGACAGCCTCGCATGATCTCGATGGCGATGCGATCGTGAACGCATTCGACATAGGGCACGATAGGAGCGGTCGGCAGTGGGATCGATTCCAAATCGCGTATGACGCTGGGGGAAATCGTAGCGGGAATATCCGAGCGAAGTCGTTCGAAACCTGTGAACCTTCCTCCACTATATTGCGGCTGATAAAACCGAGGCACATAGCAATAGGGCAATCGACGGGCCAGCTCTGCCAACGCTTCTTCACGTTGCTGGCGACCAGCCTGTCCCTGCAACCAACCCTTGCCCTCTCGAGCAGCATTTCTTAGTTCCAACCACAGATCACATATCTCTGGTAGTGCTGGCTCTCCGTCGCCCGTCACAAAACAGTCCACAAAGTCGGCCAGCGGTTCGGGGTTTTGTGCACATGGTCCGCCAGCTAAAATCAGCGGATCGGCCATCGTGCGATGCTGGGCATGTACGGCGATTCCACCCAGGTCCAGCATGGTCAAGACGTTGGGAGATGAGATTTCGTATTGCAGCGAGAAACCAACCACATCAAACTCGCTCAACGGTGTGAAGGTCTCTAGCGAATAGAGCGGCAGTTGGTATTTGCGCAGTTGCTCTTCCATGTCCGGCCAGGGTGTAAAGCAACGTTCGGCAGCCCAGTTGGATCGAGCGTTCATCAGCGAGTATAGAACCTGCAATCCATGATGGCTCATACCAATCGTATAGGCATCGGGGAAACACAAACACACTTTGCCGGCCACTTGATGATGGTCTTTGACTATGATATTGCGTTCACCACCCACGTACTGCCCCGGCATGCGCACCTTGTGCCACACGCGGCTCTGCAGAGTTTCTTTCAAGGACTGATTGATCATATTATCACTATTTTCTGAAAGGCTCGGATTGGGTACAGCAATCTTTTGAAACTAAAAAAACCGTTCGATAAATCCAATTTCACCAGAGGCGGTCAATCCGCCTTGGAACACTTAGCCACTGTTTTGTATCGAGACAAATAACATCCGCAATTGGTGAAGTGCTTCCTTCAACATTTGTTGCTCCTGATCGGTCAAATGCCCTGACGTCTTGGTTTCAAGCATCGCCAACAGATCGATATTGTGGCGAGCATAGTCCATGTTTCGCGGCAAAGGCTG
>JBIIJD010000052.1:0-41283 GCA_044234105.1 Aureliella sp. | reverse complement strand
ATAAATCGACTAACCTTTTGAGTACTATTTTGCAGTCGAGCGGTCCCGCTTCGCTCCAGCAAAGCAATCTGTTGCCGAATCTCGTCTTGTCGGTTCTGTGTGGCACGAGCGGTTTGCCGGCGCTGTTCTTCGCTTGCCAGCGATTCCTGTTCGACTCGCTGTCGAAAACGGGATTCGATGTCGCTCAGGCCGGTAGCTAGCGCTTGAACCGCACTGCGTTTTTCATTTTCCGCAGTAGCATGGCATTCTGCGACTTCCTTTTCCAGTTGTTGTTTGAGTTGGCTGAGCTGCGAATCTAAACCACTCTTGATCTCCCCAAAGCGAATATCTCGCTTGGCTGCCAATCGCTTGAGCTCGGTATCATTTTCGGCGACAGCCAGTTCCTCACCACGATCGTGGTAGGTCAGCGCCAAATGCAATTGACCGAGCAGATTGGGGTATTCAGCCGACACCGCACGTTTGAGCCACGGTCGCACACCAAAAAAGCTCAGCAATACGACCACTAGAGTTGTCGCCGCTGCTACTGGCAATGCAAAGAGTGGCCCGAGCTTGGTTAGCCCAATCAAACCAGCAAGAGTGCCCACAAAGACTAGAGCACAAATACCCCACCACGCGAAGGATGAAAAAAACTTCGCCAGCGGGAGATTCTCCAGTTTCCGAACATGTTGCCCAGCAATTCGCAAGGAGGATTCTGCCAATTGAAGCGCCACCCGCGACTCCGCTGGCGCTTCGACGGGTAACTGCTGTCGCTGGCCAGGCGCGGAAAGGCTTTGTGCTGCCAGCGCCTTACTTGCCGCCTGATCCAGCGCCATTGCGGCTCGCTTGACCTGTGCCAACTGATGTCGAAACTGATCCAATTTCTGGCCGGCTTTTTCAATGGACGCCAGCATGCGCTTTTCCAATTCTGCAACTTTTGTCTTTGCATCGGCCTGACACTGTTCAGCTTCTTTTTTGGCTTTGGCAACCAACTGACTTTCACGGACCTGAGCTTGGAAAGCGGCCTGGTAGCCACGGCCCTCCTGAGCATCCCAACAACTTAGTCGACTTTCGTCCCACTGCGTGATCGTCTCGTCGGATTGCTCCTGGCTGGTCCTGTCAATTTCTTTGAGCTGCTGTTGACACTCCACTTCCACCAGTTGCAACTCTTCCTGCCAACGCTGAACCTCGGCAGCCAAATTCTGAGCCGAGCTGCTGAAACGACGCTGCAACCCGATCAACAGGCTCTCCATCCTTCGTCGTCCAATGGGGCGTGGCAACAAGTCCGTTGTTGTGTCTGACATAGTACTACTGAGTAACCTGACCGATCCGCTACGAAGTCCCATTGATGAATCTTGGCCCACTACTCTATTTTACTATCTGCCGCTTGACTATTTAAGATCTGGATCCTGAAGTTGTCTGGCAATCCCTTCGAACTGCTCGATGGCAACGGACAGTTCGGAGATCAGCAAATTGATCTGAGGGACAGCCGGAGCCAGATGATTCTGCACAAAGCCGCGTCCAACCTGGTCTTTCCAACCTTCCGCCAAGGCCTGTGTTCGATCATCCAAGAGGTTGTTCATTCGAGTCAATCGATTACAACAGCCGGTTAAATCATGACTAACGTGCTTCATCGCCATCTCCTGATGCTGTCGAATCCGAGTCGGGGTCGACGGATCGGGATATGTCGGCTTGCAATGGCTCATTTTGTAACACAGGTGTGTCCCCCGGTTGCAACGACTGCTCGGCCCCATGGCCATCTGTGCGTGGAACGGCGGTAGTAACCAACTGAGCGTAAGACCGTAACTGATCCAAGAGTTTTTCCAACTGGTTACGTGCGACCAACAAATCGGATTCGGCCATGTCACGACATCGCTGCAATTTAGTCACGGTTTTGGACACCACCGCTTGCCAGTGATTGCTGGCCGCTTGAACTGCCTGCAACTTCTGTTCGCACAACTGCAGGCGCTGTTTCGCCCAGGCTACTCGCTTTTTCTCCTCAGTACACGGTCGTCGTTCGCTCTCTCGCACGTAGGACATACAGCGAGACAACTGCTGCTGATACTCGGACAATCTTCGACTGGCCAATTGCTGCTCGGCCTGCCAATAGTGACGACAATCCTGCGTCACCCAAGCGGTCAGCCGCCTAAGCTCCAAGTCTAACGACTCAAGCTCTTTCAGCAGCTCCAGTCGAAACTTTTGTAGATCTCTGGAGAACTGATCCAGCAATTCAATTGAATAGACTCTGGCACTGCTCATCGTTGCAAGTACTGCTCGATCATTTCCGCCTTCTTAACTAGGTATGGCACGTGACGATCGGACATCTCGAGCAGTTTCTGAACCAGTTTCAACTGATCTTCAAATTCATCGCTAAAGCGGCGCTGTTCTTGGTCTCGCCAAGTTTCGTTCAGGCGAACCTGAGCCTGATTGAGAGCCGCCGTCGATTCTCTTAACCCCTGACTGAAACGTTGTAGCATGGCAGCAAACTGCCGCAGATGCTCTGGATCGACTATAGCTTGTGGCATTTTTTGTCCTTCTGCCAGTATTCGATTCTACCGGTATTCCAACAAACCTGTCCGCGTTTTGACACTTCTCAACGGTAACGGTTCACGGCCCGAGGCGGGTCGGCGCGGGGCCAAGGGATTTCTGTGGAGATGGGTTTGTCATCAATCGACAAACTTGAAGGTTAAATACCAATTTTCACTGGCTCCGCTTGTCCAAACCTACAGATTGCGTGAACGGTTACGTTCTATTCTAGGCCAATCTTAGCAACTTTCCTACTGGCAATGGCCTTTTGGGAAACTCGCCCGCACCCCACGAACCCGCTGTTCGCCAAACGAGTCCAGCTTGACAACCTTAACAATAGAACTGGCTGGCTTTACAATGTACGGTTTTCAAGACCTCGATAGCAGACAAACAACTGGCCATGACATCGCCATTGGACATCAATAAAATTCGCTCTGATTTTCCGATCCTTGCGACGCACCTAAGCGGCAAGCCATTGATCTACTTGGACAACGGTGCGTCGACTCAGAAGCCTCAGGCTGTGATCGACGCCATTTGTGACTACTACCGATCGGACAACGCGAACATCCACCGAGGCGTGTATGAGCTGAGCCAACGAGCCACGGATCGGTACGAAGCGGCCCGAGTACAAGTGGCAAGGTTTCTCGAAGTATCCGACCCTGCCGAGTGCATATTTACGCGAGGCACGACCGAGTCGATCAATTTGGTGGCTGAGTGTTGGGGTCGAAGCCGACTGGTTGCTGGTGACGAAATCCTGATAACGGGACTAGAACATCATTCCAACATCGTGCCTTGGCAGATGGCATGCCAGGCCACGGGCGCCAAGTTGCGAGTGGTTGTACCGGATGCGCAAGGCGTGATCGATCTGTCGGCATTTCGTGAATCTCTCAGCGCGAAGACTCGACTGGTCGCCGTGCAGCAGACCTCAAACGCCTTGGGCGTTGTGCATGATGTGGCCAGCATGGTCCAGCTTGCTCGATCAGTGGGTGCCTTGGTGTTGGTCGACGGTGCTCAATCGGTAGCTCATCAGCCCACCGATCTTGCCAAACTGAATTGCGACTTCTTTGCTTTTAGCGGCCACAAGCTGTATGGGCCAACGGGCATTGGAGTGCTATGGGGACGACGAGAACTGCTGGAAAGCCTGCCTCCCTACATGGGCGGCGGCGATATGATCGAGACGGTGGCCTTTTCTGGTTCAACCTATGCCGGACTTCCCAACCGCTTCGAGGCGGGGACACCGCATATTTCCGGTGCCATTGGACTAGCGGCATCCATTGGCTATATTCAGTCAGTTGGGTTTGAGGCGATCGCGGCGCAAGAACAGTTGTTGCTGAAGCACCTCACGGAGCGACTGGATAAAATTTCCGGAGTCCGAATAATCGGCCGAGCGTCTCACAAAGCGGCTATTGTCAGCTTTGTCGTGGAATCACCCAACATGGCTCCCATCGATGTAGCTACAGCTCTTGGTCTAGAGGGGATTGCTATTCGAACCGGCCACCACTGCTGCATGCCTCTAATGAAACTGCTTGGTGTCGCGGGAACTTGCCGAGCCTCACTGGCATTCTACAATACGCTGCAAGAGGTTGATCGATTTGCCGAAGTACTCGAGCGGATCGTTCAGTCGCGGCGAGAACAATTGGCGGTCGGCCAGCAGCCTTCACAGACAAACACGGTCGATCAGCATGGCGAATCGATGTGCGACAGGGCGCAGAGCTTCTTCGCTCAGGCGGCAGGCGAGTCGCCAGACGTATTGGCCGAAGAACTGGAGGAAGAATTCGCTTTGTGTGACGACCCCAAGAGCAAAACGCAGTTTCTGCTAGAACTTGGCCAGCAACTGCCTGATGCGTTTGGATCACTGAAAAAGATATCAACCAGCGTGCCTGGCTGTATGAGCGAAGTCTACTTGATTGGCCGCCCAGCCAACAGCGGCCAGGGACGCATCGAGTTTGCAGGAGATTCTAACGCTCAAATCGTTCGCGGATTGATAGCTTTGTTGCAAAGATTGCTTTCAGGTCAACCCGCTTCGGCAGTCATGGAATTTGACGTTGAGGGCTTTTTCCGCCGCATTGGCCTGGAACAGTTCATCACCAGCCAACGACGCAGCGGATTGGCTGGCATGGTTCAGCGCATCCGGCAACTGGCCAAAAACCAGATCCCCCCCCCTATCAACTGAAGCGTACCGGTCATTTCTGGGATCTTCGCTTATTAATGTTACGAGTCATTGGCTCAAGTACATTGAATTCCATTGGCGATTCTCTTATAGTACACAAATGAGCGACAACCGCTGTGGTTTTGCTGGCACTTAAAAGCGTCTAGTTACACTTGAAGGGGAGAAACGAGTATGAAAAAAAGTTCGTTGGTTCTATTAGCTCTGGTTCCACTGATTTGCATGGGAGCTATTGCGATTGCCGAGGAAGTAACGCTGGAAGGCATCAAGTGCGTGATTGCTCCTCGCGATGCCAAACTAGCAAACTCCGCCGAGTGGAAAGATGGCAAGGTCTATTTCTGCTGCGCTGGCTGCAAGGGCAAGTTTGAAAAGATGTCCAAAGAGGACAAGGAAAAGATGGCCAGCAAGTCCAACGCTCAGTTGGTCGCAACCAAACAGTACACCCAAAAGGCGTGCCCCATTTCAGGCGGCGACCTGAATCCTGAAACGGCAATCGAAGTTGCTGGCTGCAAAGTTGCTTTTTGCTGCAAAAATTGCAAAGGCAAAGTAGAAGGCCAAGAAGCCGATCAACAGGTCGAGACGGTTTTTGGGCAAAAGGCCTTCGAGACCGCCAAATTTTCCAAAGTTGAAGCCAAGTAAGCCAAGCTGATTGAATGAACTCCAAACCGTCTTGGTCCGCCTAGGTTTTAGCATCCTAACGCATGTACCGTTGTCCGGTGCATGCGTTTTTTGTTATCTAGTCCGATACCTGCCAGGTTTGACAGTCTACTGCTTGGAATCATCTGCAACGATTTTTCCGATGATTCACGAAAGATACTTGATAGCATATTGACGTAAAGCTGTGAAATATGTGATACTTAGAACAGTTCTGACGCTTGTACTGTCATTTGCAAGCTACAATATCAGAACGATACAGCCATCCGCTGCCCAGGGACGTTCTCTGATTGGTATGGATGTGCAATCCCCAACGAAAGGACAAATTCAAGACTGTGGTGACGCCAGTAAATCGTAGAAACGAAAGGAACGCTGATCAAAATCGGATCAACAATCAAATTCGCGAAAGGCAAGTTCGCGTTATCAGTGAAAAAGGCGAGCAACTGGGAGTACTTCCCATTGATACCGCCATCGATCGCGCCAAGGAGGTAGGGTTGGATCTTGTAGAAGTTGCAGCAACAGAAACACCTCCGGTCTGCCGGATTATGGACTACGGCAAGTTCAAATACGAGAAGGGCAAGAAGAAACAGGCTCAATCTTCTAGCCATCAAACCAAACTCAAAGAGATTCGACTGCGCCCCAAAACGGGCGACCACGACATTCAGTTCAAACTGAAGCAAGCGGTCGGCTTTTTGAAGCACAAGGACAAGGTCCAAGTTTCCGTGATCTTTCGAGGTCGCGAAATGGCCCACGTCGAAGAAGGTCTGAGGGTCATGGAAGGCGTTTTGGAAGAGTTGCTACAACATGGTAAACTGGAATCCAGCCCTCAGCAACTCGGCAAAAGAATGATGTGTACCGTCGCACCTAAATAGTCTTCGACCGAATCGACCGCTTCGTCAACTGGTCACCTGGTAATTTCCGCTATACGAAACGCGCCTTGGCAGCGTTTGGGGAATTCGGAAGAGTTCCCCTTGTTGGCTGTTAAAGCAGGGAACTCTGGCGAGGGAACTATGGCGAGTTCCACTACGAAAGCACTGAAGGGCGTTGAATGAGGGTGAGCAATAGGATTTTCGCTTGTGGCTTGCTCAAATCTCGGGATGATCAAGTACCAGTTGTTCCCACTGCTCCAGTACCCATGATTCGTGAGCAGAAGAGGCGGCAATTTGAATCGATTTGCCAGCCGGATGGGTATCACCCAGCGGGTAGCGGTATGAACAATTTCTTAACAGCAAGCTGCTGCCCGCGATTTTCTTGAATCCCAAGTCGCGATATTCCCAATCCTGCCACGGTTTATCGTCGCCTGGTTGGTACTGAGCCAACACCAAGGATGACTCGTTGGTCAACGCACGTAAGATTGCATCCAAGGCTACGGCGGGACGATCCATGTCGGGATGAAAAAGAAACTTGTGAAGAAAAAGAATGTCGGTTACGTAGTCGTCGATGTCCAAATCGGATCGAAATCGTTTGCCCGAACGCATCAGAGTCCCAACGACATCCTCCCAAGTTGCCGAAACGCTGTCAGCCACTCGAATCGCCGAATAGCCACACTGCATCGAATACTCGAATTCCCAACATTCAGCCCACAGTCGCCCAACGATATAGGTTCGATCTTCCTGAGTCTCGACCTGATCTTTCGCGCCAGAGCCAGAAGAAATCGTATGATCCGAACTTACATCGGCCAGAACATCCACCAAAATCGGCACCACGAAATCCGACTCGGTTTCCCTCACCAAAGGAATTCGCTTGTTGACATTAAGAAACAGCATGATGCGGCTAACAATTTTGCTTGACAGTTATAGACGCTAACAAAGAGCGTCCATAATAGTTGCAAAAAGGTTTTTCGCCAGCCCAAGCTGATCCTTGAGTTTGTTTGCCGATTTTGAACAAGCCCATGTCCTTAAAAACCTTTTGCCCCGCTCCGGCCCACCACGGGGTGTGAGCGGTTACATTAATTTCAATATCCTAGTCCGATGCGAATCACAAAGTTATTTTGCAGGTCCAAATTATCGATTGGGCGGCGCTTGTAGATCAGTTCTCGCTCGAAAACGTAGCCGATTTCGGCGAAGCCGATACGACGACCATCTCGCATCATTTCGTTTTGCCCCCATTCCAGGCCAGCCACGATGCGTACATCGTTAATGTCAACGGAATCCTCTGATCCGTCTGTCCGCTCGACGGTCCAGTTGCCACCGCCATAGTAACCGGCTACATACCACCACAGATCCTTGTTGCCTAGAGTCGTCAGGAATGCAGACAACTTGGGTTCGGGGAAGAACAGGTCCAGCCGCGTGGTTGGATTAGGTTGTAGAAGAACGCCAACGGCAGGAAGAAATTTTACTCGATTGCGATCCAGGTAGAATCCACCTAATTTCATGGTGGCCTGCGGAGTCAATCGAATGCGCCCGATGCCGCGTCCCATCACTCGAATGCTGTCCGAACTGATCGCATCAAAGTCACTGAAGACACCCACACGTACCCCCAATTCCGCTCCGAAAATTTGATTAGGATCTGACTGCCATCCCGAATCTAAAAACGCTGAGAAGGCATTGGGCGGTAGGTCCGCAGTATTACCCGGAGCAACACTTGGATTGGGGCCATCCCATAAATGAAATGAAAAGGAGGGCAGCAAGTAAAGTGGTTGATTGGAGATAAACGCATTGGGAATCACCAGGGCTATGGCCAAGTCAGTATCATTGATACCAAGGGCATTGTGATCGTTATTGCCGTGAATGTAGGCATGTCGTATGCGAGGCCCCTGAAATAGTCGGATGAAGCTGGGGGATTGTCCGTAAGAGCTACCAAGCATACTTGCTTGAGAATCCCAACCACTCCACAACCCGTTACCACTGGAATAGCCAGGCGCTCCATACTGTCCATACGGCGGAACTCCGTAACCACCGGGCCAAGCTGAGGCTCCGCCAAATCCTGAGTTGGCTGATCCACCCGCCGGATTCGAAAACCAACTGCCCGAACCATTGGAGTAGTTGTAGCTACCCGGGAATAGAGCCGACGGCGTGCTATTGGGATATAAACCGCTTGTCGAATAGTTATTAGGCATCAGCGCAGGGTTGGTGTTCACAATAGCACTTTGCCCCGCACCGGGCAAAATTGGCGCTGGCCCCGTGTAGGACGGGTAACTGCCTGTACCTATTCCTCCCAATGGAACACTTTGAGTACTAGGCGTACTTACACTAGGCACCCCTACTCCGGGGGCAAAGTTGTTGGGTGCGTTCACGTAGCTGGGAGGTATTGGACTGTAGCCTGGATTGGCAGGATAAACGCCTGGCGTTGATGCCGAAAAGCCAGGGACTGTCGATGGGTTTGCGGCCGATCCCATGGCTGGCGGCAACACGGACGCCCCGGTTGCACCACCACTTTGCGGCCAACCTGGACGCGCTGCGTACGGATCAAAGCCCATCGAGCCACCCAGATTCAGCGGCACCATTGTCGGGTCACTGGATGAGCCCGGACCACCGGTCGAAGGTAGACTTCCGGCTTGAGCAAGACGCAATCCATGACTAGGATTGGTTCCGCTGTTCCATGCCTGCCCCCAACCAGTCGTCGTTCCGTGGAGCGCGATCAGAGCGAATAGCATCGACTTGAAGTTGGCTGGAACCATACAATGGACTGTTATGTGGCTGAGCGGTAACGATAATTGTGTCATAACACTGCGCAGGGGGCCGCCTGGCACAGTAGCTCACCTGTCTGCTGTAATCAATTCAAGCGCCGATCGTCAAGAGAGTTTGAACCACCTTGGCCACAATGCGGCAGAATCCCTTCAGAGCAGTCGCACCGTGAACTCGTTAGCTAGCAATTCACCCTTGCGCTTCGTACGCTTACTGTTGAAGCTGTGCCTGATCGTTTGGGCCAGCCCCTATAGCCTAATTGGATTGTCGATTGGAGCCATGGGACTGCTAACCGGAGGGCGGATTCGACTGCGAGCCGGTGCGATCGAGTGCTTTGGCGGCTCGACGGCGTGGGTGGTTAGACATTTACCTACCGGACCGCTAACGATTGGAGTCACGCTGGGACATGTGATTCTGGGCCAAAGTTCCGATGGACTAATTGTGGCTTCAGATCACGAACGAGTACACGTGCGGCAGTTCGAGCGATGGGGACCAATAATGGGACCTGCCTACTTATTGGCCTCCGGCTATCTGTGGCTACGCGGTCTTGACGCCTATCGCGACAATCCGTTCGAAGTGGAAGCGTACCGCAAAGCACCTTAATCAAAGACAACTGGTGGACAAACTCTGTGAATTACTCCAGAATCACTCTTTATCTTGATGAGAATTGCTAGCCCTCAAACCTACGAAGAATCTGTGGCATGAGAAAAACTGAAGAAAAAGCGGCTATTGACCTAGTGATGCGACTGCTGGCCATTCCTGGCAAGAGCTGCGAAGAATCTTTGATCGCCCAAGCCATCGTGGCCGAACTGCAGCAGATGGGAGTCCCGGCAGGCTGCATCAGCTTTGACAACGCCCATAAGCGCACACCTCAGCCGGGCCAAGTGGGCAACTTGATCGTCAAACTATCAGGTAACAAACGACTGCCACGGGTTATGCTGTCAGCGCATATCGACACCGTTCCCATCTGTGTGGGCTGCTTACCGAAGAAACGCGGCTCAGTTATCGTCTCAGCCAACCAGCATACCGGCCTGGGTGCAGATGACCGTGCCGGCGTGGCAACGATTCTGACGGTGCTACGCGGCTTGATCAACAACTCGGAAAGCCCGCCAGTGACCGCCGTGTTTTTCGTTCAAGAGGAAATTGGCTTGCAAGGCAGTAGACATTTGAAGGTGAGTAAACTTGGCTCGCCATCCTATGCAATCAACTTTGATGGCGGCAATCCTTACAAGCTTACGGTAGGAGCCACCGGCGGTGAACGGATGCGAATTCGCTTGACAGGGTTACCCGCCCATGCTGGGCTGGCACCTCAATCAGGCGCAAGCGCCATCACGGCCGCCGGCTTGGCCATCGCCGCCTTGCACAAAGACAAGTGGTTGGGGCTGGTCAAGAAAGGAAGTCGTACCGGCACCAGCAATATCGGGATCATCCGTGGCGGCACTGCAACCAATGTCATAACAGATCTTGTCGAAATAGCCGCTGAAGCTCGAAGCCACGATCAGTCCATGCGCACCGCTATCGCCAGTGCTATAGAAAATGCGTTTCATGATGCCGCAGCCAAGGTGGTTAGTGATCATGGCACAGCGGTTCGCGCGGATGTCGAGCGGCATGTGGACTACGAATCGTTCCGCCTAGATGAAAACTCGCCTATCGTCAGGTGGACCCACCAAGCCATCGTTGATTTGGGCAAAACCCCCGAAGTCGGCGTTACCAACGGTGGCATCGATGCCAATTGGTTGGTACTGCATGGAATCCCAACAGTGACGCTTGGTTGCGGCCAGCGAAACGTCCATACCAACAAAGAGGAATTAGACATCGCAGACTACCTTGCGGCAATCAAAATCGCCAAGCGAGTCCTTCATTATGCTGCCTGACGACCAACTGTGCTTGTGCTTTCACGTGACCTGGCGCAAGGTCATCAACTACATTCGCGTCCATCGCGTCCAAGTACCCAGCCAGGTATCCGAATGCCAAAGCTCAGGAACAGGCTGTGGCTGGTGTCGCAAGTCGATCAGTCGTCTGGTTCAACAGATGAAGGATCAACCCCCAAACGCCTCGGAAATCGAATCCTGGCTGGTAGAGCAATACCCGACAAGTGCGGCTTACAGGGCAGGGCGTGTCAAGTACATCGCGGCCGGTCACGGTCAGCCGCCTGAGCAGAGCGATCCATCACAAAATTCCTGATATACCCGCCGGTAGACCTCCACCGTCGCTTGCGAGTCAGACAACCTTCACTTAGCATGATGGTTAAAGGCTATCCTGATTGTATAAGCCAATCCCATAACCCTTTTCGGGGGAGAGGGCAGAGTGAGGGGGGTCGAATAGTTTTGGGACAGGCCCTTACTATCTGACTTGATTTCAGTTCAATCATTGATAAATTTCCGTCACAAGTAATATACCTGAGAAAGATTCATCCATGCCTAGCTTGCTCACTCAAAACGTCAGCGGAGTGACGATTGTTCGCTTTCGGGAGAAACGCATTGTCGACGCGGGGAATATCGAAGCATTAGGGTCCGAGATGCTTGCGCTGGTCAAGGTTCAGCACTTGAAAAACATATTGCTCAATTTTGAAGGTGTTGAATTCCTGTCCTCGGCAGCCTTCAACAAGCTGATCGAGCTGAACAACGAGACAAAAAACGTGGGGGGCATCCTGCGGGTCACCGGGCTGCGAGCCGAGATTCTAGAAGCCATCAAGGTTCTGCGTTTGAACAAGCACCTGGACATTCGACGGTCTGAAGCCGAGGCGCTGAAAGCCTACGGCGTTGATTCATCGGCGGCTCAATAAAGGCGTAACTATCACGTCGCTTGCCAGCGAGCCACTTTGGCCAGTGTTCGATTCTTTGGCAAGCTTTTCCCACGGGAGTATCACGATGCCCGATACGATCTGGACCTGGGTGCTGGAGGAGAGAATCCCCAGTTCGTTGCCAGTTGCTCATGCGGTCCTGGATCGTCTGTTGCAGGCCATGAACCAGGCAGGTTGGGAGGGACGCGACTTCTTCCACGTTCAGATGGCCAGCGAAGAAGCTCTGGTCAACGCCGTCACACATGGAAATAAAGAAGCGGCAGATAAACGCGTCGAATTGGAATTCCGTGTATCCCCAGATCAAGTTTATCTGCGTATCAAGGACGAAGGGGATGGTTTTCGGCCCGATGATCTTCCCGACCCCACCTGCGGTGATCGACTGGAGTGTCCCCACGGACGCGGCGTATTTTTGATTCGAGAAATGATGTCTGAATCTCGCTATTTGGGACGTGGCAACGAAGTCGAAATGCTAAAACGACGCCATGAAGCTCCGCCCTATTCGATTGACGACGATGACGATGTATTTACTATCGACGACTGATCCGAGCGTGAGCGTTTACCCGTATGCCTGCACTCCAAAAAACGCAGTCTCATGATTCAATCATCATCAGTCCCATAGACAAACTGCAAGTCGTAGGGGCTCGCACTCATAACCTGAGGAATGTCTCCTTGGAGATTCCTCACCAACAATTGACCGTGATCACAGGTGTCAGCGGCAGCGGCAAGAGTTCCCTGGCCTTTGATACCTTGTATGCTGAAGGCCAACGTCAATACATCGAGAGCCTGTCAACCTACGCTAGGCAATATCTCAACCAGTTGCCCACACCAGATGTCGATAGCATCGAAGGTCTACAACCAACGCTGTGCATCGATCAGCGCGTTGCCATTGCCAATCCGCGCAGTACTGTGGCCACCATCACGGAAGTCTATGACTACCTGCGATTGCTGATGGCCCGAACTGGTACGCCCCATTGTTGCGCTTGCGGCCAGCCCATCATCCAGCAAAGCTCCGATCAGATTCTCAGTACCATCGGTACTCTGCCTGAAGGCACCAAACTGGTCTTGCTGGCCCCAATGGTACGTGGACGCCGTGGAGCCCATCGAGATGTGTTTTCAGCCATTCAAAAAGCTGGTCTGGTGCGAGTGCGAGTAGACAATGAACTGGTTGAGATCGACAGTGTGCCGGAGCTGGCTGTTCGAAAAAATCATACGATCGAAGCGGTTGTCGACAAAATTGTAGTGCGTCCCGACAATCAAAAGCGCTTGGCCGATTCGCTAGCCACCACGTTGCGTTTAGCCGATGGCTTGGCTTCGATCAGCTACTTGACGCCATGTAACACAGCATCCGATCAACCCAATCAATGGACGGAACAGTTCTTCAGCACTCGCTATGCCTGCGCTGCATGTGGGACCAGCATTGAAGAAATCGAGCCAAGGACGTTCAGCTTCAACAGCCCCTACGGTGCCTGCCCTGCCTGCGACGGCTTGGGCCAAACGGTCGAATTTGATAGCCAAGCCATCGTGTCGGATTGGCGAAGTTGCATCGACGAAGGAGCGATTTGCGTGCTTACTGGCGCACCTGGCAGTTTATTGCGACAACTGCGGCCCGCTGTCGCAGAATTGATAAGCCAGTTCTCGATTGACGCGACGACTCCGCTTTCGAAACTAAAATCCGCTGATCGATCCCGTCTGTTCAGCGGTATGGATCAATCCCCAGGGCTGATCAAACTTTTAAATCAGTATTATTCGATGGGCAATGAAAAGTGGACCCAGTGGCTGGAGTCGTTTCGCAGTCCTCAGCCTTGCTCAACCTGCAATGGCTCTCGGCTGAGGCGAGAAGCTATGTCTGTCACTGTGGCAGGCCAATCGATCGCTGATATTTGTCGATTGAGTATCAACGAGTGCTTGCCGTGGCTCGAAAAACTGGAGTTGCCAGCCAATATGCAGCAGATCGCTCGACCTATCTTGGCCGGCATGCTGCACCGACTTCGCTTCTTGGTCCAGTCGGGCGTTGGCTATCTAACATTGCACCGATCAGCCGACTCGCTCAGCGGCGGCGAATTGCAGCGAGTCAGACTGGCAACCAGCATCGGAAGTGGTCTGGTAGGCGTCTGTTATATTTTGGACGAACCATCGATTGGCCTGCATCAATGTGACAATGATCGATTGATCCAGTCTTTGCGAGACCTACAACGGCAGGGCAACACAGTCATCGTTGTGGAACATGATGAAGCCATGATGCGGGCCGCCGATCTTCTGGTGGACATGGGGCCTGGCGCCGGTCAGCAGGGCGGTCAGATTGTCGCTCAGGGGACACCTAAGCAAGTCGAAAAGAACTCCGAATCATTGACTGGAGCCTACCTGAGCGGTCGCCGTAGAGTTTCTCAGCAGCGACAATCACGATCACCACGTCCGAAACAGGAGATTCGCTTGAGCGGTGCAAGGCTGAACAACCTGCAAAATGTCAACCTACAGTTACCCCTGGGCCTACTCGTGGGCATCACTGGCGTTAGCGGTAGCGGCAAAAGCTCTTTGATCACTCGAACATTGTTGCCTGCCATCAAACAGCAACTCACACCCACCACTCGCCAATACCCAGGCCCTTTTCAGAAACTCGATGGCGTCCAGCACTTGGACAAGCTGATTGAACTTAGCCAAGCACCCATCGGACGCACGCCGCGTAGTACACCAGCTACCTACTGTGGAATCTTCGACCTGATCCGCTCCGTCTGGGCAAATACCAGGGAAGCAAAGAGCAAAGGTTATACGGCCAGCCGCTTCAGCTTCAACTCGGGCAATGGACGCTGTCAGGCGTGTCAGGGTCAAGGACAGGAGAAGATCGAAATGAACTTCTTGCCTGATCTATTTGTTACCTGCTCGGTATGCAATGGCCTGCGGTACAATCGCCAAACACTGCAAGTCCGCTATCGCGAACGATCAATTGCCGATGTGCTACGCATGTCAATTGACGAAGCTGCTGACTTCTTTCAGAATTTCCAGAAAATCGATCGCAGCTTGAGAACACTCCAGCAAGTGGGGCTAGGCTATTTGTCACTAGGACAAAGTTCCAGCACGCTTTCGGGCGGCGAGGCGCAGCGCATCAAACTGGCCACGGAACTGGCCCGACCCAGCACCAGCAAGACTATCTATTTTCTGGACGAACCTACCACCGGGCTGCACTTCGAAGATGTCAGGCGTTTGATTGCCGTGCTAAACGGCTTGGCAGATCTTGGCAACAGCGTCGTTGTTATCGAACATAACCTAGATGTGATTCGCAGTTGCGACTGGCTGATCGACATGGGCCCTGGCGGTGGCAGCAGCGGCGGACAAATCATCGCCGCCGGCCCACCCAGTCAAATATCTGCACATCCCAGCAGCGTTACCGGGCGATATTTGTAATCGGAATTTTATTACTCGGGATTGTCCAGTAGATCCTTCAGCCGATCGCCTAATTGTTTGGCGTAACGACCCGGCCAATTCGAATCGATTAGGCCGACTTGAATCATATCTCTCAAGTGCGTACGGTCCTTGTCCCGAAAGCTATTCAGCTTCATTTCAACCAGAGCCTCAAGAGCTACGATTTGCTTACCATCCATATTGGCAACTTGATCAATACGTGGAGTCGCTGTAGGGTAGTCGGCTCGAACTTTGACTCCGGCCAACAGAATGTGAATACCCTGACTGGGCTTACCATTGGGTCCATCCAAGAAGACGGTTACGTCCATCACCGAGTCGCGGACGAATCCGGCGATGGCCAGAGCCGCAGTCGCACGTTCTAGATCTTCTGCCTGAAGCAAAATATCTACGTCGCGCGTATTGCGCACCGCCCCATCATCAACCGTCGCTACCCAAGCAGCTACAGCATTTCCGCCAATCACAGCGTATGGGACATTCGCCTGCTGCAAAGCCTGACAGGCACGGTCGAGTCGTTGCTTAACCAATTCCACAGCGCGAAACATCCTTTCAAAAACCGAAACGGTCTCTTCGCGAACAGTCAAGCTTGGATCGGTGGGCTGCATTTTCCATATGGTAACATAAAATCAAATCGATCCCAGCTCTTTGCAACTCAGCGTTCCCAGTTCTCCATTCGAAACTTGTTGAGAAGCACTAATCTTTGCTTATTGAGTTGGTGCCGGTATTCCGGGCGCGCTCAGGGCTTATACTGAACGGTCGCAGAAATTTTAAAAAACCAGAGTTAGCTCGGGATAATTTTCTTGACTTTGCTTCCTGAATCTATATTCTCAGCAGATTCTCGTAAAGTCACGACGACTGGCTGAGCCTTAAACTACAATACAAATGCTGCGAAAGAGTAGCGCAAATCGGGGGATGGATTTTTATGAAGCGATGCAGTCGTTATTGGAATTCACTGTTAGTCTATCTGGTGGCTGGCTGCAGCCTGAGTGTTGCCACAGCACAGGAGGATCAAGGGTCAGAAGAATTGGCCCAGTGGTCGCCGAAGGATGAGGTCGTCAAAAAGCTGGGCGACGAATTTCGTGGAGTCAACTTTTGTCTCCGCCCGCCGACTTTTCTAAAACGAGTTGATACCAATAAATCTCAAAATGAACTACCTAAGGGCTTTGAAATGCAGATATGGACGCCAGAGGGGACCGTACCAAGCGCTACGAGTCTGGTGGTCGCGGTAGCACCACTGATTAGCCCTGCCGAAAGGGATTTGGAGAGTGCCTTTGAAAGCTTCAGAAGTGGCATAACGCAACCCGGCAAGAATAAAGTCGATTTCCCTGCCCCCCGGAAAGGTAAACTCGGAAATATTGAAGGCAGAGCTGGCAAGTTCTATCTGCCAGCCACGAAAGCTACCGTGGCCATGATTGGCTCGTACCTATTTTTTGTATACAACGATCATTCGATTTCTGTCATGTCTAGCGTACCTAAATCAGACGAGAACAGCAGCCAGGCGAAGGAGCTTCGATCTGCGATGCTGACAATTCAGCTATTGCAACCGGTAAGTAAGGCTCAACCGTAATCAGCGGCTATGAATGAAAACCACTCAGGACTTCCTAGGCGAAACCAACCGCAGGACGGGAGGACGTGGTGGCCGATTGTCTAAAGACGTGGAACGGGGACTGACAGGGTGGACCGGGGACAGTCACCAATTCCTGGCAAAAATCACACTACGAATGCCACGATTAATAACCTGAGTAAACCAGGGCAATTGGGTGGTCGCTGTAATCCCGCCGTTCGAGGTGGGTGGTGGGTATCAATAGTTGAGTGTCCCCATTCGACCACATCCCCATTCGACCACATGTCGGAGTCCAAATTCGTTTGACAATCGGGCAGGCTCCGCTTGCGTGAATAGCATAAGCTGACAGCAGCAGTCCAACACCAATGGCCACATGCCGGCAGAACTTGCGGCCCCATGGCCAAGACTGGAGTGTCAGTTTGCCGGAGATCAATCCTACAATCATGGTACCCAGCAGCGGAATGAAGCTGAGCGTACAGTAACCGCCGCCGGTAAAGATTTCCGCTAAACTGGATAGATGCAGTACCTCGGCCAGCATCAAGAACATCACCATTCCGCGATAGACGTCCAGACTCACCAACCGATCAATTGTATGTGACGCATTCGAATCGATTGTTGGGCGCTGGGTCATTACCGCACCGCGTGTTGGTGTTAGAATCGAAACTGCTGCCAAATTTTGCCTATTCTTTGATCTCTCCGTAACAGGTAGTATGCGGTGAAGTATGGCGAGAAGCCTAACCATCGACTATGGAAACTAGTACGACGACCTGAAGTGGCAGAATTTTGTGGCACAGAACGCCAACTTCAAAGTAACGGCCCCGGATCGACTCGGTAGGTACGTTCTGCTAGCTGTCTTAAGTAACTTTGGGGGCCGTTGCGTTTTATTCTGGCCATATTTCTGAGGCATTTTCTTAGTCGTCGCTGGATTTTTCTAGTCCCATGAGTCAAACTGTAGATTTGCATTCTTCGAGCGCGTAGCCTATTGATGACGTTGTTTTGAGCGAAAGAATATGCGTATTCCCTATAAGACTTTGTCGGCCCTATTCTTGCTTGCGCTGGGTGGCTGGTTGGGTAGCGGTCCGGCAAAAAGGTATTGGCACGAGCGCAATCGGCCACAGTGGGAGACATCGCAAGTCATACGCGGCGATGCCAAGCGAATGATCACTTCGACAGGCAAGATCGAACCCGTGCTGAAGGTCAATGTGGGCTCCTTTGTCTCGGGCCCAATACGCGAACTGCATGTTGATTACAATGACGAAGTCAAGAAAGATGAGCTCTTAGCCAAAGTCGACCCGCTGCTTTACAAGGCGGCAGTGGACCGTGATCAGGCCACTCTTGCGACTCGTCAAGCAGAAGTCACCCGAGTTGAAGCTCAACTGGCGTTAGCGAAAAACAATATGCAGCGCGGTGAACGCTTGCGACAGAAGAATCAAAAATATCTTTCAGATCGCGAGATGGATGCACTGGTCGCCGAATACAAGGCTCTGGAGGCAGCACTGCAGGTTGCAAAGGCTACCGTCGATCAGGCTCAGGCGCAACTGAATAATTCGATGACTAATTTAGATTATTGCGATATCCTGTCGCCAGTAGATGGGGTGATCTTGGAAAGAAAAATTGATCCTGGACAAACATTGGCCTCCCAGTTTCAAACTCCGGTACTTTTTGTCGTTGCACCCGACTTGCGGAAAAAGTTGTATGTGTTTGCTTCGGTGGACGAATCCGATATCGGTCTGATCCGTCGAGCTTCAGAACAGAATTTTCCAGTGACATTCAACGTGGATGCGTACCCTGGGGAAGTTTTTGAAGGCAACATCGAACAGGTGCGATTGGCGGCTACCGAGCTACAGAGCGTCATTACCTATCCAGTTGTAGTAGCTGCCGCGAACCCGGATTTGAAACTGCTACCCAGTATGACTGCGCAGATTTCGTTTGAAGTGGAATCGTTGACAGACGTGCTAAAGATTCCTAATGCGGCACTTCGGTTCTATCCCGACACCATCGAGTTTGTCAGGCCCGAAGATCGCCCGCTGCTGGATGGTTCCCAATGGGCACGTCGGCGGAATTCAGAGAATGAAGAGGAAGCTGAACAAAACCAATCAGTCAACTTGTCTGCAGAAGAAAAGGCGGAATCGCAACGATCAAGCAACAGGCGGCATGTCTGGGTGGAGAAAAGCGGGATGCTACATGCGATTGAAGTTGAAGTTGGATTCTCCGATAGCCGTTACACTGCTCTTGTAGCCGGAGAAATTGAAGATGGCATGCAATTGGTAACTGGCAAGAAAAGCAAGTCCTAATGATGCGATCGCATCCTAGCTAATCAAGAGAGTGGTTGCCGATGGCCTGGTGGGATATCTTCCGAATTGCAATTCGATCGCTGCGCAAGAACAAAATGCGAGCTGGCCTAACTGTGCTGGGGGTGGTCATCGGAATTGCCGCTGTGACGACGATGGTTTCAATAGGTCAAAGCGCCAGCGCTTTGGTCCAAGGCCAGTTTCAAGCGTTGGGCACCAACGTCATCGTGATCCTGCCGGAATTCCAGCGGCGTGGAGGAGTGCGCCAGTCGGCCACGGTCACCTTAACTGCTGCTGATAGTCGCGAGGTGGCTCTTCAGTGCGATGACGTGTTGGCCGCTTCTCCTATAGTGGGTGCGGCTGGACAAATCATTTACGGCAACTCCAATTGGAGTCCCAACGAAATGTTTGGCGTAGGGGCAGACTACTTGCTCGTAAGAAACTGGCCGATCGAAGCTGGTGGCTTTTTCACCGAGGATGACATCAAGGCCAATGCCAAAGTGTGCGTCGTGGGGCGCACTGTCGTGACAAAACTGTTTCAAACAGCAGATCCAATTGGTCAAACCGTTCGCGTCCGCAATATTCCCTTTCGTATCATCGGTGTGCTGGAGAAAAAAGGTGTAGATATGGTTGGAACCGACAAAGATAATGTCGTATTGATGCCCTACACCACCGTACGCAAGCGATTGCAAGGATCGTCCTTTGATAATGTCAACGCCATCATGGCATCAGCCGTGGCCGCTGATCGAATGGATGACGCCACCGAACAAATAGAGCAGTTGCTTTACGAGCGACATGGAATCGCTCCAGGGCAACCTCCCGATTTTCGAGTCCAAAACACGACTGAAATCGCTCAAACGCTGGGCGTGGTTACTGGAACGATGACACTCATGCTGTCCGCCATCGCTGGCATATCGCTGTTGGTTGGCGGAGTGGGCATCATGAATATCATGCTGGTAAGCGTGACAGAGCGGACGAAAGAAATAGGAATACGCATGGCGGTGGGAGCCAAAGGCGGTGACATCCTGCGTCAGTTCCTGGTGGAGGCCGTTGTGCTAAGCTCGATTGGCGGATTGATTGGCGTATTGTTGGGGACAGCGGCATCGATGGGAGCGACTGCACTGATCAATCGCTTCACGGCAGGCGAGGATTGGCCAATGATCATTTCTGTGCAAGCTGCCGTTGTGGCTATGCTGTTTGCCGCAGCCGTTGGAGTTTTTTTTGGATTTTATCCGGCCAGACGGGCAAGTCGCTTGGACCCGATCGAGGCTCTACGCTACGAATAATGCGATACCAATGAGTAGTCAATTGACGGTGGAGGCCGCGACTAATGTCGCTAATAGAACTGCGTGATGTAGGCCGTAGCTACAACTTGGGAGAAGTCGAAGTGCATGCACTGCGCGGTGTGACGTTGAACATCGAGCGCGGTGAGTACGTTGCACTGATCGGCCCCAGCGGCTCAGGCAAGTCAACTTTGATGAACACGCTTGGGTGCCTAGATCGACCTACGCAAGGCAGTTACCTACTGGACGGCGAGGAGATCGTAACGATGTCTCGCGATCAGCGAGCTGCCATACGCAATCGTCAACTGGGATTCGTCTTTCAAAATTTTAATCTGCTCAATCGCACTTCAGCCGTCGAAAATGTCGAATTACCGTTGATGTACAAACGAGGAATAAGTAGTCGGCAACGGCGGCAAACCGCTATTGACTTGTTAGGAAAGGTGGGCTTAGGTGATCGGTTGTACCATCACTCCAGCCAGCTTTCCGGTGGCCAGCAACAGCGCGTCGCCATCGCTCGTGCGCTGTCGAACAGTCCATCCATCCTCATGGGCGACGAACCGACAGGCAATCTAGATTCCAAAACCAGTCGCGAGGTGATTGGTTTGTTTCGCGAGCTGAACGAGTCGCAGGAATTAACGGTTATTTTGGTCACTCACGATCCAGCCGTCGCTCGCAACGCAAGACGAAAAATCGTCCTGCGTGACGGTTATGTCGTCGAAGATACCACCGACATCGATCGCGCGCTGGCGGCTCTACATCACGAACCAGATCACGAATAGATTTTCAATAATCTTTCTTTGCTCGCAGACAGTTTCTTATTGAATTACCAACTCTACATGATTAGGCATCGAGCATAAAGGTAGTAACCCAAGGCTCTTGCCAGCAATCACATCGGCCAAAGTTGTAGCGCCCAAAGAGGCTTCGATCGAAGCGTAGGTGCAATCCATTTTGGTATGCAGGGGACAAAGGTTTCTCCCGTGCGACTCGATGCCCAGAGGGCAGGTGTGTATTCTAACGATCGGTTCTACCGCGTTGACCACATCAAGGATCGTCACCTGTTCGGGCTGAAGTATCAGGCATACGCCGCCGCCCACACCGCGTTGAGATTTTAAGAAGCCTGCAACCCGCAAACCCTGTAGCACTTTGGAAAGGTAGGCTCGAGGTACTTGAGTTTTCTGCGCCAGTTCGTCGGTCGACGACCCTGCCGGGCCAGCGTAGGCCAGTTGCACCATGGCGCGCAGCGCATATTCGACCGTCTGCGAGAACACGATCCCTTTTTCTCCTCAATCAAAAACTAATCCAAGCACAACGCTGACTAAGCGGCGAAAGCAGAGATCATCAACCCAGCGAACGCTTCGCACGCAGCTGATACGATCAATAAACCTTTAAGCTCGCACCGACGATTCGTCTACCTTAGCAAATAACATACGACCGGCCTGCGTTTGCAGCGTGCTGGTGACAACGACATTCAGCGTTGCGTTGATGCGGTGCCGACCACCTTCGATCACGACCATGGTTCCATCTTCCAAGTAACCAATTCCCTGATCGGGGCCTTCACCCGCTTTGGCGATTCGCACTTCAAACGTCTCCCCAGGCAAAAACTGAGGACGCAGGGCTGCAGCCACCTCATTCAGGTTGATCACTTGAACGCTATGAACCTTAGCCACTTTATTCAGGTTAAAATCTCCAGTGACAAGCTTGCCTTCCAGGTGCTTTGCCAGAAAAACCAACTTCATGTCAACCGGTTGACCAGCAAACTCCGGCAATTCGCGGTCATAGATTTGAAAGTCCAATTTGGATTCCGTCCTCAGGCGATTGACGATGTCCAGTCCACGCCGACCTCGGGCGCGTCGCAACCGGTCATTGCTGTCGGCGATCGCCTGAAGTTCCGCCAGTACAAAGCCAGGCATGATCAACTGGTTCTCGACGATGCTGGTGGACACCAGTTCTGCCAGGCGACCATCGATCAGCGCGCTGGTGTCCAGCACCAAGGGCCGAGCCCCTTTCAGTTCACGCGAGAACTCGACGTAGGGTATCACAAATCGGAAATCATCCTTGGTTTGAAGCAGTAGACTGGTGCAAACGTAGCACAGGATAGCCCCCACGATAAGCTGAATGGGGATGACCAAGGATCGGTTCTCCGGCAGCAACGGTGTCAGGGCCAGGATCATGACATAAGCCAGCAATACACCCACCAGAAGCCCAAAATAGATGGCCGAAATGACCTCGATACGCTTTCGGGGAGTAAAGATGTCAACGGCGATAACCCCCAACGCCAACAGTACAGTCCCGAAGATGATCAAGTAGGGCAGAAATTCAGGACCATTAAGGTTCAGCCGGAGTACAAGAGTGGCGATCCCTGCCGTTACGCAGATAAAGGCGACTCGCAAAATCAAAAGTACCATAATGATTTCATCCTGATATCGGGGGGATGCGGTGTTTGGCCGCTACTAAGTAGTGTATACGATTCCAAACCACTCATGGGGTAGCAATCGGGTGAGTTAGTACATTTTTGTACGATTCTGCCTTAGGAAAGTTGCTTCAGTTCACCATTTTTATGTAACTTTTCCCCAAAAATGGGTGGCTGTGGTCGAGCCTCAGCGAGCCCGCAGGGGAAACGATCTGGGACTTAGCCCTTGCAGCGGCCAGTCGATGGGCTGGGAATTTTTGAAGCTTGCCTGTTAAATTCCAGTTACTTGACGCCGTGGCCACTACTGCGGATACTCTTTGCCTTCGATTCTGACGCCGGCCTGTGGAAAAATGTTCGGATGGGCTGGTTTGGATTGTGCTTCCTAGGATTCAGTCTACACCCGTATTTGGGAGAACCTCGTGCCAGCAGCCTCCGTAATCGGCCTTCAGTGGGGCGATGAAGCCAAGGGCAAGTTAGTCGATTTGTTGGCCCCCAAGCATGATTGTGTCGTGCGATATCAGGGGGGAGCCAACGCTGGACATACGGTCGTCAGTGGATCTCAGGTCTACAAACTGCACCACGTCCCTAGCGGGATCTTGCATCCTCAGGTCCGCAATTTCATCACGCCGGGCGTGGTCATCGAGCCCAATACGCTACTGCGCGAGTTGCGTGATCTTGAGAATCGCGGATTGCAGCCTTCCAAGAATTTGATGATCAGCCAACGAGCGCATCTGGTGATGCCTTGGCACTTGGCCGAGGACAAACTGTTCAATAGTCGCTCGGTCCAGGGGGAAAGCATCGGTACAACGCTGCGCGGCATTGGGCCCTGTTACCGTGACAAGGTGGGGCGCAATTTTGCTGTCCGCGCGATCGATTTGCTGCAAGGCGACCTGGCCAAGCGTATTTCGGCAATCGCTGAAACCAAACAGCAGTGGTTGCGAGCCATGGGCTCCGACGACATTGCCAGTCAGCTTGTGGCCGATCAGATCATCGACCAGGCGCAGCAGTGGGCTGGTGCTCTGGGGCCGATGATCGGCGACACCACGTCTGAACTTTTGGATCGGTTAGATGCTGGTCAGCGGCTGTTGATGGAAGGCGCTCAGGGTTCGCTTCTGGACATCGATCACGGTACCTATCCGTTTGTCACCAGCAGCAATTCCAGTGGCGTGGGCATTTCGGCCGGCTCAGGCGTTCCAGCGCGCTGGATACGTCGAGTGATTGGAGTGGCCAAAGCTTATTCAACCCGAGTTGGCGGTGGACCGTTTCCCACAGAACTTCACTGCGAGACCGGAGAGAAGATACGAAAGTTGGGAAACGAGTATGGTACGACCACCGGGCGTCCACGTCGCTGTGGTTGGTTTGATGCCGTGGCCGTGCGCTACGCGGCACGTCTGAGTGGCGTTGATACGCTGGCGATGATGATGATGGACGTTCTAGGGCATTTCGATCAAATCCAGGTCTGCGTGGCCTACGAAATTGATGGTCAGACGGTGGACCGTTTTCCTTGCGATGCCGAAGACCTGCGACGAGCCAAGCCGATCTGGGAAACTTTGCCAGGCTGGAATCGCGACGTGACCGGCGTTAGACGAATGGAGGATATGCCGGACCAGGCGGTGGACTACTTAAATCGTATTGGACAGTTGATCGGAGTTCCGGTGGGAATCGTTTCCGTTGGACCGGATCGCGAGCAGACGATATTCTTAGATATGCAGCAGTTGATGAATTACTAGGGGCCTAGCCCGGCTGTTGAAATTCGTAAAGTTGACCAAACTACCAATGCTGAGTCCATAAGCCGTGACAAAACTAGAACCGGTTTGCGAAGAGCCAGATGTGCCCATCCAGGCCCGGCCCAAGCATATTGCGATCATCATGGATGGCAATGGTCGCTGGGCGCAGCAGCGCAACCTGTCGCGATCGGAAGGACATCTGCATGGCGTAGAAACGGTTGGTCGAGTGATGGAAGCTTGCCGCGACTGGGGCATTCAGGTTCTGACGCTTTACTGCTTTAGTAGCGAGAACTGGAAAAGACCGGAAGCGGAATTGGAATTCCTGATGGACCTGCTGACTCGCTACCTGATCGACGAGCGACAGCGACTGATTGAGAATAACATGCGGGTTCGCATCATCGGTCAGCGAAGTGGTTTGCCTAAGAAGGTTCTAGACGAAATCGATCGCACGCTTCAGGTCTGTCAGGCTCACAGCGGAATGACGCTGTGTCTGGCGATCAACTACGGAAGCCGCGCTGAATTGGTAGGTGCGATTCGCAATATTGCATCCAAGGTCCAGCAAGGACAATTGCTGGCTGATCAAATCGACGAAGCGCTGGTCAGTTCTCAACTGAGTACGGCGGGTCTGCCTGACCCTGACCTGTTGATACGCACCAGCGGTGAAATGCGCATCAGCAATTTTCTGCTTTGGCAAATCAGTTACAGCGAGTTCTGGGTTACACGCACTTTGTGGCCGGACTTTGATCGTGGGGACTTGTTGGAAGCGATTCGGCAGTACGCTAATCGCGATCGTCGCTTTGGTGGGCTGAAGCCCGCCGGGAGTTCTTAATTGCTGCGCAATCGTCTACTATCGGCAGCTATTTTGATTAGTAGCGCACTATTTTTTATCGCTCTGGATGTTTGGGCTGGCAACTGGGGACACCCCGGATTGTGGTTGCTACCGCTTGGTTTTTTTTTGATCTTTGGCAGCGCCTTAGAATGCACTGTGATGGTCAAGGCCAGTCCGATTGGCTCGATTACGTTTCCAGCGTTAATGGGGTGTCTGCTGGTGATGCTGGCTGCGTGTGTGCCTATGTTGTTGCCTCAGCCCGCGCAGGGTCAGTCTCTACCATCGGCGCTAGGTCACTGGGGTTGGCCGTTAGCCGGTGTCGCATTGGCAATCGTAGGAAGTTTTGTATGGTACTTTCCGAAGTTTGAAGCGGGAACGATGCACTTTCAGCGTGCCGTGCTGTCGGGTTGGTTGGCCTCCTATTTTGGAGTCTGCTTTTCATTTATCATTGCGCTGCGAATGTTAGGGCCGGGCAACTGGGGAATGTTTGTACTGATGGGAGTCGTTCTGGTAACCAAGGTAGCCGATTCCGGTGCTTACTTCGCTGGAAGATCGTTGGGCCGTAACAAGCTATGTCCCCGAGTCAGCCCGAACAAAACGGTGGAAGGTCTTGTCGGGGGTGTACTGGCCGCCTGGTTGGCAGCTTGGCTGTACTTTGACCTTTTGGCTCCCAGCCTGTTCGGTCAGGATCAAGTGGGTATTGCCGGACAGGTTTGGCTGGGCGCGTTGCTGCTGGGTGGCGGGCTGACACTGGCCGGCTTGGCAGGAGACCTAATGCAGTCATTGATTAAACGGCAGATGGCAGTCAAAGACAGCGGACAACTCTTGCCGGGTATGGGTGGATTATGGGATGTTACCGATTCGTTGTTGCCAGCCGGAGTGGTCGGATATCTGATCGTTGCAGCAGGTGCCGTTACTGGGCCAATCTCATGAGAGTGGTGGCCGAACAGATAGGGTGATTTCAGCGCGGATCGATGGAAGGGTGATCAGCATACCAAGAAAGACGAATGATGTCGGAAGCCAATATTAACTTGTCCGATCCCACCGCCGTTCTAAGCCTATTTGGCCCGCAGGATCGCTATCTGAAGTTGATACGCAATCACTTTGGTGTAGCGATCACGCATCGCGATGGCAAGCTGAAGGTCGTTGGGCCCGAGGAATCGGTGCGGCAAGCGACAACACTACTGGAGAACCTGCATCGTCGAGCGCAGGCTACCGGCGAATTGACGCATCAGGATGTCGAAGGCGCATTGGAGGGGCTGGGCGTGAAGGGCTTACCCGATGCAGCCACACTACCGCTGACCCATCGAGCGGTTGAGGTGAATGTGCCGCAAATGCAGCGTCGCATTAAGCCGAAGACGGCGGGGCAAGCCGAGTACATTCAGGCTATCCGAGCTAACGACTTGGTGTTCTGTCGTGGCCCGGCTGGTTGCGGAAAAACCTACCTGGCGGTGGCCCTGGCTGTCGAAGCCCTAAAAAGCCGTACATGTAGCAAAATTGTATTAGTCCGTCCAGCCGTTGAAGCTGGCGAGAGCTTAGGCTTCTTACCTGGCGATTTACAGGCGAAACTGAACCCTTATTTGCGTCCGTTGCTGGATGGGCTTAACGAGATGCTAGACTTTGACCAAGTCAAGTATCTGATGGAACACGATGTCATCGAGGTGATCCCGCTGGCCTACATGCGCGGGCGAACCTTAAATTCGGCGTTCATCATATTAGATGAAGCTCAAAACACGACCTCCGCCCAAATGAAGATGTTTTTGACACGCATGGGCGAGGGGTCCAAAATGGTCGTCTCGGGTGATGTGACCCAAGTGGACCTGCCCAGTGGTGTGACCAGCGGCCTGAGGGATGCTTGGCAGCGACTGCGCGGATTGAGTAGAATTAGCTTTGTCTCACTCAGTTCCGGTGACATTGTTCGTCATCGGCTGGTACAGCAGATCGTAGATCGTTACGAATCGCGAGAGGCTGCTGGTGAGAGTTGGAATCAGTTGGAGGATAGCGAGCCAGACTCGCAACATTAAGCCCTATGGCATCATCCAGTCCAGTGCGGACTCGCAGTGAACGAGTCGCTTCGTTGCAGCTTGAGCCCAGCGCTCTGAGGCGTCAATTAGCCAAACTAATGACAGGTCGTTCGGCGTTGCAAATGCTGATCGCCGCCATTTCAGTGGTCATCCTAATTATCGGGTTGGAAGGCTGGCAGCCCCCGTTTGCCTATCGCGAAGGTCAGATCCCGCAGCGCGACATTGTGGCTCGTGTGGCCTTTGAACTGGTCGACAGTCAGCAGACCAAGCTTCTGCGCGACCAGCGTCGACGCGATACGCTGTGCATCTATGAAAACCGACCTCAGGTAATCAGGCAGCAATTGCGCAGTGCGCTCAAGGAGCAGTTTCTGTCTCTACTGGGGGCCAAGCAGCTTAGTGAGTTGACAGCAGATCAAAAAAGCGGTCTCGAAATATTGGTAAAGGTTACGGGCTCCGATGTGCCGCCGCTGCCCACTGATGCCGCTTTGCAGCATATTCGTGCCTTGTTAAGTGACCAGGATCAACTGAACAAATTCGAGACCGTTCTGCAAAACATTTTGAACCCATTGGCCGAAGCCGGAGTGCTGAAGGCACTGGGACATGATAGCAGCCAAGGCAGTCAGCGCTCGATTATGGTCTTTGCCGGGGACACACCTTCTGATCAAGTCTTTGTCGATGTGAGTGCTGTGCGCTATGCGGAGATCGTCACCAAATTGCCAGGCACGGTCAACGAAATTTTCCAACGGGAGTTCGCTTCGCCTGACGCCCTGATCGTGGCACGCATGGTAGCGGGCTATCTGGTTCGAGAGTTGCCCGAGTCGCTTACTTATCGAAATGATTTAAGTGAAAAGGAGCGAAGTAAGGCCGAAGCTGCGGTGACCGATGCGACCGTGTCCTACTTTCCCAATGTGAGTCGGCTGGTGACAGCCGGACAGCCGATTTCGCGTGTGACGCATTTGCCGCTGCTACGAGCCGAGTACGAAGCCTGGGTCCGTGAAATGGGAACCGGGGCGATTCTAGCTAGGCTTACCGCTTTCCTGGGCATGATCCTGGCATTGTACGCTTTTTGCGGAGCCTATATCTATTACTTGCATGACGCCAAGCTGCTCAAGCATTGGCTGGCGCTATTGAGACTCCTGGGATTGGTGGTCTTTACCTGCTTGGCCTGTCGATTCGTGGCACCTGATCCGTTGCGAGCTGAAATTGCACCGATCTCGGTGGCCGCAATAGTCATGACGATCACCTTTGGTAGACAGCTTACCATTTTGGTGACATCGTGTTTGGCTCTTTCTGTGACGCTTTCGCTGGGATTAAACCTTGTGGAATTTGTCACGCTGTGTGCAGCCAGTTGTGCGACGGCACTGCTGGTAGGTCGCATTCGAACTCGTTCGCGACTGATCTACGTCGGTTTGGCCTCAGGAGCCATGGTGGCGCTAACTCACATCGGGGCGGATACCATCGTTGGTCGAGCGGTACCGGCGGTATTGGAAAGCGATGCGCTGGCTGCCACAGGTGGCTGGTTGCACTACCTGTCTTGGCTACTGGGTGAATCGCTGCGAGTGGGTGTGTTTGCCGTTCTGGCAGCGGCTCTGGTAGCGGGTGCTTTGCCCATTATCGAGAAGATTTTTGGAGTCCAAACCGATTTGAGCCTACTGGAATTGGGCGATGCCAGCCATCCTTTGTTGCGCCAGTTAGCTCAGCGGGCACCAGGGACTTACAACCATTCGATCAACGTCGCGGCTATTGCGGAAGCGGCGGCTGACGCCATCGGTGCCCACGGACTGTTGACTCGCGTAGGTGCCTACTTCCACGACATCGGCAAGATGTTCAAGCCGAACTATTTCGTGGAGAATCAAGATTCGAATGACAACTGTCACGACGCATTGCAGCCCGCGATGAGCACTCTGGTGATTATTGCTCACGTCAAAGACGGGGCCGACTTGGCCAGACAGCACCATCTGCCAAAACGCATCGTTGATTTTATTGAACAGCATCACGGTACGACCTTGGTCGAGTATTTCTTTCGCGAAGCATCCAAACGCAGTCAAGAGGCAGCAAACAAAGAGGAGGTTTCTGAAACGGCTTTTCGATACCCAGGGCCAAAGCCTCAAACTCGCGAAGCGGCCGTACTGATGCTGGCAGATTCGGTGGAAAGCGCCAGCCGAACGCTGGTCGAGCCTAATGCTGCCCGTCTGCAGTCTTTGGTTGACAAGATCGCCATGAAGAAATTGTTAGATGGACAGTTCGACGAGTGTGGATTAACACTGCAGCAATTGGAGCAAGTAAAAAGTTCATTGGTCAAGTCGTTAACCGCAATTTACCACGGTCGCGTCAAGTATTCTGGACAGGCCACGGCATAAAGCCCTCTAGACCGCCTTTATGAGGAATTCGCTGAATGCCTGAAATCGATTTAGACATCGTATTTCACATCAACCATTTAACCGAAGCTCAGCAGTCCGATCAAAGCAAACGATTTGAAGCGGCGGCTAAATGGGTAACCCAGCGATTTCATCTGCAGCGACTGACCGTCAGCATCTCCATCGTGGACGATCCTACCATTCATCGGCTCAATCGAGATCATCTCCAGCACGACTGGCCAACCGATGTGATCAGTTTCGTCTTCCAGTCGGGTGCAGTAACTGAGGGCGAGATCATTGCCAGTTGGGATACCGCCCAAAGGCTCAGTCAAGCGGCGGGCTGGAGTCCTGTAGACGAATTGCTGCTTTATATTCTGCACGGGCTATTGCACTTGGCAGGCTTGGATGATGTGGAACCGGAGCAACAGCAGGAGATTCGCAGTGTGGAAAACGAGTATCTCAACTATGCCGGAGTCCCAGGTGCCCAGAATTACCTAGCTCGCTTCAACGACGTCTCCTATTGAAAATCAGTGCTCGCCCTGTCGCCCGAACATCTCTTGGACGCGGCGACGAAACTCAACGGACGCTGTATCGATATTCTGAAGAACGTGCTTTGAGTTGACCGTTTGGTCGCCTCGCGCGGCTGCGATCACCGTTTCGCATTCGTGAATATCCATTCGTACGGAAGCTCTCAGCAGCTCCGGTTCATCGCCCCTGGGTATGGCAATAAACCCGTGTTTATCAGCGTGGATCAGTTGTCCAGGAGAGACTCGCGTGCCAAAGATTTCGACCTCACATCCCCAGCGGACAGGCATGGCATGAGCATGTCCGACACACAATCTGCGTGCCAAGGCTTTGAAGCCGGCGGATGTCATTTCGTCGATGTCACGAACGGCACCATCAACGATCGTGCCAACACACCCAAGCGCGCGATGAACATTCGCATTGACCTCCCCCCAAAACGAACCGATCACGCGAGGGCGATCCAGGTCTTGAACCACAACAATCTTGGGGCCAGTCTGCTGGGCTAGATAGTCGCGGTATTCAGACCACGCCTGACGATTACTTTTGTGACTGATCTGGCTGGGTTCAATCACAAGAGTGACCGCCCAACCGACCATTGGGCCCATTTGCGGCATGAAGTCGCAACAAGTCTCAAGGTTGGTGACTGGAGAAGCAGCATCCAGTGTCGTAATCTGCTCCCAACCGTTGTAGATTGTGGGAGTATTCCAGCGTCGCAATTGCAAGAGTTGCGAATCGTCAAGGGCACGTAATTTTTCAGTCATAAAATGGATCTTGGGATGGGCATGACCACCTATCCATGGTAGGAAATGATCTGGATTCAGTACATAATGTCCGCAACCGCTGACGGACTATTCCGACAAGAGTAACCTGGTTACTTGGTATGATTACATTGCTCTTGATAGTGAATCATACCGCAAAATATAGAATCATACCGCAAACGCTCTGCAAAGAAACCAAGTTGGCCCGCCATTGCCAATCGTGAGTCAAACGGATCAGCGATTGTATTCTAATTGTAAACAATGGAATTAAGGAAATCGAATATGTCAAGTTGTTGGAGCCCACTTCGCACCGTGGCTCAGACTCAAGTCAATGGCTGGCGAGTCGAATTGGACCCCAATCGGCCAGCTCAAGGCTTGGTGATTTCCAAGTTACGCGGGCCACGTTGGGAAGCGATGTCAATTCAGCCGTTGCCCAGTCATACGATGGTCGCTGAAGAGATTTATATCCGGCAGCAAGACCTGATCGTACGTTTTGGCCAGGCTCCCCAGGACCAATACGGATTCCAAATCGATTGGCGAATTCTAGATCCGTTGCCTAGCTTTCGAGTGGGAGTGGAAGTCTGGATCAGTATTCAGACTCAACTGTTGGATACCGCTCCATCGGTTTCAGTTGCTAGTCGTTCGGACTCTGCTTGGACCGCGTGGTCCCACCGCGATCTGGCTGACAAGGCTAAGTCGTCCACTGGCCAATTGGGCTCAACCGGTTTGCTGGAGCATCCCGCTGCGTGGTCCAGCCAGATAGGTGGCACCAGTTGCCTTTGGCTGATCGACCCGCGAGATCAGTCGCAATTGACATGGCGCAGCGCACCATCGGATACTGTTCAACAGGCGGATCTGTTTGGTGATTTCTTGGAAAAGGGAGTGATTCGTCGAGCCCGAATGCAGCTTTGGGTCGGTCCCAAGAACATTCAGCCCAAGCAGGTGCAGCGTGTTTATCAACAACTGATGGACCGCAACTTACCGCTTACTGCTTAAGAATTACACTTGACCCGAGATCCATTCTCTTGGCCGAGTGAATTGGTTGGCCTGCCGGAATCTGCTGATGATCATACAATTTGTAGGGAGGGACAAGCGGGGCCAATGAAAACGGGTACTCGACTTGGCAGTTTGTCGATTTTAAACAAGCACGTTTCCCTAAAAGACCTTTTGCCCCGCGCCTGCCAACCGCGCGGCGTGAACGATTACCAATTTTGTTTGTCTCGCGCTGCACAACAATCGCGGTAACGCGTTATAACACATTCAATTCACTGAAGCGACCTTCACTTACTTGCAACTACTTTCATTCAAGGAATTCAACAACCATGTCACCGTCGTTACCTATTCGCTCAGACCGTCGACAACTTCTGAAGGCTGCTGCCCAGTTGTCTGTGGCGGCTCCATTCTTTCAGCTTGTTCCCAGCCTGTTAGCCGACGATCAGCCGCCAAAAAAGAAGGTTCTTTTTTTTACGAAAAGTCAGACCTTTGAACATTCGGTCATCCGGCGCACAAGCGACGCTCCTAGCCATGCGGGCAGATTGTTATCGGAGTTTGCGGGCAAAGCTGGGTTTGAAATTTTTGAAACAAAAGATGGCTCGGTCTTTGATGGTGATCTGAAACAGTATGACGCGATCTTTTTCTTCACCACCGGAGATCTGACCAAGACGGCCGGTGACAAATCGGAACCCATGTCAGAGCGAGGCAAGGAAAATCTTTTGCAAGCCATTGCCAGTGGAACGGGAATGATCGGCAGTCACTGTGCGAGCGATACGTTTCACTCCCAAGGAGCCGCCTTTGAGACTCAGGTCGAACGAGATCCGTACATTGACATGTTGGGTGGAGAATTTATTCGACATGGTCGACAGCAGGACGCTTTGCAAAGGGTAGTCAATTCTACGTTTCCGGGTCTCCAGGCCGCTGGTGAAGGCTTTAATATGCACGAAGAATGGTACTCGCTAAAGAACTTCGCGCCAGATCTTCATGTGATATTGGTGCAAGAGACAAAAGGAATGAAGGGATTGGATTACGAGCGTCCACCTTTTCCGGCGACTTGGGCTCGAATGCAAAAGCAGGGTCGTGTCTTTTATACTTCGATGGGACACCGCGAGGATGTTTGGGAGAATCCCATCTTCCAGTCAGTCGTCGTGGGCGGCCTACAGTGGATAACACGTCAGGCCGATGCGGATATCACTCCCAATATCCAGCAGGTGACGCCTCTGGCCGATCAACTGCCCAAGCCAGGTTAGGCGAACAAACAATACAAAACGCTAGCATTGTTAGCCAAGCTGAAGAAATGAGTGGAAATGGCCAGCAATCACTGTTGGCATGAAATGGAGAAATGCGTTAAACTCGCCACTTAGAGTATTTTTGTTACACAGGCCGTGTCGTGGTAAACCAAGGAAGGTTGGTCTGATGGCGAAGGAATCATTTCGTTTTATTCACGCCAGTGATTTTCACTTAGAAAGACCGTTTCAAGATATTCTGGATCTGCCGGAACATCTCAAACGAGTGCTGGTCGAAGCGCCCTGGAAAGCTGCCGAGGCGATTTTTGAGCATGCAGTGCTTGAGAACGTGGACTTTGTAGTTCTGGCAGGGGATCTGCTGAACCCGGCAACCACAGGCGCTCAGGGCATCGCATTTTTGTTGGACCACTTCGAGACCCTGCGGGCGCGCGGCATCGAAGTCTATTGGGCCGGCGGCGTGGTGGACGATACCGATCGATGGCCCAGCGCGATTGCCTTGCCTCCCAACGTGCATCTATTTTCGAACAAACACGCCGAGACATTTGTATTTCGCCGCAATCAGGTAGCTTTGGTCACGCTGATTGGTCGCAGTACCGAAGGAAACGAAATTGTACGCTCCGCCGAGTACGCTCACGAGTCGGATGATACATTTGTAATTGGAGTAGCGCATGGCAAGGCGGACGCTGAATCGCTGGCCAGCGAGAACATTCACTACTGGGCATTGGGTGGTCAGCATCAGGCCAGTATCGTGCAGACTGAAGAGCCGACTATACGCTACTGCGGTTCGCCTCAAGCCCGTTGCCTGAAAGAGGAAGGTGCTCATGGCTTTGTGCTGGTGGACGTAGACGCTCAGCGACAATTGCAGATCCATTCGATCGACGCCGATTTAGTTCGCTACTCGGAACAGGACATCGACGCCGAAGACGTGGCCTTGGGACGCGACTTGCACTCACTGATGGCCAAGCGTGTGGCCAGAATTCAGAACGAAGCGTCTGGTCGGCACTTGCTGGTCAAGTGGCGAGTGAATATGGATCTGGAAAATGCTACGGTGGTTGGTCCCAGTGCCGTCGAAGACTTGTTGACTTGGTTGCGTCGTGAATTCGGACATGGCCAGCCCAGTTGCTGGTCCACCGATATCGAAATCTTGCCGCCGAGTGAATTGCCCGCCAAATGGAAAGATGAAGATACGATTCTAGGCGACTTTCTGCGCACGGCAGCCGACCATCGAAAAGAGCAAGCCAAGAAGCTAAGCCTCAAGACGATCGTGGACGCCGAAGTGCCCGCCACGCATCTTTGGCAGGCTGCGCTGACCCCCGCCAATGCGACTTCGCAGTTGGCTACCTTGGAGAAAAGTACACTGCTGGGTGTCGACCTGTTGCGTGGTCATCAGGTGGATCTTTTGGCACCCACACGCCGATTTGGAGGATCTGCAAAGTGAAAATCAAGGATGTTCAGATAGATGGATTTGGCGTCTGGTCGGGTTTGTCCGTGCATTCGATGCCCGAGTCGATGACGGTGTTTTA
The DNA here is from genome assembly GCA_044234105.1 of Aureliella sp. Taxonomy (GTDB): domain Bacteria; phylum Planctomycetota; class Planctomycetia; order Pirellulales; family Pirellulaceae; genus Aureliella. Next base: position 6,586 of record JBIIJD010000052.1, on the reverse strand, counting down.
CGGTCCCAACGAGGCGGGTAAGACAACTCTGATGCAATTCCTGCGCACCATGTTCTACGGATTTACTCCGGATCGTCGCACGCGTTACCTGCCTCCAGTCTACGGTGGGAAGCCAGGTGGAGCGATTCGGGTGACTGGTCCTGGAGGCGGCTACGAAATTTGTCGTCGCGCTCAATTGGATCAAAACGGCTCGACCGGTGCTTTGTCAGTGACCGGCAGTGATGGGATTTCACAAGGACCGCACCGTCTAGCCATGCTGCTGGGGCAGGTGGACGAGTCCATTTTTACGAATGTCTTTGCAATCGGCCTGCGTGAACTGCAGGAACTCAGTACGCTGGATGACACTTCGGCAGCCGATGAACTGTATAAGCTGTCTAGCGGACTTGATCGCGTTTCGTTGGTAGACGTCATCAAGCAACTGCGCGGCGCGCGGGAGCAAATCGCTGGTGCCGGTGTGGATCAGAGCCAGATGCAACGGCTGATCAGTCAGCGCGAAAAGCTGAAGGATGAAATCGAACAATTGTCTGGCTACGGTCGTCGATGGACGGAACTTGCTTCACTGCGATCATCCCAGTCACAAGAATTGGACGATCTGAAGCTCAGGATCGAACAGTGGGGGCTCGAGGCCAAGACTTACGAACTGGCTCAGCAAGTTCGTCCTACTTGGCTAAAGCGTGCCGATGTTCAGCAGCGCATGAATCGCTTGAACGCTCGATTAGATCTGTCTGATTCCATCGCCGACAAGCTGGCTGAACTGGATCTGGAACAAAAGGACGTTCAGGACAAACTTGCCAAAGTCAACAGTCGCCGCAGTGAATTGCGAGATCAGGCTCAGCGGTTGCCGCTACGTCGTGGCATCATGGAAATGGCAGCCAAGATCGAAGCGGCGGCTGAGCAGGCACCGTGGATCGCTTCCATCCAGAAGGCTCAGCAGCGCATTGAATCGCAGCTCGAGCAGACTCGGCAGCAGTTGGCTGAAGAGGCGACCAGGCTGGGGATGAGTCAAGACGATCAACAGGCTCTGCTTGAAGATCGTCGATTGAATAATATGCCAGACCTGTCGCGACAAGCCATCAATCAATTGGCCCAGCCAGCCAGCGATGTGCGCTTGTGGACTACTCGTCTGAAGCAGGCGAAAGATCAATACGAACAGGACCAGCGAGAAGCTGAAAAATTGGATCAAGAGCTGAACATGGCCCTCAAGGCCAGGAACTGCTCTGATATCCATTCGGCTTTGAACGATAACAGTGAGGGCATGACCCTTCTTCGCAAGCGTATCGCCATCGAGGAACAACTCAAGAAACAGCTTGCCCGACGCGAACAACTGGATGAAGACGCAGTGGATCTTCAGGTAGATGAAGCCTTTAGCGTAGAACGAGCCCTACTTCTGGGTGTGATCTTTGTGGCTGGTGCCTTTATGGTCTTATGGGGACTGGGTTACTGGGTGCGTTGGTTTGGGTCGACGGCCACAGCGGATCCCAACAAGGGCCTGATGTTCTTTGTGATGGGGGTGTGTGCCCTGTTCCTGGTCTACATGATGAATATCACCATGGAAAAAGGCAACACCACTCAGTTGGATGAAGTTGAAGACCAACTGGCGGCCATGCGAAAAGAGATTCAAAAGACCCAGGCCGAGCGCGAAGAGCTGGATCGTCGCTTGCCCGTACATTCAGGCGACCCCGAATCGCGACTGCGCGAGATGGAAACAGGGATTCAAGCTTTGGAAAGCCTATTGCCTTTGCAGCAGAATTTAGAAGCGGTGCGCCAGCGAACTCAGGCCGCACGAAAGCGAGCGGCACAGGCCAGCGAATCACTCCAATCAGCCAGAACTGCCTGGAAGCGAACTTTGCAGCATTTTGGATTATCCGAAACGCTGTCTCCTAAAAGCATCCGGTTGATGGCCGATGGCTACGACGCTCTCCTTCAGACTCGGCGTCGCATGAGCGGCTTGACCGAAGAACTGGAGTCGCGGCAATTGGAACTGGGCGCTATTACTCAGCGCATCGACGCTTTGTCGCGACAGGTCTTTGCGGCCAAGGCGGCAAGCGATGTGATCGCCGCTGACAGTTACGAGGAGTTCGAAAGCGCGGTTGAATCGAAAGACAAAAAGTCTGCTCAATCCAACAGCAAGCTGGCCGCCCAAGCGGTTCGAGCCACCGTTGATTTGGGGGACCGAGCCTTGGAGCAGTTAGCCAAGTTGACGGAGCTGCTTAGTTCCCAAGAGCAGTTCATCGTACAGAAGCGGCAGATGCGAGACAAAGATCAGGAATTGGCCAAGGAAGTAGCTGGGCTAGAAAAACTGATCGACAAGTTGCACCGCAAACACAGTGCCTTGTTAGCCGAACATGGTTGTGAAAGCGAAGAACAACTGCTCGAGCAACTGGAAGTCAAGCGAGAGTATCTAAGGCTGGAGCAGGAACTGAGCGGCTTCAGTGAGCGAATTCAAGAAATAATTGCTGGCAGTGTGCCCATGGAAACCATTCAGCGATTGTTGGATGGCGGCACCGCTGAAGATCTGGGCAAGCGTCGCGAAGCGATCGGTCAGCGAACGCAGCAGGCCCAGCAGCGAGTCGAACAATTGCACTTGCGACAGGGTGAACTGGGCCAAGAGATGAAGTCGCTGGCTGCCGATGGGCGGCTGTCGGAAGCTCGTCTGGAACTGGCCTGCGTGGAGAATAAATTGAAGTCATGCGCCTCGCACTGGCAAACATTGGCTACGGCAACGCACCTGCTGGATCGTGTGTGTGAAGTCTACGAGACCGAACGTCAGCCAGAGACTTTACGTGAAGCATCAGCATTCCTAAATCAATTGACCGAAGGCAAATACGTTCGGATCTGGACGCCTCTCGGAAAAAATCAACTGCGAGTCGACAATCGAACCGGCCAGGCTCTTCCTTTGGAAGTGCTATCTCGGGGAACTCGTGAAGCAGTGTTTATCGCCTTGCGGTTATCGCTGGCGGCGGCCTATTCACGACGCGGAGTAGTGATTCCGCTAGTCCTGGATGATGTGTTAGTCAATTTTGACGCTGTGCGTGCCGAATCAGCAGCTAAGGTGCTCAGAGATTTTGCCGGCCTGGGCCATCAAGTCGTCATGTTTACCTGTCACGAACATATCATGCGAATCTTCCACGACATCGGAGTAGAAGTTCGCGTGTTGCCAGCGCAGGGAACCGCCGGTGAGGCCGAGGTGTATTACCCCGAACTGCTTGCCAGTCCCGTCCAGCCCGAATTGCCGCGGCCTGCTTATCAGGAGCCCTTGGTAGCCGAAGTAAAGGATCAGGAACCGGAGGTAGTAGAAGAACCTGTGGTGGAACCATCGCCGGAGCCGGTCATCAAGGTACATCGACCAAGGCCGCCCGCCCAACGAGTGGCCATTGTTCAGCAGGAACCATCGATCGACTGGCTATGGTATGAGCGCTCACCCGAATCGGATCGCTGGGGCTGGGTGGAGTCAGAAGTAGAATCTGAAGATTGGTTACCACCTGAAGACTTGTGGTGGCAGCGCAGTCCAACTCAATCCGCAGCAGGCTGAAGGCCACCGCCGGAAACGCCCGAGTCCTTCTAAAGGTGTCACACCGGCTGAATCGCGTTGCCATGGCAGCCAATGGCAGCGACTTACTGAACATCAACGGCCTTAAGCTGCCCAGTCTAGCCCGCGCGCTTGATCGTATCAGGCTGCGCATTTACAATAGACATATTGTGCCAAGAGACTCATATCCGTCAGCATGATGCTGTCCAGAGTGAGGGTGTGCAAGCTAGGGAGTAACGACAAATGAGCCACGCCCGACTCCGTGATTCTCGTGTTGCTGATGTTCACTTCCAAAAGTGTCTTGCTTTTCGACAGGTGAGCCAGCCCCGCATTCGTGATGGGACAGCCAGAAATATGTAGCAAGAACAAATTAGGTAGTTCGTACAGGTGGCCAAACGGTGGGCCAAAACCTGGCAGTTCCGGGCAAATTCCGGCAACTGAGCAGCCTGAGGATCATTGTGAAGAAAGTGCATTTACCCCTGTAAAATCAAGGGAAAATGCACTCTTGGCGACTGTCGGACATTCTGGGCAAAAAGTCAAAGATAGGCCGGGCAGGACTTGAACCCGCGACCAAGGGATTATGAGTCCCCTGCTCTAACCAACTGAGCTACCGGCCCGTGGGCGACTGTGTTTGGTACCATGTTCTATGGAGCCCAGGCACTTTGATCAAGCGGTCTTTTTACATTAGGCAGGATTTTAACAATTATGTTACCTAATCCATGGCGGAATTTGCAAGCCAGGATATTTAGCGTTTGGGTTGCGACCGCAACCAGTCGTGCAGCCGGGTCAGTTGGTCGGTGCCAATTAGGTCGACCCCAGCATCCAGAAGCTCTTGCCACAAATCGGGCGACTCGGGGGTGGCCCAAAAACGCAGCCTCTTTCCTTGCGCTTTTGCCTGACCAACCACTTCACGCAGTTTATCGCGTTCAGCTTGGGGCATTTCGCCTTGGCCGCGATATCGGAAATGGAGCCGCCAATTGTCGCTGATCAACGGGTAGAGCAATGACGGTTTGGACTGGTTCAGATCCTCTAGCCTCCCATCAACGCTCGCATAGCGTGGGTTGCTGCTGGCGATCGATTCCAGGGGGCGGTTTCCACTGACGATCACCGTCACACTACGCTGCTGCAACTGATCATCCTTTGTGACCGACAGCATGTCTGCATACCGGACCAATTGCCGAGCCAGTACCGCATAGGTCGCCTCGGCTGAACTTTTGATGTCGACCAGCAGGGTCAAAGAACAATCGTCAGCCAGGATGCAGCCATTATCTTGGAATCGTTGAAAGAGCGGTTGCAAGTACAAGCTCTCTAAGGTGCGTTCCGGTGACGTGTCACGCTGATGGTGAGCCACTAACAACTGATCGTCTACCAAAAAAATGTCAGCTTCGATGCTAACAAATCCCAGTTCCAGCGCGTCGACCAATGGGCGCTCATGTTCATAGTCGTTGTGAGCGTGCGAGTGATGAAGCGGTGGAATACCCTCGGCCGTCAATCGATTCTCAGCAAGGCAGCTCATCAGGACGGCCATTGGCATAGCCAGTGAGAATAGCAGCCGAATACTTGCCAAAGATGTCGTGGTGCGATGAAGACTGGAGGTTTGTGCCATGGTTAGTCATATCAAAATCGTTGTGTTCATAGGAGTCAGTTGGTTTTTCTTCGTTTGCTTCGTTGTCTTCTGTTCCAGTTTTGATATTGTAGCTAAAAGACGGTTCATGGGGCGACGTAAGCGAAAGATAGTTTCTTTCTCCTCGGGTGCAACGCGATACCCGTACTACCACCGTTGGGGGCCTTGAGGGATAATAGGCTGCTGGCGATGCAGCAATTCTCACGTACTAGGTTTACCGCTATGCCAGATGAAACCCAATCGAAAACTCGAGTCCATGCGTTTTCCGATGATGTGATGGCCAGTTACGATGCGGTGGAGCTGGCCGAAATGGTCAGGCGAAAACAGGTAAGCGCTGGGGAGCTGGTGGAGGCGGCAATTGCCCGTTTGGAGAGAGTCAACGGGACGTTGAATGCTGTTGAGTTCCCAAGTTTTGATGTGGCGCGCGCTCGAGCGAGCCGACCGCTTGACGGTGTGTTTGCAGGTGTCCCCGGCTTCATCAAAGACAATACCGACATTCAAGGTATGCCCACTCGGCACGGTTCCAGCGCTGTAGTTCCGGAATTGGCAACCAGCAATGGAGCCTTTGCCAGGCAGTTTTTGGCACAGGGGTTCACGCTTCTGGGAAAGAGTCGCTTGCCGGAGTTTGGTTTTAATTGCACGACTGAGTTCCAGGACGCCCCGCCAACTAGAAATCCTTGGCATACAGATTATTCTTGCGGGGGAAGTTCAGGCGGTGCGGCAGCACTGGTCGCATCGGGCGTTGTCCCAATAGCGCACGCCAATGATGGCGGAGGCTCCATTCGCATTCCGGCCGCTTGCTGCGGACTGGTTGGATTGAAGCCGACTCGCGGCCGCTTGGTGATGCACGAGATGGCCAAGAGCCTACCGGTCAACGTACTGTGCGATGGCGTAGTGACTCGCACGGTGAGAGATACAGCTCACTTTTTCTACGGTGCTGAAAAGTACTGGCGTAATACTCAGTTGCCAGTAATCGGACTGGTGGAAGGACCAAGTAAGCGGCGATTGAAGATTGCTTTGGTGATGGATTCGCTCAGCAGCAAGCCATGTCCGCAAACGCGCGCAACCGTAGAGCATACGGTGAAAACGCTTGAAGAGATGGGGCACCCAGTGGAGTTGATGGTCGAGATTCCGGTCAAGCCGAGCTTCGTCGATGACTTCCTTGACTACTGGGGATTCTTGGCTTTCATGACTGCCAAGGTTGGTAAGAAGCAGTTCGGCAGCCGGTTCGATGCAAGCCGGTTGGACGGTTTCAGTAAGGGCCTGGCAGGGCGTTTCAGAAAGCGATTTTGGCGAGTGCCTTTCGCGCTATTCCGACTGAAGAAAACCTGGGGCTTGCATGCCGAAGCGATGACAAAGTACGATGTCGTACTCACTCCCGTCTTGGGGCATGTCACACCGAAGCTGGGATATATCAGCCCCGATGTGCCGTA
>JBIIJD010000097.1:0-13991 GCA_044234105.1 Aureliella sp. | reverse complement strand
ACCAGAGAGTACAACAGGGCAGCGCCCCGCGCGAAGAACTGGTCAGCATGGTCTCTGAAATGATGGAAACCAATCGCAAACTGCAGTTGCGTTTGGATCAAACGGAACAAAAGCTGGAATCCCAGACCGGGCAACTAGCCAGTTACCTGAAGGAGGCTCGAACCGATGGGTTGACAGGCTTGATGAATCGTCGCGCCTTTGACAAGAGCATGGACGATTTGTTTACTCAGTGGCAAAAGCAGAATCGTACTTTCTGCGTCGGCTTGATCGACATCGACCACTTCAAACATATCAATGACACCTACGGCCATCCAGCCGGCGATGCCGTTCTGAAGCAGGTGGCTCAGACTCTGCAAAGTGAACTGAAGGACGGTGTATGCGTCGCAAGGTTTGGTGGCGAAGAATTCAGTTTTTTGACTCTTTCACCTCTTGATCAAGCGGCCAAGCAACTGGATGATCTGCGCGGACTCATCTCGAAAATTCAGGTCGAGCACGAAGGAAAATGTATCGACTTGACCTTAAGCGCCGGAGTCTCCCAAGTGACTAGAGGTGAGCGCATAGGACCACTGGTCCGCCGCGCCGACGAAGCTCTTTATGCATCGAAGATGGCCGGACGCAATCGAGTTCACCTGCATGACGGAAGTAACTGCCAGTTGGTCACCAAAGTGGCTGCTACGCCCAGTCGATCATCAAGCACTCGGCCAGAAGAGGCGGCTTCTGTTCAACAGCGGGAGCAAATCGAAAGTTCGATATCGATAATTCAGGAAAGGCTCCAACGCATCGTCCAAGAAGAATCCCAAAGACTGGCTGGCCGCTCGGCACCTCGAAATTGTCGCGGATCGCTTCGCGATCCGATTTCGTGCTTCTTCGGATCGCGGAGCGATCCGCGACAATAGACAATTCTAACGATTTCTCCGTAGATACCGATTCAGCGTTAAACCTTCCCTTCAGAATCGAGATTGACCTCTTATGCCGCCGGTTCGTCCCAGTCGCCCGTCGAACACTCCTGGCCTGCATTGGCTGACCACTGACGATGGGTCTTCGACTTTGTTGGATACGCTTTTGAATGAATGTTACCACAGCGGATGCGGAGCCGTGGCTGAATCGCTTGTGGTCTACGTAAAGAACAGCGGAGCGCTGCAGCAGCTCGCTTCAGGTAACCCAACTCGGATCTTTGAAGTTGGGCTGGGCACCGGCTCCGCGTTATTGCTTACCGCCGCTTTGGCAGAACATTTCCAAACCGATTTGGACTATTGGGCCATCGAAAATCGCCTTCTGCCTCACGAATTGATCGCTGAGCTGAAACTTACACAGCACCTGCAACCGGCACTTTCTCAGAATCGCTTTTTCGCGAGCCCAGACCAGGTACTGGAACTGTCGGCATTCGATAGCTTGTCAAATCTAGAGACCCGTTGGGCCGAAATCGTTCGCAAGATAGATCGAGAGTCGATGAAGGCTTGTACGCCCGCGCTCAATGACAGCGGTCAGGCAGGATCAAACTTGGGTTCCAGTCAGGAAATGGTCGCACCCGCTGGTCTCCACCGAGAGCAATTGTCAAGCAAGGTCACACTAAACTTGCTCCTTGGAGATATGCTTTTACCTGAGACGATTCAGCCTGCAAGACAATTGGCCGGAAACTTTGACGCTATCTACTTCGATCCGTTTAGCCCTGCAACTGTTCCACATTTGTGGCAGTTGCCAATCTTTGATTTGATGTTTGGGTTGCTTCGACCTGGGGGGACGCTAACCACTTACTGCGTGAAAAGCAGCGTGCGCAGCCTAATGGAATCTGTTGGGTTTCAATTGCAACGAATATCTGGACCGGTCGGCGGAAAACGCGAAGTTCTTCTGGCCACGAAAGTCGTAGCAGGCTAATGACGGCATGGAAGACTTCACCTTGGTCCGAAGGCAGTTTACTTGAATCCTTCCGGCTCATTGGGCTGACCAGTGCATGATCCTTCCAAACAGTTGTCAGTCTTTTCCATCAATCGTTGTCGAACGATCAAGTCCAATTGCTCAACCACATGCTCAAGCGACAGGCCATCGGTAGAAAATTCAATGGCATCCTGCGCCTTGCGAAGCGCACCGATCGCCCGTGAACGATCTTCGGAATCACGTTGATTTTGCTGCTCAAGCAAAACTTCAAGCTCAACGTCGTAACCCTGGTCAGCCAACTCTTTTTGCCGTCGCCTGGCTCGCTCGAAACTACTGGCCTCTAAGAAAATCTTGCACGGGGAATCGGCAAATACTTCATTGCCCTGGTCGCGACCATCGGTCACCATTCGCTTGCCCAAAGACCACTGCCGTTGCTGTTGGCTGAGCAATTTGCGAACCCCAAGGTTGCTCGCCACCTTCCCTACAGCCGCCGTCACTTCAGGCGCTCGAATGGCCTGCGTGACATCCAATCCATCCAAGAACACCTGAGCTTGGCAAAAATCGATTTTGATTTTCTGAGCCAACTCCTCGACCGCCGCAGTATCCGTCAGCGGAACTTGACCACTGAGCGCTGCAAGGGTGACACAGCGGTACATGGCACCGGTATCTAAATACTCAAACCCCAGCAACTCGGCCAATCGTCTTGCCACCGTACTTTTGCCGGCACCCGCCGGACCGTCGATGGTAATAACGAATGTGGATGCTGAGGTTTGTCGTGTCATTGCAATGGTTCACAGCTTGCTAGTCTATCAACCCGATATCGCTGGATCTCGGGATTTTTACTTAGGATAGCAGGCTTGATCCTGTGCAACAGTGCAGATTGTCATGGGAAACCAACTTGGGAAGTCTATCGCAGGATCAACTGCGACGCCAACGACGAACACAGACTCCTGACAGCGCAACAAGTAGCAAACTGCCCGAGGCTGGTTCCGGTACATGACTGAAGCGGAATTCGAATTGCCCCGAGTCCTGCCAAGGGTTGACCGCCTGCGTATCACTTAGAGTGAATCGGGCAAAGTAGTCACCGTAAGGAGCCGTTTCATCGACAAACATGACCGGAGTAAAATCCAGGGACATTGCGTCACCCAAATTGAAGCTCTGTCCCGCCATGTCCAAAATAACATTGCCCAGTGGATCGGCGATCTTTAGGCCGGACGAAATACTGTGCAGGTTTAGCCACAGATCGCTTCCCGCCACAGAACCGTTCCAGCGCCCGTTGGAACTATTAAAGAGCGTGTTCTCCAAATTTCCAGGAGCAAAGGTGGACAGGTAATCGACAGAACGTAATCGAAAATCCCACTGCTCTTCCGTTCCAATTCCCAGTCCACTGCGATTCTTACCAGCAAAAACGCCGGAACCCGGCCTGAGCTGGAAGGATGGCCCTTGCGAAGGCTCAGGTAAGAAAAATCCATTGGTCCACGGTCGAACTACCGGGCTGCCAGCCGGACCCGTGTAAATGTAGCTGCTCTTCGAGTGATAGTGATTGCCGTGGCCTAGTAGGAAAGTCAAGCGATCGAAGTTGGGGTTTGGCAATCCGTTGTAAGTGCCACTTGTAAACGTTGCCAACTTGTCGCGACCTATGTAATAAGTGTCGACGTCAGGTAATTGAGCCCACACTTGGTGACTCAATAGGATGGTCGCTAAAACCATCCAAAAATGCGCTTTTCTCATGGAGAAACCTCTTCTAGAAGTTGGGGGGGATCTGCGGATTCCACTTCGGAAACCGCTAAACCGCCAAATGGTAATGCATACCAATCGAACATGCAATCGTATTTCAGTTGCAATATCTTTTTAATGCTAAGTGCATTGTGCGTGACCAAAATGTGGGGACAATGCTTCCAGCTTGTCCAGGGCACTTGGCCCGATCAACTTGCAACCTGGAAGGTCGCAACCACAGAGGCAAAACGTGCGGGAAATAGACCTATTGCGCGAATTCTCACTAACCCGCCAAGGCCCAACTTGGCAATTCATTTCGACCTCTGCGCATTTGCCTAAAAATTCCCTTTTGAAGGGTAAAGGGTCCAATTAGATGTGTGCAAATAGGACGTATAGGTTAGCTAGGAGGATTGTCTCGAATCCAAGCGTTACCATTCTTCGCCGGTTCTCGAAAAGAGTCGTGAAACTGCAGTTGCCAGCTATCTTAAATATGTTCATATTGGAGGTATTCAAGCCCCGCGAAGGAACTCTTGCCTGAGCGGGATTATTTTGAATCACATTTGTGAAATTTTTCACAAACTAGGCGTGAGTGAGCGGATTTGTCGCACGGGGTGAGCAGTTCAGAGATCGGTCGGATGACCGGTTGGGTTCATGGACAGATGAAGGCAGGCAGTGATGGTTGAACGCATTGAGATTGGTCGAGGATTAACGATCCCCATCAGCGGCGAACCAGCAGCGCAAGTGGACGTGAAGGAAACTGGCCGAGTAGGGTTGGTGGCTGCTGACTACATTGGAATGCGCCCCACGATGTTGGTAGCCGTTGGGGACAGTGTTGAGCTTGGGCAACCGCTGTTTGAAGACAAAAAGACTCCTGGAGTAATTTTTACCTCACCAGCAGCCGGCAAGGTTGTCGAAGTCAATCGCGGTGAAAAACGTGCGTTCCAATCGGTCGTTGTTCAACGCGAAGGACAGGCCAGTCGCAGTTTTCTCGTGGTGGATGCCGATCGACTGGGTACTCTTGGTCGCCAGCAGATTGTCGAGCAACTGGTGGCATCGGGCTTATGGACAGCTCTGCGAGTTCGACCCTACAGCAAAGTGCCTTCTCCGTCGGGGCCGCCGCCGCACGCCATTTTTATCAACGCCATGGACACCAATCCGTTGGCTGCACGGCCCGAACTGATCGTTCAGGAGCGATCGGAAGCGTTTGCTGCCGGAGTTCGAATTCTGTCGCAACTAACAGCAGGCAAGACATACGTCTGTCGCACTCCGGGAAGCAAGCTGCTGGACGAGGGCAATCCGGGAGTCATCTTGGCCGAGTTCGATGGCCCGCACCCAGCAGGCCTGGTGGGGACACACATGCACCTGCTAAGCCCAGTGAATGCCAATCGCAACAATTGGTACATCAACTACCAGGATGCAATCGCTGTCGGGCATCTTTTCTTGACCGGCAAATTAGATCCAACTCGCATCATTTCGCTGGCTGGACCTAGCGTGAAGAACCCAAGAATTCTGCGAACATCTCTAGGTGTATCGTTGGAGGAACTCGTTAGCGGCGAATTGGTTGCGGGCGAGCATCGCATCGTTTCTGGTTCAATCCTAAATGGCCGCGCGATGCAGTCGCCATGTGGTTTTCTTGGGCGTTACAGCTTGCAGGTCTCGGTACTGGAGGAGGGCACGCAGCGCGAGTTCTTAGGCTGGCAGATGCCTGGCTTTAACAGGTTCTCGGTGACGCGTGCTTTTGCATCGGCTATCGGTTCGGCTGCTAAGAAATTTGCATTGAACACCAGCTTGGGTGGTAGTGAGCGGGCGATGGTTCCGATCGGCGTTTACGAGAAGGTCATGCCTTTGGACTTGATTCCAACACTGCTGCTGCGATCGCTGATTTCCCGCGACACAACTACGGCACAAGATTTGGGCTGCCTTGAGCTGGATGAAGAGGATTTGGCGCTTTGCACTTTTGTCTGTCCGGGCAAGTATGACTACGGCTCCATACTTCGCGACAACTTGATGAAAATCGAAAAAGAGGGATAGTCTTCGCCATGAAGTTTTTGCGCAACATGCTGGACAAGCTCCACCCGATGTTTGATCGAGGTGGAAAATTCGAGAAGCTGTATGCTGCTTACGAAGCAGCAGATACGTTCTTATACACACCAGGCATCGTCGCACGTGGTCTGACGCATGTTCGCGATGCTCTGGACTTAAAGCGAATGATGACGATGGTAGTCGCCGCTTTAGTGCCTTGTGTGCTGATGGCACTTTGGAATACCGGCTATCAGGCCAATCAGGCGATCGCCGGCATGGAAGCGATCGGGATGACTCCCTCGCTGGACTGGCATCATGCAGTTCATGCCTGGCTAGGGTTGGGACACAATCCTGCGAATTGGCTGGACAACATGGTCTACGGGGCTCTTTATTTTTTTCCGGTTTACATCGTGACCTTGGCGGCCGGTGGCACGGCTGAAATGATCTTCAGCGTGGTTCGACGCCACGAGATCAACGAAGGATTTCTGGTAACGAGCCTGCTGTTTCCGCTAACCCTTCCTCCGGATATTCCGCTGTGGCAAGTGGCTTTAGGGATTTTATTCGGAGTGGTGATTGGCAAGGAGATCTTTGGCGGTACCGGTCGCAACTTCTTGAATCCAGCGCTGACAGGCCGAGCCTTTTTATACTTCGCTTATGCAGGCCAGATCAGTGGCGACAAGGTTTGGACCGCAGTAGACGGTTTTTCAGGTGCGACCGCCTTAGGGCAATTGGCTGCAGTTCAGCCCAATCAGTTTGATCGAGTAACCGATTGCTTGCAGCAGATCTCGACGACAACCGGACCGCAGGCAATTTCTTGGTGGAGCGCCTTTATCGGAACGATACCCGGATCGATGGGCGAGACCAGTACGCTTGCCTGTATCCTTGGTGCCATCGTCTTGATTGCTACAGGGATTGGATCGTGGCGGATCATGGCTGGCTGTTGTATTGGTGCCCTAGGCTTATCTTCCTTATTGTATCTAATCCCTAACGCTTCCAATCCAATGCTGAGCATTCCACCCTGGTGGCACTTTGTCCTAGGCGGTTTTGCGTTTGGAACGGTGTTTATGGCGACCGACCCGGTCAGCGCTTCGATGACTGAAGCGGGCAAGTGGATTTACGGAATTTTGATAGGTGCCATGACGATCATGATTCGTTCACTGAATCCTGCGTTTCCTGAGGGAATCATGTTGGCCATTCTCTTTGGCAATGTGTTTGCACCGCTGATCGACTTCTTTGTAGTCCAGGCCAACATCAAACGGAGGGCTGCGCGTTATGTTGCATAAGGATTCAATCGCTAACACACTGTTGGTGTCTGTGGGGCTATGTGTGGTCTGTGCACTGCTGGTCAGTTCAGCCGCTGTTGGACTCAAGAGTTATCAGTCCGAGAACAAGGTACTGGACCTGAAGCGGAATGTCATAGCCGCCGCAGGTTTGGCTGGTGAAGGCGGAGCAGGTGCGCTGTCTTCTACGGAAGTCAAGCAATTGTTTGATCAACGAATTGAGAAACGGCTGGTGGATATTGCTACCGGCGATTACGTCGCCGATGCGGATCAGTCGTACGATCCAAGAAAGGCTGCCAAAGATCCAGGCCAGCAGAAAGCGATCCAGGGCAGCTTCCCAATTGGTTTGGGCAACCGTGAACCTCAAACCTGGGTCTATTTGGTCAAAGCGGAATCCGGCGAAATAGAAAAGGTAGTCTTGCCGATCTATGGAAAAGGCTTGTGGTCTACGCTTTATGGCTTTGTCTCGGTAAGCAAAGACATGCGAACCATTTCAGGTCTTACCTTTTACGAACATGCCGAGACGCCCGGATTGGGTGGTGAAGTTGAAAATCCCAGTTGGAAAGCCAAGTGGGTTGGCAAGCAGATCTGGGCCAGCGGTGTCGAATCGACTGACGAAAACTTGAAAGTTGGTGTCGCGAAGGGCGCACCGGCAAGTGGAAACGAACCGTATGAAGTGGACGGTTTGGCGGGAGCTACCATCACTAGTCGCGGTGTTAGCATGTTAGTGAAATATTGGTTTAGCAAAGAAGGTTTTGGACCTTACCTACAAAAATTGGCCTCTCAACAAGGAGCCGCCGATGGCAAAACAAACAGTTAGTGATTTATTACTGAAGCCGATTTTTAAGAACAATCCCATCGGTCTGCAGATCTTGGGAATCTGTTCTGCACTGGCCGTTACAACCAAGCTTAGCACTTCGGTGGTAATGGCTATATCGGTCACTCTGGTTACCGCTTTTTCCAGTGCCGCTATCGCATTGATTCGACATCGAATTCCGGGCAGCATTCGTATCATCGTTCAGATGGTGGTTATCGCTTCGTTTGTAATTTTAGTGGATCAGATCCTGAAGGCTTTTCTGTTCGAGACCAGCAAAACGCTTAGCGTGTTTGTGGGATTGATCATTACGAATTGCATCGTTATGGGCCGCGCAGAGGGTTTTGCGATGAAGAATGACGCAAAAATGTCATTCTTGGATGGTATCGGTAATGGTTTGGGCTACGGATTTATCCTGCTTGCGGTAGGCTTTGTTCGTGAGCTGTTTGGGTCGGGAGCGCTCTTTGGCTACACCGTTTTAACTCCGGTAACCTTTGTCGACCCATCAACTGGCCAAAGCGGCTGGTATACGCCTAATGGCCTGTTGCTATTGTCACCAAGCGCCTTCTTTTTGATTGGTGGTATTATTTGGATCGTTCGCACCTACCTGCCCGAGCAGGTGGAACAGGAGTAGACAAATTATGGATCAGAGCCTGACTAGTTTGCTAATTAAGTCGGTGTTCATTGAGAACATGGCACTGTCCTTTTTCCTGGGCATGTGTACCTTCTTGGCTGTATCGAAGAACGTAAAGACTGCAATGCAGTTGGGTATTGCGGTTGTGTTGGTACAGTTTTTGACAGTACCGCTGAACAATTTGGTTTTCCAATACATGATTAAGGAAGGTGCTCTGGTCCATTTTTTGGGTGAAAGCTATGCGAACGTCGACCTGTCGTTTCTAGGATTGATCACCTACATTGGAGTGATTGCTGCGACGGTGCAGATCTTGGAAATGGCCCTGGATCGCTTTTATCCACCCTTGTACAACGCATTGGGAATTTTCCTGCCCCTGATCACCGTAAACTGTGCCATTCTTGGCGGTACTCTGTTTATGGAGCAACGCGATTACAACTTCATCCAAAGCTGTGTCTATGGATTTGGGTCAGGTTTTGGCTGGGCACTTGCCATTGTTTGTTTGGCTGCGGTGCGTGAGAAGATGCGGTACTCGGATGTCCCCGCAGGGCTGCGTGGCTTGGGCATTACGTTCATCACTGCCGGTCTGATTGCGATGGCCTTCATGGCCTTCTCTGGCATGTAAAACAAGTCAACTTTTGAGAAATAATTGATTTAGTCGCTAATGGAGCTGACTCACATGAATACGACGGTAGCGATTCTCTTGGCTCAGGCGGAGCTAGCCAGTGCTGCTCCTAACACCATTGTTGTTGGTGTCGTCGCCTTTACATCGGTCGTATTGGCCTTGGTCGTCGTGATTCTTTTCGCAAAGAAGTCGCTGGTGCCTGCTGGCAATGTTACGCTGGAGATCAATGAATCGAAGCAATTTTCTGTCCCCTGCGGCGGCAAGTTGCTGACCGCATTGGCAGAAAACGGCATTTTTGTTTCCAGTGCCTGTGGTGGCGGTGGAACTTGCGCTCAGTGCAAGGTCAAAGTCCTTGATGGCGGTGGCGATATTCTTGACACTGAGAAGACTCATATCAACAAGCGAGATGCTAAATCTGGCTTGCGGTTGAGCTGCCAGGTTCCTGTCAAGCAAAATATGAAAATAGAAGTGCCGCACGAGGTTTTTGAAACCAAGCAATGGCGCTGCAAAGTTCGCTCTAATCGTAACGTAGCTACCTTTATCAAGGAATTGGTGCTTGAACTGCCGGCTGGCGAGCAAGTTGATTTTAAGTCAGGTGGTTATATCCAGATCGAAGCGCCACCCCACGTGGTCCAGTATAAGGATTATGATATCGACCCTGTGTTCCATGAGGATTGGGATAAGTACAACGTCTGGCGATACGTGTCGAAGGTCGACGAGCCTGTGATACGCGCCTACTCGATGGCTAACTATCCGGGTGAAAAAGGTATTATCATGCTGAACGTTCGCGTTGCTTCACCACCGCCACGCGCACCCGAGGGAACCCCGCCTGGTAAGATGAGTTCTTATATCTTTGGTCTGAAACCGGGTGACGAGGTTACCATCTCCGGGCCTTATGGCGAGTTTTTCATCAAGGACACTCAGAACGAGATGGTCTACATCGGTGGAGGTGCCGGCATGGCACCGCTGCGAAGCCATATCTTCGAGCTGTTCAGAAATCGTAAGACCAACCGCAAGGTATCTTACTGGTACGGAGGTCGAAGCACTCGCGAACTGTTTTACATAGACCACTTCCGAGCGATCGAAAAGGAATTCCCTAACTTTACCTTCAACATCGCGCTTTCCGAACCCAAGCCAGAAGATAACTGGACCGGCTACGTCGGCTTCATCCATCAAGTAGTGCGTGACAACTACCTGTCCAAGCACCCTGCCCCTGAAGATATCGAGTACTATCTGTGCGGACCGCCGATGATGAATGATGCCGTCTTTAAGATGCTGGATGACTTGGGGGTACAACCAGAGAACATCGCATTCGACGATTTCGGCGGCTAGTTCTAAGCCATTACGCCATACCAGGAACCTTTGATGGCCACTCGTTTGCCGGATTCGAACACCCCGATGCAGGCCAACGATTCATCGCACGACCTAGTCGCGTCGCTGCCCGTTTGGAGTATGCGCGAACGGATGTTGTTGGCATCTTACGCGATGTTTGCCGAAAATTCAGCCGGACGACGATACGTGGAGACGCTTCATCCGTACCGTAGTCCCTTTCAGCGCGATCGGGATCGCATTCTGCACTGCTGGGCGTTTCGTCGACTCAGCGGCAAGATGCAGGTTTTTACGGGGGACATGGGCGACTACCATCGCACTCGGCTGACCCACACTCACGAAGTAGCCACGATCGCGCGAACCATCGGACGAACGCTGGCTCTCAACGAGGACCTGATCGAGGCTCTGGCGCTGGTGCATGATATTGGGCACCCGCCTTTTGGACATAGCGGCGAAGACGTGCTGAGCGACTGTTTGCGAGATCAGGGCGGCTTCTCTCATAATCAGTTTGCTTTGACTTTGGTGGAAGAGCTGGAAACTCGCTACACCTCCTACCCAGGCTTAAATCTATCGCGCGAAATTCTGTCTGGCCAAGATTTCCGAATCACTCATCAGGGCCAGACACCCTTGTTCGAAGTACAGGTGGTGGATTTGGCCGACAGCATTGCATACAACGCTCACGACGCCGACGATGCACTGAAGCTTGGGCTGTTGCAGTTCGAACAACTGCGTTCATTAGAACTGGTGCAACGCGCCCTCCAGTGGGGCAAGAGTGACCTGCGAGGTCCCACTCAGGCCGCTCTACGACAAATGTTAGTGCATCACCTAATCGATGTTCAAGTGGCTGATCTGCTTGAAGCGGCAAGACCGTTGCTGAACAGTTTGGGATTGATCGATTGTCGGCAGGCTCAACAGCAAGGCGTCCAACTGGAGATGTCAGCGGAGATGACCCAACAGCGGAAACAATTCTCGCGATTTATGTTCGACAACGTCTATCGTCATCCTCAGTTGGTCACCGTCCGCATGCGCGCTGGTCAAAAGGTCAGCCAGATGTTTGAACGACTCAGCGAGCAGCCAGAACACCTGCCAACCCGTTTTTTGGATCGTGCACAGCGCGTGGGTGTGCCGCGAGCCGTAGGAGAATACATCGGCGGCATGACCGACCGGTTCTGCGACGCCCAGCATCGTCGACTGATCGAGCTTGGAGAAAACTCAGTGCAAGACTGGCAGTAGGGCCAGAGGTTGATCGTCAACAAACAGCCGATTATCTGCAGGTTAGACTGGACCAATCAAACTGCCTGTTCGAGGATTACTTGGCCGGTTCGCGGATTACTTGAACGAAGGGTTGCAAAAGAAGCCCTCGATTAACTATTTCGACTTGCGTTGAGTCAACTGCTCGGGCTCGCTGAGCCAAGGGGTTATCCGATGGATTCAAAAGCTGTCCAGGTTAGAGGTCGCGACAGGCGTCAAGATTCCGTGCGACGTCAATGCCGTCAAAGTTTGAGCGAAAGAAAATAACATACCGACTAACTGTAAAGGAACGACATCCGGGAACACCAAAGCCCATCCTCAGTTCCCCTAGTTCCGGATGCTCGGCAAGAGTCTGACAAGTACTTTTAATTCTGTCTACCATCTTAAGCCTTGTTTCGATCTTGCAGTGATCTGACAAGTTCAGAAAAAAATGCCGGTCCATCGACGCTTTCACCTTGGTCAATTTGTTCAAAACCCACTTGCACCTCCTCAATCAATGATTCCCTCGCCTGAAGTAGTCTCAGGCTTTCTGCCAGGACCTCATCTTCACTGAGAAATCTTCGACGTGCGACAAGCGATGTTACAAAAGACTCAAACTCAGGTGGAATGCTGATATTCATGGTAGACTCCTTACCAGATCAGTTATACTTCTCGGCCTCCCTTTCCGCTACCAAGATTCACATACTTATAATTCGAGAAAGGTTCTGATAACCAGCAAGCGTGATAAAGTCCATCTATGGCCTTTGTCTTGACTAGTGCACGTCCAGCCATGGTAGTTCACTTTAACATTGACTATTTGATTGCGAAATTACTTTGCTGGTGACGCCTTGCGGATTATTGAACGCGAACGAAAAGACTTTCCGGACTTACACATCCTTCCGGAGTCAACGCCAAACGATCTAATTTCGACGAAACTCGACGGCGATCACGTCAATGCGAACGTCGTTTGAGAAGGCTAAGTAAGAACTACTAAATGGCAATCTTGATGACTCAGCCGCCGACCTTAGCGCCCGGATAGACCTTTTTGAAAGCTCGGTATTCAAGTATCCTGGTAAGGTTCTGATTTGGTTGTGACAATAATAGACGTAAATGCAGAATCGAAGACGAACAAATGAATGCTTTAATGATGCGTCGCCAGCAAAGTTAAGTTGTGAGTGATTGTGAATTTGGTCGACGGGGAAGAGTTGGTATTAGTAGAGTCGGCCAACTTGTAGACCTTTAGATAAGTAGACTAACGACTGGAGCAAGCTCACGATGGTTGCAGTGACCTTTTTGTTTTTCACCGGTCTGGTGGCCGTGCTGACTTGGATGGTCGTCCGCGGCGCTAGTCTCAAGACCGATACAGACTATTTTTTAGCAGGTCGAAGTTTGACCGCAGGCTATATTGCCGGATCGCTGCTGCTAACGAACCTTTCGACTGAACAACTAATTGGACTTAACGCAGGTGCGTTCAAGGAGGGGCTCTCGGTGATGGCCTGGGAAGTTGTGGCCGGGTGTTCGCTGGTAGTCCTGGCATTGATTTTTCTGCCACGATATTTGAAGTCAGGTATCTCGACAATCCCTCAATTCTTAGAGCACCGGTACGGGACAGCCATACGGGCCGCCACTTCGTTGATCTTTATCGTGGCTTATATGCTGATCCTGCTGCCGTTTGTGTTATATTTGGGGGCTAAAGGTCTGGCTGGGATTTTAGATCTGCAAGCCTATCTTCCTGGATCAGAGTTGCTGATCATCTGGCAGGTGGTCATCTTCATTGCCGTTGTGGGCGGTGCGTACGCAGTGTTTGGTGGCCTTCGAGCGGTAGCCGTATCAGACACATTCAACGGCTTCGGATTGCTGGTAGGCGGATTGATGATTACTTATTACGCGCTTCGCGCAGCCGCCGGTCAAGATGGCTCGATCTGGCAAGCTCTTCAGGACATCAAAGCTCATGACCCTGACGCCTTCCAATCGATGGGCACGATGCAGGAAGACGTTTCCTGGCCGACTTTGTTCACAGGAGTCTTGTTGCTCAATTTTTTCTACTGGTGCTCCAACCAACAGATCATTCAACGCGCGTTTGCGGCGAAGAACTTGGCCGAAGGCCAAAAGGGTGTGTTGCTGGCCGCTTTCTTTAAGATTCTGGCTCCAAGCATTCTGGTCTTGCCAGGAATTATCGCGGCTTATCTGGTTGCAACCAAGCCCGAATTTGCAACTTTAGTGGGTGGTGATTCTAATAAGGCGTATGGTGCTTTGGTCAGTTACGTGCTGCCCGCACCTTTTGTAGGTTTTTTTGCAGCGGTCGTAGTGGGCAGTATTTTGTCCACCTTTAATTCCGTGCTCAATTCATCGGCCACTCTGTTTTCGTTGGATGTCTATCAGAAGTTCCTCAATCCGCAGGCAACGACTAAACAACTGGTTTGGTCAGGCCAGATTTGTAGCTTGATCGTTGGTATCCTGGCAGTCATT
>JBIIJD010000051.1:0-42687 GCA_044234105.1 Aureliella sp. | reverse complement strand
ACAAAGCAATAACTTCGGCGAGTGCACTAAAGCACGCGCGATGGCAACGCGTTGCTGCTGGCCACCAGAGAGTTGACTGGGAAGCTTGTTTGCATGGGCACCTAAGCCTAATGTATCGAGCAATTCCCTTCCCTTAGCCAGTGCACTGGGCCAGTTGAAGCCGCTGGCTACGAGCGGAACGGCAACGTTCTCCGATGCCGTGAGACCAGCGAGTAGGTTGTACTGCTGAAAGATGAAGCCGATGTTCTTCAATCGATATGGCACCAGCATCGACGCAGACATGGTTGAAACTTCGTGACCGAATACGTGCATCGAACCAGATGCGCCGCTAAGCAGTCCAGCAATCAATGAAATCAAAGTTGTTTTGCCACATCCGCTCGGCCCGACCAGCATCGTCAACATTCCTGCTGGGGCGGTGAAGTCAACACCCTTCAAAACGTTGACTGAACCAGCAGCAGTTTTAAACGCCATTTTGACGTCTTTGCAAATCACGCTCATGGCTAACCTCGGAAAACAACCGCTGGATCTACGGTCAAAACCTTTCGTACGCTGACCACACACGCCAACAGAGTTACCAAAACTATAAAGACCCCCGAGCCAAAAAAGATGAATGGATGCATAAACATTCCTCGCAATCCACCTGAGAGCTGTGTGCTCGTCATGGCAAAGAACAGGTTGGCGGCTCCAATACCAAGGCAATAACCGATTGTGGATACGAACAGTGCCTGGGTCATGATCATCCGAAGTATCACCCAGTTATTGATCCCGATGGCCTTTAACGTCGCGAACTGCTTCAAGTTCTCAATACTAAACATGTAGAACGTTTGCCCTACAATTGCGACGCCAATAACGACTCCCATTAGTATCGTTATGCCGAAATTTTCAGCGATTCCGGAATACTTCAAGATCCATGTGCGGGTGTCGTCCATAAACTCAGTACGTGTTCGAGCTTTCAGGCCAGTAGCTTTAGTAATCTGCTTGGCAACCTCTTCTGGTGAATGTTCGGAGGCAGCACGGGCAAGAACATAGGTCACGGGATTGAGCGTTTCTCTGGCCATGGACACTCCCAAGCTTCGTCGGGCGTAAACGCGAGGCATTCCACTCCAGGAGGCGCCGATGTAGCAGATCCCCACAACAACAGCGCGGCGCTGTCCAATCTCGACTGTGGCGCCAACTCGAGGTTCCACGCCGGGAAAGATGTTTGTATATCCCGCAATGTCCATGACAATCGCATCCGGCTGATGAAAATCATCCAAGGTACCGATGAGCATTTCCTGAGGAGCACCGACCATGGATAGATCGTCGATCCCTACCAATTGCACAAGCTTCATACGCCCGTCCTCCGTGCGCAATTGTGCAGTTGACTGATAATAGGGAACGGCCCACTGAACCCCCGGAACCGATCGGACTCGATTCACGGACAGCTCAGCAATCGGATAGCCTTGATCAAGCGTTTCCACGCTGGACTTCATCACCCAAATGTCGGCTTGGTTGGCTTCGAGAATATCGCGAGTCGACGCGTGCATCAATGAATGGAAAATGGCGGATTGCTGACTGATGAGTAAGGTCGCAAAAGAGACTCCCAGCACCAACGCAACATACTTGGCCTTGTCATGCAGAAGTATTTTAAACGCGACGAGATTCATGATTCGTTTCTCCAAGCAGCGCCTATTTCGAAGCTGACTTTTTCTTTTTCGACTTCGGCAATGGAAAACCATCGCCGTAACGCTTGACTGAATCTAGGGTGACATTGGCAAGTACTTCAACGAAAGAATCGCCATCGTGCACTTTTTCGATGACTGCAGGCGCAAACTCTTGCAGTATTCGCCTATGGGTCATGAAGGTTGAGGCCAAAAGATGCATTGTGATTACGCCAAATCGCACCGCATCGTTGTTCTTGGGAAGCGACGTCGCGCGACTGACCACGTCGCACAGCCATTCGAATTCGGGCAGATAGCTGTGCTTAAGAACCTTGCGAAACGAAGCGGACGGATCAAGGGCTTCGCGTTCAATGAGCTTTATTGGCCACGCAACTGTCTGAGCTGCATAGTCCTTGATCATCCACTGAATGGCTAATCGAAGTGCTTCTTCTGGTGTTGCAGTATTCGCTTCATCGAATAGAGGCAGTGCTTCGTCAGAGATTTTGACGGCAGTGACAAGCACCTCTTCATAGAGAGCTTCCATACTTCCGAAATGGTAGGGGATCGCTCCCAGGGAAACGCCCGCCTTGGCGGTCACTTGCCTGGCTGTGACCCCGTTGAATCCAAAGTTGGCGAAAAGTTCACCAGCAGCCTGGATTACGGTCGCCTTCGTTTTTTCGGAATCACTCGCAACACCCATCATTGCCTCCACGAATGCGATCTATCTGTGTGATACACATGTATGATACAAGCGTACTGCACGGAAGCGCCAGAGTCAAGTGTGGTCGTGTGATGATAAAGCGGTTTTTCTTACGAATCTTGGCAGCTAATCCTAGTCTTTAAACGCAATCAAGAAACAAATGAATGAACAAGGGAAAGCGAGGGAGGTGTGAAGTCTGAAGGTGGAAGTTTGAGAGCTACTCGCGAGACTTCTTAACGATGGATGACTGGCACGCTCGTTTCGAGCCAGAGCCACTCTAACGGTCTCGACCCGGAATCCATGCTTATGCATGAAGTAGTGGAGTAGCTTGTTCGGCATAGAGTTTCCGAGTGGCATCTCGATCAGGAAAATTCGTCCTTTGTGATGAATCACAGCTGGTTCGAATATAACTCGCTCAACACACCTCAAGCGGCTATGTCTCCGATTTTGCAAGTTTTCAGAGACTTTGTCCCGGGTGGGGTAAGAAGGTTACGGGACAAAGGTAGAGTTGAGGCGACTGCTGCGGCAGTTTGCACGTAAAACGAGGTGTGTCGGTACTCAATCCGACGCCTGGTAGTGCACGGGGTAGCAATTTCAGGGGTGGTAAGGAGATGGCGGAACTTGCCTGATCTAGACCCCGTCTTTTTAGAGACGGGGCTGTAGGTATCGTTGATACAGGCAACGGTAGAACATATCAACGGTGGACTACTTGGCAAGTACGATCAAATAGAACTACCTGCCCTGTTGAAGACTTGGTTGCAACTGATTGCCTGTAATTGGCCCCTGTTCGAACTGGATCAGGTCTCTTCCGATGGTTCCGGGGGAGTAACCGAAAACCCGTATTTCTTGCCTAGCGACTCGTAGTACTCTATAGCTCCCTCGACTCCCATAGTTTTGATTCTTTGCCGTATCAGGTTGATTATCGGAGCGTACTTTTTACCTTCTTCTTGAATTTCCTCGACCAACTTATGAGCTGCTGAGATCGCCTCCTCGCGATCTGCATGGCTAGATGCCACTCTGGCAGGCATGAACACATTGTTCCTCTCTACAGTATACCCGCTTTCAGACTCGCGAACGATAACGTGGAATTGTGGTGGACTCACTGGAATCTTTGCAATGATGCTCATAATTTCTCCATCGTTTAGTTTTCAGGTTTGGCTATCAATCGAATCTCTGTTCGTATACCTAGGCTCCTTTCAGCACTTTGTTTTCAGTTAAACCCCTGCGTCGCAGGGTAGTTGCGTTAAATATTCGTATTGATCGATAGCTTAGTCAAGATACCAATCATCTGGCGCATCATCACAGATGTGAAAACGCTCGATGCACGCAGATCAATCAGGTTAGTAAAAGGATCAAAGAGCAATACGGCGTACCCTATGCAGCGGATTTGAGAGGGACTGCAGGCTCGGTGTTCTGCGGAGGTTGTCTCGAGGGTAGGTTTCGAATGGCATACACCGATCCAACGACTATGGGTGCCAATGTTTGAAACCATGTTGTCGCAAACGGGAAGCCCAGTCCCATGCTCAATTTCCCAGTCCCCGGTACTGACACTGCTGGTGTCCAGTTTATGTTGGCTGCACCGCACAGCAAGGCAATCAGCCCACATCCGGCTAGCCCCCACCAAATACTTTGGTTTGATCGACTAACGGAGCGACACAACAGCAAGCACACAATCGTCGCTGGAAGAATCACCTGCGCCGGTCCTAAAACGGTCAATACAGGTCCCATCCAGGGAGCTGAATCCAATGTCTTGCCCTGCGCAAACGGAATAAGTATCAAGGCGGTAAGAAACACGGTAAGCAGAATGGAGCCTAGTGCGGTCGCCGGCGCACCGAAGGCATACGCTAACCAGGGATGGCGACCCGCCCAAGTTGAACTGCGAACACTGGCTGCCTGCATCGCCAGTATTTCAGGTGATCCTAGTCGCTCCAATTCGTCGCTTGTTTTGCTGTGCAGTCCATTGCTCATAGCATTCTGCTCCTTCATTTCTAAATAGTGAAACTACAATTCGGATATCAATCGA
The DNA here is from genome assembly GCA_044234105.1 of Aureliella sp. GTDB lineage: Bacteria > Planctomycetota > Planctomycetia > Pirellulales > Pirellulaceae > Aureliella. The sequence continues at coordinate 38,324 of JBIIJD010000051.1, read as the reverse complement.
TCTGAGTATTTCTTGTTCACGCCCGCTTTCTTCAAAGCGTCACGAAGCTGCTGGAACCATGGGTGACTGTCCATAGTCGGCTCCTTCAATGAGTGTCTGGATTGATTGAGCCACATTCCGCCAGCGTGTGCAGCTTTCGCTGAGTTGTTTGGAACCACGCTTGGATAGTCGATACACTATGCGCTGGCGACCATCAGCAATTTCGCGTTTAGAATTGAGAAGCCCTTGCTGTTCTAGTTTGTGTAAAACAGGGTAGATGGAACCTTCGCCAAATTGCAAAGTACCACCGCTACGCTGGACAATACTTTGAACGATGGCGTAACCATGTTGTGGCCCATCCGATAAGACTCTCAACACGGCTAACTCGGGTACCCCGTTGAGGAAATCGGGATTGGTGCTTCTTCTGGTCATGGTTTCTCCTGAATCAGATCAAAGAATGACAAGCTCAATCAGATCGTTGCCTGGAACCACAAGGTATATCGACTCAGTGAACTACGCCGCAAGAGCGAAAATGCCTAGAAGTTCCAGGTATAGTGCGGTCAATTCTAGCAATCCAATAATCGGATGGACCATCATGATTCTGTCGCTTTACTTGGTAGGCAGCCTCTAGCGCGTATGTCCCACGGTTCACGACCGCGTGCCACTTAGCGGTCCTTTTTGAATCGGCCAGCCAAAGCTATCGTTGGCTAACCTTACTTCCACGCAGGAATTGGACTGGGTAGACTGATGCCATGAAAGTCATCACTTTACAATTAGGAAATTTCGGTAACTGCATAGTCGTTCCCAGTGGTGACGCGAGCATATTCTGTGACCCGGGCAATCATCCACGCAACCGGCGGCTTTTGGTAATCCAAGCTAAATATTCACTCATAATCACAATCAGGAGAACCAGATGCCAGCCTACATGATATTCATTCGCGAGCAAACGCTCGATCGCGCTGAGCTCGAAGCGTATTGGGCCAAAGTTGCTTCCACGCTCGAAGGTGTTCCGATCAAAGTGCTTTCTGGTTATGGTCCCCATGTGACACTTGAGGGACCAGACGTTGAAGGTGTAGTGATCGCAGAATTTCCAAGCGTGGAAGCTGCTCGCCAGTGGTACGACAGCCCTGCCTACCAGGCAGCAGCAAGTCACCGACATCGTGGTGCGGTCTATCGCAGCCTGATTGTCGAAGGAACTTGATGGGTGGCTCTGAAGAGTATTCGCGACCGTATTGTTGGCTTCAGTGTGGTCGTGTGCGAGTGTTGAAGCCTACCATTCGATTTACCAACCGCGTTACGGTTATCAAAGTTCCAGTTCGGGATCTCATGGAAGTTAGTGGGTATTAGCGTTCCGAATGGGCTTCAGGTAATGCTGGCAATCATGGTTTTGCCAGCCATAGAACGTAGGTACCAGTGCTCGTTTTCAACTTTTTTCTTAAGCATAGACTTGCTACTGTCTCTTGATCAACTCGTGTGCAGGAGTCTGCCTTGATGAAAAGCTTCAGATTGTTGTTCTTGATGGCCTGTCTCACGCCACTGGCCGGCTGCACGGTATACGATTGGGCATACGCAGCGTTTAGTCAAAACTACAACGGTGGAGGGCCAAATTCTGCCGATCAGAGGTATCACTTCGATCGCGAGCTAGAAAAATGGAAAGAGCATCAAAAGCAAACTGCCAACGAAGCGGCCGTTGTGCCCGAAGCATTCTCAAGGTAGATTCAAATAAACGAAGGCTGTCAATTAGCAAATGGCCTCACTCATTGAGCGTATGCTCACAGATACCTAATTAATAAGACCGAGCACGAAAGTGGATGACTTGCAACAATGTGCCGGCCGCGAAGAGGCATGTGGTAGCTCGGTCTGGCAACCTCCAGAACTCGACCGGCATTTCTGGTTCTTTTTCGTCGGACTGACGACTGTTTGGGCGTTGCTCAGCATGGTGCAAAACTGGGCGTCGTCGTCAGTCATCGCTGTAGCCATGCTGACTTGGCTGTTTGGCTGTCCTCGAACCAAACGTGCAACGCGCTGGGTCGCCACAGCCATGTATGTTCCTTTTGCTTGGCTATTGCTGACTGCCAATCCTTGGAACGATTATCACTGGACATGGTTTGGTATGTGGGGGCACGGATTCGGGATATTACCGGCTAAACTGTTGGCTGAGTACAATCTGTACCTAGATCGCGGCACCTGGCCCGTTGCGGTGGTGGCAAGCTTGATTACCACGCTGGCGTTTCTGGCCAGTGTCAGTCTCATTCGATTTTGGCCTGCCACTCGGTGGTGGGTGTTGACTGTGATGTTGGCGCTCAGTGGACTGATGAGCTTTGGGTGTTATGGTGGCTTCCGGATGTAAACGAAATGGCGATGTGAATCATTGGCAAGCCGATTTGTTAGGTAAACCTGATAATCGATCGAAGCGGATGCACAGGTCAACAAATTCAGGCAAAGATGTAAAGATCGAGCAATCAAATGGAAATAGTACGGGACCTGCCGCTGGTTGATGACACTCTTGGTAAGTTTCGGCTCACGATCGGTAGGGATTTCGAGGCGTATAGGAATCACGTTTATCGAGTGGTCAACCTCTGTTATTCAGCCAGTGATTTGAGCGAGAGCGAGAAGGATAAGATTCAGATTGCTGCCTGCTTTCATGACATAGGCATTTGGACGGCCAGTACTCTGGACTATCTCTCGCCGTCTGAAAAAGTTGCTATCGATTATCTGCATGCAGAAGGCAAACAAGCTTGGGTGGCAGAAATCACGGAAATGATCGAAATGCACCATCGTATTCGCTCGTGCGCTAGCTCGGCATCTCGGCTAGTAGAACTGTTTCGACGCGCAGATATAGCGGACTTTTCCTTAGGTATGTTTCCAATGGGGCACTCAAGAAAACTGATTGCGGGACTCAAATCGGCATTCCCCAATCGAGGCTTTCATTGGCGACTCGTCCAGTTGGGATCTCGCTGGCTGTTGCGGCATCCGCTCAATCCGCTGCCCATGTTCCGTCGGTAGCAGGTATACCGAGTTTACCTGAATCTCACTTTCTTTAAATCTTTTGAGATACTTTGGGCTGCCAGGCGGGTTTAATTGTCTACAGCCCGGGATGCTTGAAATCTCACGAATCTAGAATTTTTCGTGAACCAAATCAGCTCATAGGCGTCTATACACAAGGCCAGCAACCAACGTGGTTGCGGCTTAAGGAATCTAACAGGCGATCAATCAGCGGACAAGAGACTATGTCTTCAATACGGCTAAGTTACCAAAGGTCAATACAGACCGAACGATTTTATGGATGTGAGAGTTGTATCGCATTGCAAGGTGCGAATATGCTCCCCTTGCATCCATATCAGAGGTAACACTCGGCAGTACTAACGAAGCAACTTTGGCAAACCCGGTGTTACCCCAAAAGTGACACCGGGTTTTTTCGTGCCTACACTTAGGTTAGAGGCGTGAGACTAAAGGCTGGAGGGGAAGGTGATCGCGAAGCGATAGCTCTAAACCTATAGCCCAACGCCTAAAGCCTACAACCTGTTCACGGACTGGTAGCTGAGACGGTATAGCGCTGGCCTGAAGAGCCGGAGAGGAGGGTTCGAGCACCTCCCAGTCCACTGGATGCGCACCTGGCAAAAACTCACATGAGAACAACTGCGCTAGAGGTGCGCACCTACACAACCAACAACGGATCGTTCGACTTCTGGTGAGGTCGCTGGTCTTTCAAGCCAGCTAGGTCGGGTTTAAATCCCACACGAGTCACTGACATAACTAATGGGCTTGCCGACGGGTCGGCGCTTTGACTTGCACTCAAGGCTTCAGGGTTCAACTCCCTGCAGGTCCACTGAAATAACAACTATCGGGCGTGAAGTGTAATGGCTGGCACAGGTCGTTTGGGGCGATCGAGAGCGGTTCGATTCCGACACACCCGACTGAAGACATGGTAGTCGAGGGCTGGAGCCCATAACGGTAAGCCAGCTGCCTTTGAAGCAGTGGTATGAAGGTTTAACTCCTTCCGCCCGGGCTGAAAGAACAAATCAATACTCCGGAGTAGCAACTGTTGGTCGCCAGCGTCTGGCTCTGAATCAGAAGCTCGCGGGTTCGATTCCTGCCTCCGGTGCTAGTCGTTCATGTGGTGGTCGTCCTGTATTGGTTCAGGAACTTGGCTGTGAACCAAGTCTATATCGGTTCAATTCCGTCCGATCACCCTTCAACAATGAAGCCCTTGAATCCATCTGGTGGTGGTGCTTGACTGTCGATCAAGTCGTGGCGAGTTCGATCCTCGTCAAGGGCGCTTAATCGCATGGAAGAAATCCGGCCGGATGAGGGCGCTGTCTTGAAATCAGCTGGCGTTAAACCGCTTCGGGGTTCGAGTCCCTGATCTTCCGCTTTGTTTGAATTGCATAGTCCTGGACGGCCCGACGGAGTCTGGCAGCCAGAGGGCTCTCGTCGGCCCGATGGAGGAACCGCTTCAGAATGCTGATGTATACTTCATTGAAAACTTTGATGATGTGTTAGACCCGGTCACTCAGAAAGCCAAGTCAATCTTAATGCGTAATGATACGCATCTGAATCTTGCCGGACGCCGGTTGGTCGCCAGTAACTTTGCGGACCAAATCGTTGCGGTCATACGAGAACCGTCAACAGTTCAGTTGGTTGCTGTTAGCCTGGTCACACTTCTGTTTTATCGAAAACGCGCCGCCCGAAGTAAACAAGATAGACGTGTGTCGTAAGAATGCCGATTTGAATTAGTTCTGCAGTGTTTCTAGTTGTGTCTGAGCGAGAGCAGGAATCGCTGTGAGACAGACTCATCCGCCGTTCGATACGAAGATGGTCCAGTCAAGTTCCCATCGTGTCAGCTTCAACTGGCACTACATCCACCGATACCATAATGGTCCCTTCTCCGCCCCCGAGATAGGCACCGCGTACGGGAACCACATCGGAGTAATCTCGGCCCCAGGCGATTGGAATGTGATCGGTTCCACACAGGCAGTTGTTGGTTGGGTCCATTTCGATCCAACCATTGATGGGACCGCAGTAGACGGATACCCAAGCATGTGATTGATCAGCTCCCACCAGACGAGGCTTTCCCGGTGGAGGAATGGTACGCAGGTAACCGCTGACGTACCTGGCTGGAATCCCCATTGATCGTAGGCAAGCGATCATGATATGAGCGAAGTCCTGGCACACTCCCTTGCGCATAACAAACGCCTGTTCTGTCGGCGTGTGCGTCTCGGTAGCTTTCGAATCATAGGAAAAATCGGCATGAATCCGAGCGGCCAAATCCAATGCTGCCGCCAAGATAGTGGTGTCTTTTGGGAAGCATGGTCTTGCATACGCAGCAAAATGTTGACTGCGACGGATGCGCGGGGAATCATAAAGAAAGCTACTGGTCTTATACCAATCAGGTAGTATCTGTTGTGACAAATATCTTGAGACTGTTTGCCAGTCAGTTTGTGAAGCTTGATTGCCAACTCCTTTTGTCGCTTCAAATCGCTGAGTTTCCGAACATTCTTGCGATTGAACAGTGACTCGGCTAACAGCAGAAATCGTTAGATCATCATGATTCTCGTCGATTGAAAAAATCGTGTGAATGTTGCCAAAGAAATCATTTCGCCGATGGGTATTGACAGGGGTAGGCTTTACTCTCAATCGATTTACAAGGCAGCGCACTCGTCCATCTTCTCGCGGCGTGAGAGTGACTATGTTTTGGCAGACACTCACCGGGCTCGTGTAAGAGTAGTGAGTTGTGTGGGTAATGGTATAGTCCACCTACTCACCCTCCAAGATTGGTAAAGGATCTAGGCATGCCTGCGTGGATCAAGTACCGACTCGAGATTACATCGCTCAGTCTGGGAATTTCTTCACGAATCTTGTCAAGCAACTTCTCCAAATCGGTGCGCCGTTGATGTTTGCTAGGCTTAGCCATATCAAAGACATCGGCCAGATTGATCAGGGAAACCAAAGAGAGAGCGATGGATTGTTCTAGCGTCCTAGCCCCGTACTGATCGGGAGGGGGTAACTGATTTAGGTGATCGTGAATTCTACGCACCTGATAGGCGATGGAGCGCGGATTTGTTTCGTCGCAAATCAGTAGATCCAGGACTGGAGCCACTTGCAAATTAGAGAGGTAACGGGATCGATAGGTCATCAGACTGCCACCGATTTGCAACACGGACTCCAACAGAGACTGTTCTTCGGTAGCTACCTGTCGCAAAGTAGATTCCAACAGCAATGCGAGAGTCCATGAACGCTCGAGTCGAATACCCAGATCCAGAAACAGCCAGCCAAAACCACGTGTCATGCACTCGGCCGCTAGACCATCAAATGAGGCGACGGTGGTTAGCATTTCGTCCAAAAGAGCAAGTGACTGCGAGACGGTTGGTTTTGACTGCGCCGCATCCGGGCGACAAATCTCGTGGAGTCTCCTGACCACTCGAGACATATCGGGATTGATGCGATCTGGCACGCTGCTGACCAATCGAAAAGCATGCTGCACACTGGATCGCAGAGACCGGTCGCGAGAAAGGTCAAACATGCAATCTGGTAAAACGTCTTCGACTGCACGAAGCTGCGTTCCTAGTTCGCTGATCGCGTAGTCCGGGTCAATCTGACCAAGGTCTACCAAGGCTCGCAAGAGAGGTTTCAGTACATCTCCACGATCTGATTCGCTAGACAATAACTGTAAAATTTCACGCAAAAGTCGTATAGAACCTTCTGCTCGTCCGATGTTTCTTCCAAGCCAGAATAAATTGTCAGCCACTCGACTGGGCAGATCTGGACTACTACGACGCAGAGCGACTTGCTGACTATAAAGGGGTGTCAGGCGAATATCCTTGACCGGTTGATCGGATAAAACCCAGATATCTTGGCTGCGTTCACCAGAAGTCATGGTAGAGTCTAGGCGATTGGGGTCCGTCGCGATTCTAGCCAGGCCACCTGGTAGTACAGCGACTGAATCGTCCCTCCAAGTCGCAAAAGCCCGTACTGCCAAATGCCAAGGTGCGGCACCCTGTTCCGTCCACACAGGAACGGTCGAACGCGAGACGACCTGCTGAGCGACAAATTTGCCGGGCTGACCACGCAACTGATCTTTTAGCAATTCCTTTTCTTCCGACCGCATCAAGGAAGGCCTAAGCGGTGTTTCATCTGCTGAAGTTCGGAACGCCTGACGTATGAGCAGATCATCCAAATTTTCGATGACATATTCCAATGAATCGGGAGTACCGCACCAGTAGGTTGGCACCGAGGGCAATTGCAGATCTTCTGAAAGAAGAAATCGGCATATCTCTGGCAGGCGAGTAAGAAACACAGGTGATTCGGCAAGTCGGCTTCCGATCGTGTTGGCAACCGCCACGTTTTGCAATCGACAACTTTCAAGCAAGCCTGCCACGCCGCTATGTGACGCCCCGGCTAGTTCCACAGGGTCGCATAGCTCGTCATCTGCCCTGCGAAAAATCACTTCGACCGGCAATAGCCCGCCCAGTGTCTTAAGCATGACGCGATGATCTCGAACCGCCAGATCGCCGCCTTCGGCCAAGATAAATCCGAGATAACGAGCCAAATAGGCGTCTTCAAAGTAGGCTCGCGAAGTAGGGCCACTGGTTAACATAACCACTCGTGGGTTTTCTCTATTTCGATGAGCCCGACCGATTAAGCCTTTTCGAAGGCTTGAATAGAATGAAGCGATTCGCCTGATGACACTGCGTCGAAAGAAGCTAGGAAGTATTTGAGAAGTAATAAAGCGATTTTCAAGAACGTAACCCAGCCCGAACGGGGCTCGGGTACGATCGCCGGTAACCAGCCACTGTCCGTCGGGCTGTCTAGCAAGATCCGTTGCGAAAAGACTCAGGCCCTTCTGGTCACTGGACACGCTGCCATGGTAGGCCGGAAACACAACTGGATTATCGAACAGGAATTCAGGCGGTATGATCTTTTGTCGGATCAAATGTTGTGGACCATACAAATCGGCCAGCAGGTTCTCAAAAATTCGGGCGCGCTGTTGTACACCTTGTGAAAGCCGATTCCACTCAGCTTCGGCAAATACCATGGGGATGGGATCGAGCATCCAAGGCCGAGAATTGCCGCATTCCATGTCAAAGGGATTGAAGGTGATACCGTCCCGATAGATCTGAGCAAGACCCTGCTTCCAGCGTCGGTCCAATTCGCTTCGCCCCAGCTCCTCCAGTCCTTGAACCAGAGTTTTCCAGTGGGGACGAAGTTTGCCCTCTGGCGTCATTGCTTCATCGAAGGCCGAATTTAAAGGTTGGTAACCTAGCAACTGCCAAACATCTCCTTCTGTAGGCGTTGTTGCTGTTGTCATCTTGTTACAGCGGTCTTTCGTAAATCAAGAGTCATAGGAAAGTCAGGATTATCTTCGGCAGGCGGGACCTGAAATTTGCCTGGAGTATGTCCTGTCTGGTAAAACCGGGCGACCCGGCGAGCCTCAGCTTCAAGCGCATTGACTGGAAAAGTCTCGTAATTTCGTCCTGCAGGATGCGTTACATGATAGGTACACCCGCCAATCGATCGCTCCGCCCAAGTATCTAGGATATCAAAAACCAGAGGAGAATGCACGGGGATGGTCGGATGCAGACACTGGGCGGGCTGCCAGGCACGGTACCTGACTCCAGCCGCAAATTCACCTTTCTTGCCGGTAGGGTGCAGCGGAACTGGCCGGCCGTTACATGTAACAGTATATCGCGAATCGGACATTCCCTGAACCAGAACTTGTAAGCGTTCTACCGAAGAATCGACAAATCGAACTGTCCCACCTCCTCCCGGCTGTTCGCCTAAAACATACCAAGGCTCGATCGCCGACCTCAATTCCAGCCGAATATCGTCTCGGGCAATCGTTCCCATGACCGGAAATCGAAACTCGAAATGTGGTTGGAACCACTGCGACTGTATTTCAATACCGCCGCGCCGAAGTTCCTCGATCACCACACAGAAATCAGACCAAACGAAATAGGGTAGCATAAATCGATCGTGAAGTGATGTTCCCCACGCAATCAAACGATGCTGGTAGGGTTGCCGCCAGAAATGACTAACCAGCGCTCGGATCAGCAATTGCTGTGTAAGACTCATCTGAGCGTGAGGCGGCATCTCAAAGCCACGAAGTTCGACCAGTCCCAATCTGCCCGAGGCGCTGTCCGGAGAATACAGTTTATCGATACAGAATTCGGAGCGATGTGTGTTTCCGGTCGTATCAATTAGCAAGTTGCGAAAAATTCGGTCGATTAGCCATGGAGGGCTGGTCCGGCCCAGGCGCTGTTCCTCAGAACCAGGAACCAAACCAAATGCTAACTGTAGCTCGTAAATCGCGTCAAACCTTCCTTCGTCAACTCTTGGTGCCTGACTGGTCGGTCCCACGAACCGCCCGCTAAATAGGTAGGATAGTGAAGGGTGATTCACCCAATAGCCTACTAGGCTTTTCAGTAAGTCAGGTCGTCGCAAGAAGGGACTATCCAGGGGAGTATGTGATCCGAGTACAAGGTGATTACCACCTCCAGTTCCGCTGTGCTTGCCATCGAGATCGAATTTTTCAGTTCCCAATCTCGTATTTCGGGCCTCTTCATACAAAGCTTCAGTATTGTGTACTAGTTCCTCCCAATTGGCGGCCGGTTGGATGTTTACTTCGATCACTCCGGGATCAGGAGTAACTTTTAAGCACTGAATTCTGGGGTCCGCTGGTGGAAGATAGCCTTCGACCACAATTGGTAACTCTAGTATTCCAGAGGTATGCTCGAGCACGGCTACCAGTTCCAGATAATCCTCCAACCGTTCCAACGGAGGCATAAAGACATGGATGCGGCCATCGCGAGGTTGCACACAAATCGCAGTACGTATGATGTGCTCAGAAGTGCCGCCATCAGACAGTTCTTCAACCGCTTCTTCAGTATCGTTGAGATGAAGATGATCCAACTTCTGTAGGGTCTGTTCGTTGATGGCTTGCTGTTGCCCGCTAGTGGGCATGCCTCGGATAAACGCCTGCTGCACCGTCTTTGTGGTTCGGCGGCGACGTGGATCATCTAATGGAGGAAGTGGAGCGGATGGGTCGGCAACAGTAAATGGATGTTGAGACGAGGCAGTCGCTGGCAATGACTCGATCGGAAGTCGAAGACCAATCGGTGAGTCTCCTGGAAGCAAGAATAGTTTGCTACTGCGCACCGGCCATCTACCGCTGGTCCAGCGCGATGGGCCAGACTGCCACCACTGGCACTGAATTGGCATCACATACCCGACGGCTTGATTGAGTCCGCGTTCGAATACTTGGACCAATTGAGCCCTGGCCTCTGGATCCTTCAGTTGCGGGTCAGACGGATCTACATCGATCGGAAGATTCCTTTCTTGTAATAGGTAATGCGCCACATCCTCATAAGCGGGTATCCAGTGACGCTGGCTGATTTTCAGTTCCTTGGCCAGTTGATTCGCGAAACGCTTGGCATCGCCAAGAGAGAATTTTGATTCAGAACAAACGTCAGCGATTAGATTGGGATTACTCCAGACGGGAATACCATCGAGTCTCCAGTAACAAGCCAAGGCCCAGCGCGGTAGCGTTTCGCCAGGATACCACTTGCCTTGTCCATAATGCAACAATCCACCTGGTGCCATACGATTACGCAGTCGTTTCACCAGAATTTCGGATAAACGACGTTTGTCTGGTCCCACCGCAGCCGAATTCCACTCCGCACCGTCCATATCATCCACGGATACAAAGGTGGGCTCACCGCCCATTGTCAAACGAACATCATCAACATGAAGTCTCTTATCTACCGTTTGACCGAGCGTGAAAACTTGGTTCCACTGTTCGGTTGTGTACGGTTTGGTGACTCTTGGATCTTCGTGAATTCTGGAGACCGACATCGAAATGTCGAACTCAACGTCACACTGCCCCAGTTGTCCACTAATGGGTGCTGCCGCAGTGGGGTCTGGTGTTGCCGCTAAAGGCAGGTGACCTTCACCTGCGAAAAGCCCCGAAGTGGGATCCAGTCCGATCCAACCGGCACCAGGAATAAATACTTCAGCCCAGGCATGAAGATCGGTAAAATCGGTTTCAGGTCCGCTGGGGCCATCCAGCGATTTCTGGTCCGGTGCCAATTGAATCAGATAGCCAGAAACAAATCTGGCCGCCAATCCCAAATGCCGAAGCAACTGCACCAACAACCACGCTGAATCGCGACACGAACCGGAGCGTTTGACCAAAGTCTCCTCAGGCGTTTGAACTCCAGGTTCCATGCGAATTAGGTATTGGATCTCCCGTTGCAACGTTAGGTTCAAGTCGACAAGAAAATTGGTGATGCCTTGCTTGGACCGATCAATTCTGGAAAGCAGCTTGGAAAATTGCTGTTCTGCTGGCATTCGTTCCAAGAATGGTCTTAGGTCTCGAGCTAACTGAGAATCGTATTCAAATGGGAACGTTTCGGCATGCTCTTCCACAAAGAAGTCAAACGGATTGATTACCGTCATGTCGCATACAAGGTCCACCTCGATCTTCAAACTGTTAGCCTGCTTGGGGAAGACAAATCGAGCGACGTAATTGGCGTGCGGATCCTGCTGCCAGTTGACAAAGTGCTCACTGGGCTCAATTTTCAATGAGTAGCTGAGTATTGGCGTACGACAATGAGGAGCCGGTCGCAGACGAACGATTTGTGGCCCCAGCATGGTTAGGCGATCGTAACGATATTGGGTTACATGGTGCAGAGCAACGCGAATGGTCATAAAGTTCTCAGAGCGAAAAACGTGTCGAACACAGCTTCATCTATCAGATTGAGCTTCTGCTGCAAATCATCCACGAACTCATGCAGGCCAGTCTGAATGATGCACTCGATGTCTGTATATGCCAGTTTGGCTCGCAACTGGCCCAATCGCTGCTCGGCAGGATTGTGAAATACGGATTCCGGAGAGCCCGTGATTGAGTGCAGCGAATGCCGGGCACCATCCAGGCAAAATCGCACCGCTCTGGGAAAGTCGCGATCCAGAATCAAGAACTCAACAATTCTGCGAACTGTAATCGTATGATGCCGTTTGCGAAACATTTCAAAGCCACTAACGGAGCGCAATACGGAAGACCATTGCAGATCGTCGATGGTTGTCCCCACATCCTCGATTCTTGGCAGCAATGTAAAGTACTTGACATCCAAGATGCGACAGGTTTTGTCAGCGCGTTCTATCAACCGTCCCAGGTTAGCGAAATGCCAACCCGTTCCTCGCGACATGGTTGCGTCGATAATACCACTAAACAGGTGACTAGCCATCCTGATGCGATGGAAAAATTCGAATTGAGAATCCAAGCTAGTCGATTGGTTGCGTGAGTTCTTCATCCACAGGTAAAACTCATTGATCTGTTCCCAAGCCTCGGAAGAGATAGCTTCGCGAATCGTTCGAGCATTCTCTCTAGCCTGAGTTAAGCACGAAATGATCGAATTGGGATACTCAGTGTCAAACGTCAGGAATTGAACAACGTTTTCCGCTGAGGCTGACTGATAACGTTCCTTAAAAATCTTTTCATCGCCAGTTGCTAATAACAACGGTTCCCACTGCCCACACGCAGAGTCGGGTTGATCCAGAATGAAGTTGAGCGATACTTCGATAAACCGCGCAAGGTTTTCCGCTCGCTCAACGTACCTTGCCATCCAGTAGATTGAATTGGCTACTCGACTAAGCATCCGCAAAAACCTTAACTAAATTGTTGTATGTGACACAATCCTCTGAAGCTGCTGTGAGTGGTCTAGAGTGGATCATCACCATCGACCGCTTCCTGTGCATTTCTTGCCAGTACCCAGGTATCTTTGCTTCCACCTCCCTGTGAAGAATTGACCACCAACGAGCCCTTAACCAGTGCCACCCGAGTCAATCCGCCTGGTAGTACCCAGATTCCATTCTTGCCATAGAGAATATAGGGTCGCAGATCGACATGCCGACCTTCGAAACGGTCGCTGCACAAGGTGGGTACTCGCGACAAACATAAAGTGGGCTGAGCAATGTAGTTGCGAGGATCTCGCTGAATCTTGTCGGCGAATTCGGCTCGTTGTTCAGCCGTGGAGGCCGGTCCGATCAACATGCCGTACCCTCCCGCTTCATTGGCCGCCTTGACAACCAATTGATCCAGATGAGCCAAGACATAACGCTGGTCTTCTTCTCTTGCGCAAACGTAGGTCGGAACATTGGGAAGGATTGGCACTTCATGCAGATAGTACTGAATCATTTCCGGTACAAACGCATAAATCACTTTATCGTCTGCTACGCCTGTTCCTGGGGCATTTGCCAGAGCAACGCGGCCATTTTTATAGGCGTCAAATAGTCCTGGGACTCCCAACATGGAGTCAGATCGAAATGCTGTAGGATCGATGAAATCATCGTCCAGTCGCCTATAGATAACATCCACGCGTTGAAAGCCGTCTGTAGTTCGCATGTAGACAAATCCATCTCGAACTACAAGGTCGCGGCCTTCCACTAATTCGACTCCCATCTGTTGAGCGAGAAACGAATGTTCGTAGTAGGCCGAGTTATAGATACCGGGAGTCAAGACGACGATCGTGGGTTCCCTGATGTGGGATGGCGATAGCCCTGCCAGTGTAGCATAAAGCTGACCTGGATAATCGGTGACGGGTCGTACTTTCGACGCCACGAACACCTGCGGAAAACTGCGTTTCATAATCATGCGGTTTTGCAGCACGTAAGATACGCCCGACGGGCATCGCAGATTGTCTTCCAGCACATAGATTGCACCATCGCTGTGCCGAACCAAGTCGGTGCCTGTCACATGACACCAAATATCGCCCGGCGGACTGAGCCCGACACATTGGTGTCGAAAGGATTTAGCTTGATCCAATAGATCCTTTGGCACCACACCGTCACGAACGATTTCTTGCCTGTGATAGACATCGTGGATGAACATATTCAGAGCTCGAATGCGCTGCTTGAGCCCAGCCTCTATATGCCCCCATTCAAATGCCTCCACCATGCGAGGAACTATGTCGAACGGAAAGATTTTCTCAGTACCTTCAGCGGCTCCATAGACCGTGAATGTGATGCCCATCTGCATGAGCGCGCGATCCATCGACTGCTGACGTCGCAAAAGGTCATCGATGGACATGCTGCTAAGTTGGTCAATCAGAAGTCTAGCCCCTGAGCGGGGCGTTCCGTCAGCATGAAATAGTTCGTCGTGAATGTTCTGGGTGTCATAATTGTCAAACATAGTGCCTTTCTTCCCAACGCAATGAGCGTTCGAGCTTTACGACTCTAATACTGCACACTAGCATTGACACTGTCAACGGCAGTTTGCGCCGTCGCGTCAGGTGAGATATTTTTGAGCCTTCTGTCACTTTGATACTCTCGTGTTGCTTGTTAGCTCCATAAACTGACAAATCTAATACCCCTTCAGAAAGCGTAAGTAACGGACTGCACCCGTAAATCAAATTATGGGCGATTCCGAATACATCCCAGCAGGTAGGGACGGCCGGCGCTATGCGAGTGGCAGATGAACCTCTACCAGCCGTAGTGGAACTCGCCAGAGTTCCCTTTTAAGTAAGGAATTCTGGCAAATTCCACTACGGAAAACCATTTTCCTCCGCTCGCCTTAAAAACAAGTAACAGAAAAACCAATCCAACCACATCTACGGCTAGCTGGGGTCAGACTCGTGAGTACCCTTTGAATCAGTGCGGCGCTTTAGCCTGTGATGCTGCTCGGGGCGCGTTAGAAATCCCCATTGCAACGCTTCGTCTTGCTGGTAATTCTTGTCTAGGGTCAGAGCTTGCAGCGCTTTGCACATCTCGAATCCCAGATAAAAGGCATGACTGGCGTCTAACTTCTGTCCAGACGGGCTTTCAAAAATCTGGTGCATGATTTGAAATGGATCGATACCACTAACGTACAGTCCAGCGGTTATCGCATGGATCTTGCCTTCACTGATAAAGAGACGATAGTTGGGATCGCGTATTGCCGCCGCCATTTCCTGAAGAACGTCTGCGGGTAAATGGTTAACTTTTGCAGCCCTCAGCAAAACCAGCTCGGGCTCCAGGTGCTTGGGCGGAATCTGATGCTCCACACTGTAGTGGACCAGGCGCCGTGCCAAATCGCACTCGCGCACGCTGCTTCGCGCCCAATTGATGACTTGAGTGGTCAGTACGCTACCGATTCGCAATTCTTGACAGAAGCCTAGAAGCAATGTGTTGATGCCGGCTGAATCCGAGTCTGTCAGCTCGGTGATATTCCCGATACCCATCATCATCGCGGCTTGAGGCAGCTCGCGGCGGCACAATAGGTAACGCTCCAAGCTGGCCGCAAAGCCTAGCCCAATAGGTTCTAAAATCGGATCGACTCGATAGGGCACTCGGTCTCGTTCCAACTGCTCCACGGTTCGGTAGAGGCTTGAGAGATCGTCTGTCGAATCGGGAATAGCAACCACTTCACATCCCCACTGGGCCGCCACTTGGGAATTGCTCGAGTTGACCGATAGGACTAATTCAGCACCAGCCGCACAGGCCTGGGCGACTTCCCAAGGATCAAACGAATCTACCGAGACCCGCAGGCCAAGTTGTTTCAAGTGAGCTGTGGCCGCGGCGATTTCCTGCCAGCGATGGCCTGGCGAGCAGCCTAAGTCAATCGTATCAGCTCCCTGCTGGCTTAACTGCCGAGCTTGTAATACCAGTTGATCCAGGGATAACCGATCAGCGTGATTGATTTCAGCGATAATCTGAATTTCGTACGCACCGTAATCGTCAGGTCGCTGAGTATCTTTGCCAAAAAACTGTGGAAGATCCTGTATGTTTTTTGGACCACAAAAGACTGGAACCGAAAACGAAGACTGAATAAGATCCAGATCGGGCTGCAGGTAGCCTGGCAAGACGACCTTTGTTGCCTGATCGGGGACTTGCACATGCCTTAGCAGCCAACGGCCCGTCATCAAGGCGGCAACAGTGATTGGCAGTACATCGATCGAGTAAGCGAACCCCATCTTTTCGGACAGATCACTGACCACGGACCTTACGGCAGACTCCGCCAAACGTCCTGTAACAAAATGGAAGTGTTGCGTTGGGTTCATCTGAAGCTATCCCGCAAGACTGCGGTTACAGTTTGTTGCAGCCGTGGAATCACTTCGACTGTCGCCGTTGTTGGACTCGGCGGAGCGTTGCCTGAGCTTCTGTTAAACGGCTTGGATCGCCAGTCTCAGTTACACGTCGGACGGTTTCAAGAGCCCAGTGCTGAGCCACTTCCCATCGCTCTAATTTCTCAAACAGCTCAACGGCCGATTGGGCAAAAGTCACGTCGCTGCTGTCCAATTCCGCTGCCCTGACGATCTGCTGAGCCGCACTTTCCAATTGACCGTCCAAATAAAGCGCCAGCCCGTAGCGAAAGACCAACATAGCTGGTGGTTGAGGCAAAAGCTGAACGTCGCGTGCCAGCAACTGCAGTTCTTCACTTCGCAAAGTGGCGATATCGGACTGAAGTTTCTGCTTAGAGGTTTCCGACAAAGTTGATTGACTTTCCAGCCGCCGGCTTAGAATCGCAGCCAGGTTCGTACGCGATCCCACCGATGCTGGCTCGACGACGATGGCTGTCTGGTAGTGCTGTAGCGCATTGGCTTCATTTCCCAACTGCTCGGCCAAAGATCCCAGAGTCAAGTGGGAGCCAGCGCGATCACTATTGTATTCCAGTCCAGCTTTCAGCTCGGCCAGCGCTGTCAAAAAGCTGGGGCGAGATCGACTGCTACGAAGATGCTCGGGAAATTGGAGTAGACTGCGGGCCGATTCCATTCGAACGATTCGGCTGGGGTCTTGCAGGCTGGCTTCCAGGAGAGTCACCGACTGGCTGTGCGACACATGCCCTAGCAGGGCACCGGCCGCACTGGCTCGCACCAATGGATGCTCATCTTTGGCCGCTAAAACCGCTTGCTCGCCGGCTAGCTGAGGGTCGACGGTTGCCAGATAATTCAAAGCTGTGGCCCTGGCGATGACCGGTGCGGAATCGCCTCGGGTGCCCAGAAGTTCAATCAGCGCAGCGGAGGCCGTGGGCAGTCGTTTCTGAGCGGCATCAAGTGCTTCGCCCCAGTGCGGCTCGCGTCGCCGCCGGTCGCCATACCAACGGTTGCAGGCGTCGTCGCACCATTGGTTAGACCGTTGAATTTCTGCGGCAACCTCCTGATCTCCATCCCGAGCGGCCTGCATCCAGTCTTGATAAAGTTGCAAGCCAGGTCGCTTGTCCTCACTGACGTTCTGTGAATTCAAATGGCACCCCGTGCATGCATTCGGAGTTCCAATCCTTAGACTGACGTCGGGACGAGGAATTCGCAAGGAATGGTCATGGCGCGGGTCAACCTGCATGTAGGTAGTGGTGGGCATGTGGCAGTTCACACAAGCCGCGCCAGGGCTGCCAACCGCGTGAAAGTGATGTGCAGGTGAGTCGTACTTGGCCGAGGGATGTTGGTGGCACGAAGTGCAGACTTGATTTCCCTGCTGCTTCAACTTGGCCGTATGAGGATCGTGGCAGTCCGTGCAGCGGATACCCTTGTGATACATCTTGCTTTGAATGAACGAACCATGAATGTAATCTTCGTCCAGCACTTGACCATCTGGATAGTAAAGTGGCCATTCCAGAAGACTCAATTGATAGTGGTCATAGAAATTGTCGCCAGCATCAAATCCCGGATAGGCGACACCGCGCCGACTGTGGCAGGGAGCACAAGCTTGTATTTGATCCTCGGCCGAGCGTTTCAGGTTGGCAAGTCCGAAACCTCTCTGGCGATTCCACCCTGGAAACAATCGCTTAGAAAACTCGACGTGAACGCTGGCCGGTCCATGACAGGCTTCGCAGTTGACGTTGATTTCATTAAACGTCGATCGATACTGGCCGATTGCCGTATCGGCTTGATTGACTGTTTCGGGCGAATGTGCAGCTACAGAATGAAACCGGCCAGGGCTGAAATTCTTCTGGTAGTTGGTGCTGTGGCATTCGGCGCACATCGTATTCCAGCGCTGTGCAATGCCGGTCCAGTGCAGATCATCCCTTGGAACCAATTGCGAATGCACGTCGGGCGGGTCCAAATAGAACCACTGTCGCTTAAGCGTGTCCCAGCAAAGCGGCAAAACTTGGACTCGCGGCAATTCTGGAGAAGCGCTGGTCAGCTTGGAATCTTTTGTCTCCTTTGGCAACCCGCCAGATTCTGAATCGGATGGGAATTCGACTAAGTATTGCTGCAGCGGGGTAATTCCAAATACATAGGTCACCTGATAGTCATGCATCTGACCATCTGGCCCTTCGGTTTGCACCATAAAACGGTCAGCCTGCCGGTACATGCGACTGGTGATCCCGTAATGCTGAAGGGTGGCATCGTCAAAGTCGGCCAGCACAGTTCGCGGCGTTGCTACTTGCAGCGCTAGATCGTGATGTGAGGCAGCGTGTTTCTCTGCCACATCGCGATGACATTCCAGGCAACTCGAAGAACCAACATAGGTGGCTTGGCTAAGATCAAAAGGCTCAGTCGAACGCAGGCCACAACCCGAAGCGGACAGCACTAGCCAAACGCTAAAATAGAATGCTGGGATATTCCGATGCCAGCCAGATGCGGACGAGAGCTGAACAGCTTGACTACAAAGCATTCCATAACATCCTGAAGCTGCCTGCGTACATCACCATAAAAATGCCTGCCCCGGCCACTCCAGCAGCTACCATCAGCCCCTTGACCGGTGCCTTATTCTCCGACCAGTTCATGATACCGTAGGGCAGGGAATATAGGAACGGTATGAAGAAGCATGCGACGCCTTGCCATAACTTTTTCTCAAAGCCAAAAGCACAGATACTCAGGTGAGCGAACAAAGAAAGCACCGCAGCGGTCAGGCAGGCCGTTCCACCTAGAATGACCAACACGGGTAATTGCTGAAGACGCCCCATTCGCGTTTCAGGCGGATCGGGCTCGCCAAAGTTTGCGTCAATCAACACAACTCCAGCACCGCACAGCACGATGGCTCCAATCAGGAATGATACCAGTACCCACCAAGGCATGGCCGCCTTTTCTCGCCGCGATTCAACCATCTTATCGCGCCGCATGTTGTCGACCGCCTGCTGCAGGGTCTCGTTTTCAAACTCGGGCCTTTCCACTTTGGCATCATAGCCTTTCATGGACTGCTTAGTTTCCAGGTTGTAGCCGCAGTGAACACACAGCACTACTCCAGGCTTCAGGTCAACACCACAAGCCGGACAGGTCGGGCCGCTTTTGCGCACCAAACCAGCATCATCCAGCAACGACCCAATGCCGCTGGCCAAGCTGCTTGATGCAACTTGCGACTTGTTGGCGACAGGTTTGGAACTGGCCGAGCTGGCAGGCTTTTTGGTGGGAGCCGCCGTCACATTGGCCCCTTCCGCCGTTGAAGTGCCGGTTAATGATTTGGGCGCGGGCACACGTACGACGTTTTGGCACTTGGGGCACTTGCCCTGCTTGCCGACTGCCGTATCAGGCACCGCCATCGGATGTCCGCAATGACTACATTTGAATTGTATTGGCATGACTTGGAGCTTGGATGATCAAAGATCGTGGCAGCGGGCCGGTGGGGTGAGTGGGCAACTTACGATATTCTGGTCTGAATAGCAGCAAATCACAAGCCAACCGCTTGGGGGCGGGTAAGCGGTAAAATTCCCGAATCGCTCAATAAAACCGTTCAAGCGGATGTAGCGATTGTGCCGATAGGATCAAAAGTGCCATGGGGGGCACTGGTCACGCTTTGCGTGCGCAGTTGGCGAACTATCATTTTTTGGGCTCAGACGACGTTGAGCCTGGTTCCCAACAGTGAAGGAATCCGGTGTGCCATTAACCGGAAATATCGCCTCTGAAAATTCGTTTCGGCCGCTCTTTCTGAGCTTGGTTCTGGCGGCCTGTGCCTTGACCATGGCGGGCTGCGCGTTCTTTCCAGATGTGCGTCGGAAGCCTCAGATCATCAACCCGTTTCCTCAGCTTCAAACGGTAGCCGTATTGCCGTTCTTCAATCAAAGCGAGGAACCAACGCTTAGCGGTCAGCGTGTCGCGATGGCGTACATGCATGAACTGCAAGCCATTCGCGGATTCGAAGTCTTGCCACTGGGGGCTGTTCAAGGCAAGATGCTCCAGTTCAATCGACCTCTCAGCAGTGGTGAAGACTTTCAGGCGTTTGCTCAGTTCCTAGGCGTGGACGCAGTGCTTGTTGGTTCGGTGACCGATTACCAGCCGTACTATCCGCCGCGAATGACGATGAAGGTCAATTGGTATGCGACCAACCCTGGATTTCACCCGGTCTTGCCTGGATACGGATTGCCCTGGGGCACCAAACAGGAGAAGGAGATTCCCAAATGGATTCATTTGGAGGCGCAGCGTGCGCTAGCTGCTGAACAACTAAAAACACAAACGCCAAGCGAATCGTCGCCATCAACTAGCGAATCAGAGCAAGCATCCAATTCAGCCGATGCGCAACAAACGTTGCAGCCTGAACTGCCTGAATCTTCCGAGCTGCCGATAGAGAGCGACGCCAATCTAATGGGCAATCAATTGCCAGCAGAATGGCCCGATCCGCGTGGCTTTATCCCCGATCCACCCGCTGCCGAGCGTCCGCCAATGCTCGCGCAGCACGAACCTGTGATAGCTCATGTAGCCACCTTTAACGGTCATGATGAAGATCTCACCGAGCAGCTTGCAGATTACTATTATTTTCGAGACGATGCACGCTTCGGCGGCTGGCAGGCTTACCTGCAAAGAAGTGAAGATTTCATTAGATTCTGTTGCTATTTGCACCTCTCCGAGACGCTCTCGGCACGCGGTGGACGCGATAAAGGCCGCTTGATCCTGCGATGGCCTGTCGACCGATATACCCGGTAGGCAACAAGGGCGAGTCTAGCGGCATCGCCATACAACGTCGTAATGCTGGAGACGACCTCCGAGGCACCTGAGGTCAAACAGAATTCACAGCATTCGCCTTGCAGATACAGTCTGTTACGAACCACACCTGCTAGCTTGGATTCACGCACGGATTGGCTAGCAGTTCGCACACAGACCCAGACTAGTCAGCGCCTGCACGCTGACCAGTCTGCCAGAAAGGCTCTGCATGCCGTCACACGTTGTATGGCGGATGACGTCTGTTTGCCCACTGTAGCTCAACATGACGATCAAGCGCGATACCACAGGCTGCATGGAGGCAGACGTGACCGGCGAAGAGATTAACGTACTGGCAATGATCAAAGGCGAAGAGAGATACATCTTCGTTTACAACGATCAAAATCGAGTGGAAATGCTGCGCACTCTAGGACGCTATGCGGCCGATCCTGAACTAAGTTTTACTTGGTTTGACGCTGCCGTCATGAGCAAAAAGGTGCGTGAAATGGCCTACCATCAACAGTTGGCTCAGGTGCATTCCAGCGGCAGTTTCGATACTCCCTCCAGTTCCCATCGTCGATTTTCTTTCGATGATCAAGAAGGCTTGGTTTAGAGGTAATCGTTCACATCGGTTTGTAGGGTGGGACAAGCGGGGCTAATGAAAATCAGCATTGAGCTTTCAAGTTTGTCGATTGATGACGAGGCTATTTCCACAATACATCTTGTGCCCGCGCCGGCCCACCTTGGCCCGTGCACGGTTTTGTTTAGGGGAATAGGTCGTTCCTGTAGCTACCGTCGCCAGACGGTGGGCTTTTTGGCGTTCCCACCTTCTGGCGAAGGTAGCTACTGGTAAATCTGTTTCCCCCACTAGCTTTAGGAAATTTACCGACACGAGAGCCAGTGATCGATGCACCAGCAGATTGTTCAGTTTCTACGTTATTTAGCCGTCGAAAAGAATGCGTCGGATCTGACCATCAAGTCCTATCGAGAGGACCTGATAGACTTGGCGGACTACCTGACCGATCTTCTGGGAAGCCGCCTGCAACCCCGTGACGTGACCCCCCGAGATCTGCGTGGATATGTTGCTGCGCTTCATGATGCTGGCTATGCGCAGACCAGCATTGCACGCAAATT
Organism: Aureliella sp.; assembly: GCA_044234105.1. Lineage (GTDB taxonomy): Bacteria > Planctomycetota > Planctomycetia > Pirellulales > Pirellulaceae > Aureliella. The sequence continues at coordinate 16,389 of JBIIJD010000051.1, read as the reverse complement.
GGCTTCACTTCGCAGCTTCTATCGATTCGCTCAGCGCCAGCAATTCTGTAAGACCAATCCTGCCAAACCGCTCCGCAATCCACGTGGTCAGCGCAAGCTACCTCATTTTTTGACTTCTGAAGAAATCGGGCATCTGATGGTAGCTCCTAAATCGTCCGATATGTTAGGGTTGCGCGACCGAGCGATTCTGGAGACGATGTATTCGGCTGGCCTTCGAGTCAGCGAAGTGGTGGGGCTGAACGATGGCGATTTGGACTACGCCGAGGCCATTGCCAGGATACGTGGTAAAGGTCGCCGAGAACGGTTGGCTCCACTTGGTAAATTTGCTCTCCAGGCGTTGCGAGCATACACACCGCTGCGCGTACTGGCTAGCAAAGAGCCACGCGGACGCCAGTCGCCCGTTTTTGTCAATCGTTTTGGCACTCGTCTGACCGTTCGTAGCGTCGGCCGCATGCTTGAGAAGTACATCGCACAAACAGGACTGGACAGCAGGACATCACCACACACCCTGCGCCACAGTTTCGCTACGCATCTGATCGACCGGGGAGCAGATATTCGTAGCGTACAAGAACTGCTGGGGCATAAGAGTCTGGTGACCACGCAGATCTACACGCACTTATCCACAGCCAACTTGCGCGAGGCATACGCAAAAGCTCATCCCCGAGCATAACTGAAGCCTGCGAATCTTTCTTAATGGCTTCGTAACCCTTCGGATCGACGGAGCGATCTGCGACATAGTCGCTTACCGCTCCACCGGTCAGTATTGCCGGTCAGAATTCTTATAATCAAGATCATCAAAGGCTCTTGATATACTCGCCGCATTAGCTCTTACCGACTAACGCGCGGCGCAGGGAGAACGATCCTGGTGAGTCTACTGCTAGCTGGCTAATGCCCTCTAGTGCCGGACCACGATGCAGTTCGGCAAAATAGACGTCGCGAGTGGTTGGCTTCTTGTCAGCATTAAGCCGACTGGCTTGTTCGCAGGCTAGCGATTCTAGATTCTGCTCGCTACCCGAATCCGTTGTCGGGTCAGTTGCTTGCACTGGGGCCTTTGCCGATTTCGAGGGCATCGTCGGCATGACCGGATCAACCATTGGGGCGGCCATCGGTGATGCCGAGCGTTCTATTGTCAGCGTACGCGCAGCGAGCATCGAGTTCTGCTGCTGGTTTGGATCCGCTGGGGTGGTGATCTGTGTCAACTCATTTTGTAAATGACTACGGGCCGCCAAGATGTCTCGTGACCGCTCTTGTCCAAATCGGCGTTATTGTCCACTTGAGTCGTCTGAGCCAGCGCACTGCGTATCTGCATGATGTCGGCCAACTGCACCTTGAACAGGTTATCGCTTGGACCGGTGGTTTCACCTTGCGCCTTGCGCATTAGGGGACAGAGATGTTGGTTAGCGACTTGGTCAGATTGCTGCGTACCGCAAGGATATCGGACACAAGAACTGTCCCGCTCTTGTCGATATCCGATCGGCTGCCAGCGCCAGCGGGCAAGGATAAATCGGCTCTCACGGCCAGAATGTCATTGACCAGAATTGTATAGGCACCGCCAGACTCACCCGTCGATTCGCCCGTCAGATGCCCAAGGTAATACACCTCGGGTGAGTTCAGGCCGGTGTTTGCGGTAGCCTTCACGGTCATCCGCAGCCAGCGATTAACGATGCTACCATTTGGCCACTGGATGAGTATTCGACTGGTCTGTCCTGATAGCGCCGTCACGCTAATTGAAGATGGATCTGGAGCTGAGGACCAATTGGCTGGAGTGTTTGCGCCAAGATCAAACACCTCCGGTGGGCTATTCTGGAACTGAAAATCGGCTGCGGACAGGCCAGCGGCATTTCCCAAGTAGTCGATGTCCAAGGCGATTCCATTGATGCCGTGGGAGCTGTTGATCAAATTGGCTAGACTTAACGTTTGTGGAGTTACTGTCTCCATGGCCAGAACGGCGCTGGTGTCCAGTGCGTTCCACTGCATAGGGCCAGGTCCCGTCCAGCCACTGTGATAGGCATACCTGGCGACAACCGAAGCGGGCTGTGTTGGCGTTGTTTGATTGCCCACCAAGAATCGAAAGGTCGCATCGGTAGACTTGAATCCGTGGGTGTTATGGGTGCCGCTGGCTCGAACGGTGATGTCGTAGATGCCTGGCTTGGTGAACCCCCAGTTGAAGTGAGTGTGGGCCGGCAGAATGAAGCTGTTGGAGCCCGCTGGTACGTTGGCTGCGTTGGTAATGGCGGGATTGAAGGTCGACATGTAGATTGTGCTGCCCACCCACATAGAAAAATGGCCACCTGTTGGCATTTGAGCGTTGATCAACTGAACGGTGATCCTTGAATTCTGCCACTGAGACAAACTTAGTTGCGGCGGCGAAGTAGTGCCCAGGTCCCAAGACCAGCCCATAAATGGAGCATTGTTAAGGTTGCCGTTAGAAGGCAAGTAATGAAGTGGCCCGGTTCCAACACCGGTTACATTCGCATTGCCGGGAAATGTTGGTCCATCATAACGCGAATGGTCTGGCACTCGAGCTGACAGTTGCTCGGGAAGATACAGACCTCCCAGATCTCCAATGGAACCGCCCTCAGAAGTTGCGTCGCCTGGACTCCATCGCCATTTCAACTGCTGGTCTTCGTACAGAACACCGATATCCACGTGACCATCGGCGATAATTTGGCAAAACGCGTTACCAGCCAGGCCACAAATCACTAATGGCAACAAAAAGGCAAAGACTAACGCCCGAATCCTGCCTCCCCTAATTCCCAAAAGTGACCCGAAATTGTGACTATCTGTCCATCTGCCGATAACCATGACTATGCTGTCCGTAAAATGAACTGTTCGAACGATTTTTTGCCTGATGAGTTGTGCGGATTGGAAAACAGGATCTGCATTGAAGCTACGCAATCTGACAATCCGTTTACGCACGGGGCTCTTTAGCCTAATCAACACACCGATCGGCACTTGCAACTCTTGTGCAATAATTCTATGATGTTATCAAAGGATGACAAGAAGTCAAGTTGCTTGTACATTGAAAGTGCAATAACGACCGTCTAGTTGGCGGAGAATTGAGGAAGCATGAAATCGGGTCGCGACAGCTTGAGAGGTTTCACGCTGGTTGAGCTGCTGACGGTAATCGCCATCATCGGGATATTGGTGGGCCTGTTACTGCCTGCTGTTCAATCGGCCCGTGAGGCTGCGCGTAGAATGCAATGTGCGAACAACCTGAAGCAGATTGGACTGGGGCTCCATAACTATCATTCAGCGTTTGGCGTGTTTCCATTTTCTTCAACTTCGGCGTCGGGCGATGCAGCTCAATGTGGCAATGGCTTGTTTAGCTGGCTTGCAATGATCTTGCCGCACATCGAACAGCCTGCGGTATACGATCGCATCGATTTTTCGCGCGGCATGGCTGGCAACTGCGCATTAGCTTCCTCTTCAAGTCATCGCCAGATACGGATCGATGCCAATCACCCGAACGCTCAGGCAGCGGGGACTCAGATAGCAACTTTTCTGTGTCCTTCGGATATTCTCGTGAGAAATAACGACCTGGGTACGGCGTCTGCGGCACCCGGTAGCTATGCGGGCAGTATTGGCTGGCCGATGGGCTCATCCTTGCCTGGGGGAGCGACCCCACTAGCCAAGCACAACGGATTCATGGGATTGGTCAATCCACGCAAAGAGGTACCGTGGCATCAAACAGAGGTTCGCGCAAGTGATTTCACGGATGGGCTATCCAATACGGCGGCGGTCGCCGAGCGACTAATGCAAAGCCTTACGCCCAGTGACACTGGTTTTGGCTACGAGACCTATGATGCCAATTCTAATATGCCACAGGCGCTGCTGTCCTACTGCGGAGCAACTACAGGTCGCGCTCGCGATCTTGCTGCATGGATCAATTTTTGTAATGACGTTGCCGAACCTGACCCGACCTATTCTAAACCTCATGGACGCGCATGGATATCGGGTTGGGCGTTGGCAGCTAACACTTACATGCACGTATATCCACCTGGAAATACGAGCCGCAACTGCCACATGTATGGCGGCGAGCATACCGGCGAGAATATCGTCACTGCCAGTAGTCGACATGGCAAAGGTGCCCATGTTTTAATGGGCGATGGACGGGTCACCTATGTTGGAAGCGACATTGCCCCCATGGTTTGGTGGGCTATCGGCAGCCGCAATGGCGGCGAAGTGGAGCAACTGCCTTGAGCCAGTTCTGCTGGCTAACATGCGGGCAACAACTGTGGTCTCACCGAGGCTCGACCACAGCCACACGGTGTACTTCAGCCACCCGTTGCGTTGCGTGACCGATAACGGAAACTTTATGAACTGTCGACAGATTTCCTGTACAGATCGAATCGATCAGCTCTTGCGTGTGTTGTTGGCTACGATAACTGCCGCTTTAGTCGGATGCCAAGCTCGGGACAGTCAGTATCAGTCGGTAGCGCCGTCGCAGGCTACCGCTCAATTGAAGGAGCTTCTTCCCGGTTTGTCTGACCAAGCCAACTTGATCCGGTCTGGATCGCATGTCGAAAGCGGCTCACAGTACTGGGTACTGGTTTCGCCAAAGCGTCCAATCAAGCCGCCCACGAGTCTGAAAGCTGTGGGGCCTAGCGAATGCCCTGCATCGGCGATCTTTTCCTACGCACAGGCCTCGGGGGCTCGGGATGTTGCCACAGGACAGCCATTCCAGCTTGGCTCGCAAACCACCTCTGGCCAGCTTTGGCAGTGGCAGAGCGGTCAGGCAAACGTGCGTTGGCGCAGCGCGTCAACGGTTGCTGGAGAGCAATTGATCGTGATCGAGCTAATCACGAAAGATCCCTAGTATCGCTTGCAGGTCTGAGCCTCTTTTACAATCCATCACCCTGTCGGTAGACAGCCCCTCAAGATTAGACTGTCTGCGCAAAAAGTTTGCTGACTGAAGCCAAGCCACCTATCATGAAACCAGTTTTTCCGACAATTTTTTATTGTTTCGCAGAAACCGCTTGACAATCTAGCAGAGTCAGATAATTTATTGCATCTGGTATGCAGATGGCAGTTGTATGTGTTATGCAGTCTAGTGCTTTTGCATGGCAAGTGCGATTGTACTGTGAGTGCCATCTTGGTACTGCCGCAACGATCGATTAAGTCTAGTTCTTTGGTTCCAGTTTTCATGCAGGAGAAACCCGATGAAGCGTTTGTTGAGTTACGCCGCCTTGAGCGTGGCCTTTGGTTTGTTGAGCGGCCTGCCAGTAGCGGCTGCCGCTGATATTGTATTCACTGATGGGGAAGCCGATCTTAACTTCCACTACGATAGCGCAACGAGTACTTGGCATACAGTTTTCCATGCTCATGACGAAACGACTGCAACTGGCTTGGATGACAACTTTTTGGGTTATCCAGGAATCGTTGGCAATGAGCCAGACGAAGATTTCAATTTCGATACTCTAACAACCGAAATTGTCACCAGCACTAGCTTGAGCATCGGGTTAAATAACTTTCTGATTTCATCCGCCGAAGGTTCGCCGATCTTTGAAGGCGTGACTGCCGACTTGGGAATCGGAACCAAGCTGCGCGAGGACTTTGGCGCTGGACAGGTCAACCAGTTTGATTCATTTAACTTAACTCTTGATGTGGCCAATTCGACGTATAATGGCAATCCACTGGGAGCCAGTGGGCAGCATGTGGGGTTGTTCAATTGGGATGCCTTTGACAATCCCGTTGCACAAATCAATAGTTCGGTTGCTCTGCTGACCGCAAACTTCGGCAATTTCAATCACCATCATCGTCATTGGGGCTTTACTGCCTACGGCACCTATGATCTGGCATTTAATATCGCCGGCGTGGGTGGACTGTACGGAGATTCAGCCCCAAGCGGTTCTTTCAATGCCACATTTAACGTTGTACCTGAACCATCAGCTCTGTTGTTGCTAAGTCTAAGTGTCGGATGTCTAGCGATACGTAGGCAACGTAGATGATCAAACGATCAGACCACTGTCTTGAATTGCTTCGCTAGTAAATATTCTTCCATCGGTGTCTCGCTGAGATCCAGTCAGGTCTTAGCGAGAACCGTCTTACGTTTGAGGTCAGATTTTGAAAAAATTCTATTTTATGTCTTGACCAAATCTTAACGTACTCTAAAAAATTACAACTAGCGAGGAACCCTCTGGGAACAAGTCGTCGTCCTTTTGTTCTCGTGGCCGGGGTTCCTCGTTTTTTTTCGTCCCTATCTACGATGATTCCCATCCTGTACGAAGAGCCACATTTTATGCTGGTTAACAAGCCTGCTGGCTTGCTGACTCAGGCGGTAGTTGGCGTGGACTGTTTGCAGAAGCGGCTTGTGCAGCAGATCAAGCTGCGCGACGGCAACTCTGGCCAACCGTTCGTTGGATTGCCTCATCGACTGGATCGAGGCACCTCGGGAGTGTTGCTGGTAGCCCGAAACCAGCTTGCATTGCGACGTTTTGGTGATCAATTCCATCATCGCCAGTTGCAAAAATACTATGTTGCTTGGTTTTCAGGTGACCTGCCTTGCGGCGTGCTGCACTGGCAAGATTGGATTCGCAAAGTTGACCAAGAAGCGAGAGCAGAAATCTTGCCCGCTGATACTCCAGGTGCTCGGTTGGCCGAAATGCGGATTCTTAAGTTGGCCAGTAGCGAAAAGGGTTGTTTAGGGCTTATCCAGATTTTGACAGGCCGAATGCACCAAATTCGGCTTCAATTGGCATCCAGGCGTTTACCGGTTGTTGGTGATGTTTTGTATGGCAGTCAAGTCAGTTTCAGTCCATTGGCAAAAGATGCCGATCCCCGCGTGGCTCCTTTGGCCTTGCACGCATTACGTCTGGAATACCGACATCCGCAAAGTGCAATCCGGCTTTCTGCAACAGCTCCGTTTTCCGAGTATTTCATTGACTTATGTCCTGTTATCGCACAGGCTTGCCAAGGGATCTATCAGCTCAGCCTGCAGACCGTTCAGCAACAATGGAAAATAGATCAGATGGCTGTGAGGTCGTAAGGTAATTTGTAGGCAGTAGGGGAGTTCGGGAGAATCCCACTACGGGGAGACCGCTGAATAGGGCTGTGGGTGCTGGCTAAAGAACTGAATTGCCTGCTCGGCTAGCTGTTGGGCATGGATACCTGGCTGAGTCGACAGAGGTTTTAGTTCACTTAAGCCGCGAAACCAGATCTCTTGTCGCCGTGCGAACTGCCGAGTGTGAGCCCTAATCAGTTCGATCATTTCGCTAGTCGTTGTGTTCCCCGCCAGTTTATCCAGCATTTCGCGATATCCAACCGCCTGCTGAGCCGTGCGACTGAGTTGCCCATAACTGTGCACCAGGCCGGCAACTTCCTGCTCAAAGCCCTGGTCCAGCATACGCAGTACACGAGCGTTAATCAATTCATGCAGCCAAGCGCGATCGATTTTCAGAACGATGCTCGGGCAATCGTTCACGGCAGCCGGCGTCTCGAACTGCTCCTGCCAATGGCTCAGAGGCTGACCGGTGATACGGGCTACCTCCAAGGCTCGAATGATGCGGCGATGATCATTAGGATGCAGCTTGTGAGCTAGTATAGGATCTACTTGCTTCAATCGCTCTTGCAGCGCTTGGGCTCCATACTGCTGAATATCTTGCTCAACTGACTTACGGAACTGCCAATCGGCCTCAGGCCCTAGAAAAAGCCCTCGCAGTAAACTCTTCAGGTACAATGGAGTGCCGCCACAAATCAGAACATTGCGACCGCGCGAGTGAATTTCCGCAGCAATCTTGTGGGTGCTGGCGACATACTCGGACAAGCTGTATGTCTGGCTTGGAACCAGGATGTCCAATTGGTGGTGAGGTACCAGTCGCTGATCTTCAAGTGTCGGTTTAGCTGTTCCGATATTCATACCCTTGTAGATGGCCATCGAATCCATTGAGATGATTTCTGCATTGGTTCGCTGAGCGATTGCCAAAGCCAAAGGGCTTTTGCCACTGGACGTTGCCCCGGTTAGGTACCAGCAGTTCTTCAGCGCTGGCAAAACCCAGCCTTGAAAATCAGGACGTTCAGTGGTATCGCGTTCGGGAACCAGGAAAGGCTCAATCATGTCATTCTCTCTTGTTTTAAGGGCTTTTTTCCCCAACGGCAGCTTGACAAACCAGTCAGCTAGCCAACCGGCTGCTTGCTTCAATATATTCAAAATCTGGAAGTGTCAAAGTTGAAAATCAAGGTTATACTGCAATGATTGGATCGATGAGCGTTAAGACAGTGTTTTACTTGATGGAGTTAACATGACCCAGTCAGTCGAAGCGGATGTACTGGATCGCCTAATGAGCGAAATACACCGCCGAGCCGCCGCGCTGCCACTTGGTTCGTACACGACCAAGTTGATTCAAGGTGGTGTGCCCGCGATGGGAGCGAAAATCACCGAGGAAGCGGCGGAAGTCGTGGATGCCGCCGCCAGCCAACCAGCTCCTGACAACCAGCATTTGATCTACGAAGCTTGCGATCTGATCTATCATCTGTGGGTACTGCTGGGCAGCCGAGGCATCCGAGTAGACGATTTGCGGACAGAACTGGCCAGGCGCGAGGGCACCTCGGGCATCGTTGAAAAACAACAGCGTCAACCCCAATCCTAGTCGATCCCAGTCCTAGTCTAGACGCAGTACCAACAAAACTGTCATCATCAACTATAAGAATTTGAAATCGACCTATGAGCGATAATTTGCGTATTGGTATCCCAAGCAAGGGGCGATTAAGCGAACTGGCTTCGGAACTGCTACAACAAGCCGGTTTGCATTTCCGCCGACAAGAACGCACTCTATTTGCGCTAGTCAAGCAATTGCCCATCGACATCATCTTTCTGCGGACCGATGACATACCCGTACTGTGCGCCGAAGGGGCTATCGATTTGGGAATCACTGGCAGCGACCTAGTCGAAGAAAGCCGGGCCGAAGTGGATACTCGCATGGCACTTGGAGTCGGGCGTTGCAAGTTGAGCCTTTGCGTTCCCGACCAGGGCCCTATCCATTCTGCCAAAGACCTTGCCGGCAAGCGCATCGCGACCAGTTTCCCGAATGTGACGCGCCGCTACCTGACTGAGCATCAAGTTCAGGCGCATTTGGTCGAACTGTCTGGATCGGTAGAAATCATGATCTCTTTGGGTGTGGCCGATGCCATTGTGGATTTGGTCGAAACCGGCAGCACGTTAGCCGCAAATCGGCTGAGAATCATGGACGACATTGGTTCCTACGAATCAGTCTTGATTCAGAACCGCAGGCAGCGATGCGCAGAGATGGCTCAGCGTGTGATCCGCCGACTGGAAGGCGTAGTCATCGCTCGCGACTATTCGCTCTTGGAATACAACATTCCTCGGGAGCGATTGCCCGAAGCCGAAGCGATCACGCCAGGTTTTAATTCTCCCACGGTCAATGCCCTGGAGGACCCAAAATGGTGCAGCGTGCGCGTCATGGTACGTAGCAAGGAAATCATTGAGGTCATGGAGCGCCTGGAATTGATTGGTGCCTCGGCAATTCTCGAGACAACGATCGGCAACTGCAGGCTATAGGTTCAAGAATTGTGCTAAGGTGCTTGTCTCGCGCGTAAGTGTCTAGTCAAAATCCAAGCCGCACTCCAGCCCAGCAAAACTAACAGTCCACACAGCGCCGAATCCTGATGTCGCATTCCGAAATGCAGTATCTCAAAAAGTCGAATCGATGTGGTTGTGACACCTGGAGGCAAAACGCCGATCGAACAGCTTAATTCACCGATGCTGTACAGCATCAATAACAGAACGGTCGTTAACCAATAGGATCGCGTTTGAGGCCACACAACGGTTCGAAGCAGCGGCCAGAATTGCAGAGCATCACTTTGGGCCAACTCCCAACTTCTCTGCGGAATACTGGCCATCATCGCGTTCAGCATCAGCCAGCAAAGTGGTAGCATACGAAACTGCTGAGCCAGAATAGGTGCGGCTAAGCTGCCATTGTACAGGCTACCCAACCACTCAGGATTGGGGCGATTGAGTAAGCCAGTAACCAACGATCCAACTAATGGACCAGGAATCGCGATCATTGCCAGCATCAAAAAATGGACCAGGCGTCGTGACCAATTGATGGAGACTGATGCCAGTACAGGTCGCACGCCGGTCATCCAATAAAGCAGTCCGCTGGTCAGTACTGCCACTGAAGTGGAACCGCTTGCCAGCATCAGAGACCAGTAATATTCGCTTTGGAACAGCGTGACCGCTTCAATAGCCGTTTGCCCCAAACGAGAGAGACTCCACCAGTAGCTGGATTGTCCATCAGCCATGCGTCCTGGCTGCCACCCTGCCTTTACCAGCAGATTCCAGATGGGAATGCCGACAAGCATTGCCGTCACGGTCCATATCATGAGACTCCAAGCGGCTTGCCAACGCCCTAAGCTAAATATCTGACCCGAATAGTGCAGAGGTTTGTCCAGGATACTCGTCAGACCGGGCAAGCGAGCAAACAAATAGACCGCAAGACTCAACACCGGTAGCATGCAAAGTCCAATCGCTGCCACATAGGTTAGCTGCCAGTCCGCAGCGCGACTCACATCCAGGTAAACCAGCTCCGATACCGTACCCAGTACAAACAGGTTCGACACCGACATCTCAGTGAATGTCCCCAGCAGACACCATAGCGCAGCGGCTATCAACCACAATCTCAGCCTGGGCATCCACACATGGCGCACCACCCCTAGCCAGCCGCCTTCCAGCCACGCCATCTGCTCCTCGTTGCGATCGCAGTGCATTAAGCCTAACCACACGATCAAGCTGACCCAGGAAATGCAGGCCAGACCGTGAATCAGTCCAACAGCCAGCAGGCTACCCAACCAGCCCTGCATTAAGCCAACGCCGGTTGGCCCAAGCCAATCAGCGATGCGCATCCAGCCTTGCAGCCCCAGCCCAGCGCTCCAACCACCTGCGAAGACATACAACGGCACGGCCAATTGACTAGCCCAAGCAGTTGCCAGCGCTGGACCAAAGGCGACATCACTGCGCGCAATCAGCACAGCCAACAGCGTACCCAGCGGCAATGCGACCACTAGACAGACCCCCGAAACCAGGAGCGTATTGAGAATCGAATTGAGTAGGTTGCTAAGTGTCAAATTGACTTTTGCGTCTCAGGATGTGGTGATAATGTTGAGCGAAACGATGCGCCTCGTCGCGAACATATTGTAACAATCGCAAAGCGAAAGCATGACGGCTAAGTCGCAAAGATTGGCTTTCTCCCGGCAAGAATATCTCTTCGTCCTGCTTGGCCAGGGACAGTAGAGTGGGTGGCTGGATCTTCTGGCTTTCAAATGCGGCACGAGCCGCGTTAAGTTGTCCCTTGCCGCCGTCGATCAGCAAGATATCGGGAAATGACTCCTGCGTTTCGCTCAAGTGGCGAAAACGCCGTGATACGACTTCGTAGATCGATCGAAAGTCATCAATCCCTTGAACATCGCGGATCTTGTAACGGCGATACCCCGGCTTGAACGGAAGGCCATCGATGAACTGCACCAAGCTGGCGACTGTTTCATTGCCACCCAAGTGTGCGATGTCCACTCCTTCGATGACACGCGGCTGCTTTTCTAGCTTTAGAACTTTTCTGAGACCAGCCAGTCCCTTCTTGGGATCGATATAAAATACTTCGGGCTGGACGTGTGTGTCCAGGTCGCCACGTTCGTCCAGTCTCTCCAACATCTGAATCTCATCACGAAGTCGCGCGGCCTTCTCGAACTGCAGCGACTTAGCTGCCTGCTGCATCTCGGACTGCATCTCCTGCAACAAACGACGCTTACCACCTTCCAAAAAGGTTTGTAGACGCTTGATATCCTGCCGATAGTCGTCTTTACTGATTCGCAGATTGCAGGGAGCAGTGCATTGCGAAATCGACGCCAGCAGACAAGGCCGAAACCACCTCCAGCGATCATCGCCCTCTTCGATGTCCAGCGAACAGGTACGGAACTTGAAGATACGTTGCAGCACTTGAACTGCTGCCCGCAACGAACCGGCGCTGGTAAAGGGGCCATACAGTTTCACTCCTGAAGTCGGTGGCTGGCGAGTCACCTCGACCCTAGGAAAGTCCTCGCGAGTGGTGATCATCAAGTAAGGAAAGCTCTTATCGTCCTTCAGCTCCTTGTTGTATTTCGGCTGAACATCTTTGATCAAACGACTTTCGGCCAGAAGCGCGTCGACCTCGCTGTCGCATTCCAAAAAGTCGATGTCGCAGATCTCGTGAATCCACTCGGCTGTCCGCTGTTCCTGCTGAGCGGCCTTCAGAAAGTAACTGCCCGCTCGATTGCGCAGATCCTTGGCCTTGCCAACATAGATGACTGTGCCCGAGGCGTTCTTCATCAAGTAGACGCCAGGCGTATGCGGAAACGTCTTGACCTTTTCGGCCGCTCGACGCATTCCGAACGACATCTCTGGACCCGATTCTGACTGCGCACCTTCCGGTTGCTCGACCGGCGCAGAATCTCTGTCAGCTTTAGGCTTAGGTTGTACGGGATATTCGGGTTGATCTGAAGGGTCCATCGACTTTAGTCTACCCAGGAGAGTGATTGAGCGCGACTACCAGCGTTGATTGTGTATGCGAAGGGGTGGCTGACACTCAAGCATTTTTATCTGCTGAATAGTCAAGTCCTCCAAGCCAAGCTGGTTAAGGTTACGGCCTGACTTCCGGAAATCCTGGACGTAAAAGGCACATGCCAAATCGATGATAGCGCTGATTGTTGGTGTAGGAACCTGCAGGCGACTGCCCAGCGCGGCAACTGGCACTAATCCCGTTGGAACATCCTCCGTTACGTAACGAAGTTGCAGTTTATCATCAATTTGCTTCAGTTGAGGAGCTTTGATTCCCTTGTAGGATTGATTGTTCTGCAGCGCTTCGTAGAGATTGCTACCTCTGCATCCATAGCTTGTTTGGAGCCATTGTTGCACAGAGGGCAAGGTAATTCCCATCGCCGTAGCAACTGCCAGCCTCTCAGAATCCAATTGTTCTACCAGTTTGGCAATTGAAGGAGTAAAACCATCAATGTAGTAGTCAAAGGGCACACCATTTTCCATGCGACCCAAGTTCAGCAGCGTTGGGCCGGGGTGAAAAAGCATGCCTATATTGTGCAGCGAAGTGTGCCAAAGTCCTGGTGCTCGCGTCCAATTTGGAAACACAGCTTGAATCTGCTTCTGGAATTTATTCAAGCGCTCGTCCGGTAGGCCTGCGAATGGGATTTCGTGCTTGTAGCCAAAAACGTTGACGCTGGAACCCGACTTGCGACAAGCATAGGCGATCGTCTGAGTTTCAACAATCAGCGCATCGGTTGCTCCGCCATACTCTGCTAACATCTTTCGAAATTCAAGCACTCCGCCGGTTCGACCTGGATAGAGCACTAAAGCTTGATCGCTTCGCAGGTAGGGAGCGACGTCGCGCGCAAGGGTCTTGTGAATGTGCGCAGGCGTGGTACATATCAGCACTTCGGACCCGCTGACAACTTGGCCAAGATCATGACTAGCCAGGTCCATTTGCGCGACACCCACCACAGGAGCATTGCCCAGCAGTTCGATGCGATTTCCATTTTGCAGCACCACATCAATTGCTGCGGGGAATGCATCGTACACACTTACATGATGCCCAAGCAATTTCAAATGTGCGGCAATGGCTGCACCAGCATTTCCGCATCCCAAAATACCAAATCGAATCACGTCGATACCTCAAACTTTCAGACAATTAGGACCCTGCTTTAGTATCAGTCAGCACACAGCTCATTACAAGGCCTGACAAAATATGTCACTACCCATCGAAGCCGCCCTCAGTTTGCACGGCACCCAAATGAAGACACCTAGAGTCGAATTTGGTTTGAATATTTACGCCGACATCAGTCGGATGAAAAGCCATTCCAGACCCGGAGATACTGCACTGGCAGCTAAAAAGGACAGGCTGACCGCAATCAATACTACCAGCACCAACTGGGTCGCAACCACTTGAACAGCTTTGCCGCGACTGCAACCCAGCAAAAAAAATGTTCGCATCTCGCGCTGACGTAGACGCAAAGAAAGCGTCAGAACAAGAGCTGCCAACAATGCGGTGGCAACGGTCAGTAGCAGAATAGACAGATCAAACAATCGCCTCAGATGGCTGATGACCTGCAGCAATTCCTGGACGACTTCTACAGGGCGAATCATCTGCAAGGTCTGGTCTGGAGACAGATATCTTCCTAGCAATAACGCCTCGGACTTCTCCGACGTGGGCAGTGCGATTAAGGCGGTAATAGGAAATTGGCTGCGTTTGCCATGAAAGTGAAACGAATTGACGTTTTCGTCAGTCACTTCTTGATGGGCTTGCAGGTATTGCCGCCCAGCCGAGTGCTGGTGATTTTCTTCATCGGCATCTCCCTGAATCGCATGCCCATGGCCAATCCCTTCGATAAGCCAGGTGGTTTCCAGGTCACACAATACAGCTTCATCGTCGGAGGCGCCGGTTCTTGCCAGCAATCCGGTTACACGCATATTCAGCGGCGCTGGACCAGAAAGGTCAAAGAGATTATCCGACTCCGAAAGCAAGCGATCTCCAGGCTGTATGCCCAATCGAGAAGCCACAGCCGCTCCAACGACACAATCCCCCAACCTTCGAAGAGGCTGTCCGCTGGCAAGTCGCAGTCCGCGCAATTCAAAATAGCGTTTGGTCGTGCCCACGATCGTAGCTCCGCGAGTTCGAAAGCGCGCATGCAGTTCGATCACTTCAGCCAGCCCAGACTCTTTGATGCGGTGGGATTCCTGCAGGTGGAACGCTTGGGGCGATTCACCTCGGAAGTAAAGCGCATGGATGGCCAATCCAAAGCGACTCCCCTTCGTTCCAAGTATCAGCGGAGTGGAGGTAGCGCGTTGGAGGGCATGTTGTTGAAAACGTTGCACACCCCACCGCGCTGCCAGCGGCAAGAAGATGGTCAGCGACAACGCCAGCACCAACACAGCGGTGCTGCCGCGATGAAAACTCATGTATCTCCACGCGAGCAAAAGGCTGTTATTCATGGCTGGACGCTCTCTACATCGGGCGCAAGCTGAGCGATATCCAGCAAATTTAAGGTGCGATCAAACAGGTTCAGTTGCGAGTAGTCATGGGTAACCATCAGTAGAGTTGCGTTAAGTGACCTGGCTTGGTCCAGTATTAGCGTCAAGACTTCCCGGCCGGTTTGTGGGTCCAAGCTACCTGTAGGTTCGTCGGCTAGAATCAGTCGTGGGTTTGTGATCAAGGCGCGGCAAACGGCGACCCGTTGCCTTTCACCTTGAGACATAGCCGCAGGTCGGCGTTTGAGCTTCTGATGGATGCCAGCCGTTGTCACTAGACGATCCAGTCGCTGGCGAACACCTGGTTCGATTTTAAGTGAGCCGTTGATCAGATAGGGCAGCAAGATGTTCTCGCGTACGGTCAAATAGTCAATCAGCTCAAAATCCTGAAAGATAAAACCCACTTGTGTGACTCGGAACCTACGCCGCTGGGCATCAGTCAATCGATGCACATCGGTTTCGTTGATTTGAATGGTTCCCCGCTCAGGCAAGAATGCACCGGCGATTAGCGACAGGAGCGTTGATTTTCCACACCCGCTGGGGCCGACGATCGCCACCCTCTGGCCCTGCGGAATCGTCAAGTGCGGGATTCTAAGCTGAAACTCGCGCGACGCGTATTCGAAAGCAAGCTCCTCAATTCTTATCATAACCGCGAATGCTCGTCTGAAACTGAATTCTCTTCTCGTCCAGCAGTTGAAACGCTTGCAGTTTCCACGCAGCCCCATCTTTCTGTAATGTCAAAAGCGCTTTGTACTGGTTCGTCTGCGTGTGAATATGCCCCCAATGCTCTGACACGCTCGTGAGTTGCCATGTCGCTTCCAAAGCACCGCCGGAGCCCTTGTCTGGTTCAGCCGCAGTGACCTCTACCTTCGTGGCATGCGACAAGTCCCCGCCTTGCTCCGCCAACAACAGCGATCGTTTCATGCGCAAGTAGACTTCCCGCAGCAGGTCGCCGCTGACGCATTTTGCTAAAGTGTCATAGACTTGTTCGTCTTCTCGATAATCAAAAGCATGATAGATATTTGACAAAAGGCCGGCCAAAATCTCAACTCTTTGTTCCCGTTGGTCGAGACTTAGATCCTCACGGATCGATCCGATTCGGGTTTCGATCAATTCCCCCTGCCACTGAAAGGTCTTTTCGTCTGAATGAAAGTAGAATCGATCTGGTGCCTGGTTTCCGATCAACAAGACCGCATCGATGAATGGAGCCGCATCGGAGAACTTGTCCCAAGTGAAACTTACTCGACCGGGAGACTGTTGACAGGGATACCTGACGATCACACCCACTCGCCCTTGAAATAGATTGACCGGTCTAGGATCGGCTCCCAGGGCGAAATCGTTGATGTCAAGAGAGAAGATACTGATTT
>JBIIJD010000050.1:0-42744 GCA_044234105.1 Aureliella sp. | reverse complement strand
GCAAACTTTCAAAGATTCTAAGCAGTTGGCCGATCAAAAAATGCTCGACCAACTCTTACAGCCCAGTGCGTAATCTGGGTATTTGTCGTCAGATCAAGTACTGGCTACTACAAATAATCAGTCCAATATGGCCTCGCAGAATGGAGGTTAGCGCTTTAATTTCTGTATTCCAGATTTCAACAGATCCATCGGAAAGCGTCGCTGCGATTAGCCGATTATCGTCGCTCCATGCGAGCTGGTGGTTCGATAGGATTCTTCCTTGATCGGCGTTTAAAACATACTCTTCGGTGCCTAAATTGGCATCAATGAACCTAACTGAATTGCCGCCATCGGGGATTATGGCCAATTGGTCTCCCGTCGAATCGAAACAAAGATCCCAGCACTGATAACCGGGATCGAGGCGCCGAGTTACTTGTCGCAATTTTAGGTCGTACAAAAGCAGCTCGCCGTTTGTGCTCTGATAGGCGATGATCGATTTCGCTTTCTGAATAGCCACCAACGAATGGACTTCGCTGCCACGGATGTCTGCTGAATGGACGACTTCAAAATCGCTCGAATCAAAGCACACTAGTCTTACGGAGCCACCAAATCGGCAATAACAAACGATTAGAAATTGGTCATCGTCAGTGAACTCAAGATGAGCAAACCAGCAGGGAAAATCAGGCCCCGGTATACGTCTTACCTTGTTCCAGTTGTCTTGCTGACGAACAAGTAGACTGAAGTCACTGTAGGCGCTTTGACTGGCGTCCGTTACTCTCGGATTAGCTGGGACAGGTGTTTCGTGGACCTGTACCTGAACAAACGTTTTTCCTTGATGATCGAATCGTGATGGTGGGTTGGCCGAAGGTGAGAATTCAAAATCTGACTTGATGTCGGTCAGTGCCAATGCCGACAGCGCAGTACTAATCAACTCGTCTTGGAGCGATTCTGGCGGGGCCATCAGCATCGCTTGTCGCAACTCTTCTAAGCTCTGGAATCGTTGGCCTTCCTTCCCGCTCTGCTGCCAAGCAACCGCTTTAGCCAAATGCTCGCGTACGCGGGATTCCTTTTCTGCTAATTGAGCGCGCTGAAGCAGCCGATTGCTTTCGTTATGAGCACTGGTTGCCAGTTCACGTTGCCGAATCGCTTCATCTCGCTGAGTTCGTATCGCATTGGCGACCCACAGGCCTCCAGACAGAGTTACCAATAGGAACAGCGTTAGCGCAGCTAGCGACGCGACTGTTGGATTACGTCTACACCACTTCCAGAGGTGATCGGTGTTGCTTAGGGGGCGTGCCCGAATTGGATGGTTCTCTATAAAACAATGCAAGTCCTCCGCTAGGCTTTTAGAGTCTTTATATCGGTCGCTAGGTTCCTTCGATATGGCCTTGAGAATTATGGTTTCTAAATCCTGGGGGATCGTCGGATCGATCGAGGTTTCTTGGGAGATATACTGCTTACGGCTTGCAGGATTTGTTCACGCGGTAAAAAGCCAAACATCGGACTAAGCGTTACCAGTTCGTAAAGTGTTGCCCCCAAGCTGTAGACATCCACTAGCGGATTGGAAACGCCACGCAGTCGTTCAGGAGCCATATAGCGAATCGTGCCCAGGATATCGCCGTCCTCAGTCAAACTGTCCTGAGACGTTTCACTGGCGAGTCCAAAATCGGCAACCCACACCTTACCATCCAAGTCCATCAAGAGATTGGCGGGCTTGATGTCGCGATGTACCACCCCTTCATCGGCTGCGTACTGCAATGCCAATGCTACCTGCTCGCCAATCCTCGCGACGCTCTTCCAATACTTTGCCCTGTTTTTATACAAGGCACGGGTCAGACTACCTTGCTCTCCCGAAACCTCAGCGCTGTTCGTAGAGGAAGCTGCATTGTCGAGTCCAAGTGAGTCTTCAATCGCGTGAGACGGTGTCCTGGACGAACCTGACGAAGATGCAGCGGCGCGCAGTTGCTTGATCTCGGCAGCGATGCGATCAAGACCCAATCCGGGAATGAACTGCATTGCATAAAAGGCAACTCCATCTTGCTCGCCGACTCCGATCACTGGAACGATATTGGGATGGTTCAAGCGAGCGGCCGCTCGAGCTTCGCGTTGAAACCTTTGTGCATGGGCCGGAGTCGAAATCCACTGCTTCGGTAGGACCTTCAGTGCGACGCGGCGCCCCAAGGTCTCCTGAGTGGCTTCGTAGACAATACCCATACCTCCTCGCCCAATTTCTCGCACGATACGGTACTCGCCGTAGATGTCTAACGGCTTCTCATCGACCAAAGGGCGCTGAGTCAACCTGCCCTTTTCATCAACGGGTCGCGCCTGCTCCATCAAGACTAGAGCCGGAAAAAGCTCTTTAATATCGTCGGCATGAACTGGAAAACGAGAAATGAACTCGGAAATGGATGGATACTCGCCGCGCCGATGGCGTGATAGGAACTCCTCTGCGATCTGATCGATGGGATTTCCTTCCAGGCTTTCGTCACTCATAGCAACCCCGAGAGTTCATCCAGTATCGACTTCAGTCGCTTCAGTGCGCGAATATAGCGATTACTGGCTGCGGCCTTCTTAAGTCCCAGTGCCGCCGCGGTCTCCTCATTGGTCAGCATTTCAAAGTGCCGAAGTGCCAGCACCTCACGATCGATGGAATCCATCGAGTTCAACGCTTCATGGACTCGAATTTGTATCTCGGCTCGCTGCGCCGCATGGCTGGCCGATGTCAGATTCCCCACCAAATGTTCTGCCAAAGACAAAGAGGATGCTGCGGGTATCGCACCCGTATAGAGCTGCACTTCTTGATAAACGGGTCCGCATCTTGGCGCCAAGATGGCGTCGGTTTAGGTCGACCAATCGCTGTGCAGCCAGAAATCGAACCCAGGCGAAAAAAGGGATGGTCTGATTTGCCAGATACTCCGAAAAGCGATTCTGACAATCAACATACGCCTCCTGAACAACGTCGGACGCATCGACTCGTTGAAGAAGCCGCCGGTCCATCCGCAGCGCGACCATCCTTTTCACTTTCTCACGATAACGGTCAAACAATACTCCCAGTGCATCAGGATCGCCTGCTGACGCCTGAGCTACCAATTGAGAATCGCTGTTTGACACCTGATAAGAGTTGCTCATATCTCCAGTTCCGCTGGGGTGCTAACAATGTACACTAGACCCCAATCCCAAAGTGAACCGCTCAGCCTATTTTCGCTGGCAATGAACTAAATCTCGTTTAACGCCCAGCAGTGAGAGACGTCAGATGACGCTCGAAAAAAGAAGGGTTGCTAGGGAGGAATCCCTAGCAACCCATTGCATGCTTTGGAAAGTCAAGTGCCTCTAACCGCGACGTCGGCGGAATGCTGCAGGTAGCAGTGCAAGGCCGAAAAGAAGTGCCGAGGAGGGCTCTGGAACCGCAAAGAAGTAACTGTCATAAAATGTACCGTTCAGGCTACCTTGATTGGTGAAGGCCCAATTGGTCATATTCATGGTGAAGTCGTAACGATAGAAGCCTGGAACGTTGGGATTTTCAAAAATGCCCCGCAGGTGTCCTGTGACGTTGGTTGGATGGTTTAACGCCTCATAGCCTTCATCCCCTGGGTCAGGAGTTCCAGCAGTGTAGGTTGCAGTCAGTCCATCAGCCACAGCGAGCAGTTCCCAAGAAATGAAGGTTCCACCAGTTTGTACCGACGTTGGATTCGCCAAAGGTGCGGGCCACAATCGAGCAAACACGTCTAAGTAACTAGCGTTTGTTCCGTTTGCCGTCAGTGTAAATTGGCTACCGTTGACAACATTGGCATTGAGCGATGACCAAAAACCATTGGCAGTATAACTGGTCGTGGAGAGCTGATCATTGAACTGTAGCAATCCGAAATTTGAATTGTTCGGGTTACCAGCTCCACTGTATGCAGGTCCTGCCTGCGTAGTGTAGTACCATGCTGTTTCGAAGGCCACTGTCGGGCTGTAAGCAATATCGTTGAAATATAAAGCTAAGTCTCGCTGCGGTGCCGCATGAGGCCCACTAGCCGCATTGACTTGATTTTGAGCATCGGCCAGCGTTCCGTAAACGGTAACGTCTCCCGTGTATCCAAAGCGATCTGTTTGAAAACTAAATTGAGCGTGTGCTGTCGAAGAAAAGCACAGGCTGCCAAGAGTTGCCAGGAGGATGGCCAACTTCGCTGCGTACATTCTACTAGTCATGATGATCCCTCGCTTAGGATTGGTTCAGAAATGGGAATGCGTCAAGTTTCGACAGCCTTGTCATCGACATATTCTGGTTAATCTACAGAATCGCGCCATCTTGTCAAAGAGCGACATTCGATATTTTGATGCAATTTAACGCATAGTTCAAGTGCCCCTAAAAGTGGGGGCTGCAGGGTCGCGACTTTTACAAGGCAGATGGAAAGCAGACCTTGATAACTTTGGCTGGCTGCTCAATCAAACAGCGGTTGTGAAACTTGGCAACTTCAGATGACTTCCTGGGTCAACTGAGGAAACACTTTAGAAACTTTTTGAAGCAGGTAGTCCCCGTAAGTCCCCTGAAAATCATGTACATTGGCATGATCCCACCTTAAATTGCGATCATCGGCAACGGGTAGCTGAGCCAGTGCCTGGATGGGGCTAATTGGCGAATGGAAGTTGGGATCGAAGAAGACTGGAAACGAAATGCGGTCTCTCTTTGCCAGGTTCAACACGCGATGTGGCGTCGATCGGTAGATGCCTCGCGTAAGCCGCTCGAGCATGTCGCCGATGTTGCAAATGAACGATCCCGTAATGGGAGGGGCATCGATCCAGCGGGAGCAGCTCTTCACCTGAAGCCCCCCCGAATCGTCTTGCTTGAGGATCGTGATCAAGCCGTAATCTGTATGTTCACCTACGCCCCACCTAGGTTGATTGTTGCCAATCGAATCTGCGCGTTCTGCAAGCCCGATAGAGTTCTGCTTGGAGCAAGGGTAGTTAAAAATGCGGAACAACACAAAGGGATCGCCAGTATAGTGATTGTTAAAGTAATCTTGGTCCAGCCCTAAGCTAAGAGCCATACCAGACATCAGCGAGTGCCCAAGCTGAGTGGCCGCAGCAAGGTACTCAAGAACGGTTTCTCGAAAGCCCTCAATTCTTGGAAATAAATTGCGACCGTGCAGCGGTGTCCCTGCAAGAACATCCGGATGTTGGTCATCTAGCTCTTGACCAAGATACAATCCTTCTTTCAAGTCTGGTTTGCCAGAGGTTAGCTCGTCGCCCACCGGAAAATAGCCCCGCCAGGCTCGTCCGCCCAGTGCCATATTGATCTCCATCTTCTCTTGAATTGGCAACGAGAAGAATTGCCGACTCAGCTCTTCCAGTCGGCTGACAAGCTGGTCGGGGATTCCATGCCCAACGACATAAAAAAATCCCACATCACAACAGGCTTGCCCAAGCTGCCTGGCTACTTGCAAGCGATCAGAGTCAGAACCTCGATGGACTAGCGCAGAAATGTCGATGACTGGCACCTTTGAAAAATCGATCGGCGAATCATCTGCAGCAGTTGGACTATCATGTGACATGTGGAGAATCCGTTTTTTTGTGCCTAATGTTTGGCTAATTTCGGCTTGGCTACTTGCTGATTGACTCGACAAGCGGCTGGTCGCGGAATTGTCGATGACAAGATTTACAGTTCGCTGTCAATCGCTGAAGGACCGCAGATGCGGATTGCGGCTGGGCAATCGAATCTCGCAATAATTCTTCTAACTGCTCGGCGGCAGTCAGCCCTTCACTCATCGAGGCTACGAAAGCCTGTGACCATTTTTCGTTCAGCGCCGTCCGCAACATTTCCGTGTAGTGCTCTTTTAGCAATAACGCCTCGTGAGCAGGCTTGAGATCGGGATGGTCTGCCGGCGATTTCCAATTCGATTTTTCGATCGCCTGCAAGTGACTGAAGATAT
The DNA here is from genome assembly GCA_044234105.1 of Aureliella sp. Lineage (GTDB taxonomy): Bacteria > Planctomycetota > Planctomycetia > Pirellulales > Pirellulaceae > Aureliella. Next base: position 36,853 of record JBIIJD010000050.1, on the reverse strand, counting down.
GCTCCAAGGCAACCATGGCTTCAGCCATTGCCGGAAGCTTGGCCACTCCCGGAAAGTCGACCTGAATCGCATCCAGGACGGCGCCTTGGATCTCTTGAGCCGCCTGAGCGGTTGCGTACAACCCTTGATAGTCGGGGCTGGTACCCGCAGTCCTTAATATGCTAACCGCTTGTTTGGGCTGCAATCGCCCAGTAGCCACACATGCAACCGCTGCCGCCGTGGGGCTGCGATGCTTGCCATGATGACAATGAATGTAGAACGGCCCGGGCAAATCTCGCAGCGCCTTGGCCAATTGAATCACCCTGTCCCGCGAGATACCATCGTAACCATGTGGTATATGAACGGTGCGCAATCCATATCGCAAAGCCGTAGCCACATTTGGCGCAGCCCCATCCACACTGATGATGGTCTTGACCCCCAAAGCGCTCAACTCCTGGTAGGCGGCTTCGCCATCCGGCTGACCACCCGAGATCACATCTGGAGTTATTCGGTAAGCATTGGGCAGACTGTTTGACTCAATGCGACTTGGCATTGAAACTAGTGGCTGAGCCCAAGTGGCAGAGCAGGCGAGAATCGACAACGACATACCTGCGACAAATGCCGCTGAAGGAAACAGTTGGTAGGCAAATCTCACTCGAATCCCCAACAACCCAATCACTCCTTCATCAAAATACCGCGCAGGCCTGCCTGGCAGCAAAACATTAGCAGAGCGGATATTGTAGGCGAATCTGCAAATTTGGCCAGGAATGACGTTAGCAACATTAAGGCTTGTGGTTTCAATTAGTTGTGGCTAGAATGCCGCCCTACTGACCGAGGTGGTCTCGGTCGAAATTCAGTCATTTGGACTGGCAACAAGCGGGCGGCTGCATCTGGATTTCCAGCAGCTCCACGTCGAACTCTTCGACCGCCCCACCCACAGAAAGGTTAAGAGGTTATATCTATGTCTGGCATGCGTCGGCCACCAACGGCCAAGAGTCGTGCTCGTAAGCGTTCCCGTATCCGTTCCAGGGCCAAGAGAAAGGACCCTTTGTTCGTCGACGGCAAGCGCCCACGCCCCATGTTCATCGACTACAAGGACGTGGAGACTCTGAGGAAACTGGTTAATCGCCACGGTCGCATCGTCGGGCGTCGCAAGACCGGCTGTTCAGCAATCAGCCAGCATGCGGTTACGGCCGCAATCAAGCGTGCTCGCTTTATGGCGCTGCTTCCCTACGTTGGCGAGTAGACAACTTGTGCTTGAGCAAATTCCACAGCTACCTTTTAAGGTGGCTGTGTTCTGCTGAGAGTTGCCTATCGACTTCGCGTTGTTTTTCTGGCGACTTTTGGTAGATGTACGATCCACACAATCGATACAATCGCTATCTCGGATCGAAATTATTTTGCTCATGCGATGTGGTCTTTTTCATAGCACAGGTGGACCGCTGCCACCCGTGAGATCGGCGCACATGTGGGAACTACGATCATGGCAAACTGCTTCGTCACGAATCGGCGCATCGAGTTCTGCGAGACGGATGCTGCGGGGATCATCCATTTTTCTTCGTTTTTCTGCTATATGGAGCAGGCTGAACACGCTTTTTTGAGAAGCCTTGGCACCAGCGTTGTCCAGCCACTGCCCGAAGGTGGACATCTAAGCTGGCCAAGGGTCCATGCAGAATGCGACTACATTCAGGCGGTCCGATTCGAAGACGAGCTAAAAATCTGCCTTTGGGTAGCTCGACTTGGCAATAAAAGCGTCAGCTATCGATTCGACTTTTTCGATTCACTTGATAAGCTAGTAGCTAAAGGTCTTGTGACGGCTGTTTGCTGTCGAGTTGGCTTGGGCGGAAGCCATATCGAGTCCTGCTCGATCCCAATTCCACTTCACAAACAATTATCAGAGTTCACCTGCGACCGGTAGTCGCTAATTTTCTGCGCTCGAATGCAGAAGGAGATATCGTGGAAAACACATGGCTGGAACCCATGCTGATCGTTCAGACGGCCGTGGGATTAGTCGCTGGGATTACCGGAATTTTCTTGCTATTGAAGGCGTTCAGCTTTCAAATGTCCTACGTTTTTGGGATGCTGATGTGCCTACTAAGCACGGTGTTGTTGACAATGGTAGGGCTGATGATTCCACTTCTGGTCAACTCAGGTGAGACGATTCTGCAATCTCATCTAACGGCGGATGTGCTAATGTACGGTACAGCGACCCTGATTGTGGTGGCTATCCTGGCTTTCATCGTCGACCACGTTACGGAATTCCCTGCTATCCTAACTGTCGCGGCTGCTGCCTGCTTTTCGATTGCCCTCTTTCCATGGATCTATTGGAGCCAGCAGGGACAGCTTAACGATCGCTTTTCGATTGTGATTACTCAGCCACAACCCAAGGGGAATGAAACGGCCAAAGAACTGATCCAGGAATTGAATGTCAACGCCAGGACAGAAAAAGAGAAGGCTAAAGCAACCGGCGACCTAAACGACTATCTTTTGCCGCCCACTCCTCAAATACGCCAGCCAGACGGTTCCAGCAACTTAACACCTGAAGTCGGCAACAACGCTCCAACTCCAGGCAGCTCGAGCGAAGACTGGCTATACGATACCCCCAAGAAGTGAGCGAGCCCAAAGCTACTTCTTCTTCTCGACGTGTACCGTGTGCTTTCGCAGTCGAGGGCTGTACTTCTTGAGACGCAGCTTCTCACCGCCGCTCTTGCGACGTAGCGTGTAGTTGTAGTCGCCAGTTTCCTCGCACACCAGATGGATTACTTCCAGCTTCTTCTTGCCCTTGGCCATAATCGATAACTCTCTAAACTACTTCTCAATGTCGCTATTGGGTCAATCCAAACTTGATGCATACACTAATGGTCAGACGCTGGCGAACTGGAATCTGCATTACCAAAGTCAGGCTTTTGACTCTTCTTGGCAGAACGGTCATTGCGCCCAACAAATTCCAAAATTGCGCGTGTGCCAGCATCACCAAGCCTGGGTTTAGCAAGTCGCAGAATCCGTGTGTATCCGCCGGGTCGATCTTCAAATCTCTCGGCCAACTGATCACAAAGGATCTGCACGGCCTGCTTGCTCTGCAGAATTTGATAAAGCCGTCGGCGAGCAGCCACTGCGGGAGCGCGAGCGGCCACCCACTGGCTATGCCGCTCACTCTTTCGCCACTGCTTCCAAGATTCGGAATTGCGATCAGCATCCGTATCAAACTCAGCCGCAGCCTGCTCGGCGATCCGGCAGTTCTTGGCCAGCGTGACGCACTTTTCCACCAAAGGACGAATCTCCTTCGCCTTTTCTAAAGTCGTTACAATCCGTCCCTTCACTTTGGGCGGATTGGGATCCAGTTCGTCGGTTTCTCGCTCGGTCAACACGATTGCCGTTACCATATTTCGAAACAGCGACCTGCGATGGCTGGGGGCTCGACCAAGGACTCGACCATGTCTTTTGTGACGCATTGCACTAACCGTATTCTGCTACAAAGTTTCTTAAACCAAAATTCTACTGACGAGCCCGCTCACAGGGTCTCGCCGAAAATACACCGCTTAGCGTTGGCTCTGCGACGATGGTAATCGCATTCCCAGGTGAAGTCCTAGGGTGGATAACTTTTCGCGAACTTCCATCAACGTAGTTTCACCAAAGTTGCGAATCTCAAGCAGTTGATCTTCGTTTCGTTGAACCAATTCACGGATCGTCTGAATCCCTTCGCCAACCAAACAGTTACCTGCTCGTACGCTCAATCGCAACTCAGCGATACTCATACCTAACTTGGCGTCCAATTGGGCTTCGGCTGACCCTGGTCCACCACGAGCGGTTGCATGAACCTGCTTGCCCAGCTCCGTATACTGAACAAAAGGATTCAAGTGCTTTCTGAAAATCTTAGCAGCTTCCACCAGTGCCATCTCAGGCGAGATCGAACCATCAGTCCAAATCTCCAAGTTCAAACGATCGTAGTTCGTCTTTTGGCCAACGCGAGTCTCTTCAATGTCGTATCGCACTCGAACAACCGGGCTGTAGATTGCATCCACAGGGATAATGCCGATTTCATGATCTCGCGAACTATGCTCGGAGGCAGGCACGTAACCCCGACCGTTTTCCACCACCATCTCCATCCCGAACTCGACGTCGCTAGTCAGCGTCGCCAAGACGTGATCCTTGTTGATGATCTCGACATCAGAGTCGCCTTGCACATCGGCACCAGTGATAACCCCGGCAGAATTTCTTTCGACAGCGATCACCTTGGTCGAGTCGCTGTGATTTTTCACTACAAGACTTTTCACGTTCAGGACAATGTCCGTAACATCCTCAAGAACGCCAGGCAAAGTCGTAAACTCGTGCTGCGCGCCTCGGATCTTGATCTGCGTGACAGCGCTACCCTCAAGAGCTTGTAACAGAACGCGGCGAAGGCTATTGCCCACAGTCGTACCAAACGTACGCTCAAAAGGTTCAGCCACAAACTTACCGTAGGTGCTGGACAGTGTATGATGATCCACTTGCACCGAACTTGGCAGTTCCAAACCACGCCATTTGATGTGCATTTCTTATCCCCTATATTTGAATTTCCAAAGAGCCCAGCCGATTCCAAATTCCACAAGAACGAGCCAAATCAGCCTGCCCCTGTCCATCGGTCAAAACCACCGCGTCAGAACCTTAGACGCGGCGTCGCTTTCTCGGGCGACAGCCGTTATGCGGAATGGGCGTCACGTCTTCAATTGTCTTGACCGTCATTCCAGCGGTTTGCAGAGCAGAAATCGCACTCTCACGCCCGGAACCTGGTCCTTTGACTCGGACCTCCAATTCCTTCATGCCACACTTGGCGGCCTTCTCAGCTGCCTGCTGTGCTGCCATCTGACCGGCAAACGGTGTACTCTTGCGAGACCCTTTAAAGCCACAGGTACCGCCACTAGCCCAGCACAATGTATCACCCTTGACGTCCGTGATGGTGACCGTTGTGTTGTTGAAAGTCGAGCATATATGCGCGATGCCTTGCGTCACATTTCGCCGAGTCTTACGTCGTTTCTCTTTACTCACCTGAAATCCTCTGCACTTTTCCTAAATCGCTGCCTCAGCTGAGGCAACTCAATTCGTCACCATGTTTCGTATCGCTGTCTACTGAACTTTTGACAGACCCGAATCAACCAACAGAACCCTTCAACCAACTTTGTCAAACCACTGCGTAGCACAATCAAGCTGCGCAGCCCAATCGTATTGCGTCACTCGCTCGCACTGCCACCGGATCGATTTTCCATCGATCGACAGCCGTATGATTACTTCAAGTCCTTGACGCCCTTCTTGCCCGCAACCGTCTTACGCGGCCCCTTTCGCGTTCGCGCGTTGGTTCGCGTTCGCTGACCGCGTACCGGCAACCCCGATCGATGCCGAAGCCCACGATAGCACTTGATCTCTCGCAGACGATTGATGCTTTGGCCCACGGCACGTCGCAATGGACCTTCTACCGTGTAGTCGCGCTCCAGCAAGGTCGACAAGCGACTCAATTCGTCCTCGTCCAGTTCACGAGCCCTTTTTTCTGGGTCGATCTTGGTCTTGACGCACAACTCGCGAGCAATATTTGGGCCAACGCCATACAAATAGGTCAGCGAAATGGCGACTTTCTTGTCGTTTGGAATGTCCACACCGAGTAAACGCGGCACGGAGGTCTCCTTCAAAAATATATTGTAAAGTATTAAACTGTAATGACTTGTGTCTATTCAGAACCACAAAGCTAGCTTCGTGGGCGAAAAGGTCGATATTCTAACCCAAGTCGGTCTCAACTGGCAAGCCTTAATCAGGCCAGTTGGTGAACACTTTTTGGCTCCTAGACCGGCATAATCGACCGATTCCCTACAAGGGCTAGGTCCGGCCACCTAGTTCCAGACCATCAACGGCTAGGACTCCAGCATGCCTTTGTAGTTTCTCATCAGTAGGTGATTATCGATCTTCTGAATCAAATCAAACCCCACGCTGACGGCAATCAACAATCCGGTACCACCGTAAAAGGAGGCCACTGCGAAACTGACACCCAACTGAGTCTGTACGATCACGGGCACAATGGCTACTAAAGACAGGAACGCAGCACCCACGTATGTGATTCGAACCATGACCTTTTCCAAATAATCAGCGGTCCGTTTGCCAGGCCGATAGCCTGGAATAAAGGTGCCGTGGTCCTTCAAGTTCTCCGACATCTCTTTCGGGTTGAAAGTGATCGATGTCCAGAAGTAACAGAAGAAGAAAATCAAAAGCACGTAAAGCACGATGTAGGTCAACGAAGTGCCGCTGGACAAGGCGCTGCTGACCCCGTTAAGAAACCTAGCCACGACATTCGAACCGCCTGGAGTGGTAAACCATCCAGCCATCACACCAAACAACATGCCTGGCAGCAACAAAAGACTGCTGGCAAAAATGATCGGCATCACACCGGCCTGATTGATCCGAAGCGGCAGATACTGTTTGGTGCCACCGTAAACCCGGCGACCTCGAACGTGTTTAGCGCTTTGAGTCTGAATACGACGCTGGCCCATGGTGATAAAGACTACCCCAAACACCACCGCCACAAACAATGCCGCCAAGACAAGCAGTTTGTCTGGTCCAATTTCACCAGAAGATCCGCTCAGTTCGGCAGTCATATTACCGCGTAGATCTAATAGAGCCTGGGGCATTTGGGCAACGATACTAGCCATGATCAACAAGCTGATTCCGTTACCAATTCCGTACTCGTCGATCTGCTCACCCAGCCACATCAAAAAGATGCTTCCGCAAGTCATGATCAGAATGGCCGTGATCTGCCAACCCCAGTGTAACGCACCGGTTGCAATATCGTTAAACTGGGGTGAAACCAAATTGGCACCATCAGCCATAATAAAATATTTCAAATAGACATAGCTCTGAATCAAACACAAGAACACGGTCAGGTAGCGAGTGTATTCGTTGATCTTGCGCTGACCGGCCTGCCCCTCTTTCCGCAACATCTCGATGGGCTTCCATACGGAACCCAACAATTGGAATACGATCGAAGCCGAGATATAGGGCATAATCCCCAATCCGAAGATGGTGACCTGTCGCAGGTCGGTCGCAGCAAATACAGACACCTTTTGCAGAAAATCGTTTAACTGACTGCCAGTGCCCATGTCATTGGGTGGATTGACCATCGGCAAACGAATCTGATAACCTACTCGGTACACCGCCAACAAGCCAAGCGTCAAAAGAATCTTCTGGCGCAACTCGGGAATCGAGAAGACCGTCCGCAATTTCTCAAGCATCACCTAGACTCCTGGTCACATCCTGAACAATACTTGCATCCAGCCTAAGCCTTGGCCTGTCCTTGACGTCGCTGAGCCACTCGCTCGCGCGGAGTCAGTTTAGGCTTAAGCTTAATCACGCTACCGCCAGCAGCCTCAATCTTCTGCTGTGCGCCTTCGCTGAAGCGATGCGCAGAAACCTTCAGCGCCTTGTCGACATCGCCGCCTGCCAAAATCTTAACTTGATCAAACCGCTTTTTCAGAAGGCCCTTGTCTTGGAGCGACTGCACAGTGACCTCTTCGCCCGCTAGGTATGCCTGACAGATATCGCCAATGTTCAGCGACACAACCGTGACCGCATAGCTGTTGAAGAATCCTCGCTTCGGGACGCGGCGAATCATCGGCAGGTCTTCACCGACCATACCTGGGTGCCTAGAGTAACCCGAACGGGACTTGTGACCATCTTGACCACGACCGCACAGTTTACCTTGACCAGCACCCTTGCCACGACCTACTCGCAACTTCTTGCGATGCTTGCAGATTCCTTGGTTAACTTGATCAATTCTCATTACAGTTTCACCCCACGCAACAGCTCAACATCATCACGAGTTCGCAATTGTTTGAGCGCAGCAAATGTAGCCTTAACCAGCACTGATGGATTATTCGAACGAAAACTCTTAGTCAAAATATCGTGGATGCCAGCCGCTTCACAAACAGCTCGCACCGCAGGTCCAGCGATAATACCCGTACCGGGGCTAGCTGGCAACAAAATGACTTTAGCAGCACCATAATTGCCAATGACGCGGTGTGGAATCGTACCATCCACAACGGGAACGCGAATCATCTCGCGGTTGGCCTGCTTGTTGGCCTTTTGAACGCTAGGCGGCACTTCATTCGCTTTACCATATCCGTATCCGACTTGACCTTTGCCATCACCGACAACGACCAAGGCCGCAAAGCTGAATCGACGTCCGCCCTTGACCACAGCGGCGCACCGCTTGATATTCAAGACGCGTTCAATGGAGCCGTCATTGCTGTTTTCGTTACTATTGTTTGCCACGCTTCTGGCACTCCCTGATTTTGGAAAACTACGCAACCTGCGATAATTGTTGTACTACTTTGCAAAAACTTCCTGTAGTCGGGACCGCTGAACCCGAGCCGGGAAGCTTACTTTCTAACTAAATCTCCAAGCCAGCAGCTCGCGCTGCATCTGCAAAAGCGGCCACTCGACCGTGGTACTTGGCGCTGCCTCGATCCAGGCAAGCCTTGGAAACTCCGGCTGCCTTTGCCTTCTGAGCGATCAGTGTACCAATCGCGGCAGCCGCCTGACAATTGCCGCCGTACTTGCCAAAGTCCTTGCTAACTGTGGAAGCTGAAAACAGCGTTCGTCCAGATTGGTCATCAATGGCCTGACATGAAAAATGCTTCAGCGTACGCTGAATACTCAGTCTTGGTCGATCCTGAGTTCCACGAATCTGCTTGCGCACTCGGAAACGCCGTCGCTCACGTTGCTTATTGATGATTTTCTTTAGTTTCACCACACACCTGCCATATTAACTTACTGATCTGTCGAACGTCTCTATACCACCCCTGTCCACGGCTTGTTCGCGTAGACTAGCGGATCATTCACTAAGTGGCCGACTTACCAGCCTTGATCTTGATTTGTTCGCCTTGATATCGAATTCCCTTACCCTTGTAAGGCTCTGGCTTGCGCAACGATCGAACGTGAGCAGCGAACTGGCCCACAGCCTGCTTGTCGCAGCCCTGAACTAAAATGTGCGTTTGGTCAGGACAAGTCACAGACAACCCCTCTGGAATGGCAACTTTCAATTCGTTCGCAAATCCCACTCTCAGTTGCAACGTCTTGCCTTGAATCGAACACAAATAGCCAACACCTACGATTTCCAAACGCTTTTCGTAACCGTTCTTGACCCCTAACACCATGTTGTTGATCAATGCACGAGTCAACCCGTGCAGTTCTCGAGAGACGCGATCATCCGAACCACGTCCAATCGTGACCTCGCCGCCTTCGACCGAAACACTGATTTCAGGCCGATGTTTGTATTGCAACTTGCCTTTGGGGCCTTCGACGCTGATCAAACGGTCATCAACGCTAACTTTAACCCCATCTACGATGGCAACTGGTTTTTTTCCGATTCGGGACATGGCTCAAAAGATCCAAATAAAAATCACTACTTGCGAAATTCAATCACTGCGAAACAACAAACTCAACTGCTCCGGTCACCAATAAGCGCTAACAGATCTCGCACAGAACCTCGCCACCGATTTTTTGCTGACGCGCCTCGCGATCACTAACCATACCCTTGCTGGTGCTAATGATCGAAATGCCCATTCCATTTAACACTGGTCGCAGGTCGGTACTTTTGCTGTACACTCGCCGGCCCGGCTTGCTAACTCGGCGAACCGTCTGAATTACCTTCTCCCCGTTGGGTCCGTACTTCAGCTCGATACGCAGTTGGCTGACTGGCGTGGCCTCGATCACTTGATAATCCCAAATGTAACCTTCGCGCTTGAGCACTTCAGCAACACCCAGCTTGACTCGTGAAGTCGGTACATCAACATGCGGTCGCTCCACACGAACGGCATTGCGAATACGAGTAAGCATATCGGCGATAGGGTCAGTCATCATCGCGGTCTGTATCCCCCTGCAAAACTTTCTTTCAGCTACTTTGAACTCTAGCTACACTGGCTGTCGGCAGCTCAACTGACCACCGATCGGCCCAATTCCGTTCCACATTACCCAGCACAGGCAAAGCGGTACATACACCACACCTACCAGCTTGCCTTCCGTACACCGGGAATCATCCCTTGATCGGCTAGCTTGCGAAAACAGATTCGACAGATCCCAAACTTTCGGTACACGGCCCGAGGACGACCACACAGCTTGCAGCGATTCTCTCGACGAACTGCGAACTTGGGAGTGCGATTTGCCTTTGCAATCTTGCTTTTACTTGCCACGGTACTTCACATCTAAGTTGAAGGTAATCAAATACTACTGTTACGCCCATCAAAGCATCTGGGACATTTCTGAGCTGATTTCGGCCCAGCATCACCCATACACTCTATCATCTTCCACTACCCACCAGTGCAATGCCTGGCTTAACTTACTTAAGCTGACTTACTTTTTTCCTTTGGGGCCTTAAATGGCATTCCGAAGGCGGTCAGTAGAGCCAAACCTTGTTCATCGTTCTTTGCCGAAGTGGTGATCGTGATGTTCATCCCCTGCGGCTTGACATATTTGTCAGGATTTAATTCTGGAAACACCAGTTGTTCGGTTAAGCTTAGCGAGTAGTTGCCCTGGCCATCAAAGGCGGTGCGACTGATCCCACGAAAGTCGCGGACTCGCGGTAGCACGATATTAACCAAGCGATCCAGGAACTCATACATCCGCTGACGTCGCAGAGTCACCTTGCAACCAATGGCCATTCCTTCACGCAACTTGAAATTGGCAATTGACTTGCGAGCCTTCGTGTAGACCGGTCGCTGACCAGCGATATCGGTCATCGCTTCAAAGGCGATCTCCAAGTTCTTCTTGTCAGCTACAGCAGCTCCAACCCCCATGTTGACCACGATCTTCTCCAATCGTGGAACAGCCATTGGATTTTCAATATCCAATTCCTTAGCCAACTGTTGGCGAATGCTTGTTTCGTATTTCTCTTGTAGTCGTGGAGCCATGCTTCGGCTTCCTATCTGATCAGCAATAAAACTAACTGTTCGGAGGGTTCCCTACCTAAAGACACTTCACACACAAAGCTACTTTAGGTCACACTGAAAAAACTAAACTGACTTCTGTCGCCCAGCCCTGGACGCCTTGGCTGGTGAAATCATCCCAAGCGACACGCCGCTCACCTTGGCATAACGCTCTTTGCTACCATCTGGCAAAAAACGCTGACCCAATCGCGTTCGCTTTCCTGTGCTTGGGCAAATCACCATGACGTTACTAACGTCGATTGGCATCTCTTTGCTCAAGCGACCGCCCTGAGGGTTCTTCGTGCTGCGTCGAACGTGCTTGTAAACCTTGTTCACACCTTCGACAGTCACGCTACCGTTCTGGCGATCCAACTTAATGATCTTGCCCTTGACACCCTTGTACTCGCCGCGAATCACTAAAACTTCGTCATTCTCACGCAACAACATCACACCACCTCGCTGGCCAAGCTAACAATCTTCATGAACTTACGGTCACGCAACTCTCGGGCAACAGCGCCAAAAATACGTGTCCCACGCGGATTGGCATCTTTGTCAATCAGCACCACTGCATTGGAATCAAATCGAATGTAGCTTCCGTCCGCTCGACGCGTCGGCTGTTTGCACCGAACCACGACCGCTCGAACAACCGCCTTTTTCTTGACTTCGCTGCCAGCCTGTACAGACTTGACGGAGCAAATAATGACGTCACCCAGCCCCGCGTAACGACGGCGCGTTCCGCCCAGGACCTTGATACACATCACTTCCTTGGCACCGCTATTGTCAGCCACGGCCAATCTGGTTTCTTGCTGAATCATGTCTCAACCGATTCGGTCTAAGTGTTGCTACAGTAGTAAAAAATTCGAAGTCTTTTCTTGTGGTTGCATCTGGCCTTAGCGACTTGTTACAACCACTGTCAGTATCCAGCCTTCACACCGCGTCCGATGGACAGCGATCCTGCTTTCGTTTGACTGGCGTTCCTATCAGACGCTCTAGGTCTGGTCAGCCAGTTGGTCGATTGTCCTTGCCTCTTCCGTATCACCTGATCGACGGGAAGCTCGCAAAGCGGCCAAGTCGATCTCTTTATTCTTCTCAAGCACTCGCACCAACTTCCAACGCTTGGTACGACTCAGCGGTCGGCACTCTACGATTTCCACCGTATCGCCCATGGCCGACAGATTATCTTCGTCATGCACATGGCAAACTGTACGTCGTCGCACGATTTTTCCGTACTTTGGATGCTTGACCAGACGGTCGATTTCCACTCGCCGTGTCTTCGACATTTTGTCGCCAGCTACCACTCCGACCAAAATATTATCTGCCATAAACAAACCTGCCGAACAATCTTAATAAATGGATTCCAACTGAACCGAGCCCTGTCAAACCTAAGCTTTTGCCTTTGACCGCTGCGTCTGCAGCGTTCGCACTCGGGCGATGACCTGACGATGCCGCTTCTTCTCCGACGTCGCCGCAACTTTTTCGGTCTGCGCCTTGACTCGCAATCGAAACAGTTGGTCAGCAGCCTCCTTGGCTGTCAACTCTAACTGCTCGTCGCTCATCTCTCGCAATTCACTAATTCTCATCTCACGAACCCTCTTTGCTACCGAGCTTTCAATCAAAACGCCTTAAGCAGGTCGTCGTCTGACCAATCGAACCGGAATAGGCATCTTGCTGGCCAGACGAGCAAAGCAAATCTTTGCTTGCTGCTCGGTCACCCCACCCAATTCATACAAAATAGTTCCAGGTCGAACCACAGCCACCCAAGCTTCCGGTTCGCCTTTACCCTTACCCATTCGAGTTTCCAAAGGCTTAGACGAAATCGGCTTGTCCGGGAAAATTCGGATAAACAAACGCCCCTCGCCACGCACGTACTGCTGTGCAGCAATACGCCCGGCCTCGATGGTCCTGGCCTTAATCCATCCACCTTGAGTCGCTTGCAAACCAAAATCGCCATAGGCAACCTTGTTGCCACGAGTCGCATTACCTTTTATGCGCCCTCTTTGGCTTTTTCGATGCATTACCCGCTTGGGCATCAGTGCCATCGGTCGAATCTCCCGAATAGAAACCTTGATTGATCCACACCTGAACCCCTAGATTCCCCTGAGGTGTGGAAGCCTCAGAAAATCCGTAATCGATCTTCGCCTGCAGCGTACTCAGCGGCAACGCACCGGCACTGGACTTCTCGCAGCGGGCCATTTCGGCACCACCCAAACGTCCAGACAACTGTATCTTGATCCCCTTAGCACCAGCATCCATCGTCGTTTCCATGGCCCGCTTCATCGTGCGGCGGAAATTGGCTCGCTTGACCAACTGCTGAGCGATATCCTCAGACACCAACTGAGCCTGAATCTCTGGTCGGGAAATTTCCTCGATCTTCAAATTGACTCGGCGACCAATCAGCGACTGCAAATCTTCCTGCAGCTTCTCGACGTCTGCGCCTTTCTTGCCAATGATCAAACCTGGCCGAGCTACGAACAAAATCACTCGCACTTCATCGCGCGTCCGCTCGATCTCGATTCGGTCAATCCCAGCACTGCGAAACTGTGCCTGAACTTTTTCCTGAGGATTCTTGCGTACGAAACTACGAATCTTCTGATCCTCTACCAGCAGCTCGGCAAACTCCTTCTTGGAAGCATACCAGCGGCTCTTCCAGCCAACGACCACGCCGGTTCGGAAACCAACTGGATTGACCTTTTGTCCCATCGCTTATTTGCCTTTACTGAAAGTTATTCGCTAATGCTAATCGCTCAGTCCAAAGCCGCTTACCAAAACAGACTCTGGACACTACCAATCCGGAAGCCAAAACTAAACCAAGCCCATCTCATCGACACTCTTGAGCACCACTGTGATGTGCGCAGTGCGTCGTAAAATACCAAACGCCATGCCACGAGCCCGAGGCCGAATCCGCTTGAACATAGGACCGCCATCGATCCGAGCATCGACAACAATCAATCGTTCGATCTTGTGACTAACACCTTTATTCTGCTCGGGATCCTGAGCGTTCCCAACCGCACTGCGCAGTACCTTCTCAAGCATCCTCGCTCCACGGTGTGGTTGATACTTCAACGCTTCCAGCGCATCATCCGCAAACTGGCCACGTACCAGATCGGCTAGCGGACGAACCTTTCGAGCGCTGATTCGAGCGTGCCTGTGTGTTGCAATGAATGGCATTTTCAAGACCCTGAAACTAAAACGTTATTCCAACTTGCCCGCACCTGACCGGCAGTCCGGCCACCAATCCGACTGATCGCCGTGGATATCCCATTCATGGCAAATCAGCAGGAAACTTGACAATTAACTACTTCTTGGCACCTTTGCCGGAGTGCCCACGAAAAGTTCGCGTCGGAGCGAACTCTCCCAACTTGTGACCAACCATATCCTCAGTGACAAACACCTTGATATGCTGCTTTCCGTTGTGAACCATGAAGGTCACACCAACAAACTCAGGAACGATCGTACAGCGTCGAGCCCAAGTCGTAATCGGCTCACCATCCTTACGGTTCTCCCGCGCCTTGAGCAACTTCTCGAACAGTCGCGGATCCACAAAAGGACCCTTTTTTGTCGAACGTCCCATAGACTAATTCACTTCCGGATTAATAACGAAACTCTTACCTGTTATGCTTGATCTACTTCAACTTCAACTGGCCATATCGACGCGAACGACGTCGTCGAACAATAGCCGAATTGGATGGCTTACGTCGCTTGCGAGTGGAACCGCCCTTGGTAGGCTTGCCTTGCGGAGTCACTGGATGTCGCCCACCCTTGGTTCGACCCTCACCACCACCGTGCGGGTGATCGATAGGATTCATCGCCGTACCGCGAACGTGAGGCCGACGCCCCATCCATCGCATACGACCAGCCTTACCAATCACAATCGCACTATGTTCTGAATTACTTGCCTTGCCGATCGTCGCTCGGCAATTACCTGGCACTCGGCGAATTTCACCACTGGGCATCTGCAACTGAGCCCAATCCGCTTCACGCGCCATCAACACGGCCAGGGTGCCAGCACTGCGACATAGGACAGCACCACGCCCTGGCTGCATCTCAATGCAAAAAACTTCAGTACCAGCAGGAATCAGCCGCAACGGCAAACAATTGCCAACTTTGATCGGTGCATCCACACCATTGCTAACCGTGTCTCCGGCCTTCAACCCATCCGGCGCAATGATGTAACTCTTACTGCCATCAGCATAGACCAACAAAGCGATTCGACTGGATCGGTTTGGGTCATACTGAATCGAATCCACTTTAGCTGGCACACCATCTTTGTCTCGACGAAAGTCGATCAATCGATACTGCTGCTTGTGCCCACCGCCGCGATGCCGGCAAGTAATTTTACCTTGATTGTTGCGACCACCCTTCTTTTTCTTAGGGATCAACAACGCCTTCAGCGGCTTTGCTCCTGGTGTCAAATCCGCAAAATCACTGACCGACGCATTTCTGCGACCAGGACTTGTTGGCTTGTATACTCGAATTCCCATGATCGTACCTAATCCAGTAGCCGCGTATCCGCTTAACCTACCCTAAACACCAATCACCCACTACTGACCAGAAGAAGCTTTCGACTAGAAGAAGTCGATCCTGTGCTCGCCGTCCAACTTAACGATCGCCTTCTTCCAGTTACTTGTCTCGCCTGACCGATTTCTGTATCGGCGATTCTTGCCCTTGCGATTCTGAGTCATCACCTTGTCCACTTTGACGTGAAACAACTCCTCTACCGCCCGACGCACATCGGTCTTGGTCGCCAACGGATGTATCTCGAACGCATATTGATTATGTCGATTGGCACGATGCACACCCTTTTCAGTTACCAAAGGACGCACGATCACCTGATGCGACTGCAACACTATGCCATGATCTACAACTTGAGCCATCACAAATCTCCCGGCACACTATGCCGCCGACGTACCATTTTTGGATTGAATCAATTCAAGAGCCGCCTTAGTCACCAACATTCGCTTTGGTCGCAACACAGCCAAAGCGTTTAGGTCGGCCACTCGCGTCACACCCAAGCCAGGCACATTTCTAGCACTCAGATAAACATTCTTTTCATAGTCAGCCGTGGCCACAACGGTGGTCACACCCTCAAGCCCCAAAGCTCGCAAGGTGGAAACCAAATCCTTGGTCTTGGGAGCCCCCAAATCCAATCGATCCACAACCACAACTTCACCGTCCTGGAACTTACTGGCAATCGCCATGCGGGTCGCTGCCTGAATCGCCTTCTTCGGCAATCGATAGTAAAACGACCTGGGACGCAACTGCATCGCGTGACCACCACCACGACGCTGCGGTGCACGACGACTACCAACTCGCGCGTTACCGGTACCCTTCTGCCTATACAACTTCTTGGTCGAACCAGAAACCTCACCGCGCGCCTTAGTACGCTTGGTACCCTGCCGCTGATTAGCCAAATACATCACAATCGCGTCATGCAGCAACTGCTTGCTGATCTTGGGAGCAATGGCAGACGGATCAACCGTCACCTTCCCGACCTCAGCCCCTTTTTGATCGTAGACTGGCAATGTAACCATCAAACCACCCACTTACAGCAGATACCCAAACAGTGCAAATAGAAACCCAAAACTAACCAACGCAGTTTGTTTCGCGAACTACCACATAACCATTTCGCGGCCCAGGCACGGCACCATGAACCAACAACAAATTATTCTCAACATCCACCTTAACCACTTTCAAGTTACGGCTAGTCGTCTTGGCATTTCCGTAATGCCCAGCCATCTTTTTGCCCTTGAAAGTACGACCTGGATAGGTATTCATACTGGTACCGCCTGGATGCCGGTGACACTTCTTCACGCCGTGCGTAGCCCGCTGGCCAGAGAAATTATGTCGCTTCATCACACCGGAATAACCGCGACCGCGAGAAGTGCCAGTTACGTCAACAGAACCCACACCCTCAAGCACAGCCACCGTAACCTTGCCACCTACCTGCAATTCGCTAGAGCCGCGAAACTCGCGGACAAATCGCTGAGGCTCACAAGCGGCCTTCACGCTGGCACCAGAACCAGCCTTGGCACTTCGACGACTGCTAATCGCAGCCACATGCCCACGCTCAGATCGACTGCTCAAGCGCCGGGGCTTATCAGAAAACCCAAGCTGCACAGCCTCATACCCATCGCGCTCAACAGTCCTAACCTGCAAGACAGGACAGGGCCCTACTTCAAGTACAGTCACAGGAACGGCCGTACCGTCTTCCTGGAAAATCTGCGTTGTTCCGACCTTTCGGCCGAGTATTCCCTTAGCCATCTTCAGTTTTCCTGCTGAACGCTTGCCAGCCGGGACTCAGGGCAAAACCCTGGTTACCCAACCAACTTCCGCAACATAGGTACACTCTTCTCAGAGCAATCCAAAATTACCAAAAACCGCTACCGCCTGGAAGGACCGGACAGCTAGCGACAACATCAACCTACCTGAAACCTCAGCAACCAACAGCCAGAACGACATACAGCTCCACAACCGGAAACTATCTGGCGGTCGCCTTAATCTTGATATCCACTCCCGCCGGCAGACTCAGCTTATTCAAAGCCTCGATCGTCTTAGCGGTAGCTTGCCGAATATCGATCAGTCGCTTATGAGTGCGAATCTCGAACTGCTGCCGCGCCTTCTTGTCGATGTGCGGACCAGACAACACTGTGTATCTTTCCACTCGAGTTGGCAAAGGAATCGGGCCGTGAACCTCAGAATGAGTTCGCTTCGCGGTATCTACGATTTCGGCGGCACTTTGATCCAAAACCGAATGATCGTAGGCTTCCATGCGGATGCGAATAACCTCGTGCGAACCAGACGACACAGCAATTCCTCTACAAAGTAACTCGGAATGTTGAACTGACAGTTTCGAACAACTACACTCACCGCTCTGAGACTGCAGCCTTTTGTCGGGCTGTCTGTGAGCGGTAAGTCGGAGAGTTTAAGAAGGCTCACCTGAGTCGTCAACTGCAAATGAGTAATCCGTGAATTTTCTTTTTCGGCTTAGCTGGCTTTGGGGCTCCAAGTCCGCATTTCCGTCAAGGCTTAGCTTAGCCTAAAGGTTGGTTGCAGCCTTGGATTCTAGGGATTTCGCCCGCTTCCTGGCAAATCTCGGGCGAATTCGGCACCAAAGGGACCTCAACTAGATTTACACCATGCGACAAATCGGGTTAAGATGTGTTTCTTCGGAGCCCTAAAGCACAAGCCCTCAGCCTTCCACACTTTACTAACTGGAACAATACCAATGACAATTCGTGCTAGCATTTTTCGCGATTTCAACCCGAGCCATTCGATTCCCAGCATTTCAGTAGGCACCGCCAAAGTCCTTCATTACGGTTTGACAGGAGTTTTACTAGTTGTTCTGTGTGGTCCTAGCCTACAATGCTTGGCTCAGGAAACCGCTCAAGGAATCGCTGCTCCCAAGCTGGATCTGGAAAATGGCGTTTCGGATCAAGGTTCAACCAAAACCAAGGTCACTCAGGCAGTGCTGGAGGGGATCGACGATCTGGCCATTGACAAGCAGTTTACTGCCATGGACTCGCTGGATTGCGGCAAGGAAGACAGCGACGATGCTAGGCAGTGCCTAGAGGGTTTAAGCTGGAAGCCCGCCAAGTTTCAGGTTCGGCTGACCCAGGGCAAAGAGTCCGACAAGATGGACCGAATGGTTCGCTTCGATTCACCTCAACCGCTGGGTGACTCAACTAACGACTTGGTGGCTTTGGAATGGTATATGGCGATCGATTCCCAGGGGCGGCCGGTCAAGGCCCCGGCCATGATTGTTGTTCACGAATCGGGCAGCGGCATGACCGTCGGGCGTATCATCTCAAAAGGACTGCGTGCTCACGGTCTCCATGCTTTTATGATGCAAATGCCTGGCTATGGAGTGCGTAAAAGCCCGACTATCACCGAAGCCCACTCCAAGGAAGGCGAAGCTCTAAAGCTGATTCCGGCCATGAAGCAGGCGATTGCCGATGCGCGGCGAGCCCGCGATGCCGTGTCCGTGCTGCCCTACGTGGACAGCTCGATGATCGGCATTCAAGGCACGAGTCTGGGCGGATTTGTAACTGCCAGCGTGGGCGGCTTCGATGCTGGATTTGATCGAGTCTTCGTGCTGCTGGCCGGCGGTGATCTGAATCAAGTCATTTTCAACGGGGCGAAAGATGCTGCCGAGGTTCGAAAACGATTGGAAGAAGCCGGTGCGACGCGTGAAATGATCATGGAGGGAACTCGCCATATCGAACCACTGCGAATCGCCCATCGCATTCGCCCTGAGGTCACTTGGCTTTACAGCGGAAAGTTCGACGATGTGGTCCCTCCCGCTTGCTCCCACGCACTGGCTAAAGCTGCCAAACTGCCACCGGAACACCATATCGAAATGCCCGTCGATCACTACTCGGGAGCGCTCTTGATGCCCAAAATTCTCCTTGAAATGGCCAAGATTATGCAATCGCCCAAGTATCAAAAATAACCGCTGACCGCCCGATTAGGACCATGAACGGATAAGTAGAAAGGATGCCCGAATTGACCGAGACCTCAGCGCTGGCGATTCCCGACGGATATTCGGTTCGCGCCGCAGAACCCGCAGATCTCAGTGCCATTCTGAGTGTCCTGAAACCGTTTGTGCAGCAACGGGTCATACTACGTCGCACGCGAGCCGAAGTGCAGGCGCTGATTCCGACTGGCTTTGTCGTCCTGCATGGCGAGGGCATCGTTGGGTTTTCATCCGTCGAGGTCTACTCGAAGAAATTGGCCGAAATCCAGTGCCTAGCCATTAGCGAAAGCCACCAGGGAAAGGGCCTGGGCGGCGTCCTTGTTAGCCACTGCATCCAACTGGCTCGCCAGCTTGGAGTCATGGAAGTCCTGGCCATCAGTTCGTCGGACCGCTTTCTGATCAGCCAGGGATTTGATTACGCCCTGCCCAACCAAAAGAAGGCCCTTTTCTTGCAACTGCGAAGTCGCGAAGAGGTCTACCGTGAACTTGAAGAAGCCGGGGAAGAGTAATCAGCCATGGCCTGGCCTGGCCATGGCAATATTTTTTTCAATTGGCTACTTTAAGCCCCCACGCTAGTTCAGTTATGCTTTACAATCTGGGCCAAGGCCATGTGGTGGATATCCACAGTCCAACACGCCGACACATCGGCTGGATCAAGGGATAGAGCGAACCGACCTGAAATCCTTCGGTCGTGTGGCTCTTTTTTAAGCTCAAGTGGATCGAAATAGGGTTGAACAAGTGCAATCAATCGAGGAAAGTCTGTTAAATCAGCTTCGCTCCAAATTCGGTACTGATGCTCAATTGACCGACAGCCTGGTCATGCTCGGTATCGACTCGGTGGGCATGGCTGAATTGACTTACGACTTGGAGCAGATGTACAAAATCAAAGTTGACGATGGTCTTCTGAACGTTGACACGGTGCAGGACTTGGTCGATTACGTTCGACAACGTCAGTCTCAGTGATTTACTTCCGGGCTCAACCAATACCCGAGAATCCAGTCGATCATTCGCGGATCGTAGTATCAATCGCAGCAATCTACCTTAAGTATCGAGTAAGGAATAATGTTCATGAGTGGACAAGCCAATCGACGCAGTTTTATGATCGGAGCTGCCGGTACTGCCGCAGCGCTATCCGCCACGTTTTCGTGCACTCAAGCCGCCCCGCCAGCAGCCATCCAGCACACCGCCGCGCCACGACGACTCCTTAAAACGCTAAAAATAGGCATGGTCGAGACCAAGGGGGGGCTGGTCGAAAAGTTCAAAGTTGCCAAAGCGGCAGGTTACGATGGCATCGAACTGGATAGTCCTGGTTTTGATGTGGCTGAGGCCAAGCTGGCCATCGCACAGTCTGGACTGCCCGTTGATGGAACTGTGTGCTCAACTCACTGGAGAATTCGCCACACCAGTCCCAAAGATGATGTGCGCTCCCAAGCGCTTAAGGACTTACAAACAGCCATCCGAGATACCCATGCGGTAGGCGGCCACACCGTTCTGCTAGTAGCTGGCAAAGGTGAAGATGGCCCCGAGTTGGAAATCTGGAAACGCTCGATTGACAACATTCGACAGTGTCTGCCACTATGTGCTGAACTGGGCGTTGTGATTGCCATCGAAAACGTCTGGAATCAGTTCTTGTACGATCACGATGGCCCCGACAACCAAACCGCTGACAAATATGTACGCTACGTGGACGAATTCCAGTCGCCGTGGGTCGGCATGCAGTTCGATATCGGCAATCACTGGAAGTACGGCAACCCTGGCGACTGGATTCGTTCGCTAGGACGCAGGGTTGTCAAGCTGGACATCAAGGGATACTCGCGAGCCAAGCAGAATTGGGCGGACATCACGGAAGACGATATCCCATGGGCCGATGTTCGCAAGGCCTTAGATGACATCGGCTTCCACGGCTGGGTAGCCGCAGAAGTTGGAGGAGGCGACCAACAGCGGCTCGCTAAGGTGGCTCAGCAGATCGATGCCGCTCTGAATATCCAGTCACGCAGCTAGCGCGACAGGTCTCTGTCCAAAGTTCACTTTTTGGGGGAGCTTCTGATTCTCTGAGACATCAGCCGCCACGCGTAAGCGTCCTGTTCCACGCTGATCACCTTGTGCTAACGCACTCCGGCTGATAATTGGACATCTGGGTGGCTGTGTTTCGGGAATTCTGGCGAATCCCACTACGGGGTATGGCCGATCAGAAACTCGACCAGGTCAGCGGTGAACTGCTCGGGCGATTCCATTGGCGATAAATGCCCTGCCGATGGAATGATTCTCAACTTGTGGTTGGGTAAATTGGCAGCCCACTGCTCGGTTGCATCGGCAGGGGTGATTACGTCGTGACCGCCAGCCATCACTAGGCAAGGTGTCCGAATCAACGGAAGTTGCTGACAAAAGTCTTGTCGACTGGCCATAGCGGTCTGCGCTGTGGCCACCGCCGATGGACTGGCTGATTGCAACATTTCAGCCACACGCAGCCCAACCGAGGACTCAACCGCTTCGGGTGCCATCAACCGCGAGACCATCGACTGTAGCGCGGGCCAAACCCCCTCTCGCTTCACCCTTTCGGCCATCTGCAAGCGTTGCTGTTTCGCATCTTCGCTATCGGCCCCAGGCTTGGTATTGGCCAATGTCAAAGTTGCCAAGTTTTGGCGATACTTCCTCCAGTACTCAAAGGCTACATAGCCGCCCATCGACAGTCCAACCAAATGCACAGGCTGATCCGGGGACAGGAGTCTGCGCACCTGCTCCACGTCATCCGCTAGATCTTGCAATAGGTATTCTCCATCCAGGGATGATCCGCCAAATCCTCGCACTTCGATAGCCAAGCAATAAAAGCGATCAGACAATTCGATCAACTGCGATAACCACATGCGGTGATCCAGCGGAAAGCCATGCAAAAAGATGATGGCTGAACCTTTCCCACAGGCTTTGACCGAAATGGTATTTCCAGCAGCAGCAATCAACGAAATCTCATGTAACTTCATACCAACATCCCCAACACTCGAAAAATCCACTGAACGACCAAACCCAGCATGATCGCAATGATCATCCAGCCGTTACTATTCGACCACCATCTCCAAACCCTCGGGTCAATCCATTTGCGACGCTGCTGTGGAGCCAACCAATGGCCGGCAGCGATCGGAATTTGCGCGATCACGTACACAAATAGTACGATTCCCACCGGGTTCAACTTCCATGCTGCGGCCACATCGGCGTGCATCAAATGAACAAACGTGCGAGTCAGTCCGCAGCCCGGACAATCGACACCCAGTATCGAATAGGCCGCACAACTTTCTGGCAAAGGGACTTTACCCAAGACCAAGCTGACTCGGCGACCGGGCCCCACCTGCAAAACCGCTGCCAATCCCAGAATAAGGACTGGCCCAAGCAGCCACAGCGTGCGAACCGTCCACGGCAAAAGCTGCTCTGAGTTCGACGTGATGCCACTACTGCTCAAAATCTATTTCCCAAATTAAAGTTCCCAAGGGTCAAGCCCTCAAGCTTACTGTTTGCGATCATCGTTTTCAATGCACTAAAGCGGTTTCGATATCAACACATTCACTATCGCAAACAACTCTGCGCTCTCTGCAACTTTGCGTTTTCGATTTTTTGCATTGAATCCATAGGGATGGGCCGGCGCGATCCGAACACCCGTGTATCCCAATTCTAGCGTCCCGCCACCTTCCAACGAGTGACTGGGCGACGTTACAACATTATCCTCTGGACAGTCGCAGTACGAAGTACCAGAGTAAAAGTACAACCATCAACAACGTTGCAAGTTGAAGCAGCGTCTCCTTGCGAAGCTGCCCGGCCAGCGACTGAAGAGGCGACGATACAGAGCTATATCGCTCTTGCACGAGTATCCACAGGTCGCTCTTCTTTCTCCCCGGATCGACAGTAATTTGGCCGACTGATGGTAGTTCAACTTGAGCGATACTGGCAATCCATCGTCCTGCGTATACTTGCCCGCCAACAAGCTCGGATGCTGGATCGGTGTAGCTTGCCAAATCGCCCGCAACCAATTGGTCAATGACCGGTTGCGGAATCTGTGGAATGCGCATCGATTTCATTTTGGCTCGATCCGCTTGTGAAATATAAGGATGCTGAAGTAGCGTACCACGCTGATTCCCCTGACGACCTTCAAACAAAGCAGCGAACCGCGACGGCTCTACGCCCTGGCCAGACGCCTGCGCCAACAGACGAAAGTCTCCAAGGTTTACCGTTAGAACCAAGACACCCAACGGAGGCAACGAACTTTCAGCTTGATCCCCATCCGAATCTGCCTGTTCCGGAGGCCAAATCGGCGCGCTGATCGCAATCTTCCATGCTCCGGTTGATGTGGAACGAAACGATGCGGACAGGCTGGTGGCCCTGGTGGGTTGATATCGTTCCGACGGTTCATCTAACATTCCATCCGTTCTCTCGCCCGTAAAGTAACTACGATAAGCGAAATTTAGCCCGACAGGACTGTTAGCAGACTTGCCTTCTTCCGGGTCTGCGAAGACGATGCCCCAATTCACTCCCGAACCTTCATTGACAAACAGCGAATTGACTAACGATGCCGCAGGACCTCGGCGAACCGCCAAAACGTCGATACGCCGCTGCAAATATCGCTCCAACTGCAATCGCTCCTCCAATTGCCTTAGCTTTTCTATTTCGCTTGCTCTGTCCGCCTGATTCGATTGTAATGACAGGTCACGACTGACGGCTTCGCGGCAGACAAGCATGTGACTTCGTAATTCTTCTCTTTGGCTCTCGTCTTCCACTACACGAAACAGATTCACAAGCTCGGCTTCGAGCGTCCGAGCCGCATATTGAGCTGCAAATCGATTGCTCTCCATGGCTCGCTGCACCACGCTTTGCTCAGATTGCTCGACGGCCACGTTGCGACTGCGCGAGGAGAACATGAGCATCAACAGCAACAGCAATACGGGGCCAACCAAGCCTACCAAATAGAGTGGCCGACGCGTCCTGGATTGATCTCGACTGTCCAGCGCGCCGAGCACCTGCTCTGCGTTTTGAAATCGATCGCTCGCGTTGGCACTCAAACAGCGGTCCACAATTTGCGACAGTTGTTTATCAACTCCGCGACGTTGGTGGTGCAGTCGTGGACGTCTGGATTCCAGGATCAATCGGCGATAGGCACATAATTGCTCGGGTACTGTCTTGGCACTCTTGAGCGACTCGACCGACTGCTCGCTACGATAAGGCGGTTGGCCTACAAGTAGCCGATATGCAACTGCGCCCAGCGAGTACACGTCCCAGGTTGCATCAGGTGTCGACTGCAAATCGGCTTGATCCGGCGACATGTAAAACAGAGTCCCCAGCGACGAGCTCTGATCGCCAGCCAATCGTGCTTGCCCAAAATCGGCCAGCCGAGCTTGTTTGGAGTGATCCAAGAGTACGTTGGCTGGTTTTAAGTCGCAGTGCAAAATGCCTTTGCCGTGTGCGAAGCTTAAACCTTCAGCGATTTCGCGAATCAGTCGCACAACTTCTTTGACTGAAATCTCACGATCCTGCTGCAACCAATCTTCTAACGAACCATTCTCCATGTACTCCATGACGTAAAATGGCGGCGATTGATCCCAGCCCACCTTCAAGACCTGAACAATGTTGCGGCCCGCAGACATCTTGGCAAGCAGTTGAATCTCGCGTCCCAGAGCTTCCAAATCTTGACGGTTGCCATGCAGGAATTGCTTGATGGCCACTGGCCGACGAGTATTCAAATCCACTGCCAACCACACTCGACCATAGGCACCTTGCCCCAATAATCGAAGCGGCTGATATCCTGGGATCTCAGGCAGCGCACTGGACGCCAAGCTCAATTGCTTGGCGTGTCGCTGGTCATTAGGATTCTGCGGATGAGTCTGGTCGGGGTTCATGAAACAATTTTAGCACGGCAAGCCAGCTTGCTCGAAGTGGTCCCAATTAGAAACCCACAAGAAAGTGGACGATTCCCGTCGCTAGCCTAAGTGCCATCCGACAATCGGGTTGCAGTTGTCAAATTCTGACCGACGACAGGTTGGTAGTCACCTATCACGAGGAGATGGTTTCATGATAGACTTTGCTTGTCGCAATTTTAGGACTTCTTGGGACTCGGATATGCCAAGCTACGTTGCAGCAATCTTCGGATTATCTCTTGTTATTTGCTCAATTGCCTCAGGCCAAAGCGATGAACCGTTTAAGAAGGTTTTGCGTCGCGAAGGCGATGACGGAAGCAAAAGCTATCGCATTCCGGCTTTAACCGTTTCGCCGCAGGGAACTCTGATCGCCTGTTTTGATATTCGCTGGCAGGGCACTCAGGATCTTCCGGCAGATATCGACGTTGGCGTCATGCGAAGTTCCGATGGCGGACAAACGTGGGGACCGATGATCATTGCCATGGACTACGACCGCCGTTTGCCAGATTCTATGGGCAACGGTGTTGGCGATCCGGCGATTGTTGCTGATCGCAGAACTGGGCATCTGTTCATCGCGGCACTTTGGTCACAAGGTAATAACGGCTGGCACGGATCAGGTCCTGGACTGAGCCCCGAAGAAACCGGCCAGTTGGTCTTGTCGCGCAGCACCGACGACGGGCTTACCTGGGAAACGCCGCGCTGCATCACTTCTCAAATTAAGCAGCCAGCTTGGAAACTTTGCTTTCAGGGTCCAGGAGCAGGCATTCAACTGGAGGACGGGACACTGCTGTTTGCGGCTCAATTTCAAAACCATCAAGGAAAGCCTAGCAGTTGTTTCATCTACAGCCACGATAGCGGTCAGAATTGGCAGATCAGCCCAGCAGCGATTCCCGGCCAGCCTCCGACCAGCGAAGCACAACTGGTCCAGGTGACTCCAGGGGTTTTGCTGATGACCATGCGCAATGAATCTCGCCAGAAGCAGCGACTGTGGTCGTATTGGCGCTGGCAGTCGCGGATTTCTGATGGAACCTGGGACGAACACTGGCAAGCTATAAGAGATCCCGTCTGCATGGCCGGCTTGACGATCCATCCTTCGGGCACTCTGCTGCTGTCCCATAACGATTCCACTCGCCGCGAAAGACTAACGATTCGTACAAGCCAGGATCAGGGCAGGACATGGTCGCAAGGTCGCTTGTTGGATGGTCGACTGACAGCCTACTCCTGTTTAGCAGTCTTGCCCGACGGAGACATCGGCATCCTGTATGAAGTTGGCGACAAGGACTCGGTCGAGACGTTAACATTTGCCCGTTTCCCGCTCGACTGGGCTCTACAACCCCCGTAGTGGACTTCTCAAGAAGTCCCTTTTCGATGGAATTCTGGCGAATCCCACTACGAAGCTTTTTGCACCAACTTTTCTTCGATAAGTTCGATGATTATCTCTGACACCACCCAACAAATAGATCAGATCATCGATTTTTATCTGCGTACCCTGCTGGAAGACGTTGTTCCTTTTTGGTTCCCGCGCTCGATTGATCTAGAATTTGGCGGTTACCTTCACTGCTTGGATGCCGATGGATCGCTGGTTGATACCGATAAATCGGCGTGGGCTCAAGGCAGAATGGCCTGGATGCTTCTGACGATGTTTAACACCGTCGAAGCTCACCCCGATTGGTTATGTTGGGGACAGTCAGGAGTCGATTTCTTGATGCGTCATGGCTCTGATGACGATGGACACATGTTCTTTCATCTTACCAGGGATGGTCGTCCCATCCGCAAACGACGCTATGCTTACAGCGAATCGTTTGCATCCATCGCTTGTGCCGCTCTTTTTCGCGCCACTGGAAACGAGCAATGGCGCGACAAATCGATCGAATTATTCGAACACTTCCTTCGCTGGAATTTCACGCCCGGGGTGATGCTAGCCAAGTTCTGCGATACGCGACCCATGATTTCGATTGGCCCACGGATGATCGCCATCACAACGGCGCAGTCCCTACGCGACGACCTGGGCACCAGCCAAATTTGCCAACAGTGGATCGACCGCTGTATTGAAGAAATTGAGACCTTTTTTGTCAAGCATGACCGTCAAGTTGTTATGGAAAACGTTGCCGAAGACGGTACGATCTTGGATCATTTTGACGGCAGGACGATCAATCCTGGTCATGCGATGGAGGCGGCCTGGTTTATCTTGGACGAGGCCCGGATTCATGACGATTCACAGCTTTTGGAACTGGGCACCAAGATGCTTCAGTACAGTTGGCATCGCGGTTGGGATCAAGAATTCGGCGGCCTTTTTTACTTTCGTGATGTCGATCACCGACCCGTTCAAGAGTACTGGCATGACATGAAGTTCTGGTGGCCACATAACGAAGCCGTGATCGCAACCTGGATGGCATTCCTGTTGACTGGGCAACCTGAATATGCTCAGTGGCATTGCCAAGTTCACAATTGGAGCTTCCAACATTTCAGCGATCCCAAACACGGTGAGTGGTTTGGATACCTGCACCGCGATGGGCGATTATCCAATACGCTTAAGGGCAATATCTGGAAGAGTTTTTTCCACTATCCACGCATGTTGTGGAAGTGCTCGCAGCTTCGTAAGCAGTTGCAAGCTAGTTCTAGCGATTCATAGATTTTTTGATCGAATTGACACAATTTGGATCGCTCACTTGGGCTCCTCGGGTAGCGGCAGTGTCAGGCTGTAATCCGAAAATCGCAAGTCGGGCTCGGGATAGTCGGTACTGATCAATTGCGCACCGCTGGCGATGGCACGATCACGTCGATGCGCGTCGTTCTTGCGAGCTTCGACGGTACCCACATCGGCCCGAGTTCTCACCAGGAATCCTGCTTTCACCAGATCGGAGATCTGATCGAACGATCCAACCGCGTCGTTAAGCTTCATCCAGGCAGCAGCGGGATGCTCGCGCGGCACGCTGACAAACAACAGGCGGTCTTGAAGGATCGGGCTCTGGCTCAGATACAAATCTTTTTCAGCACCTTCGTTATCCAACAGAAATGCCACCTTGCCTCGCTGGCTTTCTACGCTTGGCCACCCGCGTCCTTCCACCGCTTTACGAAGCGTTGCCGCCGTACCGCGAACTACATCCGGAGTCAACAATCGCTCGCGCGGAAAAACCGAAAGTATCTCTTGCTCCAGTGCGTCCATCGACGGTGTCGTCCATTTCAGCGGCCTGGTTAGCGGCGAGAAGGAATCCGATTTCAGCTCCAATAGAACAAAAATGGGAACATGCTTCGGATTGGCCTCGGACCAACGTCGCACTTCGCTCAGCGCGTCGATCAGCGTGTAGGTGGTGGTGCGATAATCAAAATCTGGACTGTGCAGCACTTTGATTCCCGGTTGCGACATCTTGCCATCTGGGTCAAACACCGGTACCTCCTTTTTCTGCCGAACCGCCTGAACGTAGGAAGTAGGCTGACGGAAAAGCTTGCCCTCAGGGTCTAGATACAAATCCAGTTCGATGTGCCGCACCGCCAGTTTGTCAAACTGCTCGGTCAGGGGGCGCTGAGTATTGTCCAGCGACTGAGCCTGTCCCGGAGCAAACAGACTGATCGTCTTGGATGCCACCACGTCGGGCGCGATATGGTAGGAGTTATGAGTGCCCACCAGTTGCAGTTGATCAATGCTTAACGCGCCAGCGGTTCGGCTAGTTGCATTGTCGGCCGCTCTGGTCAGGTGTGAATCAAAGAATTCAAACACATCATCCAAAGCTACTTGCACAATCGCCAAGTGTTCGACGTTTGGGTAATCCCTGTAACTAGCGTTACCGCCGGCCGATCTTAAGCTTTCTGCCAATGCCTGTGCTCCCGGCCGGCCAAAATCATCGCTGCCTGCCGCTACAAAGAAGGGTACCGATTTTAGTAACTCAGGCTGGCTTACGGCACGACCACCGCCCAGAGCTGCTACTGCCGTTGGCTTTCGCTCAGCGGATGCAGTCAACGCAATGGCGCCTCCGGCCCCCATGGAGTGCCCAACGATGAACACGGCCTGGCGATCGACCGGATACAATTGATCAATGGCTTCGATCAGCGTGTCTAATTGGAAACCCGAGTAACCAAAACCGGCTCGTGGAGCGACCAACAACCACTGACGCTGCTGAGCTAATCGAACAATTTTGCCATCACCATAACTGTCGAAGAACATGTTCTCACTTCCGCCCGCACCGTGCAAAGCCAGCACAAGTGGCAATGGCTTACCGCTGGCGGCAGCTTCCGGAGCATGCACTCGCAACCATTTTTTGCCTGAATTACTTCCGGTGACTACCCAAAATTCGCCGACCTGTTTGGCCCCTACAACTGGCAGCCCCTGTCGCAGCTTCTCTA
Organism: Aureliella sp.; assembly: GCA_044234105.1. Classification (GTDB taxonomy): domain Bacteria; phylum Planctomycetota; class Planctomycetia; order Pirellulales; family Pirellulaceae; genus Aureliella. Next base: position 7,226 of record JBIIJD010000050.1, on the reverse strand, counting down.
AACCTTTTTCACAGAAGTCCAATAGTCGGCTGGCCGGAAAGTCCGTCTCCAAAGCTTCGTTTGCCAAAATTTTCTTCAGCATTCGAGCGTTACCCTGCAGACTGGCAAAATGCGTGGAGTCGCCGGAACTGGGATCCTCAGTCGCGTTCTTGACGATCTGTTCGATATCAGCAAGCAACTGATCGATGCGAGCTTCCGGATTGTGGGCCAGCGCGACCATTCGCTCGATCAGCGGAACACGCTGAGGCTCGGTAGTGCCGTCTTTGGCTGATTGACCATCCGATGGTGGGCTCGCGAAAGCGGTCAAGCGATAGTCGCCCACGGGAAGCTGTTTGACATCGATCGCAAATTCGATTGGAAATTGATTGGCCAGAGGCAGTGATCCGCTTAGTACCGGTTCCGATCGCTGTGAAGCTTCACAGGAACACAACTGCCAATTGAGAATCAGCCCACTGCAATCAGGCGCACCATACAACGGACGAATCGTACACTGAAGCGATTGTGAGCCTGGATCCAAGAGTCGCGAAGAACAAACCAGTTGCAGACTGACGCTTCGAGCAAATTGCTCACGACTTTCTTTCGGCTCATAAATGGCGACTCGCGCTTTATCCAAATCTTCAGCCGCATTTTTTAATTGCATCGCGAAAAATTTCTGCACAGAATCTTTCAATGGTGCCAAGGCCACACCCCGCTCCTCGGGAGTCTTCAGAAGTTCGAATTGGCGTTCGAACAATCGCAATCGGGCTCCCAGTTCGTAACGCAGTTCTTGAGCCATCAGCGCCGGGCATTGCGAGATGCTGATCACCAACATCAGAATCAGCAAGTGACTGAGGAAACTGATGCATAGCCTGTATGGATCGGTCACTAAGTGAATTTTCATACGGTAGATTCTCCGTGCATGATGTTAAGTGATGCCATGAGTTCGGCGGCAAGAAAAAAAGAGCCAATAGCTAAAATTAAGCCGTTTTGTGGACAAATCGCGTTGGCTCGCTGCCAGGCCAATGCAGGTGTCTCCGCGATTTCGATAATCCGGCAAGCTCCAGACTGTTCGTTTTTTCCCCGCTCGCATTGTACAGCTACCGCCGCATCGCACAGCATCCCCGGTGCAACCGCTCGAGGATTCTCCTGAAAAGCGGTAACAATCAAACGATCACAATGCTCTAGAATGTGCTTGAGCATCTGAGCGTAATCTTTGTCTCGGCTGGATGCAAAAACTACGACTCGATGACAACTGCCAAAGTGGTCGTCGATAGCTTTTAGTGCGGCCAAGATCGAAATAGGATTGTGAGCCGCGTCAATGATACGAATGGGGTGCCGTCCGATGATTTGCAGTCGCGCGGGAGGATGCGAAGCTGCGATCGCTTGATAACTTAACAACGGGTCTAGATTCCAGCCAGCGACGGACCGAAGCCAATTGACCACAGCCACAGTGCCAGCCAAATTGTCTGCATGATGTCGCCCCAGAAGCCTGGTTTGCCAGGTGGAATGCGAGAATGGACTATCCGGGTAGCACTGCGACAATTCTTGATACTCGACTTGAGCGACCGCATCATCCCCTGCACGAAGTTTGCTGAGCGAATGATCACTAGGCCGCTCATTAGGTTGCATTGCGACTGCCGCTACCAGGTCGCCAGCAGCGCTGCTGGGAAGCGCCTGCCACGAGACTTCGAAATCACGATCCAGCAACAACAGTGGAGAGTCCTGCTGGGCTGCAACTCGCTGCAAAACTTCGCGAGCGTCGGGATGTCGAGCTGTCGAGATACAAGGCACTCCCGGCTTAATGATGCCAGCTTTTTCACCAGCGATTTCTGCAATGGTATGGCCCAACTGAGCCTGATGATCCAGGCTGATGGACGTGACTACTGTGACGATCGGCTGACAAACGTTGGTGCTATCCAGGCGCCCGCCCAAACCGACCTCCAGAACAACGCAGTCGGCCCGCTGCTGAGCAAAATAAAGCATCCCCATGGCCGTGGTCACTTCGAAGAAGGTTGGCCGCCCCATGCCCCGAGCCTCGATACGCAGGGCAGCATCCAAAGCCTGTCTTGCCAGCGCAACCAATTGATCCGAGGAACACTGAAGGCCCCCGCACTGAAAACGCTCTTCCAACTTCAGCAGGTGCGGCGAGGTGTACAAACCTGCTTTAAGGCCGTTAGCTCGCAGCACATCATAGATCAAAGTTGCCGTGGTTCCCTTGCCTTTAGTCCCGGCAACGTGAACGATCGGGTAAGACTGATGCGGGCAGCCAAGCTGTTCCAATAGTGCCCGCATACGATCCAGCCGATAGTTCTGACTGGTATAGGGAGTTTGGCTGACCCTTTCGTAATTGATCCGGTCATAAAGCAACTGCAGCGCCGAAGCATAATCGTCTGGCAAGGTTCCGGCGGCTTGAGACATCTCGCATCCAAGTCGAAGTGGGATCGTTTTTCCGTTTCGACATAATATAGCTAAAACCTCAGGGGAATCCTGGTAGGGGACTAGCTAAAGCCAATGAAAAAACGCCTCAAGTCCAAAGAGTCAGACTTGGGCGTTTCTTGTCACAACTTGGCACTTGCCATTCAAGCGGAGGGCACGGGACTCGAACCCGCAACCCCTTACGGGGCACTTCATTTCCAATGAAGCCGCTAGCCATTCGCTTACCCTCCAGACATTGCAAGCTAAGCCAAGAGCTAAGACACTAATTTCGACATCACAGAACAACGCAAGCATCAAAATGCTGGAAGCCAGCTAAATTGCTAGTCAAAACATGAGCTGTTGAGGGCAAAACCAGCGCCAGGATCATAATCTAATCAACTAGACTCGTGAAGAGCGGCACCGGAACATCACCAACACAAATAGTCCCCCCATAGTCGCTGATTAACCCGATTCCCCATTCCGCAAAACAGCAAAGCCTATTTCCCCCTTCCAAAGCAAACTAGCTATCTCCCCAACACTTCTCGCCAGTCATCTGCATCTTTTTCTCAGCTATAAGGAATAATCCATCGGCAAAGCAACGCAATTAGTCGCCAGTTCATTACAGCAGGACTTGCGTAGCCCTACAATACGGTGTATTTTTAGAGTCTGAGCGGTTCAGAAAGACCGATAGTTCGAACCGTTGGCTAGAGAGACAGAACTACCCTGAAACCCCACTAAAAGCGACCGCCAATCAGTCATTCAGGTGGATTTAAACGGGAAAACACGTCAAACTGGCCAGCGCAGGCAACAACCAGCCACCACCGAGCTGCCACGAACTTTGGGATAGCTGTCATAGTCCTCTGGATAACCACAACTATCCCTGCCATTTGGCGGCCAATAGTGATTGTTAAGTAAACAACTTAGTTGCCCGTTGACTCAATGCCCGCAAAGCGGCGAACAAAAGTCAAGAGAAGCTTAAGTTGCCACCGCCTGAGTTCCGAACGTCTGGAAAGTCATTAACCGTACCGATACTCCTCTGTAGCTCAGTCGGTAGAGCAAGCGGCTGTTAACCGCTGGGTCGTAGGTTCGAGTCCTACCGGAGGAGCCTTTCAAATTCTCGGAATTTCCGAGACAACGCAGTTAACAGAAAAAGCCAGGGTGACCAGCCTTGGCTTTTTCCTTATTTCCAAAGAGTTTTTGCGTTTCTGCCAAAATCAGAGAACTTTTAGAGAGCGCCGCCCAAACTCCCAAAAATCGCATTTCCGAGACCGGACCGCACTTTTTGGCCCCAAGCTCTCAGATTCTCTGTTTAACAGAGAAGTTCTATTTAACAGCCCGGGCGATTCTCTGAGAGTTCTCTAAGGTGAAGCGGACAGGCCCAACACCATGCAACACTCGCAAGCTCTTCCGTAGATCGCAGGATCTCGTCCAACAGCGGTCTAGCCTGTCCATCGTTCTCAGCAGCATCAATCCGACATTTCACGGGAGATTGATGCCATCAATCAGTTGGTCCTGTCCAATCCAGGAATCGAAACCAACAAACTTGTGATGTATACCACAGCCGAACCCTGCCCAATGTGCCAGGGTGCGATCTTATGGACCGGAATCGAATCAGTCGTCTTTGGAACGTCCATTCGTTCCCTCCAGAAAATGGGATGGTGACAGATTGATATTCTTGCAGAAGAAGTGGTTCGGCGCAGTCCAACGTGGAGATGCACTATTACTGGCGGCGTTTTGGAACAAGAGTGTGACGCACTCTTTGCATTGGCGATTTCACGACGGAAATATTCAAAATGAAGTATGTATTCTTGGTTAACTTTTTAACCCTCTTGATGGTGATAATGGCGATGGCCGAAGAAAAATGGATAACCCTGTTCGACTTCACCGGAGCCGACGCTGCGAAAGAATGGCAAACGGTCAACGACGGTGTGATGGGTGGAGTTTCCGATGGAAGGTTCAAGATCACCGATACGAAGACAATGGAGTTTTTCGGTACACTATCGTTGGCAAACAATGGCGGATTTGCATCAGTGCGAACGAAGCCGAAAAAACTCGACCTAGAAAAAGGTGATACCTTGGTCGCCAAGGTTCGGGGTGATGGTCGAGAGTATATGCTGAACCTCTACCCTGCCAGATCACAGGTTGCTTACTCTTTTCGTGCCGCCGTACCAACGAAGAGAGACGAATGGATCGAAGTAAAAATCCCACTGGACAAGTTTGAGGCAACCTCGTTTGGTCGAGTGGTAAAAAACGCAGGAGCGGTGAAGCCAGCTGAAATCAATGCCCTGGGCTTCATGCTAGGAGACAAGAAAGCTGGACCGTTCAAGCTAGAGATCGAATGGATCAAGGTAGAGCGAGAGGAATTGTCGAAGTGAGTTCTCTTCTCTTGCTACGACTTGGTAGGCATGACAAAAATTGAGCCGATCCAAGAAGTGCCGTTACGCCTCGGTTGCCCCTGAAGGAACGCCCTTGCCATTTGCGGCTTCGTAGATTCCGTCCCACAATTTCTGTCGAGCCGCAAGGCAACTTGCCGCTGTTTCTTCAGCAATTTTCCACAAAGATTCATCCGATCCACATAGCGACTGCACGAGCCGAGTCGCCAAAGGGCCATGCTCCTCACCATCTAAGCCAATATGGCGTTCGAGATAATACTTGAAGTAATCCAGTTTCCCGCCAGCCTGCGTATTCAACTTGTCCACGATGCGTTGAAAAACGTCCGGCAGCAAACCTTCCCGACCAAATGTGAAGGCTGAAGCGACTGCACAGAGGTTGCCACTCTCGATGATCTCAAAGGTTTTCTCGACAAACCGGCGAGCGGCTTCAGGGACTGCGGGTGATTCGAGGGCTGTCAGTACAGGGACGCCGCGACGAAGGTCACTGAGGAATCCATCGATGCCAGAAGTGTCGGCGCCGCATTGTTTCATCGAGCGATGATAAAGCTCAAAATGGCTGGCCACCCCCCCTCGGCCATCATCGTCCGATTCCTCGGCTAGCACGATCAGGTTGACTAAGCGGCATGCCTGCGGATCAGAGGGGATCATCCACGGTACACCGACACAGCAGAGTTGTCGTTGCAGTACTTTCAGCAAAGACATAAAATCCCAAACAGCGAAAACGTGGTGCTCCATAAAGAGTCGCAACACATCGAGGCGATCCATCTCGCCGTAGATGCGGTGGTTGAGCAGAGATTCCCTCAGCGGTCTAAGCGTCTCTTCAATTTTGCGTATGTGGATCAAGTCAATTCTCGTTTCTAATTTTCAATGAGTATTCACTCAGAGGCAGTGGAATGAGTTAACCCCACTGGGCCAGTCCTGACCCGCAGTAAGCCTGGATCCTTAACATGAAAAGTGGCCGACTTCAAACATCCCGCTAAATGCCCCCCAGTTTGGAGTTATTTAACGATGACCATAATTCAATCGATTCGCGTGATTACGAAGGGAACGAATGCGTCATGCGCCCCATATTGCGTTTCACCAAGGTAACTCTCGATCGTGTTCAAGTGAATGGGATGTGGGAGAGCAGCCCTAAAGGGAATCTCTCGCCTCTTGATCGAATTTAGAAATGATGCACATTCAGTCGGCGAAAGCTTACCAAGTATTTGAGACATCAGTTGGTTATCGAAATCAAAAGAAAGTGCATAGGCAACGCCGTCCTCTGAATATTCAAACATGATCGAATGTAGATTTGGAGATACGAAGTCAAAATCAACTACTTCGACGCCATAAAAAATTTGAACCGTGCCTTGGGAATGTCCCTGCTGGAGGCGGTGCAATCCCAAGTCAGGTTTTAGATGCGAGGGTTCTTGGGTCATGCTTTTCGCCTAATACCAAAATGGGTCGGTTGGCGGTCATTATCGACTTGGCTTAAAAGCTCGTACGCGATTCGAACGGTGTTCTGCAACGCCAATTATACTATGTAATTTTCCCCATGAACGAAGGGTTCTTCGGCTTAAATCTCGGAGAATGAAGTGAATTGGCGGGAGAGAATCATTGTCGACCCGTTGATTTGTCACGGTCACGCTTGCGTTGCTGGCACGAGGATCATGGTATCCGTCGTGCTTGATAACTTGGCGGCACGACTGTCCAGGGAAGAAATCTTGAAAAGCTATCCAAGTCTCAAGAATGAGGACATCGATGCTTGCCTTGCTTACGCCGCGGAGTTGACTCGCAAGGGTGTCGTTCCTCCGCCACTGACCGACGAATAACCTGGTTCATATCGTAGGTGACAGCGACTTTTAGACTCTCTACTGGCGTGTGAGTTCTTGTCAGATAGTGGCGGCTACCTGAAGCATCCGTCCCCAGCTGTGAGAGTTCTCTTCTAGCTCTCTGACTCAAGCTAGTCAGTGGCAGATTTTTTCGATTTCTCTGGTTTTGCGTGACCAAAGGTGTCACGGGTGTGGGCTAGTGTAGGCTTAAACATACTGAGTAGCTACCACCAGCTTTGAAGGTTTGTTAAGATGTGGGTTATTTGATTCGGCTTGGCAAGCAAGGCAAGTGTTTGCAAAGCCGAGGTCGGCAATCCTGTCAAACAGGTTGCGTTTCAACTCAGCATCAAACGCGATACGGTTTACAAGTGGATCAACCACAAGAACATGCCAGCCCACAAGGTCGGCAGCTTGTGGAAGTTCAAGAGAGACGAAATCGATGAGTGGGTTAGATCCGGTAAAGCTCAGGATTCAAGCCGAACAACAAATCCAAGATGACAGCCGAGGACTTGATGTCGGAACCATTTTGCGTTCATGGCAAGTGCAATGCTGAAGTGTGTCGAGGGATATGCTTGTATCCACCCGATTTCTTCGCGGTTGAACGATATTGATCGTTAAGGAGAGTGTC
>JBIIJD010000157.1:0-3861 GCA_044234105.1 Aureliella sp. | reverse complement strand
ATCAGGGACTCTTTCTTCTTGCTGATGGCTTTGATGCAGGTATAAGCACTGGCCAATTCGATCCCACCCAGTCGATTTAAAATCCGCATGACCTGCTCTTGGTAAACCATCACTCCATGCGTTTCGGACAGGATCTCTTCTAGGACTGGGTGAAGATACTCGGCCCTCTTGCGACCGTGCTTAACCGCGACATAGTCATCCACCATACCGCCTTCCAGAGGTCCGGGACGGTAGAGTGCATTGGTGGCGATGATATCGCGGAAATGATCTGGCTTCATTCGTTGCAAAAGATCGCGAATGCCGCCGCTTTCCATCTGGAAAACACCTTTGGTTTCACCACGTTGCAACAGCGCGAACGTCGCCTTGTCCTCCAGCGGCAATCGCATGATGTCGATAACTTGACCGGTCGTCTGCTTGATGACCTCGATAGCCTTGGACAAGATGGTCAAGTTTCGCAAGCCCAGGAAGTCCATCTTCAGCAAACCGGCGGCTTCAACATCGCCCATTGACCACTGCGTGATGATGTCGCCCTTGCCGCCCACTCGTCCCAGTGGCACGTATTCGGTCAGCGGTTGGTCGCCGATGACCACTGCGGCAGCATGAGTGCCCACGTTGCGCGCGTTGCCCTCCAATTTTTTGGCTATATCAAGCAACTCACGAATCTCTCGATCACCTTGATAAACAGCTTTCAGTTCCTCGCTCTTACCCAAGGCCTTTTCAATGGTGATCTTTAATTCTTCTGGAACCATCTCGGTGATTTGGTTTACCCGAGCCAGCGGCAACCCCAAGGCTCGCCCCACATCCTTGATGGCCGCTTTGGCTGCCAGAGTTCCAAAGGTACCGATTTGGGCAACGTTTTCCTGTCCATATTTATCACGAACATACTGGATGATGTCGGCGCGTCGATCCTTGCAAAAATCGATATCGATGTCGGGGGCTTCTAGTCGACTTTCGTCCAAAAACCGTTCGAATAATAGGTCGTAACGAATGGGACAAACGTGACTTAGATACAGAGCATAACAGACCAGCGCTCCCACACCGCTGCCACGAGCCGTCGCGGGAACATTGTGCTCTCGGGCATAACGCACAAAATCCCATACGATCAAAAAGTAATTAGCAAATCCCAACTTGTTAATCACCGCTAACTCCCGCTCCAAACGATCCAGAACCACCTGAGTCAACTGGCCATCGTGACACATTTCAGGTTGATCGCAGTAGCGATCTTTTAGTCCACTGATGCACAATTCTCGCAAGAACTCATCTGGACGTTTTTCTGGAGGCAACGGGTAGGTGGGAAAGTGCCGCTTGCCCAGTTCCAGATCGATATCCACCGAATCGGCAATTTCCTGGCTGCGCGCAACAACCTCTTCCATTCCTGGAAAACTGGCATACATCTCATCTGCGTTGCGCAGATAGAACTCACTGTTTTCCATTTTCATACGAGCTGTATCTGTACGAAACTTGCCCGTATTGATGCACAGGAGTACATCCTGAATCTCGGCATCCTCGCGGTTGGCATAATGCGCGTCGCTGGTAGCGACCACCGGTAATCCCAGTTTGTTTGCGATATCCACCGCGCCTTGCATCTGCAAGCGCTGAATCTCCAACTGGTTATTCATGACTTCGATGAAATATCGATCCTTGAAAACTCCATGAAACCACTGGGCGATAGCCTTTGCTTCTCGCTCCGCTGCCGACGTGTCTGAGTTATTCAGAATGGCCCGCGAGAACTCGCTGGACACGCAACCGCTCAGGCAAATGATGCCCTCGCCAAATTCCTGCAACAACTCGCGATCAATGCGAGGCTTAAAATAAAAGCCTTCCAGAGCGGCCTTGGAGGCCAGTTTGACCAAATTTTTGAAACCTGTGCGATTCTGAGCTAACAAGGTCAAGTGGTACGCAGCCTCCTTGGAACTGGAAGCGTTTCCACGTGAAAGGCGGCTATCGGGTGCCACGTATGCTTCGTAGCCGATGATCGGGTTGATTCCTGCCTTCTTAGCTTTGCTATAGAACTCCAGCGCTCCGTGCAAATTACCATGGTCCGTCAGCGCCAAAGCGTTCATGCCGTTGGATTGGGCTTTGGCGATCAATTTGTCTATGGAACTTGCACCATCCAGCAAACTGTAGTGGCTATGGCAATGCAAGTGAACAAAACTGCGACTCATTTTTAGCCTTCTTTATTGGTGAAAAAGCAGCATCTTGTCACCAGAGAACAAATGACAAAATCTAAACAGCTTCTTTGGCATCGCTACCGAATTCCTTGACGGCGACGGGCTAAAGGTTAGGTTTGACTGGCCTGTGGGTCTTCGATGCAGCGTATCCATGCAGAGATATTGGCCTGAGCCGCCAAAAGATATTCCCAAGCCCGTTGATCGATCAATACCTTGCCCTCTTTTTCATTCACAATCGCATCATCGACGATGGCACGCAGCGAAACGTGAATGTGATCCAGCAGCTCACGCAATTCAGCGGATTGACCTGGCCCCATTCCTCGTGGCAGCGTCGGCAGTACGCTGTGCTGCTGACATTCGTCTTGGCTTCTGAGCGAACTGCCTGCGGCATCAAGCAGTGGCAATTCATCGGCGCTGCCAACCTCACCTTCGGCGTGGCTGCGCACCAACAGTACGGTGCGACCCACGGCAATGGTATCCCCATTGCGGAGGATCTTCAGACTACAGACCTGACCATTGACTTTGGTACCGTTGGTGCTGTCCAGGTCCGTTACAACCAGACGTCCATCATCTTCTTGAATCTTAACGTGAAATCGGCTGATGCGTTCATCGTTCAGTTGAACCAGGTTACCTTCTTCGCGTCCAATGGTCACAGGGGTGGCCAAAGTGCGGAAGACTCGACCTCGATCCGCTCCCTGCAATACACGCAAAGTTATCGTCTGAGTCATGAAAGTCGCAGCCGTTTGAGAGGATTCGTTCAGAAAGGCCAGCCCACCCGTCCCAGCTACTTATTCTGAAACAAATCTGCAACAGTTGCAACTAGCTAAGCACCCAAGCACAAGTTTTTGATGATTATATCAAACGTGGCTAATGCCAGAACGGCGGATCCGTCGCCAAAACTGTTGCTTTGGTGCTTTTCCTCGGTACTCAGCGACCTTCTCGCAAACGGTCCCCCAGCGAGTTATCCAAGTCGGGGATGTCGTAAATCTTTTGCACTGTGTCGTCTACGTTGTATTCAACGCGACGAAAATGAACCATTTCACCTTCCAGAATCACGTAACTGCTTCGCCAATCCCCGTCCCTAGGCTGGCCTACGGACCCCACATTAATCATTACCTTTTCCTGACCAAGGTCAAATCGATAGCCGATTTCGTCGGGTCTTAAAAAGCTCATTTCCGTTGTGAAAACACCCGCTACGTGGGTATGCCCTTGAAAACAGACTCGCTGGATCATTGAAAAAAGCTTCTCCATCTTGCGGCTGTTGTAGACGTCTTCGGGAAATACATACTCGTTGATCGGGTTGCGCACTGACCCATGCACGAAGATGACCGATCCTTCACGACGAGTCCTAGGCAAGTTGGCAAGAAAGTCGAGTCTCTGCAAGCACTTTTCAGCCGTATCTCCCGATTCCATCTGCCGCCGGGTCCACATGATAGCTTGTTCAGCCGCGCTGCTAAAACCTTCCGGATCAAATAGAGCTGCCAGATCGTGGTTGCCCAGAATGGTCGCATCAAACGAACGGGCCACATCCACGCAGGCAGCCGGTTCGGGCCCGTAGCCGATAATATCACCCAAACACAAAATCTGCGTACAGCCTTGAGCGCGAATGTCTGCCAGCACCGCCTTAAGCGCTTCCAGATTACCGTGAATATCACTTAGAATAGCGCGACGCACTGGTATCTGCCCTCTA
>JBIIJD010000096.1:0-14292 GCA_044234105.1 Aureliella sp. | reverse complement strand
CGGTCGTAAAGCTGTTGATAATCGCCCAAGCTCTTGACACGAGCCTGCGCAGAGAATTCGGCTGACGGTGCAAACAGCCGTTTCTCCACCATTACCGAATCGATTTCACCATGGTCGCTCATCGAGCAAGCCTTTCATCTGAAGGTGTTCACTGACATACGTGCATTCCGCTACATTTTACGAGGCTTAGCAGCATTCTGCAAACCACCCCCAGCGGGCATCTGGGCGTTTGATGGCCCAATTGTTGGTTAATTAGGTGCGATATGCGATTGGCGAACAGGTCGATTGGCGAATGGTTTAAGCGCTGATATGATGGCAAACCGCATTTCAATTCAAATAGACTTGCAAAACGAAAGAAGCAACATGTTTAGAAACTGTCTGATTGCCTGCTCGATAGCTATCACCCTTTCAAGCCTCAAATCAACTCAAGCGGAAGAATCTGGTCTAGTTCGAAAATCGAAGGCGTTGGTTGACGACAAGGCTTCGCCCGAAACCGGCTTCCAAGAAATTTTCAACGGCAAAGATCTAACTGGCTGGAGCGGAAATGAGCAACTTTGGAGCGTGCACGAAGGCGCAATCACTGGAAGAACCACTGCCGAATCACCCATCAAGGCTAACACGTTTTTGATTTGGAAAGCGGGCAAGGTTGCCGACTTTGTTTTGGAGCTAGAATATCGCCTGACTCCCGGACAAGAAAGCAAACCTGGCGGGAACTCGGGCATCCAGTATCGCAGTCAAGTCAAAGAAGAAGCTGCATTTATTGTCGGAGGCTATCAGGCTGATATTGACTGGGATCTGACCTACTCAGGCATCAATTACGAGGAACGTGGTCGAGGCATCTTGGCCCTGCGCGGACAATCCGTGACGATCAGTGACAAAGGTGAAAAGAATGCTAAGCCAATCGGCGACGCTGGCGAACTTGGCAAGAAGATCAACCAAGGTCAATGGAACCGATATCGAATCGTAGCTCTGGGCAATTCGCTTCAGCACTTCATCAACGATACATTGATGTCCGAAGTCATCGATAAGCAATCCGACAAGTCCGCCGGAGAAGGCGTCTTGGCATTTCAAATCCACACCGGTCCGCCCATGGTGATTCAGTTTCGAAACGTGCGACTGAAAAATCTAAAGCAGTAGCGACCAAACCCAGAATCGTCTAACGGCCTGATATCGCTAACATGCTGACTTGATGGATCACAATGGTCATGCATCTAACAGTTTTGGTTCGTCTAAAAGTCAATGTGACTGGCTTGGCGCCTGTGACAATTGACCACGACGCCAGGAATGATAGGCAACACCTGCCGCGCCTAACATCAGTGCGACATCTGCCACATTAAAGATGCCTGTACGCAAAGGCCCGATACCCAGATTGATAAAATCGGTCACCAAGCCGTTATTCCAAATCCGATCGATCAAGTTTCCAATTCCGCCCGACAGCACCAAAATGAGTGCTAAGAAAAATGACAACGGAAGATCTCTTTTGAAAAGCATAAACAGGGCTAACCCAAACATCAATCCAACATTCATTGCGATGAACGAGTGCCTACGGATCTCATCTGGCAGTTGGCTACCAACACTCAAAAAGCCACCTGGATTCAGTGCAAAACACAGTCGCACCGTGTCGGCACACATCGAAACGGGTGGCTCACCTTGAAGCGATTGTGTAGCGTAATTCTTAGTGATTTGATCACAGCCTACACATCCCAACAACAATGCGGTCGCCAAAAAAAATCGCGTTTTAGCAAACGATTTCGGACTCACCGGGAATCCCTTTCGGTGCTTTGGTATTGTAATGTATGTGTGAACGAATCCTGGACCGGCCGCCTTCGAAGCAAATCCCACACGATCTTAGCGAACTGAGATTTGGCCCAGCAAGTGCATTTCGTCGGCTACGTTAGATTTTCCTCAGATACTCGACAGTGACTGCAAACGCTTTGGAAACGACACGCTCACTTCAGACCCAAGAGCGTACAATACATTGTGAGGCTGTTGCGCGTTCAAAAAAGCGTATTGCGCGCCGTAGGTCTGGGCGAAGTCAACTTGGATGCTAAAGTCCTGCACTTCGCAGCATTGCCATTGAGGATGTTCGACTTGATATTCCAGTGTTCCCCTGCGTCCTTTTGCATAGCCCCAATAGTGCTCAGTGATAAACTCGCCCACGCTTCCGGCAGGTGGATAGCTCAGCGAGCTGGTGATGCGACCAGAAAAGGTGTGTGTTGTACCACACGTCCACGAGTAAGAATGCTGTGTGGGACTTGCCTGATGTGACATGGGTAGCGCCACGTAGTTCTCGTTAAAGAAACTGTTGGCAATCAGTGGTATGGCTGCTCGTGGAACGATTTCACGAATGAAAGTCACTGCACGCTTTTGGGGCTGTCCTTGCGGTCTAACATAGAATCGCAAATTGACTTCTTCGAAATCTCGATGAAACGGGATTGGCAACCCAAGCACTTTAGTCTGCCTGAACATAAATGCCACAAGACTGACAAACACATGCCCTTCAAAACAGTCGATCTGCGTGCCAACAGGAACTAAGTGCTTAAGAACTTCAGGCTGGATGCTGTAATTGGCCAGCAAAAGATGTTGCCAGTGAGCAGTCAAAAACTTCATTGCCATATTCGCTTAAAATTTCTCATCATCCGATCGGGTCAAACAGCTTGGACTGCCATCGACGCATGCCGCGCAGCCAGCGTTCGTTGTCGCAAGCTCGATTACGATAATACTCAGCTACCTCTGGGTGAGGCAGGATCAAAAATTGTTCCGCGTCTAGACCGGCGATCGTACATCGAGCCACGACTTCAGGAGGGATTGCGGTTGGCGTCAACATGGCGTTGATGCTAGGCGGAGTCGACTGGAGCAGCTTAGTATGCACACCCTGGGGACACAGACACGAAACGCGAATGCCAGCGTCCCAATAGGTGATCGATAACCACTCAGCAAACGCCACCGCCGCATGTTTGGTGACCGCATAGGGTGCCGATCCAAGCTGCGTCAAAAGTCCCGCTGCCGACGCCGTGTGCAACAAATAGCCCTGCTTGCGCTGTAGCATCGAAGGCAAGACCGCTCGGGTGGCATAAACATGCGACATCAAGTTGACTTCCCAAAGTCTTTGCCACTGCTGGTTGTTGGCATCCAGTCCACCTTCACATCCGACCCCTGCGTTCGAGCAGAACAGATCAATAGGCCCAATATGTCGCATCGTCTCGTTCACCAGGCGCTGAATATCATCTTCGCGTGCGACATCTACGGACATTGCCACGCCACCAATTTCATCCGCAACGATCCTGGCCCCCGCTTCGTCGATATCGGCTACCACCACTCGCTGCGCGCCATGGCTGGCGAACTCCCGGCACAAAGCGGCCCCAATTCCACTTGCTCCACCCGTAACTACCACCACTTTGTTTTGAACATGCATAACGCTTGCCTTGATAAAAAATAGGTCCTAATCAGGCCGACCGTGCTGGCCAATTGATTCTGATCATGATAGGTTGACCAACTTGTGCCGTAAATAGTTGGCACAGGATTGATAGCTCCATTACCGACACAATCCATTCTGTAGACACAAAAAATCAATTGAACACCTGGCCATGAATGAACAACTGGAACATTGGTTACAACAAGAAAAAGCACAAAAGGAAATCTTGCGAACTGGACCAGGAGCGGGAGTGATCACGCCAGATCAAGCTTTAGCGATGAGCGGTCTGCAACTCATGCACGCCATGATGCAAGGAAAAGTACACTATCCGCCCATCGGCGACACGATGGATTATCTACTGATCGAGGCTGAGCATGGACGCGCGGTGTTTCAGGGAACTCCCAGTCAGGTTCACTTCAATCCAATGGGCAGCGTGCATGGAGGCTGGTTTGCCACGATCCTGGATTCTGCATTGGCTTGTGCAATCAACGCCAGCTTGCCCAAAGGCAAATCGTTTACGACTTTAGAGCTAAAGGTCAATATGATCCGAGCGCTAAGTCCCAAAGTGAAGCGTGTCCGTGCGATCGGACAGTTGATCCATCTGGGCAGCCAAACGGCCACCTCTGAGGCTCGATTGATGGGACCTGATGGCAAGTTATACGCGCATGCTACCAGTACCTGTTTGATTTTTGATATTCGTTCTCACTCTTAAAAAGGCGACTGTTCCGATGAAGCGACAAACCTTAGACCGCCGGAATTTTTTTCAAACAACCGCAGCGATGATGGCGCTGAGCAGTCTGCCTGCAAGTCGAGCATTGGCAATGGCCAACGGCAAGCTGCGAACGGCTCATATCGGAGTGGGAGGCATGGGCGGAGCCGACTTGGGCTCAATCGCCTCTCATCCGGCTGTAGAAGTAGCTGCTCTGTGCGACATTGACAGCCAGCGTTTGTCTGAGGTTCACGCGCGACACCCTTCGGCCAAGACCTACGTCGACTATCGTGAAATGCTGATCGCTCTTGGTGATACAATCGATGCAGTGGTAGTCTCCACGCCTGATCATACTCATGCGCCTGCATCGATGTTGGCTTTGAATCTGAACAAGCCGGTCTATTGCCAAAAGCCGTTGACCCATGAGGTCTTCGAAGCTCGACAACTTCGAAAGGTGGCCGAAAGCAAGAAGCTGGCCACACAAATGGGAATCCAGGTCCATTCAGCGGCTCCATACCGTCAAGCCGTGCGGATCATTCAGGATGGTGTCATCGGCAAAGTCAGCCAAGTCCATGCCTGGTCGAACAAAAATTGGGGTTACGACGGAGCCGATTTTCAGCCGACAACTGCTCCCGATGCTGTGAACTGGGACTTGTGGTTGGGAACAGCACAACACCGACAGTTCGCTGCAAACGTCTACCATCCAGGCAATTGGCGAAAGCTGATCGATTTTGGCACCGGAACTTTGGGGGACATGGGGGTACATATTTTTGACACTCCGTACGCAGCTTTAGAATTGACCGCGCCCAAATGGGTTAAGACCACTTGTCGACCACCCACTGGCCTGGGGCACCCCGAGCGAAATGTAGTCGAGTACGAGTTTCCTGGCACATCGAAAACAACACAGTCACTGCGGTGGACTTGGTACGATGGCGCGGACGCCCCTCCTGAAATCGGTCGCCTTGGCCTGTCCGAGTCCTTGGAGCTGCCCGGTCAGGGATCGTTATTCGTAGGCGAACAAGGTACCATGCTGTTGCCACATGTGGGCGCCGCCAAGCTTTACCCGACCGCCAAGTTCGCAGATTTTCGTCCGCCAACAGTGGACAACGGCAATCACTACTTCGAGTGGGTTGATGCGTGCATGGGCAACGGATCGACCAGCGCGGGGTTCGACTATGCTGGCCCACTAACCGAAGCTCTTTTGCTGGGCGTAGTTGCCAATCGCTTCCCACAAACTCAGTTGGACTGGGACTGGCAGAAAATGCAGTTCAGCAGTCACGATCAGGCAAACCAACTGCTGCGCCGCACCTATCGTTCGGGCTTCGAAGTAGATGGTTTGTAGTCGGTTTGAAACAGATAACCGCAGTCAAACGTAAACTTGTTAAGTAGAAAACTTTGTTTTACCAACACAGGGGGCAATGTGACACTATGCCGCAAGACCAGAATCATTTTGATGTGATCATCATTGGTGCCGGACTGTCTGGTATTGGGGCAGCGCGTCATTTGCAAATACACTGTCCCCGAAAAACTTTTGCCTTGTTGGAAGGTCGCTCGGCGATTGGCGGCACCTGGGATCTGTTCCGCTACCCGGGAATACGCTCCGATAGCGACATGCATACGTTGGGATACAACTTCAAGCCCTGGCGCGCGGCCAAAGCTATTGCTGACGGGCCAGCAATTCTTGACTACATTCAGGAGACTGCCAAACAATATCGAATCGACCAGCACATTCGCTTGAATCACAAGGTCGTCAAGCTATCCTGGTCCAGTCGCGACGCACTGTGGACGATAAATGTCCTGCAAGTGGATACCGGACAGCAATTGCAATACACATGCAATTTTTTGTTGTCTTGCGCCGGATATTACAGCTACGATTCAGGCTTTACCCCAGAATTTCCAGGCCGCGAGCGATTTCAGGGAATGATGGTACATCCGCAGCAGTGGCCTGAAGACTTGGATTATCAAGGCAAACAAGTTATCGTTATCGGATCGGGTGCAACCGCGATGACACTTGTGCCTGCTATGGCGCAGAAAGCAGCCAAAGTCGTCATGTTGCAACGCTCGCCCACCTATGTCATTTCGATGCCAGACCGTGATCGCATCGCGAACTTCCTTAATAAGGTGTTGCCTGCAACTTGGGCGTACGCGATCACTCGCTGGAAGAACGTGGAATTACAACAACTGTTTTACCGCGTCAGTCGTGCCAGACCTCAAATGGCGAAACGATTCTTGCTGCGTTGGGTTCGGAAGATGTTGCCGAAAGACTATGACTTCGAAAAGCATTTTGCACCCAAGTACAATCCATGGGACGAGCGGCTTTGCTTAGTGCCAAACGGTGACCTTTTTCAGGTCATTCAATCTGGCAAAGTAGCGCTGGTTACCGATCAAATAGAGACCTTCACTCCGTCGGGAATACGCACCAAGTCCGGTCAGGAACTACCTGCCGACATCATCGTCACAGCCACCGGTCTGAATTTAGTTGTAGGTGGTCAAGCGAGCATTCAAGTAGATGGCAAGCCAGTCAATCTGGCTGACACATGGACGTACAAAGGCATGATGGTTACCGGAGTGCCCAACATGGCCTCGGTATTCGGATATACCAATGCCTCGTGGACTTTAAGAGCTGACTTAATTTCGGAATTTGTCTGTCGCCTACTCAATCGCTTGGACGAAACCGGCGCCCAGATTGTCGAAGCCAGACTGCGTCCCCAGGACTCCCACATGACGCCGCGTCCTTGGATCGACAATTTCACACCAGGATATTTAACACGAGCCATGCACCTGCTGCCCAAGCAAGGAGATCGCGAGCCCTGGATCAATCCTCAAGACTACCGCAAGGACAAGAAAATGTTCCGTCATGGCTCGCTGGACGATGGAGTGCTTGTCTTCCACAACGCCACGACATGACAGTATCCCATGCAAAACACCTGCAATCCACTCGCTCTCGTTTACCGCCCAGCCGACAGGCGCCGGCTAGGCATTAGGCTGTAGGCTGCTACCCGCAGCCGATAGGCACCGTCCCATAAATTCGGCATTGTTGCCGGCTGCCATCGGTTGGGCGGCGAGCAACGAAAAATCAACCTTCGAACTGCCTGAAGTGTCGAAAAAGATGGTTACCCGCCACCCCAGTGTTGGTCCAAACAGGCAATAAATGACGAACAGGCGGATTGTGCGGAAAGCGCTCAGCCAGAAAATATCTGTGATTTTGCGAGTAATTGCTTTCCGAAGAGTGGACAAGTGCGGTAGGCAGTGAGTACAATTCGCAGTTGGATTGAACTCCGTTCATCTCCCAATCCTGGGGCTGGTCGTGTCGATGGTCAAACAGCTTTTCTAGCTGACCTCTCTGACCAATAAAAGCCAGCCCCCTCCCCATGCCGGTTTAACAACAGTGTGTCATCTTTGTGGATGCGGGCTGTCGGCGTATACATGTCGTGAGGAGCGCTGAAATGCGATACGATCTCAACACTCGATTTTGTTTTCCGGGACGGATTCTGATTCAGGGCTGCGGCAGTGTGGCGCAGTGCCTTTTGCCATTGATCTTGCGGCATTTTGACATGCCACCGGATCGCATTTTAGTGATCGATAAAGACGATAAACGCCCGGAAATCGCCGATGCACTAGCGGCTGGTGTGCGCTTTGAGCAAATAGAAATCACTCCGGATAATTACGTTCAGTTCCTGAACCGTAGTCTAAGCGCCGGTGATCTGTATATTGACGTCGCCTGGAATATCGAAACTTTGTCGCTGCTGGAATGGGCTCATCAAACCGGAGTGCTGTACATCAATACGTCGGTCGAGGAGTGGGACCCGTACAGCAAGGTTGGTGCCGCGCAGACGCTGTATGCGCGACAGATGAAAATTCGGCAGTTGGTCGCATCCTGGAATAACAGGCATCAGGGGCCTACCGCCGTGCTGGATCACGGGGCTAATCCAGGTCTGGTGTCTCACTTTGTAAAGGTGGCACTACTGCAGATCGCTCAGAAAATTCTAGATGAAAAGCCGGAAGATGCCCGCGTAGCCAGTCTGCGCGAAGCCATCGATAGTGGTGCTTTTAATCAATTGGCAATGTTGACTGGTACCAAAGTCATTCACATTAGCGAGCGTGACACTCAGGTGACCAGCTTGCCCAAGCGCCCCAATGAATTCGTAAACACCTGGAGCATCGAAGGGTTTTACGAAGAAGGAATCGCACCAGCAGAATTGGGCTGGGGGACTCACGAGAAGCGATTGCCGGTGGATGCCTGCCATCATCAGCGTGGTCCGCAGAATCAGATTTATCTGGACAATCATCGTGGAATGGACACTTTGGTACGTTCCTGGGTCCCGGGCGGTCAGATTCACGGCATGGTGATCCGACACGGTGAAGCCTTTAGCATCTCTGAGTACCTAACCGTAAAAGATTCAAAACGGCGATTGCAGTATCGACCCACCGTGCATTATGCCTATTGGCCAACGGATAGCGCCGTGGCCTCACTGTATGAACTGAGAGCACGCAACCTGGTTCTGCAAGACAATCTACGGATCATGACAAACGAAGTCACCGATGGAGCCGACATATTAGGCTGTCTGCTGATGGGCCACGACTATGGTGCCTGGTGGATTGGCAGCACGCTGGACATTCACGAGACTCGAAGACTGTTGCACGGACAGAATCCCACCACGCTGCAGGTTGCCTCATCAATGCTCGGGGCACTGAATTGGATGCTGCGGAACCCAAACCGTGGTATCAATCTGCCCGATCAGTTGCCGCATGAGGAAATTTTGGCTGTTGCACGCCCCTACCTTGGCCCCATTTTCTCTCAGGCCATCGATTGGCGACCCAATCCACAGATTCCGTTAGAAGATGAGCAGTGGCAGTTCGACAGCTTCCTGATCAACCACGATCCAGCTCAATTCTGGTTGCCAGATGGAACAGTTGACTCGGCCCAACAAAGTCTCATCGCAGACTGGGCAGCAGCCGGCAAAATCTGATTTATATCTAGATTCTGCTGGCCCCGGGCTAGATTGAATCTTTTCAATGCTATGTTGGCTCGGGCCGGAGTCTACCGTGAAAGACATGAAGATTTTCATCGGCCTGAGCGATATGGCATCGCAGGTATCCGACCTGGCCAAAGGCTTTGGCGAACTTGGAATCGCAACGCACAGCGCGATCATCGAGCCTAACCTGCTACACGCGACCCGAGTAGATACGGTGCTTCACCGTGACAACTTCGTAAGTCGCCGAAAGTGGTTTTCTACCAGATTTCGTAACTGGTTACTTTACAGCGCCAAGCGCAAGCGGTTGATGATCGAGCAATCAAAGGATTGCGATACCTTTATCTTCATCTGGGACACCTTCTTTCAGGATTGCAGCGATCTGGCTCTTTTGAAAAAAATGGGCAAGAAGATCGTGATCTTCTTTATGGGCTCCGAGCAGCGTTGGTGTCATGCCTATGGACAAGAAATGTCTAAGTATGAGATCCCCTCCTATTACGATAGCCTGAACCCTTTGGATATTCAGTTTTCGCTTAAGGGCTTGAAGCGGAAAATTCGGTATCTTAGGACTGCGGAAAAATATGCCGATGTGATTTTTAGCCTACCGAACCAGAGCCAGCTAGCTCTGCGACCTTACCAGCATTTCTACATTCCGGCTGATACAAGTTTGATTCAGGAGAAAGCGATACAGAGGCAGGTGCCCATTGTGGCTCACGCCCCTTCTAAGCGATCGGTCAAAGGCACTAGCCATGTTTTGGAAGTCTTTAAGCGTTTACAGGCCGAAGGTGTTCGCTTTGAGCCTCTTCTGATCGAAAACGTTCCCTATCACGAGGCTTTGCGCAGATATTCCGATGTGGATGTGGTGATCGGACAGTTGTTCATTCCAAGCGGAGGAAAATTGGAACGTGAATGTATGGCGGCTGGCAAGGTGGTACTTAGCAGCGTATGGCTTAAGTATCCAGACGATTTGCCTGCCCAGTGCCCTATGATCGATGTCAATCCCGCCAACCTGTATCAGGAATTAAAGGACATCATCGTTGACCACTCTCGACGCCAGCAACTAGCCTACAAAGGCAGAAAATATGTCGAGAAGTACCACGCTCTCCAACCTGTTTGCCAACAAGTCCTGACGGCGATTGAGCGGCCAGACCATTTTGATTTGGTACCAAGGTTCTTTCGAGACGAATATCAGCCGCAGAGCCAAGCAGAGACCGCAATACTCAATCAGGGGACACAGTTAGTACGCAACACCAATTGGTATCAACAGCACGTCGCACCAGGCAACCGTGCTGGCCTTACATTTTGATTGGCAATCGTAGAGACTATGATTTTTTTGCAGCCTGCGAAGCAATGTCACCTTTCATTCCTGCGAAAGTAGCGTTGATACCCGCTTCACGGGCTGGCTGTGATCGAGCCCCATGGAGCCCACCACTTACGTAGCCAACTACTTCAGATCTGACCGATCTCTCGCGCCGGAACACCGGCAATGATGGTTCGGGCAGAAAAAGATCGCGTGACCACAGCTCCTGCCGCGACCTGCACTAAAGGGCCTAAATGGACACCCGGCAGAACAACACTGTTAACCCCCAAGTCACAGCCTTCTTCGATGACCACCGGTGCAAACTCGATAGGCTGATGCAAGATTGCCTGTTTGATCATCGGCTCCAACGAGTGTGACGAGGTCAGGATTTTCACTCCAGGCCCGATGCCAACATTATTGCCGATGCGGATGTCGCCTGCGGAATGAAAAAAGCACTGCTGACCGATCCAGACACCGTCGCCGAATTCCATCGATCCCTTGTAGTAACCTTTGAGTATGGCGTAGTGACCTACATAGACATTGGATCCGATCGATATATTCTCCGGATGAAACACCAGTACTCCGTGTTCAAAAACAGTTTCCGCGCCTAGACTCTTGAAATGCCAAGGTGCTAGGCCGGTTCCATGCGATCGACTCATCCCTAATGCTCCTTGATCCACTTGGCGGTCCGCAAGATTCCTTCTTCCAAATCCACGGCGGCCTTAAAGCCCAGCAGTTGCTCAGCCTTGTCCACACTTGGAATGCGAATCGCAATATCAGCCGATAGCGGAGGATCGTGGATGATTTGCGAGGATGAACCTAAAACTCGGCAGACAACGTGAGCCAAGCCCAATATAGTGATGACCGCTCGGGCATTGCCGATATTGAAACTCTCACCAACCGCTTTGGGGCTTTCCAAGCATCGCATGATGCATTCAACAAAGTCATCAACATAGCACCAGGCACGGATCTGAGTTCCATCGCCATTCATGCGAATTGTCTCGTTCCTGAGAGCGCGCTTGATGAAGATCTGCATAGCACCTTCACCTGTTTGTCCAGGTCCATATACGTTGAAAGGCCGGACTGTGACCACCGGCAATTGATGTTGCCGACAATAGGCATGCGCTAAATGCTCGCCTGCCAGCTTCGACACCGCGTATGTCCAACGTGCCTCGCCTGCGGAACCAGCCACGGTGGCGTCAGCTTCGGTGGATCGGAAAGCCATCGAACCGAATACTTCTGAGGTTGAAAAGTCGATAATTCTATCACTAATCTTATTCTGAAGTGCGGCCTCGAGTACGTTGGCGGTCCCCAGCATGTTAACTCGCATGGTATGCACCGGGTTCTTGATCACGGTGTCGATGCCTGCTATTCCAGCGGCATGTACCACTGCATCCGCTCCTTGCATCGATTCCGTAAGTTTAGGTAGATCCAGCACATCACCTTTGATGATTCGAATATTGGGATGCCCGTGTAATGCGCTGCCAGATAGCGTATCGCGATGGAAGTTGTCATAGACCACGATGTTGTGGCGATCCACCAGTCTGCGAATAATCGTGTTGGCGATAAAGCCGGCTCCGCCTGTTATGAAATAGGTCTTGTTGGAAGTCATCGACGTTGATTCACTTTCCTTGAAATTTGTCGGGGAACCTATCCTTCTGCTGAACATGCTTTTTTCAGCTACAGATAATATACCGCCGCTACAGATTTCGTCAGCCAGACAAGCCATCTGCCTGGCTGTGAACTAAAGCAGATCAATTAACTAAGCCTGAATTCGATCTTGGCTGGCGATTCCGGCTATACCGCCACCAATAGATCGTCCTGACTGCTAGCAGGCTCAGTCGAGTGATTCGAAGTGATAGTCCGGTTCAACTCGCCACGCAAAATCGGGACTGCCGTCGGGGCAACCAGTCCAATCGTCACACGTTTGCCTTTGACACGGACCACTTCGATCACGATGTTGTCACCAATGACAATTTTTTCACCAACTTTTCGAGATAGTACTAGCATTTTCACACTCCCTTGTTTGTTAAGCCAATTCTCGCGGCCCGAAACTGTGATTTTTGGGGGGCCGCAGCCCAACACCAAGATTATCAGCAGCCCCGTGACAACTTTGGTCACAACCCGGGCGTTTGCGGCTCGTAGCATGAAAAAATCTAGGAACTGACCGGCGGAGCGGTCAGCGACAATGTCACGGATCGCCCCGCCGATTCGAACATTCGACTACTCTAGTGCAACGCTTTCCGGTTCCGTTACAATACAGACACAGTGCCTCCACGAGTCCTATTTCATCAAAGTCAACCTAGAATGAATTCCGTACACCCGCTCGACCGCGACGACTCGGATGATGAAGGCGAAAGCGAGTACTCATCACCACAACCTGGCTACGTGGTACAACCAGAAAAGCGCTTACTGAAATTGAGCGCATGGGCTATCGTATTTTTTGGTGTCCTGGTGGCTCTATCGTCAGTTGCAGTCAACAACACCTCCTACGGCAGTTCCGAGTACCAAATCGCCAGAGCGATCAACTTGGGCATTGCCCTACTTCTGCTACTTTCATTTGCAGGTGTGCTGCTTGCATATCAGCTACCAAGATTTCGGAGCCTATCGAGCAGAATGTTTCTAAGCTCTTCGCAAAGCCGTGACGGATCGCGTTCAGTTCTTTTGGCAACCAGTCCAATATCGCTGCTGACAGCCACAAGCCTTGCAGTGATTGTGTTGGCTTGGCTAACCGCATTCTTGATAGCCTTCGCGATGCCATTTGCGAGCTTTATTCTTAGTGTAGTGACCGGAATATTGCCAGGGCTACTTATCGCAATGATCGTCTGGAACAAAGGATGTGTTCGCGCCTACGCTATCGGAGCACTTGCTAGTTTTGTGCTATCTACCTTCGGCATGTTCCAAATAGTACTAATGTTCGCGCGACCAGGGATGAATCCCAATCCATGGAGCAATAGCGGTTCCAGTACATCCGTTGCAACCATGTTAGGTCTTCAATGGACAATGGTGGTAATTGGAGGTCTGATTCCAGCCTGGTACGTCTGGTTGCTCAGCGAACTTCGGCACAAGCGAAAAACCGTGCCTGCTGAAAAGCAACACGCCAGTCATTAGTTTCACATCCTTTCATCTGCCCCAGCTAAGATGGAATCAAGTTCTTACAGCCGCAGCTCGATCCACTTGTTGTCGCTCTCGGAATTCTTGAACTCCACATCGACGAAATCAAGAAACAAGAAAGTCGCGATCTGACTCGATTCGATTTGGACTATGACTTGCCAAATCACCTGCTGCCAGAGGTTCCGGCAGCCTTCTAACTCACCACTCGCCTTGATTTTGGCGACGTTTCCCAGGCCAAGCTCGTCGCTATTGACAACTACTTACAGCTATTCAATGGTATCCTCAATCCTAAGCAACTAGCCGTTGGAGAAACAGTCTGCTAGTAACGTTGAGTTGCTCAAATGGCGCAAACGCGGAAAGTATTGGAATTCAAACAAAGAGAATTGTCGCAATGACGACATTTACCGCTGGTTCAGCTAGGGTGACCCACAATTTTTGTAGCGGTTCCTCCGGCATGCGTTCTAGACGCGCGACACCACCAATCGGCAGCAACGTTATATCCCGTGTATTGATGCCATATCGCGCGGCCATCAGCGCATGGCGGAACTCGTGCAACAACACGCATGCAAAAAAGGCGAAAATGAAGCCCACCCCTTCCAGCGTTTTTCCTATGCTATGCCCAGCTGACCATAGACTCAGAACAATAAAGCCTATCTAAGACACTCTAACAAAACCTATTTTCACAGCGAACTGGATTTGGTAATCATTGGAGCAGAAATGTTTATTTTTGTACCCCGACGTCATGGAGGACGCTATGGCCAAGCAACTTTTGCCAGACGAG
>JBIIJD010000049.1:0-43135 GCA_044234105.1 Aureliella sp. | reverse complement strand
GATGGATAAGGAGGTGCTTCTGACCAAATACCGCGAGCTGCTTCATCCGCAGGCGATTGCCCAGGCGGATATGGCTGACGGTAAACTATTGTTCCAGCGCAATTGTGGAACATGCCATCAAATACACGGCCAAGGCGGTAAATTGGGCCCGGATATCACCGGTGCCAATCGAGGTAATTTGGAATATCTGCTAAGCAATATTGTCTCGCCAAGCGCAATCATTCAAGACGATTATCGCATGCACATCGTTCTCACGGATGACGGCAGGATCTATTCGGGAATTCCAAGCGAGGAAAACGAACGTTACCTGAGACTGCGAGTCGCTGATCGCGAGGAGCCGATCGTGATCGCCCAATCAGAGATTCAGTCACGCGAAATAGCTCAGGTTTCCATGATGCCAGATGGAATTCTGGCCAATCTAAATGATTCTCAGATTGTCAACCTGTTCGGATACTTGCAGCGTGAGCCGTCGGCAGCGCCAAGGCCTGAACCGGTATCCGAAGTTCCCTAGCCGAGGAATTTATCTGGTGCGATTGACGCACCCGCATCGATCTTAGGTCCTGGGTTCATCTGGCTATACAATACGTAGGCCAACACGATCAGAAGAATGACGAACACCGAAAGCAAAATAGCAATCAGCAAACCATAGCGATTCTGATTGCGTCGCTGGTGGACCGTTCGACTTGCCTGAGTTGCTTGGCCGAGCGTGTTGTGCGATTTAGGCGCTAAAAGTTGCTTCGTCGCTTGAGGCGATAAAGGTGGTGTTCCCGCAGTGGTTTTGACCAGTGCATCCTGAGAGTTAGATTGTTCGTTACCCGGGCTGCGGTCAAAGTAGCTGCCAAACATATCCTTTGCTGACATCCATGTTGGCCAATCATCGCGCCAGACATAGTGGTCTGATCCAACGCGTCCTTCCCGCAACCAGCGGAGTATCGTGGCCGCCGGAGTAGGGCCGAATTGTTCTCCCGATGCGGCGCGAAGATACCAAATGGCGTTGGGAGCTTGAGCAATAACTGCCGGTGCGTTAGGGTCCAATGCCTCGATTGCCTTCGTTGCAGCAACAGCAACTGATTCGGAAACCGATTCTGAAGCTTCCTCGTTAGAGGCCGTCGGTTCCTGAGTGTTCTCCAACTCTAAAACCTGCTCACCCAGATTATCGTCGGCAGTCTCTTCGCCGACATTTGCGGCTCCAACCAGTTTGGTCTGAACATCCAACGAACGGGTAGCACTAGCCAATGGAATGCGAAAAGACCCATTGCAACTCGGACATCGGCCGCGCTTTCCTGCTTGAAAATTCTTGACATGCAGCGTGTGGCCGCAGTGATGACACTGAAAACGAATCCCCAAGTTGATCAATCCTTCAGCCTGGGCTTATTAGCCCAAAAGTTCGTGTTGGTTATGGAAAATCGAGGTAGCTCAAGCGATTGGCTGCTAAAGC
Organism: Aureliella sp.; assembly: GCA_044234105.1. Taxonomy (GTDB): domain Bacteria; phylum Planctomycetota; class Planctomycetia; order Pirellulales; family Pirellulaceae; genus Aureliella. The sequence goes on along the minus strand of JBIIJD010000049.1, from coordinate 41,697 downwards.
CAACCAGATCAATGAAAATTGAAGCTTAATTTCTAAGTCTATTGATGATGGATAAGTAATGCCTACTTCTTTGTTACAATGGTCGGCAAGCAGACTTGGCATCATTATAATGGAAATTGCTAAAGGAACAAAATACCTGTCTATTGACTGATAGTGAAATCATGAACCGAAACGGTAACGCAACTCGAATCACAGTGCTACGACTGAGTGTCGATGGCTGTTGGTCTGTTTTTGCATTTCTGATGTCGCTGGCTGGGATGTGCTTTCATGTTTCGCAATCCCAATTGTTGGCCCAACCGGCCGAAGGTGAACCCTCCAAGCAATTCTCCTTGGAAGATATCGAATTTTTCGAAAAGCAGATCCGTCCAATACTGATTGACCGGTGCTACGAATGCCACGCGGGAGTTGAGCGAGCTGGCGGCCTGTCGCTGGAGTCGCGTGAACAGATTTTTCAAGGTGGTGATTCTGGGCCAGCATTGCAAGACGATCCAAGCAACGACAGTTTGTTGCTTCGGGCCGTATCGTACCAAAATGCGGACTTGCAAATGCCGCCCAATGGGAAATTGTCAGACTCAGAAATTGCTGCTCTGCATCGTTGGGTTTCGCGTGGAGCACCAGACACGCGGCGATCAGCGGTCGTCGAAAATTCGCCTGCGCCATTGCAGGGAATGAGCCTGGAGGATGGTCGGCAGTTTTGGGCTTTTCGACCGGTAACCGACCCACCCATACCTGATGTGCGGCAATGGCAATGGGTCCAGTCGCCAATCGATGCTTTTGTACTTAAGCGACTGGAGCAAGCCGGCGTCGATCCTGCGCCCGCCGCAGATAGACGCACGCTGATTCGTCGACTTTCGCTGAATCTGACCGGCCTACCGCCCACAGTTGCGGAAGTGGACGCCTTTGTTAACGATCAGTCTGTTGCCGCAACTGAAAAGCTGATCGATCGCTTGATTGCCTCGCCGCATTACGGTGTGCGCTGGGGCCGGCACTGGTTGGATGTTGCCCGCTATGCAGATTCCAATGGTCTTGATGAGAATTTGGCTTTTGGCAATGCTTGGCGATATCGAGATTACGTAGTTAATGCGTTCAACCATGACAAGGCCTACAATCGCTTCGTGCAAGAACAAATTGCTGGAGACCTAATGCCCGGCGCTAATCAAGAAACTTGCACGGCGACTGGATTCTTAAGTCTAGGTGCGAAGGTATTAGCTGAACCTGATGTCGAAAAATTGGTGATGGATACCATCGACGAACAGATCGATACGCTGGGGAAAGCCTTTATGGGCCTTTCGCTTGGCTGCGCGAGATGTCACGATCACAAGTTTGATCCATTGACTCAACGAGACTATTACGCTTTGGCGGCAATCTTTAAAGGTACACGCACTTTCTCCAAGGAAAAGTTTGGGGCCATCAAGTATTGGTTTGAACACTCGTTCACTCAGCCCGAGGACCTTGCGGCGATTCAGCAGGTCGAAACCGAGATTGCGGCCGCAAAAAATGCTGCCAGTCAGTTTAAGTCCAAGACGATGTCTGATATTCGACAACTGGCTCAGCGTGACGCAGCAAAGTACTTATCGGCCGCTGCCAGCTTGCAACCTGGCATGACACTAGGTCAGGTGGCGGCGGTTGCCGAGCCAATGGGCTTGCATCCAAGAATTTTGTATCACTGTAGATCCCATCTGGAAATCCACAAGCAGAGTGAGTTTTTCTTAGCATGGCACCAGATGTCGTCGCAGCCCGAGGAGATATTGCAGCATTACGAGAGTCTGTTTCAAGTGCTAGAGGGGGCCCTGAGAGATGCGAGACAGACGGACCCTGCGATCAACACGCTTAGCGACCCTAGGCTCGAACAAGCCAGACGTGAATTGCAAGACCCATCTGGGTTTCTGGTGGTTCCTCCTCAGGCCGAATATGCCATGGACGCCCAGCAACTTCGTGAATACCATCACTTGATGAATATCGCAAGGTTGATCGAGAGTCAGGCCATGGACTATCCTCAGGCCATGGGCGTCAGCGATCAAGCGGTCGTCCAGAAATTGGCCATCCACATACGCGGCAGCCATCTGAATCTTGGCGAATCCGTCGCTCGCGATTTTCCAGCCGTTTTGCGGACAAGCGTCGTTAGTCCCATCTTTCCGGAGGGGCAAAGTGGTCGTGCCGAATTGGCTGATTGGCTTGCCAGTTCAACACATCCGCTTACTGCTCGTGTGATCGTCAACCGAGTTTGGGGCTGGCACTTTGGTCGTCCTCTAGTGACTACGACTGAGAATTTTGGAGTGCAAGGAGCACCGGTCTCGCATCCCGAGTTGCTGGATTGGTTGGCAAGACGCTTTATGGCTTCAGGCTGGTCGATTAAATGGCTCAATCGAATGATTCTCAAGTCAAGTACATATCAAATGGCTTGTGAAAATCCGAATTTTGAAAATGCGCAGCAACTGGACCCAGACAACGAATGGTTATGGAGGTTCCGTCGCAATCGATTGGATGCTGAGCAGTTGCGTGACAGTGTCTTGGTGGTTTGCGGCAACATTGACAACTCATTGGGAGGCAAGACCGTCCCGCTGCGCAATCGACAATTTGTATTCGATCATACTTCGATTGATCACACAAAGTACGATAGTCATCGGCGTTCTCTTTATTTGCCTATCATCCGTAATAATCTCTATACATTGCTTGAGCAGTTTGATTTTCCAGATCCTACGATGCCAACCGGATGGCGGCACTCAACAACGGTTGCCCCACAGTCTTTGTTGCTGCTCAATTCAGATCTATTGGTCGAATCGGCCGAGCGACTGGCCAGTGACCTGGTTTCTGCTCACAGCGATGACGAAATGCGACTGAGCGATCTATTTCAGCGGTTGTTTGCAAGACCACCAACTCAGTGGGAATCACAACACTGCCACCAATTTCTTAGTCAGTTCGATCAGCGTTCAAGCGAATTGAGTGCTCCAGTTGAGATCAAGCTTGCCAGCAGCAATTGGCAACCACAAAATGAGAATGCGGCGCAGAGTGTAGAGCGCGCTTGGGCTCTGTTAATTCAAAGCCTGATGGCTACCAACGACTTTCTATACGTGAATTGAGTTTATCGTGCATCATTCAGTGTCGGTCGACAATATCGATTCGTTGAACGCAGCAGCAAGGTGCCAATTGTATCATCGGCGAGACTTGTTGCGAAACACCGCGGCAGGCTTTGGCAATGTGGCCTTGATGGCAATGTTAGGAGATTTTGCAACAGGTTCGCGGTCATTGGCCTCAGAGCAAGCAGCAACTAAGTCAGATTCGCCACTGGCTGCCAAGGTTCCCCATCTACCCGCTCGAGCCAAGCGAATTATCTTTCTGTTCATGAAGGGTGGGCCATCGCACGTTGACACCTTTGACCCCAAGCCCATGCTGGATCGCGATCATGGTAAGCCGCCGCCGTTCCCCTTGCCTCGAGTAACCTTTGCCGCACAGGGCAGTCTACTGCGTTCGCCTTGGAAGTTTCGGCAGCATGGACAAAGTGGATTGTCGGTTAGTGAGCTGTTTCCGCATGTCGCAAAACATGTCGACGATCTTTGTATCCTGCGGTCGTTGCACGGAACCAACCCAGCTCACGGCGGGGCGCTGCTCAAGTTACACACCGGCAGTGACCAATTTGTACGCCCCAGCATGGGCTCGTGGATTGTCTACGGCTTGGGCACGGAGAACCAGAACCTGCCAGCTTTTTTAACGATCTGTCCAACTTTGGCTCACGGAGGTGTCAACAACTGGGGGGCCGCGTTTCTACCGGCACATTGTCAGGGAACACCGATCGGAAACGCTAGTCAGTCTTCCGAGCAGGCACAGGTGCGTCACATCCGTAATGATCGCATTCCCAAGGAAATTCAGCGCAGGCAAATTGATCTGATTCGCGCAGTCAACCAACGGCAACTCGAAAGTGTACAAAACTCAACGGACCAGCTAGCTTTGGCCGGACGGCTTCAGTCCTATGAATTAGCCTTTCAGATGCAGTCAACCATGCCCGAAGCGCAAAATCTAAGCGACGAAACCGGTGTCACACACCGAATGTATGGATTGGATGATCCGATTACCGCAAATTTTGGTCGTCAGTGTCTGATGGCCCGGCGATTCATTGAACGTGGGGTGCGTTTTGTACAGGTAACCCACTCGGATAGTGAAGTTCAGTGGGATCAGCATGCCAATCTATATCAGGGACATACCAAGAACGCAGCCGAAGTGGATAAGCCGATTGCCGGACTGCTGTCCGACCTGAAGGATCGCGGGCTGCTGGAAGACACACTGGTTCTCTGGGGCGGCGAGTTCGGACGGACGCCTACGGCAGAAGGCAGCAATGGACGTGATCATAATCCGCACGGGTTTACGATGTGGCTGGCCGGTGGTGGTGTTCAAGGTGGTATGGCTTACGGCCAGACAGATGACTATGGCTACTATGCAGCGGTCGACAAAATGCACATCCATGATCTGCATGCCACGTTACTGCATCTGCTTGGGCTAGATCATCTGCGACTGACTTTCCACTATGCCGGGCGAGATTTCCGCTTGACTGATGTTGCCGGCAAAGTTGCTCATGCGATTATCGCTTGATCGCTCGACCTGTGTAAGTAAACGCTGCAAATCTCGGAAGGTTCTCCAAGTAGCGGACTTCGCTTGAGGTGATTTCGAAACCAGCGCTTTGTATGCAATCTTGAATTGGGCGGTTTAAGTGGCAGCCACCTGCAAGCCGTTTCCAGACAGGGGTGAGGATATTCTGTATTCTTCGAATGCCAGAATCTGGTGCCAAGCCGTGCTCACAAAAGAGCAACTGACCACCAGGTTTTAAAACTCGAAGCATCTGTTGAAGTGCTTTCTCGCTGTCTTTGATTGTACAAAGCGTGTAGGTTAGTAGTACTGTGTCGACGCTGTTATCGGCCAGTGGCACTTGCTCACCTGGCAGATCTAGCCATTGGAATTCAACTGGCAATGGATTACGTAATCGCTTTCTTGCGAGACGCCGCATGCCTAACGATGGTTCAAGCGCCCAGACTTTCGTCACTTGGGAGGGATCGTACAGGTGGAAATTGATACCGGTACCCGCTCCAATCTCCAAGACTGTTCCGGAGCACAGGGGTACCACCTGCCTGCGAACCTGCATGACAGGTTCAGCCGAGCATGCGGATTCGATCAATCGAGGCAATATGCGGTCATGGTAGAAGCCCATCATTAGGTACTTATCTGAATTCGGCAGCTTGAGCAATAACTATTGCTATGACTTCACCAGATTATTGCTGCCAATGTTTTTGTTTGCGATCAGGCAGTTTTAAACGAAGGCGGATTACTCAGTTGAACCTCTAAAACAAGTTACGATTTGGTGATCATCTTCTGGGGAAACAAAACGCAGATCAACCAGCAGATGGTCAGCTTGGCGTTGAACTTCAATGGCCGGGCATTCAGAACTACCGTTTCGCAGGCGTTCATATTCGGCTTGTAGGGGAGTATGGATCTCAAGTTGAACCGCCGAGCCCATCAGGCGGTAGTGATGCCAAGGTGACGGTCCAATAGCGACGCTGTGATCGACGACTTGTGCATGGACAACAGGCCCAATGCCATTAAGTTGAATGGCTAGTCGCTGACAGCGGTGACGTAGATTTTCAGGGTTAGCGATCAGTCCGCCGATGATGCCTTGATCTAGACCCTCCTGAATGTTTGTTAGTTGCAAAGCCAAAAGATTTGCGGTCAAAGCAGAACTATCTAACAGCATTCCTAACTGTTCAGCACTTCGGTGAATCAACCCAATCGAATGTTCGTCACCCAAAAGCAAGGCACCACGCGCTCCGCCCAGCAGGAAGTGTGTGGGGAAAATCACGCAGTGCTTGACTGGCCCCTCTGGTTGCTGAACCAACGGAAAGCCGCAGCGCTGATGAAGTGTTGGGCTGGTGCAACCGTCTGCCAATAACTCAACCACTGGAGTCCCATGTTGACTTGCGACCTCAAGCAACTGCTTGCGTTGCACCTGGGCCTGTTGAGTCGGTAAGCCATTGGGGCTGATAAGGACAAGCAAGGGTTGCCCAGTGCATTGACCAATCGCTTCGGTCCAATCCGACATGGTTGCCCCATTGGCAGCACCAACTTCTGTGATTTTCGCCCCACTAGTTTTCAAACCCGCATGAATATCGCCTACGCCCGCCAGTCGAATACTGTCCGAACGCGCGATAACAACCCCCTGAGTCCCCAAGGTCCTAGCGGCTGTTTGCAAGCCGGCCAGAGGGTTGTCAACCCAGGTGTAGTGCTTGAGTCCAAGAGTTTGCTGCACCACTTGACCGGATCGTAGCCAGATGGCTCCCGAATCGGTGCATGATGTAGCAGCTCTGGCCTGCGCCAAGCCAACTGACGACAACATGGGGACGCGGTCAATGCTTGCAAAAAACAACTGTCCGGAAGCGTTGATCAATCGTCCACCATCGGCATGACTAAGGGTGCTGATATCATCCACGATCGTGTTTAGCCAGCTTCTGGCCTGTTGCCAGGCTTCTTGAACTTGCTCCAACGGGTGTACCTCTTTTAGCCCTACTTTGGAAAGAGCGTCGCGAACCTTGCTGGTCAATTCAGGACGCTGCAAGACGTCAACCATTTTTTCAAAAGCCGAGAAGGGCAACAGGTCTTCTAATCGAGTTGGAATCTTGGGCATTTAGGAAATCCACAGTTTGGTTGTAGGGGATGCTCAGTTTCTGCCGCCTATTCTATGCGATCATCGCAAGAACTGCGAGGTTCATCGCAAAAAACGCCGCCTTGATCCCAGCCGCTAGCCTAAAGTTCACCGTTGACCCCTATTTTTATGGCACGCACCCCAGTGACTACCTGTGTCGCGCGGACTAAGTCTATTACCGATCAGCATGGCAACGCTCACTCCTGGCGCATCGCTTGGTGTCGATCTGTACGTGCGCCGTCGAGCCAACGATCAGGCCACGCTGTTGTTTCGCGAAGACCAAACTGTAGATTGGGCCACTCTCGAGACGCTTCAGGAAGGTAGCGACGAATTCAAGGTGTTTGTCGATCGCAAGCACCAACAGCGTTATCAGCAGTATCTTCGGGACCAATGGCGTGACTTGACATCTGATTCAAGCTCGCCTATCAGCACACGTTTGAACGTGATAAGCGAAGTGGTGCGGGATGTGATGAGCGAGCAGTTCAAGGGAGCCGAGGCGAAGAATACCGAAAAACTGATCGAGGTCACGATGGATCTGGCCGAAAACGCAGTCAAGGTCATCAATTCCCAGAATATTGTGCTGGACGAACTGTTTGATGTCCTGAGGCATGACTACGGCACGTTTACCCACTCGACTAACGTCAGCATGTATGCCGTGTTGCTGGCCAAGGAGCTAGGCTTCAGTATTCAGGATCAAACAGACATCGCCGCTGGTGGACTTCTGCACGACATCGGTAAAATCGATATCGATGCTCATATTTTAAATAAACCAGGCAAGTTGGACCTGGAAGAACTTGCGATAATTCGCCGTCATCCGCAGCTTGGATTTGAAAAGCTGGCACCGCAGCCGGACCTGAATATAGGAATACTCATGATGACATATCAACATCACGAACGCATTGATGGAAGCGGTTACCCTTGTTCTGTACCGGACCTAGAAATCCACCCTTGGGCCAAGTTGTGTGCCATTGTTGACGTCTTCGAGGCGATCACATCGGACCGCCCTTACTTGGTTCCTTGTTCCGTAGAATCTGCTCTCAATTTCATGGAATCCGGCCGCGACAAGCAATTTGACGGTGACATGCTGGATGTGTGGGTTAGGTTGCAGAAGAGTTCGGGAGGCAACCATGCCTAGCATACTGTTGGTTGAGTTGCCACTGGAACTACGGGAAAAAATCAGCACAAGCGATGAGAGTTCTGTGCCGATTTTTGATCATCGAACCAATGCCCGACGTCCCGTATTGCGTCAGGCGGATCTACAAGTTGTCAGCAGCCCACCTGGATTGGCATCACTAGCCGAATCCCGACCTAGTCGCTCTTCGGCCGCAAGCTTGATCAAAGATCTATCGCGAAGTGGCGTTGGTTTTTATTTTCATGAACAATTGTTTCCTAGCGAACAGGTAACCATCAAGCTACATAACCACTTGATTCAGGCTGTCGTTGTTCGGTGCAGGTATCTGGGTCACCGCTGTTTTGAAATTGGAGCAGTGGTTCATTCGGTTCACGCAGAAGGATGATAGATACCCATCGTATTAAAGAATAGCCCCCTCGGTGGCTTCAGTTCGCGGAATGTACACATTTACCAAAGAGCATCCAATTGAGTGACTTTAGAATTCGACAGGCTCATTCACCCGTAAAAGCCTTGCAACGTATGGTAGAAGCCAGCACGATCGCAGCATCGCTGTACTTGAGTCAGTGGGCGGCCGGGCAGTATGCCAGCCAAAGCTCCGTAGGTGCCATCGCAGTCGCAGTGGTCTTTTATCTAATCATCAGCGAACTTTCCAATATCACCAGCCAGGGTACCGCACGTTCGGCCAACATCGAACTGGCACGAGTCCTGACCAACTGGTCACTGACCGTATTGTGCTTGTCGCTAGTGGCCTTCTTCACGCGACAAGGCGAGTATTTTGCTCGAAGCAGTATTCTGGGCTGGATGTTTTTGACGGGAGCCTGCTTGGGTCTGGTAACCATGCTATTTCGGATTGCGGCTGAAATGCTATTCTCGACGGGTTGGACTCGTCGACGATGTGCGATTGCAGGGTTGAATCAGTTGGGAGTTCAGTTGCTCAGCAATGCACGCTCCAACCCTGAAGCCGGTTTGGAGGTCGTCGGCTTTTATGACGATCGCGCACAAACGCGACGCGATCTTTCGCCAGAGGCTGCTGAACTTTTCAAGGGCAAGCTAGATGAAATGATTGCGTTAGCCAAATCGGGGCAGCTTGATACGATTTTCGTCACGTTGCCAATGCGTGCTGAGTCCCGGATTCGTTGGCTGCTAGATCAATTGGCTGATACTACCTGTAGTGTCTACATAGTACCCGACTTCTTTGTGTTTGAATTGCTGCACTCCCGATGGAATTCCATTGGCGGCTTGCCTGCGGTATCCGTCTTTGAATCGCCTTTGTACGGAGTTGACGGCGTCGTCAAACGTGCGTTTGACGTGGTGGCTGCAACCGTTGGCGTTGTTCTACTGATGCCAGTTTTTTTGATTTGCGCTGTGTTGGTCAAACGATCTTCATCCGGTCCAGTATTCTTTAAGCAATTACGCTACGGTCTAGACGGTAAACAGATTTGGGTTTGGAAGTTCCGCACCATGCGAAACTGTGATAACGGTTCGCAGGTCAAGCAGGCGACCAAAGATGATCCGCGAATCACTCGTATTGGCGCTATTTTGCGAAAGACCAGTTTGGACGAATTGCCACAACTGTTCAACGTGATCGATGGCAGCATGTCACTTGTGGGGCCTCGCCCGCACGCCAACGCTCACAACGAACACTATCGCAAGCTGATTCGCGGCTATATGCTGCGTCACAAAGTAAAACCAGGCATCACTGGTCTGGCACAAGTCAAAGGCTTTCGTGGTGAGACCGAAACGCTGGACAAGATGCAAAAACGCATCGAGTTTGACCACAAGTACATCCAGCACTGGTCTTTATGGATGGACGTCAAAATTCTGCTGCAAACATTCCGTGTCGTCTTGCGACAGGAAAACGCCTACTAGCTTCTAATCGCACTAGCCACTTCGCGATCCGAGGACAATGCGGCAATTCATCGTTTGAGGTAGTTGGCATCATGCGCCAAGCCCGCTAGGATGTAATCTGTAGTCACTAACAATCACAACGGAAGCGGACGCCTTACGGGTTCGCCCAAGCTCGACCATGGCCACTGGCCTTAGTCCACAATAGACTTCTAAATACATTCTTTCCCAAGGATGCCAGCGATGAAGAGATTTTCCAGTCAGTTAGAAACAACGGTTACTCGAATCAGGTTAAAGCTGTTTCGGCAGAGCGGATTGTTGCTGCTAGGCAGTTGTCTTTTGTGCTTCGGATGTAAAGAATCTGGCAGTCAACCTCAAGCAGTTGCGCCTGCTGATCCAGTCGCGCCAGCCATGCCAGCTCAGCGCGCTGCCGCAGGTTTGGCTCAGCAGGGGGCATCGCTGGCTGATGATACCGCCGCTCAGAAGATCATGACCGGCGCGGCACATGAATATTTCCAATTTAAACAGCGAGCCGTTTTTGAAATTCAAATTCCCAAGGCACTCGAACTTTACAAGGCGCTTAACGGGGCTGGCCCAAAAAACCACTCGGAATTTGACCGGGAAATCGTCAAGGCAAACCAGATTCTTTTGCCAGAACTTAAGCCGGGAATGGTTTATCGCTTTAATGCAGAAAAACAAGAGTTGTGGGTTTATCCAGAAAGCGAAGCACCTTCGGCTGACTGAGTTTTAGCAACAATCAGTCTAGGCGCTGGTGGCCACTTGTCGCCAAGCATCTAAGTCGTGAACTGAATCATCACGGCGATCACCAAGGGGCAAGATTTGTCGCAGATCGATGGACGGATCAGCCAATTGCGCAATGGAATCGATGATCAGGTCGGGCGCAAACGGACAGCGTGATAAGTCGTCTCGCTTGGTTGAGCCAGACAGGACCAGGACTGTGCGATAACCCATTTGAACGCCCCCCAGGATGTCGGTCTCCAGCGTATCACCGATCATAACCGTTTCCGAACTGGCCATTCCGATTTGCTTTCTGGCGGCTCGCATCATGATAGGACTAGGTTTGCCTATGCTCATCGCTTTCGCGCCGGTAGCCGTTTCCAGGTACGCCACAGTAGCACCCGCGCCGGGCCGAGTACCGTTCTTGGTAGGACAATTGGGGTCCAGATTGGTCGCGATCAGCTTGGCACCATCAAGAATCATCTGTACAGCGATTTCAAGCATTTCCAAGGTGACCGTGCGACCTTCTCCAACCACCACAAAATCTGGAGCATGATCCACTACAGAGAATCCATTAGTGTGTAGCGCCGTCAATAAACCACCTTCGCCAATCACATAAGCGGTTCCACCAGGCTTTTGACTAGCTAGGAATCTTGCTGTAGCCATAGAGCATGTGAAGACATGCTGCTGGTCGGTTTGAATTCCCATCCGATTCAGCTTTGTGGCAACGTCTCGGCATGTGCGCTGACTGTTATTGGTCAAAAACGCATAAGGTATCTTCTCCCGAGTTAGCCTCTCGATGAACCGATCCGCTCCTTCGATCAATTCACCACCTCGGTGTATTACACCGTCCATATCAATCAAAAATCCGCGTCTCATCGAACAGTCTCCTTGGAAACAAGCCCCTCGTGAAGATCCAGCACACCAACTAGGTTAAGAGGAAAGTGACAATCTTCCAAGTGAGAAGTTAGGATATCAAGCCATGCTTGAATTGGGTAAACGCATTCAAAGCGGCGCGGAGTTCCCCGGTATAAGCCTAAAGTAATTCAAGTCGCCCTAGGACATTTAAATATTCATCTAAAATTTTTTTCACGTTCTAACAAATAAAGGGTTACACTTCTCTTTATTCTTCAATCCAAGTTACAGCATACGGCCACAAGCGTGATAGCTGCAGAGCTTGAAATCGCTTGGGGACAAAGGCAATTACCGAGCTGCAGGGCAATTGCCTGAGTTCTACATCGCCTTGGACACGCCACTCCTTCTCATTAGTCCAGTCATGCTTCGTATCCAGCGGTTGAAAGTAGGGCTTGTCCTCTGCTGACAGTTGTTCGAATTCTCGACGTTGGCTGTAGATGACGGGTCGAGCGGTCGGGAGGGCTTGTCGATGGATGATCAAGCCATAAGGCTCCCAATCCCAGCGTCCCAAGTGACTTCGAAACTTACGTCTCGATAGCAATTCCAAGAGCGGGACAGCACTAAAGCTGACTATAGGCCAAGGCCCCCGAGTCAATTGACTGGACCCTCGCAGTCGATATTCGCTTAGAATGTTGGACAAGGTTCCTAGCGGCTGCGCCAGCTCGTTGCAACCAGCCAGCCACAATCGCAAATAGTAGTTGGCTGTCGACTCCTGCGGCATGGGGCCGGTCAGCGCTCGCGTGCAATGCGTCAGATAGGGCCATGTATCCGGTGCGAAAAGCACGAGTGCTTTCGCTGGAAAGCATAACGATTGGAGGGTTGAACTTTGGCTGCCATGCGATTTTTTACAATGAGTCTTCAACGCGAGCTTCGGATGTTCGTGGCTGGGGACCACCCATCCAACCGCTCCGCGATCCAGCCAATCTTCTTGTTCCGATGCTGATTGAATTACGATAAACGTGCTGCCCACAGAAAAGTCGGGTTGGGCTAAACGTCGCTGCACAAGTTTGGACAATGTGCCGCCGCGACGAATGGTGAGTGCCAGGACGCGGTCGGCTAGGCAGATGGCTGCTCGGTCACGGAGTGGAACATCTTGATTTGTCGAGAATGTTGGTGAAACCAAGATCGACTGACTTAGCGGATTGTTGGCGTAGGAGGCTAGGCACCTTTTCAAGTGATGCGCCAGCCATGCAGTGGATTCCTGCAATTCCTGATCAAAACTTTCAGGTAAGAGCACTTCTACAACCGGCAATTGTGCGGCCATCGCAAAGTGCTTGGTAGCTTCATAAAGCGTCGTGCCGCGAACCAGCAGAAGACATGTACCATTTCGAGCGACGCTATGCAACGTGGCGCTCAGTAGCTGAGGCCAATTGGTCAGGCGGCGACTGTCCCGTCCCAGTTGCGAGCTGATGATGCTTGTAAATTGTCTGTCAGGGGCGACGCAGCGCTGTGAGGTCAAATAGAATCGATGCCCCATCCATCGCTCGATCGCGCTGGCTCCGGCACGAGGCAAACGGTCGTGCAAACAGATGCCGGATCGTCTCAGACTCAAGATGTCTTGTCGCCCTTGCACCGTCAGCAAGTCGGCGGTACGTTCACCTTGGCCTAAAATCCATTCTAGCCAACAGGCGTCTGGAGGTCGCTCATGGAAACAACCCAGTTTGGTCATGTCTGTCGCAGCGTGCAGGCACCAATTCAAACTGCGAATTGCTAAGCAAAAACAGTCTGCGATCATCATGTCCGCAGTCTCCCATCGCTGTTGAATGTCGCTGATGGCGAAAAGCTCCATAACAGTCAGGTTCAACTTCCGATTAGTTTTCCGGTAATTGGCTTAGGACGCGACGAGACAATTGCTTGGTCAATTTCACCAATGAAGATGAAATCGCAGTCACGTTGGGTCGCGCCCCTTTGCGAGGCCGCACGACCAAAACCAGATTGTCTGGAAGATGTTGATAGTTTAACCGAAACGCTTCTCGAACGCAGCGCTTCCAACGATTGCGAACCACCGCACAACCCGTGCGTCGCGAAATGCTGATTCCAAGCCGAGTGGGCCGAATGCTGGTCAGAGCATGAACGACAAGCAGACTGTCAGTTGCGACTTGGCCGTCGCGAAAGATCGACTGAAAGTCAGCGGACCTAACAACTCGCATGTGCCGACTAAATCGATTTCGGCTCACCGGCTCGCACCGCATCTTGTGTTGATTCGTGATATTCCATAAGACGCGCGCTGGAACATATTCACTCTGAACTTAGGAATCTACCAACGAATATGCCCGCGAACCGGCTCGCGATACATACTTTCCAGCTCCTCAGCCGCTCGAACCAATAATTCGGGTTGTTGATCGGAAGTCAACGTGCGGTCTGGCAATCGGACCTGCAGTTCAACATAGAGATCACCTGGCGCGCCATTGGGATTTAGCACGCCGCGCCCTTTGATTCGCAATCGGCGACCACCGCTACTGCCGGGGGGGATCTTTAGTGACACCGTCCCGCTGGGTGTGGGTACGTCTACGGTAGCCCCCAGCACGGCTTCCTTCAGTGTGATTGGTAGCCGGAGTTCCAAGTTGTTGTCATTGCGCTGAAAATAGGGGTGGGGCGCTACCTGAAGATGTACGATCAAATCGCCATTGGCACCACCGTTTGTCCCTGGATTGCCTTGACCGCGCAGCCGCATCTTCTTGCCGGTAGAGACCCCGGGTGGGACCTTCAATTGCAGCGTCTCTTCTTTGCCGCCTCGAAGCACGCTGACTGCAGCGGCACCACCTAGCACGGCGGTGTTAAAAGGCACAACTAGTTCTGCCCGCAGGTCGGATCCCTGAGTTGCACCGCCACGTCCGGCGCGCCGAGTGCGACCGCCTGATGCGCCCGCGGAGCCAGCACCACCGGTGAATTGCCTGAGCAGTTCGTCAATGCCACCGAATCCAAATCCACCTCGCTGGTTGCCGCTGTCCCCCGAGCCAAACATCTCTTCAAAGCTGGCTGTACCTTCGGAACCGCCAAAGGGACCACCGGTACCTGCAAACGGATTGCCGCCCGTGCGTTCAAAATCAGGGCCAACCTGATCATACATCCGCCGTTTTTCTGGGTCATTCAGAACATCGTAGGCGTGCTGAACATCTTTGAATCGCTGCTGCGCGGACTTATCGTTAGGGTTCAGGTCTGGATGGTACTTCCTGGCCAGACGACGATAAGCCTTCTGAATCTCTTCTGGGGAAGCCGATCGACTGACTTCCAATAGCTTGTAATAATCCTGAGCCATAGTTCTCATTGTTGGCATTAGCTCGAATTTTGCGGATGAATACTTAACAGCTTAACTGGGGCTACTCAAAAACGAAACTCCTACTGTGCTATTATGACAATAGCCGTTCCACTATAAGCAAGTCTTATGCCGATAATTGACCGGATTTGGATCATGAGCTGTCGGCTAGGTCAGAATCAGGCCAGCGTAGCCCACAACACGCGATTTATCACCCGATACGTCAGCGCTGGTGCCGTAGTCCAACTGCTGGATGTTTAGGCTGTGTCCCATTTGTCGCAGTGTTTCCATGACCAGTGCCGCCGGAACGACTCCGCACATGCTGATTTCATGCTGCCTGCAAACATCCAGTAAACGCTCGGGATCGCCGCTTGCCATTGCATCAAGTGCCATACGATCCCGGCGTCGATTCTCTGCGTCGTCGGCAAAGTGATTCATGTCGCTAGAGATGACAAGCAAAGGTGGATTGTCCAGTGACTGAAGCCAATCAGCCATTTTGACTGCGGCAGACTTTATTTCGCTCCATGAACCAGCGTGCATTGCCACACCGATGACTTTGATTCCAGGGGCAAGTTGTTCCAGGATGGGCAACTGAACTTCAATGCCATGTTCCGATGCGTGAGCCGCAGCATCCAACTGAAAGGCGGGAACATGTTGAGCCATTTGTGAGGCCAGTTCAGGATCACCGGCAATCGTCGTAGTGGCTGAAAGCGCCCAACTGTCGTGCGGGCAGATCGCCCAGTTGACCCCCTGAGTCGTATGCTTGGGAGAAATGATCAGTACGGTGCGATTGGGATTAAGGTCGATCGATTGCCAGACTTTCGCAGCGATATGACCACTGTATTTCAGACCTGCGTGAGGCACCATGGCCGCGAGTACCGATTGCGTTTGGCCAGTCGAAGAATCGCAGAACTCGCTAACGAAGGCTCGCCGCGCTGCATCTTCGGCTGGATAGAACTGACCGGCAACCGCTGGCGCACGAGCACCCTGAGCAAGAATCGGAGTTGGTACAGACAGGCTGAATACTCGTGGCAGAGTAGACATGACTTGAACGCTATGCACCCAGCCCTCTTTGCTGCCCACAGGAAGTGCGCTCTGAAGTTGATTAAGTAGTTGCTCTGCAGATTGACTTGGGTCATACGCTAATGCGCAGTGGCGCTGATCGGATACGATGATGGCTCGAGCCGCCGTGTCCACGCCGGCAAGATCTGCTTGTCCACCGTAGCCATGAAACGCTGGGTCGAATCCTAGGGTTAGACCTAGAGTCAACTGGCCAGAAAACTGCTGCTGAGCCAGCATGTTGGTGGTGCGTTGGCACATTTGATATAGGTTGGACTGCAAAGGAATTCCAGGTCGAAAGGAGACCTGGATCGCGTTGCCCTGTTGAATTGGCACAGCAGAGGTCTGTTGATCGTTTGGCTCCGGTCCCCATTCCATCGAAAGGACTAGTGCATTGACGGACTGGTCCGGCAAATAAGGCACGACATAGCTTGGGGTTCCGCCACACGCAAAAGCGGCAATGTTCTCGGCGGCCACCTGAGCATATTCACGCAGTTCGTCCAGGCTCAGCGGAATCGGTCCACTGGTTGGCAAGCCACTCGGCAACAGCTCTTTAAGTCCAATCGACATGGCCAATCCGTCGAAACGAAATACTTCCGCATCCTCTTTCAACCAAGAATCTGTTGGCAATTGAGCCTTTTGGCAGACCGCCTGAAGAAACTCAGTGGCACTCCAACCTCGCTCGGTAGCTACCGAAGGCAGCAGCAGACCGCTGGCCTGTCCACGACGAATCATCAATCCATGCTTGCCTATCTCCACAGACTCGGCTCGCTTTGTACCTGCGCCAGAAATGTGTTGTAGCGGTCCCAGCAGGGTGACCTCCAAGTCCAAGTAGGCAAGTTCACAGGTCGAAATCGGTGCCATCCGTTGGTCTTCGCGAGCAGTACGCAGTGCGGCTGAGCTAATGGCGCTGCCCAATGCCATTGGCTTGCCAAGCACTCCGCAGCAACCACGCAGCAGATGACCACGCCTGAGCGTTACAAAGGCTCCCATGACAATCGACTGCACAAATTCACTGAGCGATTCAGGAGGCGTTTTGATGGGCTGGCCAGTAACTGCGGTGGCAACTGAGCTGGCTGCCAACTGGAGGCAGATCTGGCGCTGGCTGCTGGTCAATCGATCAAGTTGCAGCGCGGCAGGCGATACAGCAACGGATGCCGATTGAGTCGTGGGCTTAGATGGACTATTGGACATGGGTTTTTCCTTCCAGGTTTGTGCGTTTACCGGAGCGAGCCGTTCTGAATCGGCAAATTGTGAAATCCGAATCGGTTGCCGCTGGTCGCCCCACGTGCCGGGCTGAGCGGCGAATCGACCTGGCACCGACTCATGACAATGCATACAACGGCCGTTTCCAGAGTCGTCTATGGCTTGGATAGCATATCGTCCCAATTGATACCAGTCGCGTTCGATCAGTAACGCTGAACAGCTTGGGCAGTAGGTCGACTGATGTTGTCGATCATGGACATTGCCCACATAAACATATTTTAAGCCTGCCTGCGACGCCAAGTCGTAAGCGTGCAGCAGACTTTCTGGGTCGGTGCGTCGGCGATTAAGCATCCTGAAATCGGGATGAAACGCGGTGAAATGAATCGGAACCTGGTCACCCAAGGCTTTCAATATCCAGTCGCACATTCGGCGCAGATCGTTGGGCTGGTCATTCAAATCCGGGATTAACAAGTTGGTTAGTTCTAGCCACACTTGAGTTTCGTTTGCCAAGTAACGCAGCGTGTCCAGAACCGGTTGCAGATGGGAGTAAGTGATCTGGCGGTAGAATTCCTCAGTAAAACCCTTCAAATCTATGTTGGCAGCATCCATCCATCGAAAAAATGGCTCTCGAGCCTCGGGGCTAATGTAACCGGCGGAGACAGCCACGGTATGAATCCCCAGCTGTCGGCAGCTACGAGCTGTATCGATCGCGTACTCGGCCCAGACTACTGGATCATTGTAGGTGAATGCGACGCTGGTGCAGCCGGTCTCGTTGGCCGCATGTGCGATAACATTGGGATCGGCCACTTCGCTCAATCGCTCGACCTCTCGCGATTTGGAGATATCCCAATTTTGGCAGAACTGGCAACCCAGATTACAACCGGCGGTACCGAAGCTCAGGACGGATGTACCGGGATAGAAATGGTTGAGCGGTTTCTTTTCGATGGGATCGATGCAGAAACCGGTGCTTCGACCATAAGTTGAAAGAACGATTTGTCCCTGGCGGTTTTCGCGGACAAAACAAAATCCTCGGTCGCCATCTGCCAGACTGCATTGGCGGGGACACAGCAAGCAATCCAGTCTGCCGGGTTTGCTAGCGGTCTGCCACCAAGAGCCGACGACGGAGCCGTCAGGTAATCGTTGCCAATTGGATTCAGATGCTGTCATTATGCCGTCCCTGCCACTGCGTGACTTACATTGTATCGCTTCGCAGGAGATCGTCCGGCTTCATTCCTGCGATTTTCATGGGTTTTGTGACCTGTACAACATCAGAGACTGGCTCCTATGGGGTTGCATTCGTTTCGGCTAACCGCGATTGTCCTACGTCTTCCATAAGCTCTGTACATGCAATCGCCGCTTCCCATCGTCTGCAAACCTTCCAAAATACCCATCCTTGCAGTCAGCGGTTCCAATATGAAGATAAGGTTTACGCACAAGGTAAAGTCTTCCTATGTTTACTTTGCGTTAATCTGGGAAGCCATTTCCGCCCCATCAGAGGACGGTTAAGTGGTTCAAGCGGTATAACCGATTCTGTCTGCATGCCCAGATTGCCGAGCGAAGGGTGGTGCGATGTCCCGAACATCTCAGTACGCCACTCCAGACGGCTAATTCTGTCTTCAACCGAACTCCCGCTCGGGAAGGACATCAATGACGCAGACTCCGAAGAACTGCTTGCAAAAAGCAGGCCGGCGCTGCTGGACTTTAGCCCTGATTAGCTTTCCGCTTGCAGTGCTGGTTCAGTCACCGCTGAACGCAGAAGATTCCAAATCGCTACGACAATCCCCAGTTGTTCGCGCCATTCAGGCTGCGGAACCTGCGGTAGTCAACATTGAAGGCAGCAAACCAGCAGCCAAGACCAATTTAGCCTCAGCAGGCGACGCTCCTCAAGTCAACGGCATGGGCGCAGGCGTAATCATCGACGATCGCGGCTATATTTTGACCAATCAACACGTAGTTCAGGATGTCAAGCGCATCGACGTTACACTACATGATGGAAGCCAGCACACAGGTCGCATGATCGCCCGCGACTCAGGCACCGACCTGGCGCTGATCAAGATCGAAGCTCAGTCTCCCTTGCCGGTGATTCGATGCGGCACTAGTTCCGATTTGATGCGAGGCGAACGAGTGATCGCGATTGGCAACCCGTTTGGTTACCACCACACAGTGACCGAAGGGATCATCAGCGCGTTGCATCGCGACATTCCGGTAAACGGCGTTCACGAGTACCCCGACTTGATCCAGACCGACGCCAGCATCAACCCTGGCAATTCAGGTGGACCTCTACTGAATGCCGACGGAGATATGATCGGAGTGAACGCGGCTGTGCGAATCGGCGCTCAGGGAATCGGGTTTGCGATTCCCATCGATCGAGCCCTGGAAGTGGCAGCCAAAATGATAGCCGATCACAATCAGCAGGTTGTTCGTTCAGTTGAGGTCCAGACCGAATACCGAAACGGCAAGTCGCAACTGCGAGTGGTCAACTGCACAACAGGTGAATTGAATCGTAACGACATCATCCAGTCGATCAATGATCGCCCGGTTTGCAACCGATTGGACTACGAGTTCTGTTTGATTGGCCTGGCTTCTGATCGCGAATTGCCGGTGGTCGTGCGACGCGAAGGACAAACATTGGCTGCACAATTGAAAGTTCGAACCTCAAAGTCGTCCAATACACCAAACAACAACTATCGATTTGCATCCACGGCATCGGAAACCATTCAAGATCGCGTCTATCGCGAATTGGGACTTAAGCTTGAGTCCGCAGATCGCTCGAAGATTCGCACCGTCGATTCTACTTACCGAGGTGGAATGTTGGTCACAGCGGTTCGTCCCGACAGTCCTGCCGAAGCGGTTCCCATACAAAAAGGGGACATACTTGTTGGATTGATGGGTTGGCAAACGACTAGTTGGAATGACCTGTCCTACATTCTAGACACAAAAGAGATGGCAGCCGAACCATCACCCGAACTACGGATCATTCGCGGCAACAAGTTGTACTGGAGCAATCTTAGCATAGGCGATCGAGTGGTACGCTAGTTATTTATTGTACCAAGTCGCTCACTGAATCATCAGTCGATTTCCAGGAGGGATTTGGGAGGGGAAGCGTCCCGCTAGCGCTTCCCCTCTCAAGCCGTTTTTGACTTGGAAGTACCACGGTCAAAAAGGTTAAGTACTGGCTCCGTGGCGAAAAAATCCATCATCTTGGACTAGCTAGTGTTTACTTAAATCGATTGGTGCGGATGAATTTCACAGTGGCGGCCTGCACTTCAGGGCTGTCCATCAAGAAACTGTGAACTTGATTGACTTCCAGCAGATCTGCTGCGCCCTGCAACTTTGCCTCTTCGACGCTGACAACAAAATCGCTATCGCCTTCCACAAGGGGATTGTCGGGCAAGGGGTCGGATAGTTTTCCGGCGACGATGCCAAAGGGACACTTGGGAACAACCAGGTTTTTCTCTAATTCCTGCCAACCCGGTCCTAACTGAACCGCTCCCTGACCAGCCAACCAACCAAATACGCCTGTCTTGGAAAGTTGTCGGGCGATGGCGGCACCTTGATTGGGTGGCCCTAACATGACAACCGATTGAATTCGTCCAGTTTGCTTCTGCTGCTGATCGGAGCGTTCCAAATCGCCTAGGTAATGTCTCACGACGATGTTTCCCATGCTGTGACCAACAAAATAGATCGGCCCATCATCCGGCAAGCCCTCAATGACATCAGCTAAGGCTGCGGCGTGATGGGCGATGGTGCCGCGTGTGCTGGCATATTCAAAGTATACTGCTTGACATAGCAGTTCCCTGTGCAGGTACTCACCTATCGAATGCATCGATCCCGATGACCGCATCAAGCCATGCAGGAGAATGACGTAACCGTCCGGGTGAATAGTCACTTCGGGGACTTGCTGCAACAAGACCTGTTGACACTGACCACGAGTGCCCCAAGCCCAGCGCACATTCTTTGGGTCAATTAGTCGCCAATGGTCGGTCAGCGCATTGTGCTGAATGCGCCACCCTTCTCGCCAAGCATGATCGGTCCAGAACTGCTTGCCACCCAGAGTCTTAGTCTTGAAATTAAATGGTGCCTCGTCTGACACCTGAGCCTCCTGTTTTTCTTGAGCATAGAGTGCGCTAGAACTCGGGCAAAGCAGCAACAGGCAACCGAAAATCCATGCGCGGCAGTATTGAATGTTGACATACGGCCATAACCGGCCGAGATCCAAACGGAATTTAGTTTCTGAACCCATTCGCTATAGTTCCTTGCTTAACTGACAGGCGTCAACTTTCAAGCAATTCATGCCAGGTTGATCTTCAATTGTACCCACTAAATCCTGTGGAGAACCAATTTTTCTGTTGGATCACAGCAGATTATCTACAGCCTTCCATTTTTGACCTGTTGAATTTTGAAAAGCAGCCTAAAATTTTCGGTTCCGATCTAGTGTGTTACACAGCAATTGTCCCAGTAATGTTGTGTCCCGGTAATATTGTAAACCTTCCAACTGCAAGCAGGTATTTTCATGCAGCGTCCCGAAGCCCCTAGTCCACTACTCGAGCCTTCGATTCAGCCAGCGACCGGTTGGCACTGCACGCATTGCTACTATCGAATCAATCGCTGGTTGCTAAGTCAGATGAGTTCCGCGCAGCGAGCAGCCGGTGTGGTAGAGATGTCCGAGATCCTTTCGGCCAGCCATGATCTTTCTCCCGTTCGCTTGCAGAGCTTTATCATCAGTGGCCACAAAGCCGACTTTGGTTTTATTGCCTTCGACCCCGATCCATTGAAGATTGATGGCGTTCATCAACGGCTGTTGGCTAGTCCGCTGGGGCCAGCGCTGGAAGCGACCTATTCTTTCGTGTCTGTGACTGAGATTTCAGAATATGTACCTTCGCCACAGCAGTATGCTGAAAGGTTGATCGCTGGTGGCGAAGATCCAGAGACTGCACAGTTTGCGGCCAAGGTAGCCGCCTACGAAAAGCGGCTTCCGGCGATGAATGTTCAGCGTTTGACGCCTGAGTTTCCACCCTGGCCGGCGATGTGCTTTTATCCGATGAACAAAAGTCGAGTGGTGGGTGCCAACTGGTTTACCACTGCGTTCTCCAGTCGGAACGCCATGATGGCCGAACATGCACAAAGCGGTATGGCGTTTGCCGGAAAGGTCACTCAGATTGTTACCGTGTCGGTTGGTCTGGACGACTGGGAGTGGGGCGTAACCCTGTGGGCCCGCAGGCCAGACTACCTGAAGGACATCGTGTACAAAATGCGTTTTGACGAAGCCAGCGCGAAGTATGGAGAGTTTGGACAGTTTTTTGTTGGCTACGTGGCCGACGCTTCCCAAATCGCCAGCCACTGCCGAATCGTCTAACTTACTTGAAAACGCTCTTGCAAAGATTGAACGGACAGTTCGCCTTCGCGCAGGGCCTCCATGGCTGTTATTGCTGCGTGAGCGGCTGCGATCGTCGTGATACAGGGGACTCCGTATTGAACGGCTGCAGCTCGAATGCGCCCCTCGTCGGTTCGCGCTCCTTTGCCGTTGGGGGTATTCATAATCAGACTGACGTCCTCGTTCTTCAGATAATCGATCAAATTTGGGGACCCTTCCGCGATTTTTTTAACTCGAGTGACTGGTATTCCAGCGTTTTCGATCTCTGAAGCGGTTCCCGAAGTGGCTAGCAGGTTGAATCCCAGCTTGTGCAGTCGATCAGCCAGAGCTGCGATTCGACTGCGATGCCTTGAATTGAAGCTGACAAAGATATTTCCCGATTCCGGCAAAACGACGCCTGCCGATAGCTGGCTCTTAGCGAAAGCCAAGGCAAAGTCCTCGCTGATCCCCATGACCTCGCCGGTACTTCGCATTTCGGGGCCAAGCACGATATCCACGCCAGCAAATTTCCTAAACGGGAACACGCTCTCTTTAATCGAAACATGCTTGGGGACGGGTTCGCAGGTCACTCCTAGCTCGGGCAACTTGTGACCAACCATCAGTTTGGCCGCCAGCTTGGCCACAGGCACTCCGGTTGCCTTGGCAACAAAGGGAACTGTACGGCTGGCGCGCGGATTGACTTCCAGCACATACACGTTGACTCGCCCATCTTCATTCTTCAGCGCGTACTGTACATTCATCAAGCCGATGACTCGCAACTTCTTGGCCATGGCCCAGGTGGCTTCACGAATCTCTTGGATGACTTCTTCGGACAAGCTGTAGGGCGGGATGACGCAAGCCGAGTCGCCTGAGTGGACACCTGCCTCTTCGATATGTTCCATCACGCCCATGACCATCACGTTTTCGCCGTCGCACAAAGCGTCGACATCCACTTCGATCGCATCTTCCAAAAAGCGATCGATCAGCACCGGTTGCCCCTCGGCCACAATAAACGCCTCGGCCACAAACCTTTCAAATTGCGCCGTATCGTAGCAGATCTCCATGGCGCGCCCACCGAGAACAAAACTGGGGCGGACGAGCGCAGGAAAACCAACTTTCTGTGCTTCGACGCGAGCCTGAGCCATGTTGCGCGCGATGGCGTTGGCAGGTTGCTTTAGCCCCAATTGCATTAATAGCCGCTGGAATTTCTCGCGATCTTCGGCCTCTTCGATCGTGTCGACACTGGTACCGATGATGGGCACGCCGGCCGTCGCCAAGGCTCGAGCTAGATTCAGTGGCGTCTGCCCGCCAAACTGTACAATCACTCCATCGGGCTGTACCAGATCACAGATATTTAGAACGTCTTCTGTCGTCAGCGGTTCAAAAAACAGCATATCGCTGGTGTCGTAGTCGGTGCTGACCGTCTCAGGATTGCTGTTAACCATGATTGACTGGATGCCAAGTTCTCGCAGTGCGTAGCTTGCGTGGCAGCAACAGTAATCAAATTCAATGCCCTGACCAATGCGATTTGGCCCGCCGCCCAAGATCATGACTCGACGTTGTCCAAGCTGTTTGGCAGGCAGTTCATTCTCTTCCTCGTAGGAGCTGTAATAATAGGGAGTGTAGGCTTCGAATTCCGCAGCGCAGGTGTCAACAGCCTTGTAGGTTGCGATGACACCATGCGACTTGCGCCACGAACGCACTTCCATTTCGTCGCTGGTCAAAAGATTGCCAAGCTGGCGATCCGAAAATCCATACTGCTTTGCCAGTCGCATCGTGTCTGCCGAAATGTTGGCTAGAGAACACAACGACCTTAGGTGCTCTTCCATTTCAACGATCTCTGCCAGGTGGTCCAGAAACCAGCGATCGATGGCCGTGATTTGATGAATCTCTTGGACGCTCAGGCCAAATTTCAAAGCATAACGCAAGTACCAGACTCGATCCGGATTAGGCTTGGCCAACTTGCTACGAATTTCGTCTTCACCAGGCTGATTGCTGGTTCCCCATAAGTCCTTGTGGTCACAGCCCAGGCCAAAGGCACCCACTTCCAATCCGCGAAGGGCTTTCTGAAACGACTGCTTAAAGGTCCGACCGATGGCCATTGTTTCGCCCACACTTTTCATCTGAGTCATCAGAGTCGTGTCGGCCTCAGGGAATTTTTCAAAAGCAAAACGTGGAATCTTAGTGACCACGTAGTCGATGGTTGGTTCAAAACAAGCTTTGGTTTTCTTGGTAATGTCGTTGGGTAGTTCCCATAGCCGGTAGCCCACCGCTAATTTGGCCGCAATCTTGGCGATTGGAAAGCCGGTGGCCTTGCTGGCCAGCGCGCTGGAGCGACTGACTCGCGGGTTCATTTCGATGACGATCATACGACCGGTTTGAGGGTGAATGGCAAACTGGATATTCGAACCTCCCGTTTCCACACCGATCTCTCGAATGACCTTCAGCGAAGCATCACGCATGATCTGATACTCCTTGTCAGTCAATGTTTGTGCAGGGGCAACTGTGATCGAATCGCCTGTGTGAACGCCCATTGGGTCAAAGTTCTCGATCGAACAGATGATCACCACGTTGTCGTCCATGTCACGCATCACCTCCATCTCGTACTCCTTCCAGCCGATGATGGATTCTTCGATCAAGACTTCGGTGATAGGCGACTGGATTAGTCCGTTGCGCACCAATGATTCAAAGTCGTCGCGATTGTAAGCGATGGCCGATCCGCTACCGCCCATCGTAAAGCTGGGCCGGACCACGCAGGGCAGTCCGACCTCTTTCAGCGCAGTTCGAGCCCCTTCCATGTCGCCCACGACCATGCCTTTGCAAACTTCGAGCCCGATTTTCTCCATGGCTCTCTTAAATAGTTCCCGGTCTTCAGCCTTGGCAATCACGGCAGGGTTCGCACCAATCATCTCCACGCCGTACTTTTCCAGAACCCCGTGTTTGTGTAGATCCATGGCTACGTTCAGCCCGGTTTGACCGCCAAGCGTGGGCAGCAACACATCAGGTCGCTCCTTTTCGATGACCTTAGCCACGATTTCCCAGGTCAGCGGCTCGATGTAGGTTCGGTCAGCAATCTCTGGATCGGTCATGATCGTAGCGGGGTTGCTATTGACCAAAACTACTTGGTAACCCTCTTCACGCAAAGCTTTGCATGCTTGGCTGCCCGAGTAATCAAACTCACAAGCCTGGCCGATCACGATTGGCCCCGAGCCGATCAGCATAATCTTCTTGATGTCAGTTCTTTTTGGCACTTCAGGGAAGTCCTTCCAGATTTCACGCGTTTTCAATACTAGCCACGGGCAGCGGGTCAGCGCTTTTTGCTAAACTCTTAAGCTGTAAGCACTTGCGAAACCATTCGGCTTGCCCGGTGGCTGAATAAAATTTCCCAAGGGTATCATGCGTGTGGTCAGTCTGCCAAGGGGTAGGACGTTTTTCTTTCCTGATTCGAATTGTAGTCTGCTGTCAGTCTTACGGGAGAGGTCAACTTTTCCGAATGTTCGCGTCCCGGCTTTCCCGAATATTTGCGTTCTAGCTCATTCAGAAAATTAAACTCAAACAGTCAATTTCCCACCGATCCCAACGAAAAATGCTATAGTCGTAGGTCGTTTCGCGATCCAACGCAATCGCCAACTCAAAAGGCACGTAAGTGCCGACGCAAAAGCCCAGCTCTCAGCCCTACAGCAGCCCAGCACGAATTCCAGCGCTTCCCCCAACTTGACAATTCCAAACCATGACCGAAATTGATGCCGATCAGATTCTGGTGCAGCGAATTCGCGACGGTCAACCGCAAGCGTGGGAGGAATTGATTGCCAGATACGAAGGTCGTCTGCTGGCGTACGTCGAAGCCAGGCTTCGCAATACTTCAGCCAGCGAGGACATCGTTCAAGAGACGTTTATTGGATTTTTGAACAGTTTGCCAAATTACGATGCGGCACGATCCTTGGAAAGCTATCTGTTTTCAATCTGTGCGTACAAGCTGACGGATCAATTGAGACGCGAGGGGCGACGGCCTACGATTTCGCTAAGTGGCAATTCCAAGACGGGATCATCTGCTTGGCAGATCGCCTCCAGCGATGCTCGACCTGCCAGTGCCATCGTTCGCAGCGGAGAACGCCGCGCGATCGAAGAGCAATATCTTGTGTCCGCTCTACAAGATCAGATCGATAAATGGAAGTCTCGTGGTGACTGGGTGAAACTCCAGTGCATCGAACTGTTGTTTGTCGTGGGCCTTTCAAACAAGGAGGTAGCACAGCAACTTCAGATCACCGAACAACAGGTAGCCAATTTCAAGTTTGATTTTGTTGCTCGTACCAAAAGCCTAGTGGGTCGGCAGAATCTCAGTGACGAGGTCTTTCCGGAGCTAAGCGGTGACTAGCGGCACAAGTGCTGGACGGTCGTCTTACGGCAAAACTTCCAACGAGATGGGCTGGCTGGTTGGATTGCCCTGCGTTTCGGATTTGAAATGAAATTGATATTGCCCCGGCTGAACCTTGGGAGCTAGAGTGATAAAGATTTCTCGCTCCGACTGCTGCTCGGTGATCAGCAGTCCGTTTAGCCCTACGTTGTCGACAAACGCACCGTGCGGCAAGTTGCGACCGGCATCATCCTTCCCGAGGCTAACCAAGCCTTCGTGTCCACGTCGATCGACACGCAGTAACGCAGATACAGTTTCACCTGGCCTAGCGGATAACTGCTGCACAACTTTTGTTGGATCGCTTGGCTGCACCAAAGCTACAGTGATTTCTTTCAGTTCTTCACTGGTCAGTTCGATCTTATCGGCCAGTTCGCCTGGCAGACCAGATGGCGACTGCGTTGCGTCAGCGGGCATAGTCGCTGCGTTCTGGACTGGCGTGGCGGTTAGGAGAATAGTCGTTGGGCTTGCCAGCGGCTGAGCCGACGCTGGGCAGTAGATCGTCCCCAAGGCTGATTGCTGTCCAGCCTGGATGACAACTGGATTGGTAGCCTGCCAATCTGAAGGTAGGCCATGCAACTGGATCTTGATCGCTTCTGAAAATCCATCCAATCGATCGACGTTGACCGACCACTCTCGACCGCCGCCGTGTGGGACAGACAACTTCAGATTGTTGAACTTCAGCCGATAGCTTGGATTGGGTTGGCGCACAGTCAACTGATAATTGAAATCAGCGCCGTAGAAACCGCGAGCATCCCGCACTCGAATCAAATACCGACCATCTGTCGGCGCGGTAAAGGACAGGTAAGAATCAGCCCCCGCTACTCTACGCGGATCATCGTCATTCTGATAGTAGATCGGAAAAATCGGCAAACCATTTGGCAGCGGTTGTTCATTGACTTCAAGAGGGCGCACCACGTAGGCCGGTTCGCTAAGAGCATGAGCGATTGGAGTTGTGCCAAAAAAAGTGTGACGCGAACCGACGCCGGGATAGACTTTGAAACCAGAATCCGGACCGCGTGGATAGAGCCATAATCGAGTCACCTCGCCGCTGGCATACAGATACTCATCCAGCTCCATGTCCTCCCATTTGTGCAGTCGGAAGTCGTCACTTGTGGTGCTGTCTTTTCCTCGAAAGGTAAAGTAAGATTCCTGCAAGGCTTGTAGTCGAGTTTGTAGAACAGGCTTGCCCTGAGCATCCAGCACATCTACCAGACTGTCTAGCGGCGACTGAGTGCTGGCTGCCTGAATCTCAACTAGCCAAGTTTGTCCCGCCTTCATCCATGCGCTAAAAATATCCACGTCCTCGGTCGCCTGAGCATCAGGATTCACATCGATGCGGCCTCGCACCACGGCAGGCAGTTGAATCGCTTGCGCTGTAACAGATGGATCGTTGGGCTCCGCTTCGTCCAACGGTTGAATTGCCGCGAGACCGTCCGGCCGATCGTTAGTCGCCAGCGAGCTTGCCTGAACTGATGCATCGGCCTGTGCCTTCTGAAGATTGAATCGCTTGTTTTCGGCAGACAATTCATCTAATTTGCCGCGCGGGATGTGAACTGGGGCTCCTTTTAGTTGTACAACGGTAAGGGGGCCAGCGGTGCTTGCGCAAATCGCAACGGGCGGCTGCTTGGTGGACGCCAATTCGCCAAGGGGCCGTAAATCGCTGAACGACCAGAGCTTAATCTTTCGATCAATAGATGCAGAGACCAGCAGGTCATTGCCAATTGGCGCTAGAGCCAACACGTCGTCTTCATGAGCAAAGGTGGAAAACAACAGTGGACTGATTGAAGGCTGCTGCACCGACAAGATATTCCATAGTCGAATGCGCCGATCCCCGCTTCCTGCAACCAGTGATTGCCCATCCCTCGAGAAGCGAACACAGCGCATTTCGCCTTCGGGCTGCCCCAGTGTATCCAGCAGGCGACCTGAAGGGATGTGCCAAAGCTTGATCGTTTGATCCGCGCTTGCCGTCGCAAGTGCTTGGCTTGACGGATGAAAATCCAGATCGTAGACAGCCCCATTGTGTCCTGTCAGTTGCAGCGATTGTTGTCCTGTAGAAAGATCCCAGACGATTACCGTACGATCATAGCTGCCCGCAGCCAGCCACCGACCGTCATTGCTGATGCTCGCCCCGTAGACAGCATCGGTGTGCCCCGAGTAGGTAGATTGGACCTTCCAGTCCGACACTCGAACCAAAATCACCTGGCCAGATTGGCCCACATGGCCGGTACCCACGATCAGCGTTTGCCCGTCGGCTGATAGTCGCAATGCGGTCACCTTGCCGGGCAGCCCATCAATCGAATGAATCATCTGGCCGTCGGTCGGATTGACCAACTGAACTTGGCCCATGCGCCCCAGAGCCAACAGTTGATCGTTGATTGCAGTGCCGGCTGTTATCAAATGATCTTTGGCCTGTGCCGAGCTCAGCTTGGGCAATTGACTGCCATGCGACATTTTTGGCGATGGATCGGAAGATAAATTGGCACCCTGAGCGATCCACTTCTCGATCACCGCGATCTGGCTGGCGTTCAATTGCGGTTCGTCTGACGGCGGCATGGCGGGTTCAGCATGGCCAGTCAACACCTGAAAAATCAAACTTTGGTCCGGCTTGCCTGGAACGATGCGAGGCTTGCCCTGCGAAGTCACCGCCAGAAGGCTTTCGTACGAACTAACCGAAAAATCACCTTCAGCGTTGCCATCATGATGACAGCCCGAACAAAAACGAGTCAGAATGGCATTGGCCTGATCAAAATCTGTCAACTCCGAGCCGGCAACTGGCTGATCCGCATGAGCCCATCCGGACCCTAAATAGACAAGCCAAAGCCAGCAGGCAGTATTTAAGCATTTGCGAAAGCTAGAGAATTTAATCGACACGGTCAGCAGCCACCTAATGGACGTCACCTTACAATTCACGCTCACCAATCCATTGTAATTCGAAAACCCGGCATGCTACCAGTATCTTTCGATGACAATCTGCCCAGGCTCCTTCTTCTTATTCTTGGTGATGCCTCGAGCGCCCAAAAGTGCTTCGCAATCGTCCAGCATGTCCGGGTTGCCGCACAGCATGATAGCGCAGTCTTTTGAGAACTCGATGCCGCAACGCTCTTCGAGTGAACGGTTTTCGATACAGGTGGTAATACGACCCGACAGTCCTTCTGGGCACGCTTCGCGCGAAACTACCGGCACATAGCGAAAGCGACCATCGGATCGTTCTTGATGCCCAGCGATCTCTTTTTGATAGGCCAAATCCCTCGCGTGCCTAACCCCGTGTACCAAGACGATGGACTGGTAGCGCAACCATGGCTCGGGTGTGCGTAGCATGGCGATATAGGGAGCCAAGCCGGTTCCAGTTCCAACCAGCCAAAGCGTACTCGCCTGAGGACAATGGTCCAGCGTAAAGCTGCCCGCAGCTCTCATGCTCACGTCAATCGCGTCGCCTTCTTGAGCCTTCCATAAAAGCGGCGTCAACCTACCGTCCTCGACCATGACGATGAAGAACTCCAGCAGTTCACCCGGCGGTGAGGCCACGCTGTAGGGACGGTGCAAATGCCCATCTGGTAAATCATAGCCAAGCTGCAAAAACTGCCCCGGCTTAAACGATTCCACATGTGGCGCGCGAATCGTTAGCGTAAATAGCCCTTGATCCCAGACATGCTTTCGCTCGATGACGGCTGGCGTCCACTTCATGAACAGGCATTTCTAAAGTGAGAGTATGGTTGTTGGTCTGTAGGTAGACATTAGAATCGAACACAATAATCAATTATGGCTACCTTGTCTACGAAGCATCGAAGATTTCAGCCGACCTGCCCGCCATAGTATCCGCCTAAAGGCGAAGAGGGGTACTTAGGGCCCATCATCAACAGTTCATAGCTACAGAGTCCTCTGAGAGCACGGAGGGGGATAACCGACAAATCCTCTTTGGGCTCGGTGAACTCAGTGGCTACAGGTTTCTGCGTAGTAACAGCCACACCGTCTATTGAGTGCTTCCCGAGTCTTCCCCGTCTTGCCACTGGCCGTCGATCCGCATTTGGTGAGGGCGGAAGTTCGACTTATAGGACAGATGAGCGTTGGCAGCCACGTAGTATCCCAGATAAAGCCACCGAAGATGATTTAGCTGAGCCAATTCGATCTGCTTGAGAACACACAAGGTGCCCAAGCTAAAGTTCGAATAATTAGGATCAAAGAAACAATAGACAGCCGATAGGCACTGCAAGCCGACATCGGTGATCGAAACGGCAATCAATCGCTCGGCCATCCACACGCTCAGTTCCAACGAACCATTGTGAACTGGCAGTAGAAACGCAGCATAATCCTGTGCCGATATCGGGCTGTCGTCTTTGGCGAGTCCGCGTTGTTGGCGATGCAGGTTAAATAGATCGACTCGTGGCTGGTCGATGCTTGGTTGGCAGAGCTCGAAGCGCAAGTGGGAAGATTTCGCGATCGCTCGTCGCTGTGATCGATTGGGACAAAACTTGGCCACTTCCAGTCGAATGGGCTGGCAAGCCTGGCAATGGGGACACTGTGTGTTGTAGTAGAAGGCACCGCTACGGCGATAACCGGACTCCATCAATCGATCGAAATCCATTGGCTCCAGTGCTCGAGACGGCAGATTCATCGGTAACCGCGACGTCTGATCAGGTAGATAGCTGCACTGCGACGGCTCGCTAGAAAACAACCTGATAAAATCAATCATAACGTTTGCAGACTAACACTCGACTATGGTCGCTGCTGCAGCGCCGTGATAGGTAAAGCCCAACTGCAGCAGGACTCTCTGCTGTGTCGCCTGTTTTTGTTGGCAAACCTGCACCGGGCAGGCAGGATCTGCCTGCGAAAAACCGGCAATGGGCAACACCTGCCCGGAGGAAGTTGCCAGGATCGCCGAGGCTAATTGCAGCAGACTGCTAGCGGCACCAGCCGTGCCAAGGTAGCTTGAGTAAGCCGACACCGGTGTGTTGGGGGCGAACTGAGAAATGGCTACTGCTTCGGTCTGATCCAACGCCGACTGTGAATAGCCCTGAGCGCTGACGCAAGCCAGGTCTTCAGCGCAGACGCCTGCCAGTCGCATGGCCGCAGTAGCAGCCTGAGCGATCGCCACACTGCTACCAGTAAGATGTTGCCGCGGCCTGCCAAATCGGCTGACCACGCTGCGCACCTGCCCATAGATGCGAGCCTTGCGAGCAACTGCGCTCCTCCGCCGCTCGACGATCAGTACTACGGCCGCCTCTGATGGCACAATGCCTCCGCGACGCATCTCAAACGGGCGACAGTGATTTGTGTCCGGTTCAAGAGGTGATTCAGTCTCCAAAAAAAGTCCAGGCATGCGAAAGGCCAATCTTGTCGGAGTAACCCGTGAACCAATGGCACCCACCACCATCATATCGGCATCGCCTCGCTGCATGATGCCAATAGCCTCGCTAAGCGCTAATAGCCCACTGACCTCTTCCATGGCAATCGTGTTGTTTGGGCCGCGTGCGTCGATCGCGATGGCCACGTGGCAAGGCGGCATGTTGGGCAGATACCGAAGCATCCAAAGCGGAAAAATACCCTTGGAGAACTCACTGCCCCAGCGACTAGAATCCATATCGGGCCCAGTTGAACAACTGCGTACCACAGAAATGACCTCTTCTACTTCGGTAGGTATGATCTCGGAGCCAAAAACAACTCCTACTCGGTTCGGATCGATCGTACTATCGCTCAGTCCGGCATCCTCCCAGGCAAGATGAGCTGCTGCGTAGGAAAGTTGCACGTCGCGCCCCATCAGTTTCAGTGCTTTGCGCGGTGTGACGTAGTCCTTGCCATCAAAATTCTCGATAGGTGCTCCGTACAGCACCCGACCAGTGGAACTGGCATGAAAGACGACACGCGTTCCGCTTCGACCGCCCAGCAGGCTTTGCCGCAGCGCCTCGCGACCAATGCCTATGGGTGTGACACAGCCGATACCTGAGATCACAATGTCGTCTAAACCAACCATCAATAGGGCTCTCTCCCACAATATTTTGGTCTGATCCCAATGAAACCGTTGTGGGACTAGTCCGCAAGCAAACTGAATTTTTTTTCAAATATCCATCAAACCTATGAGCGATGGAAGGCAAATTCTACACCAAGGCAAGCTGATCGGCAGGGGGTTTGCAACACTCCAACCGTTAGAATCAAACTAGCGACCCCTGCCGTAAATCGAATTTTTACCGCTTGAAAAACTAGCCAGGAAACAGGCCGTGGCCGCATAGACCCAGAAGCCTGAGGACAGCCATCCTGGGCAGGAAATCGCAAAAAGCTCGATGGCCATAACCGTGCTGGCCAGTGGAGTCTTGGAAGCGGCCGCAAAAACTGCCGCAAATCCAACGCTAGCCAGTAGATTTACTGGAGCCGCTAAAAACACCGCCAGCGCTTTGCCCAGGGCTGCCCCGATGAAAAACAGCGGCGTGACCTCACCGCCCTTGAAGCCACTTCCCACGGTCAGCGCCGTGAATACCAATTTGCCAGCCCAGTGGTACCATTGTGCCCCGCCCTCTCGGAAACAGGATTCGATACACACCGCCAGTGGATCGCCTGGTGGAGGCGATACGCCCAGTCCCAGATAGTCGCGTGAGCCGACAAGCCCAAACAGGCCGATCACCAAGCATCCGCCTGCCACAGGCCGCAGCCATGACCTAGCTATCCAGCGCGCCATTAGCGCCTTGACGGCAACCAATGCCAGTATGAAGGCTCGACCAACCAAACCCATGACCAGCGCTGCGACCGCCACCTTCAGCCACAATCCTAATTCCATCGCAGGCATCTGTAACTGGGTAACACCATCTTCTGATGGCAACATCCAGATCAGGTGATAGGCAGTATGATGGATCTGCCACAGAGTAGCGATCTGATCGGCGGTCAGTGCTGAAACCAGAATGGGAAGTACCCACAGTGATGACATGCCTCTGACACTTACCACCTCCAAAGCAAACAACACACTGGCCAAAGGCGTTCCAAAAACGGCACCAAATCCAGCCGCCATTCCACAGCGCAACAGAACTGACAATTCCAACCCACTTATTCGTAACCAACCGCCAAGCCAACTGGCTAGACTACCGCCCATCTGCACCGCCGTTCCCTCGCGACCGGCTGAACCACCAAACAGATGCGTGATCAAGGTCCCCACCAGTACTAAAGGGGCCATCATAGCCGGTACGCCGCTGCTTGGATTACGAATTTGTTGCACGATAACGCTGGTACCACCTTCAGCCACCTGTCCCCAGCGATGGTAGATTCCACCCGACAAGAGCCCTGCCAAAGGCAACAAGAACAGGAGCCAACCGTGCCGCCACTGCAACTGCGTAACATGATCCAGCGACCAAAGAAAAAACGCGACAGCGGTGCCCACAATGATGCCCAACAGCACGCTGGCCCAAAGCCACTTGAGACAGTTAGTCACAATTAACTGCCATGGTCGCGATTCTAGATTGCTAAGCATCAGGCCCTATTTTGGTTGGTAGAGTTCTTCAGGAACAAACGTAAGCACCCAAAAAAAGTGTAACCGTTCACGCCTTGAGGTGGGCCGGCGCGGGGCCAAGGGATTTTTGTGGAGAAGGGCTTGTCATCCATAGACAAACGTGAAAGTACAATTCTATTTTTTATTGGCCCCGCTTGTCCCACCCTACAAACCTGTGTGAACTGTTACGATAAAGTTTTCGATGATTATACCAGCCACGGCAAACGCCTAAACGGCTGATTATCGCCAAAAACTCTTGCTTAAGTGCTTAGATTGGCACGTATGATCCTTGAGTGGTTACAATTCTTGTAGTTTACTCAATCAGCTTTTGCATTAACAATCGAGGGGACACGTGATGGCAGCTATCAAACGTCGCAGCTTTGTTCAAACCGCTGGAGTCACTACCGGTGTTCTATTGTCAAGTCAGTCGGCCAATGCGCAGCAGGAATCGTCTGGCAGTCAGCCCTCTTTGCAGATCGCCCCATTCCGTTTTGACGTCACGCCTCCACTGGGGCACTCGCTGTGTGGCGGATGGATACAGCCAGCCAAGGTAATTGAAGATCCCTTAGAAGCCATTGGTTTCGTCTTGCTCGGGGCAGGTGATCCGCTGGTCATCTGCTCGGTTGACTGGACAGGGCTGCTCAATGATGCTCATCGCCAGTGGTGCCAATCGCTTGCTCAGGCCGCTGGTACGTCGCTTGATCGAGTGGCTGTACAGTGCGTTCATCAGCACGATGCTCCGTTTGTCTGCCTGGATGCTCAGGCGATCGTAGCGCGCCATGCCGACCTGCCACCGATGTTCGATGTCGATTTTTTTCATCGTTGCTTGGATGCTGGACGCGCGGCGGTGCAGCAAGCTATCCCCAAGGCGGTGCCGCTTACGCATGTCGGCTACGGGCAATCCGCAGTCAATCAAGTAGCCAGTAATCGTCGCATGGAGAACTTGACTGGTCGAGTCGCTTCGATGCGTGGCAGCAGTTCGCGAGACCCCGTGCATCAGTGTCTGCCAGAAGGTCTGATCGATCCCTATTTAAAGTCCATCTACTTTTACAGCCAGCGCTCTCGCGTGGCCGCATGCCATTATTATGCTTGCCACCCGATGAGCTACTACGGGCGCGGCGGTGTTAGCTCTGACTTTTGTGGGTTGGCTAGGAAGCGCAGGCAGATGGATCAACCTCAGTGTACTCATATCTACTTTAACGGTTGTGGAGGCAATATTGGAGCGGGCAGATACAACAACGCTTCAGAAGTCATGCGATCGGTCTTAGCGGGTCGAATCTACGAAACTATGGTGCAGGCGGAACAGGATGCACAGCCGCAGCCCATACAAACGATCCGTTGGAACACTCAAGAGTTTCTTCCTCCACCGCGAGCCCAGTGGCAGGAAGCGGAACTCGAAAAAGCCGTCGCTGATGCCAGTAAGGGTCTAACCGATCGCAGTCGTTCGGCCTTTATTCTCAGTTGGCTGCGCCGCTATGCTTCGGGAGTACCAATTCTCCTGTCGGGCCTGCATCTGAATGACATTTCGATGTTGCACCTACCATCTGAGTGCTTTGTCGAATACCAACTGCGGGCTCAGGTTTCTGCTCCACAACGTTTTGTCGCTTGTGCCGCATACGGCGATGGTGGGCCGTGGTATATCCCAACAAGCGAAGCATATCCGCAAGGCGGTTACGAAGTTGGTGTTGCCTGGTGCGAACCCACCATTGACCAATTGCTGAGCCAATCCATGTTGGCGTTGCTGGACGATGCACAGCCGCAAATTTGATTTAGGCCGCAGCCACTTGAACAGCAAATATTAAGGTTTCTTCATGTCAACATCGTTTGACAATCAAGTGTCGCGTTGTACCCGAGTCGCAATGTCTGGCTTTCAGGTTTCTCGGGATGCCGAAGTACCAGCATTGACTCCAGGGTAGGTTTGTTTTAGTCTATAACGAATGCTGAACACGGGTCCGCCTATGATTTTTGACGGGTGCCTCCGAAGATCCCTCCGCCATCGTATGTGAAGAATGGTCGATCCATTGCTGAACATATCCAAGACACTCCGCTGCCTATTGTGTGGACAATGCTTGGTGTTCAACGCCATGGCGTGTTCGCCGCTGCTGCTTGCGCAATTGCTGCCTTTGGGTGGCCTGTTGCCTGCAGTCGCGTATGAAGAGCTTGTGGAGTCCATGAGCGAGGAGTCAGAGAACCGGAGTTCATCTTCTGAAAAAGAAGAGTTTGCACGTCATGCAGGAACTGGTCGGCGGCAATCAATCCTTCAGCGTTTCAACACCGGTCAGCGCATAGTCGTAGAAAGATGCAACGGCTCCGAAAACTTTCGGTGGATACACGGCGTCAGCTCGATCAACTGCGACGCCTATCTTCGACCCAGACGCTGTTGAGAGCCTCTTCTCGTGCTGCGCATCGAATCTAATGCGGGAAACGGCCCTGAGCCCACCTGCGGTAGAGCCTACACGACATCTTTTGCAATCAGCGATTTCAATTGGTCAAGACGGCTTTAATAGGCCGAGTTCACGATCACAGATTCTGGTTGCTTGCTGAACGAGTCCCTCAACTGATTGCACCGATACGACATTGCTTGTTGGGAAAACTGCATGCTTGGCATAAAACAGGAATTTAACTTCAGCCCTTCTGTTCTGGCCAAAGACCTTTTGGCTGGTACCATCGTTTTTCTCGTGGCGCTGCCTTTGTGTTTGGGAATTGCGATCGCCTCGGATGCAGATCCCATTGCGGGTTTGATCTCAGGCATTGTTGGCGGAATGGTCATCGGGCTAGCCAGCGGTTCGGCCACCAGCGTTTCAGGCCCGGCAGCCGGCTTGACCGCGATCGTAGCCGCTCAGATTTCGGGACTGGGCTCTTACGAGACATTTCTGACTGCCGTCGTGCTCGCGGGCGTAATCCAGATTGGCTTTGGCCTGCTAAAAGCCGGGGCATTGTCAGCTTTTTTTCCGTCCAGCGTCATCAAAGGTCTTTTGGCAGCAATCGGCGTCATCCTCCTCTTCAAACAGTTTCCTCTTTTATTTGGTTACTCAAAGGATATGGGGTTGGAATTCGGCCATGCTGAAGCCCTGGAAGATTACGAGAAACACCCGCATTCAGTGGAAGATTTCTCGCATCCAGTAGGAGATATTATCGTTAGTTTTTATCGAGCGATGGGCGATTTGATTCGGCATGAGGAAGGTTTTCAATTGGGAGCGATCGCGGTTGGACTGTTTTCGCTGGCCTTTTTGATCGCGTGGGACAAGATTCCCGAGTTAAAAAAGTCGCTGGTTCCGGCCCCGCTGCTAGTTGTTGTTCTTGGATCCGTGCTTGGCTGGTTTCTTGTGAAGTTCGGTGGTAACTGGGTGATCACACCTCAGCAGTTGGTGGATGTCCCTCGAGCCGACAGTGTGAGTCAGTTTTTCGGAATGCTCAAGCGGCCTGACTTCACTCAACTTACAAACATGTCCGTTTATGTAGGTGCCGTCACGATCGCTGTGGTGGCATCGCTAGAAACGCTGTTGAATCTTGATGCAGTCGACAAACTGGACAAGAAGCAACGTTCCTCGCCACCCAACCGCGAACTGTTTGCGCAGGGGTTAGGCAACATGGCGGCCGGAATGTTGGGCGGTATCCCGGTGACCAGCGTGATTATTCGTGGTTCGGTGAATGTGAATGCAGGTGCCGAGACCAAGTTGTCCGGACTGTTTCATGGGATACTGCTATTGGGCTGCGTATTATTGATCCCTCAGGTTCTGCAGATGATCCCGCTATCTTGTTTGGCAGCGATACTGCTACTGACAGGGTACAAGCTAGCCAGCCCAGCGCTGTTCAAGCAGATGTGGAGTGAAGGCAGGTATCAATTGATGCCGTTCCTGTTTACTTTGGTTGCGATCGTTCTAACGGACCTTCTAGTTGGCATCTGCATCGGACTGATTCTGAGCCTCCTTTTTATCTTGAACAGCAACCTGCGGCGGCCGGTAAGAAGAATTCATGAAAAACACATCGACGGTGATTTGATGCATATCGAACTGGGAAATCAGGTCAGTTTCCTGAATCGAGCCTCGCTAGACAACGCTCTTCGTGAAGTCCCAAGTGGTGGGCGATTACTGCTGGATGCCAGGAGAACCGATTATATCGACCCAGACGTCCTTAGTTTGATCCGTGAGTTCCGCGACAAGGTTGCACCCGTACATCGAATCCAGGTTCAATTGGTGGGGTTCAAATCCAGATACAATTTTCTCGATACTTTTGATAGCGTCGATTTTTCGTCGCTTGAGTCGCGTGAAAAGCTTTCGCCTGACCAAGTCAAGCAAGTCTTGATCCATGGTAATCGGCGGTATGTCGAGGGACATCCGCTGGACCGGGCA
This sequence comes from Aureliella sp., assembly GCA_044234105.1. Lineage (GTDB taxonomy): Bacteria > Planctomycetota > Planctomycetia > Pirellulales > Pirellulaceae > Aureliella. The sequence continues at coordinate 3,277 of JBIIJD010000049.1, read as the reverse complement.
CTACTTCGCAATATCGCTCCACCTCTGGGGTCTAAAGCGATCGCCGCGATCGTCACCGGTATTGATTCTCAGACGCCAGTTGAATTGCTGTTTGACCTGGGGCTTGGTGATGCCTATGTGGTTCGTGTCCCTGGAGTTGCTGTTGGCACAAGGTCACTAGGGGGTATTGAATACGCCGTATCGTTTGGAGGTGCCAGGCTGGTAGTGGTGTTGGCGCATGTTGACCAAGACCTGCTTGCCTTGGCAATAAAGAACGCCTGCTCGCCTGAAAACCTTGCCCAGATCGCTGGCTGTGAACACCTTGAGGAAGTTCTTGAGCGAATCGCCGACTCCATCGACCGTTCGCAAGCAACCCAGTTTGATCAGTGGACCGAAGAGAGTCAGCAGCGATTCCTCAAGGACTTGACCCTAAAACACATTTCCAACACCGTCCAGCAGTTGATCAAAGAAAGTGAGGCCATTGAGCAGTGGGTCCGTAACGGTAACATTCAATTAGTTGGAGCGATTTACGAACCGAAGACCGGTATCGTTGAGTTTCTAAATACTGGGACCATAAACCATATCTCTACTTCCGAGTTGAAGGGCGTTAGATGAGCCAGATAGAAGTCAACGAAATCACTAGTCCTGTGTCGCAGTCGGTTGCTGAGCTTAGACCAGACCCCAATCTGCCTTTAATGACGGGCATGATCGGTGAATTTTGGGCGGCGGTTGTTGTTGCTTGTGTTGCCATCCCCATGGGAATGGGCATCGCCTCGCTATCCGGTGCTCCGCCCGAATCGGGCATTCTGGCCGGAATCATCGGTGGGTTAGTGGTTGGGTGGCTTAGTGGTTCCCCCACCAGTATCACTGGTCCCTCAGCAGGATTGACCCTGACCGTTGCGACTCTGCTGGGTAGTCTGAACTCTTTCGAGGCCTTTCTTCTAGCGTTGGTGCTGGCAGGTCTCCTTCAGATCTTCTTTGGCGTGCTAAAATTCGGCTGGTTGTCTAGCTTCTTTCCGTCCAGCGTTTTGGAAGCTCTGTTGGCCGCCATTGGTATCATTCTGATTTTCAAACAGATTCCGCACCTGTTGGGGCATGACACCGATCCAGAAGGGGACATGGCATTTCTGCAACCAGATCGCTACAACACGTTTACCGAGTTATGGACTCTGGCTAATGGAGAAATTCACTGGGGGGCAGCGCTTGTGGGAGTCGTCACGCTGGTGGTGTTATGGGGACTTCGATTTTGGGTTGTGCCAGGCAGGATTCCAATACCAGCCATGTTGATCGCAGTTGTTTCAGGCACATTGATGAGTCTCATAGTAAATCGGCTAGAAGGCAGTCTGGTAATCGACGGAAAGCACTTGATCCAATTGCCAGTCTGGGACGCACAAACCGGTTGGTCGTCTCTACTGCGCTGGCCAGATTTTTCGCAGTGGAACAATCCGCTGGTTTTCCTGACTGCTGGTGTCATCTCAATCATCTCGTCGCTGGAGACATTGCTCAACCTATCAGCCACCGACCGGCTGGATCAAAGCGATCGTCCCAGCCCTGCCAATCGAGAATTGATTGCTGTTGGAACAGGAAATATGCTGTGCGGGTTGGTAGGCGGGATTCCAATGAGCGCAGCCATCGAACGTAGTGCAGTATGTTTACAGGCCGGCTCCCGCACCAAATTGTGTGCGATGCTGCATGGAGTGATCCTACTGGCCGCAGCCACGATCTTTCCATTTGTATTTAACCATATTCCCCTGTCTGTTCTAGCCGCTGTCTTGATCGCTACGGGTTGTTGGTTGGCTAGGCCGCAGGTATTCGCCAACATGTGGCAGGGAGGCCGCTATCAATGGATTCCATTTATGGTGACCATAGCTGCCATTCTATTGTCCGATCTTTTGATAGGAGTGGTTGTGGGGTTAGCCTTTGCCGTTGGCTTCATCTTAAACAGCAATCTCCGTAGACCGCTTCGTCGAGTCGTAGAAAAGCACATTGGTGGAGACATTTTGCATATCGAGCTTGCCGAACAGGTCAGCTTTCTGAATCGCCCAGTCATCGAGCAAGCTCTACGTGAGGCACCGCCAGGCACGCACGTCCTGATCGATGCAAAAAATTCGGATTATATTGATCCAGACATTCTAGCGATGATCCGCAACTTTGCAAAAAAATCAGATAAACATCAACTGAAGGTCAGCTTACGAGGTTTCAGAGAAAAGTACTCCATTAGCAATGTCATTCAGTTTGTCGACTTTACCAGTCGCGAAGTGCAGGAACGAATGACTCCCCGCGAGGCCCTAAGGATACTTCAGGAAGGCAACGATCGCTTCTGTAGCGATCGACGATTGTCACGTGACTTGGGGCGACAGGTGCAAGCAACTTCGGCTGGACAGCATCCATTTGCTGCTGTGCTAAGCTGTATCGATTCACGAGCCCCAGTCGAGACCATACTTGACTTAGGGGTGGGCGATGTCTTTACCGCTCGAGTGGCAGGTAATGTTGTCAGTCCGAAAATTTTGGGCAGCTTGGAATACGCAACGGCGGTAGTTGGATCAAAATTGATCTTAGTGCTGGGGCATACCAAATGTGGGGCAGTTCATGCAGCGGTGAAACTAGCCGAAGCCGGAAAAACCGGAGCAGAAGCCACTGGCTGCCAGCACCTGGATTCCATCCTTGAGGAGATCCATCCTTCGATTCGCTTACCTGTGCTGCAACAGATCGACCAGGCAAACGACGCTGGCCGAAACGAATTCATTGAAGATGTTGCTCGTCGTAACGTAATCCACTCGGTACAAAGCATCGCGCATACCAGCCAGACCATTCGGAAGCTGGTCGATGAAGGTCGAGTTGCAGTGGTGGGCGGCGTCTACGACGTGAATTCCGGTAAAGTTGATTTTTTGATAGCAGACGCCATCGGGCTAAGCCCCGCGACGACCAGAGAAACTTTGTCGTAGCGAACCGTTCGCGAATAAGCCATCTAGCTTATCATCAGCCGGAGTGCGTTAGCATCCGGTTTTCCCGGCAACCGACGGGTGTCTTAGGAAAAATTAGGAGGTACGCCCAAAAAAGTTTATCACCGACTTCTACTCGCAGCATTGCCATCATTGGCGTCGACCATAACTCCCATGCCGCCGCCCATACCACCCATTCCCAAAGGTTCCAAGGCTTGAGCTTTAACGTTAGGCAAACGGACAATAAAAAAATACCAGCGAACCCACAATCTGGGAATTGCAGTCTAGATGCAAAGGCTCAAAGCGTAAAATTGACGCGATGGAGCGCTGAGCCGACTATCCATATCCTTTGCATC
>JBIIJD010000095.1:0-14544 GCA_044234105.1 Aureliella sp. | reverse complement strand
GTTCGACCGCTAGCAGTTTTTGCCTGCGTTAGATCGGTTCGCACAGCCAAGATGTCTCCAACCAGAACGGTGAATTTGCCTCCGCTATCGCCCGTCATCTCGCCTCGCAGGTGTCCCAGATACAGCTCGGCAATGGTGCTGCCTGCATAAATGACTTTAATGCACAGGTATCGATTGGCGATGCTTCCACTGGTCCACTTGATCAGCACACGGTCACTTCCGGCATCTCCGGCATCAGCTAGCAGCTCTGTGGATGCTGGCGGCGGAGCATCTGGCCAAGAAGTGATCGGATCGGCAAACACATTAGGTGGACTCATCTTGTACTCAAGACTGATATCGCCCAGCGCGTTTAGCTGGTCGAAATCTAGGACTACACCGTTGATGCCTTGAGTGCTGCTAATGACATTGCTTAGCGTTGCGGATTGAACGGCTGGACCGCGCAGAATCATGCTTACGGAAGTATCCACCTTGGCTGGTCCATCAGGCCCTGGGAACGAATCGTGGTACGGGCGAGCTGAAACTAGTGAGGGCGCAGTTGCTTGAGCGCTGAAGTTCACGTTATCGTAGAACACACCTGCTGGCTGGTAGTTACTGGCTGTATTCGTAAATCCGATCTGAATCAAATTGCCTTCCCAGCCTGGCTGAACCGTTAAGCTCAGTACATCACCTGCCCAGTTGGCACCAACCGCAGTTGTGTTCGCGGAATCGATGGCAACCTGGGAAAATCCTGCTGAAGGGTTTAGAACTTTGATAAACGCAGTCGCGGTCGAGGCGGGGGCACCTCCGATATTCCCCTGCTTAACATCAAAGCTGAACTGATAGGTCTTGCCGACGTCCGCAGCCGAAATGTTACCCATGTCACGAAACACGATGGCCTCAATGCGATGTCCAGCATCATGGCTGCCAGCATTGTTGTAGTCATTGTAAACGCTCAACTGGTTGTTGCCCTGATCGGGACCACCTTCACCAGTGACAACGCCCGAGAACGCTGAGCCACCGTTGGGCGCAGGGAAGGCAAAATAATTGTAAAGAAATGTTGTGCCGTCCGGCTGAAAAACATTCGCACCGACCAGCCAACCGTCATTGGAAAGGGTGTTCGGAATAACATTCTCAGCAGGGATCATACCCTCAAAATTCTGACTGTACGAACTTAGTTGTGCTCTGACGAGAGACGCTGGTTGCAGCACCAGCGCCAATGCGGCAAGTGCTATCCATGATCTTTTCATTTCTTTCCCTTCTCAAAAAACAGTGATTAATCTTACTGAAAACAAGACGTGAAACCGCTTTCAGCGTCCAAGTCTATGCGGATTTGGCTTCTTGTCAACTAGTGTTTCTTAAAATTGCGTAAGAGGTTTCTGGTGCTTGTTAGTCGCGCTTTAATTTGATGGTCGGATCTGGGGCCCGAACCATCAGTATGCTTAAGAACTGAACCTTTTGCAGTTTTTTGATGGCAAATTGAAAATTTTGTGAGAAATTACTGGATTTAGGCACTGCATCAGCCCAGTGAAACGGTCTTTCCCGACGGCCTTTTCAATAAGGCAAGGGCTTCAAGACAGTTGGAGTTACACCAAGAACTATCCGTTACGGAAGTCGATTTCACAAAATAGTAGATTACAGGCTTGACACGCCCCATACATTCGATAAAACTTGACGCTGTGAAACCGGTTTCTAGAAGTTTATTTCTCGTCTCGATGTTCTCTCGAAAGGAAGGTAACAATGACCTCAAGATTTCGTTTGTTATTGGTGCTTGGTGTGGCACTTGGCGCTGCCGTGCTGAGTACAGGAAAGGCGTCCGCCGCAATGGTGTCCACAGACACCCCTGCAGGTCCTTGGTTAGGATTTATGAATGTGTTCAATATCGATCGTTCCGGCCCTGTGCCGGTGGCGGCGGACTTCGTCTTTCCTAGCGGCTGGGGAGTGGGCGATCTGAATGCTAGCTTCGCTGGTCCCAATGTGACATTAAGTCCCAACACGATCGGTGATCCAGACCCATTCTGGTACACTCCCTCTGGCGGACCCGGCTCATTGGGTAACAAATGGATGGAAGCTAATTTGTACAAGCAAGTGGACGACGACAGCCTGAGCGGTACGACAGTTACGTTTTCAGCAAATGTCCTGTCCAACACTTTCACGGCCAATCACACGGCAAAGGCGTTCATCCGCGACTTCGCTCCCGATTTTAGCTCGTTCACCTTCTCTGAAACCCTTTTGACCCCTGGCGTCTTCAGCATCAGCTTGGCAACCGCCGCTGGTCCTGGTCGTCACGTTCAGTTTGGTTTTCAAGTTCAAGGTGAAAACGTTTGGTTCACCGAAGTTGCTCCATTTGGATCCGCTACGATCGCACCAGTTCCCGAACCCAGCAGCGCTATATTGTCATTGGTTGGCCTGGCTGGTCTTTGCGCTCGCCGACGCCGCGATAGCTAGAAGAATATTTTGGCCCGAATGGTTGACCCGTTTCCAGATAAAGACCAGCCCAACGGCTGGTCTTTTTTTGTAATTATGCACTTACTTAACAGTGCTGTAATTGAGCAACCTGAGCAAGCTCAGGGAATGGTTATCTGAGTCAGCTCTTTACTGAGGTTGGAGCGTGTGTCCAAGATGTCCTGAACAAGCACTGTCCCTGACTTGTCGACATCGGTTCGTCCGCTGGCCGTTTTGGGAAGTGAAAGATCGGCTCTTACGGCCAAAATATCCTCTACCAAAACTGTAAACTTGCCGTCACTGGCACCGGTCATTTCGCCTCGCAGGTGACCGATGATTCGCTTGACAGTTTGATTGCCTTTCGTCAGCCTGATCTGAAGCCACCGATTGACGATCGTTTCATTTGGCCATTGCAACAAGTAACGATCCGATCCATTGGTGCCTTGACCTGCAAATTTTGTGATGGCAGCTTGCGGTGCTGCAAGCCAGTTTGCCGTTGAGTGTTGAATCGGATCAAATACCTCTTGGGGGCTCCAGGTGAACTGCCAATCAGCTTGTTCTGCCGCTTCTAATCCGACAATGTCCAGCACGATTCCATTGATGCCGTGCGATGTGTTGATCACCTGATCAATTCCCAATGTCACCGGCACTGGCCCAGGCTCGGCAGGTACCTTGCTGTAGTCGATAGCGTCCCACTGGCTAGTTGCTGGCCCTGTCCAGCCTGAATGAAAAACGTGGCTGGCGCTGATTTCAAGAGGCGCTGGAACAATCGCGAATTGAATATTGTCAACATAAACTGCACCTGATGCATTGGATTGTTGCCGGAAGACCAGTGCCACTCGCGCTTCAACAGCATTGGCGGGGACTGTCGATGCGACCTGACCTGGTAACCAAATATTATTTGCAGAAGTGCCACTGGCCAAAACAATTTGGTCGGAACTGATGTATTCGCTTGTCCCAAACTGACCATAAGCCAAGCGATAATAGTCGATTTTCAATTCCACTCTATTTCCAGTTCCAGCTATCGAATCAGCCGCCGAAATCCACGCATCGGCACTGGCGGTCAACTGCTGCCCAGGTGTTACGGTCAATCCCTTCTCGACTCCTGAATAGTTTGTCTGGCCATTGAACTGACCATACAGTTTGAGAGATGTGTTTCCCTCTGACTTAAAATTCTGGGATGTACTGACGTTGTTGATTGAGTTACCAAAAGTGGTCCAGCCCGCCATTGAACCGCCTTGGGACTCGAATCCGCCGTTTTCAAAAGACAGGGTCGGGCCAGTTTCCAACCGGTTGTATGCTCGCACATAGTCCACTTCAAAAATTTGCGGCCAGACGGTTATTTGGTTTGGATTCTCCAAAAAACTCCCTCCAATCGCCGTATTGATAATCAACCGCATGGGGCCGACCGAGTTAGTGAGAAATCCGTTCACATCGTTATCCCTGAGGGTCCAAAAATGGACATCATCCACATAAAATCGTATCTGCTTGGTATCCCACTCTACGGCGTAATTGTGAAAGCCGCTGTGATAATTGACTGGTTGACCGTTGCGGACTGTCGTTTGTTCGGCGAACAGAAATGAGTGTTGATAAGGCGGATTGGTGCCATAATGAAAGGCGCTGCTTGTCTTTGTAGGCTCATTGCCACGGTTCTCCATGATGTCAATTTCACCCTGACTGGGCCATGGAGCATCGGCAAGCAACCAAATCGCCGGCCACATACCCGTCGTGGTAGGCAGATTAGCGCGGATCTCCCAGCGTCCGTATTTTTGCAACGTCTTGCTGGTGATTAGTCCGCTGCGATAGGGCAACCCACGCGACGGAATATTTTGCGATGTAATACTGAGAACTCCTCCAGCGACCGAGACCTGCTGTGGCAAGTAATCCTGAAGCGAATTATTGGTAGGGACGTTGGTATTGGCTGCCGTCCACAACTGGGTGTTCAGGGTCGTTCCATTAAAATCGTCTTGCCAAGCCAGTTGATAGCCAGACGGGACAGTAACCTGAGCGTATGTCCAAGTCCCTATTAGGCAACTGCCCAGTAGCATGGCAACTGCGTGATTGAAGACTTTACCTGACATGATTCCAACCTCTGTGAACTTTCTTAAGTCGTATCGCTTACCGCAAATCTTGCCTCGCCCTAGCTAGCCCGCAACCCTCGATAGGTTCAGGTAGAGTTTCTCCTAGGACTTGCAACCGGTTTCATGTTGCTGTTACAGTTTAGTCAGAGACGTACTAATTGACAATCATCTTGACGCACCGCCAAGGGTGTACCGAACAAGCCCGGTGCCTAAAAACCATTTGCCCAGCGACATCGGTCGTCTACAGGGGTGAACGCTTGTGAATCGCTCTAACATGGCGGCACAAATTGCAAGGTAGCTGTCGCAGGGTTCCGGATTGGTGTAGTCTGGAGGCTGGAGATCTGCCTACTTGGCAAAGGTTAGGCAAACGAAAAAGCCGCGATACTGCAATGATTAGACCGCTGTTTGCGTTCTCCTAGTGTCGCCCTGTATCTATTCTTGCGAAGAAAACATTGGAGATTAGAGATGATCAAAAACGCATGGTATCGAATTCTTGCGGTAGCTTTTTTTGCGATAGGATTTAGTCCAATTCAAATCCAAGCGCAAACCAGTTTGCTCGCCGCACCGATTCAGAAGACCGAACCCATCGGTGACCAAGCTCGCCAGTCGCAACGTCCCAACATTCTGATGATCGCAGTTGATGACCTGAATGATTGGATCGAGCCGCTTGGCGGGCACCCACAATCGCAAACACCAGCTCTAGCCAGCCTAGCCAGCAAGGGAATGAACTTTCAAAACGCGCACTGCCAATCACCACTTTGCAATCCATCGCGCACCAGCCTGATTACTAGCATTCGACCATCCACCAGCGGTATCTATGGATTGGGGCCTTGGTTTCGCGAGGTCGAGTCGCTGAGAAATGCGGTAACGCTCCCACAGCATTTTAGACGATCTGGCTACCAGACATATTGTGGAGGGAAAATTTACCACTCTCATCACGGCCATCGATCTTCGAATCAGGCGGAGTCCGAGTTTGATCACTGGGGGCCGCAGGGCGGACCTGGTGTGATGCCTCAAGCAAAGTTGGTGGGAGAAACACCAAACGGCAACAATCCATGGGTTGACTGGGGAGTTTTCCCGCATCAAGATTCAGAGAAAGGCGACTGGATCGTCGCAGACTGGGCCGTGAAAACTATCGGCGAGATGTCCGATGAGAAACCATTTTTTATGGCCGTTGGATTCTTCTTACCGCACGTTCCCTGTCACGTTACTCAGAAATGGTGGGACCTGTACCCCGAAGAAACTCTGATCCTGCCCAAAATGAAGAATCGCGAGCGGAATGGATGCTCCCCCTTCAGTTGGTACCTTCACTGGAAATTGCCGGAGCCGACGCTGGCTTGGCTGGTTGAAAAAAATCAGCACAAAAGCTTAGTTCGATCTTATCTCGCCTCGATCACTTTTATGGACAGTCAAATCGCACGAGTCCTTGAAGCCCTGGAGCGGTCTCGATTTGCGGACAACACCATCGTCGTGCTGTGGAGCGACCACGGTTGGCACTTAGGCGAAAAGGAGATTACAGGCAAAACGACCTTGTGGGAACGCTCCACGCATGTACCACTAATCTTTGCCGGGCCCGGTATCAAGCCGGGCAACTGCGATCAGCCCGTGGAACTGCTGGATGTTTATCCGACTCTAGCCGAATTGGCGGGCATCGCAGCTCCTAGAGAAGTGCAGGGTGTCAGCTTGGTAGCTCAAATTCGAGAACCCGACTTGGCCCGCAAGACACCGGCCATTACCGAGCACAACCCAGGAAATTTCGGAGTAAGAGATCGAGAGTTTCGACTGATCCACTACGCCGATGGCAGTGAAGAAATGTATCACTTAGTCGATGATCCCAACGAGTTTCACAATCTGATCGACGACCCACGCTATCAAGAAAGAGCCGCATCGCTCCGGCGCTTCATCCCTGAGCGATGGGCTTCGCTTGCGCCAGGCAGTCACTCACGTATCTTGGAACAGCGGTCAGATGGTTGGTACTGGGAGAACAAAAAGATCGACCCCATGGAGGTACCAACTAGGTTGCCTTGAACGATCAGTCTCACCGCCTAACTTTCAAGACTGTCCGATTTTCAAGTAAGTCAAACGGACAATTGGTATCCAGTATCTTCATGACTGAAATTCCGAACCCCATGGAAGTCGTTCACTGCTGTTACATTCCTTGGTAGATGCCGATTTGGCAATACCATTGGGAAAACACGGCTCGCAGCCCCATTCGAATATTGATTTCAACCGCCTGAACTACCGAGGGCCACGTCTTGGACAGTTGTTCAACTACTGGGCCGCATCTTCAGCCGTTTCATATCAATACCAAGGGTTCGCTGGTGTTTTTTTGTTGTATGGTTGCCTTATTCGACTACAACATCATCCAAGTAGAATACGACCGGTTTGCCGGAGGCTTCTACTACCCATAGAAATGGCGTCTTAATTCGCTGGAGATTGCTGCCTTTTAGGTCAATGCTGTATTCCTGCCACTGGTCGGTAAGAATAAACGGCAGTTCGTTTTGGCTCGAATCGTAGTAGGGCTTATCTCTTCCAATCAAACCCAAGCCGAACTTGATTTTCTCGCCTCCACTTGCTCCTCTTGCCCAAAACCTCAGGCGCTTGGCTCCTGTAAAATTCTTTCCGCCTGGCTTTTGGCCCCAATCTCCCTCAGGATCTTGCCAAGCTACCCCGGCCCAACCTGCGGCGGCCTGATACTGGCACTTCAGGCAGGTTGCACCAGACAGTGGTTGTTCAGTGGAGTCCATCGCCATGGCGATCGCAGCGCTGTTGCCCATCCAACCAGAAGCAGTGTATCCTGATTCGCCTTCTTCTTCGGCAAAGATCACATAGGGTAGGTCAACAGGCGGCTCCACGGCTATCACTGGCTCTTTGACACGAATAGGCAGATTGGCGGTTGCTGCCGAACCCTTGCCGTCAGTTACCTCCACATACAAACGATAGAGCCCTGGATCGTCAGGCAATCGAACTTGGCAGCCACTGGAATCTGATTTACGAATGGCATTTGAATAGATAGGCGGAGCCGCCTGGTAGTCGCCTCCTGTCACGTACGAATCGGCTTCACCTGACAGCGTCCATCGGGTCTTGAGCGAATCGTTTTCGTTATCTCGCGCGGTCATGCTCACAGTGACAGTCTGTCCTGCAGCAACTTCATTGTGGCCATCCAACTTAAACTCAACGATCTCGGGACAACGATTCTTGGGAGGTGCCGTACTCCATAACTCGTGCATCACATCGACAGAATTTGTCTTTTGACCATCTGGCAATAACATGCCAAACCACGTAGCGGTACCCTCTTGCTTGTTTCCCCATAAAAAAGCGTATGTACCCAGACACATTTGAGCATCTGTTGAGAGGACCTCGTAGCTGGCACGATACATTTTGGCCTTGCTGGCACTATCGGGTTCTTCGATGGCACCAATGTTATTCTTCGGAACTTCCCAGGTGCCCACCGGTCCAAACTCAGTTACCATGTACGGTTTTGTTCCCCCTGCCTCACGATACCTTTGGGGCAATGTGGTGCAGCCGCCATAGGAGTTGATCCCTATGATATCCAGACTTGGACAAAATTCGTGAATCGCTTTGACCTTGGCGGGTGTGATCTCAGCCACGACGCTCATCGTTGGGTGATGAGGGTCAATTTCTTTGACAGCCTTGGCCAGATCCTCGATGTGCTTCCAAACGTTTGGATTTTCTCCACCTTCATAGCCTTCCATCTCATTTCCCAGGCCCCAGATCAATACCGCCGGATGTGATTTGAACTGACGAACCGCAGCTTGCACTTTTTCCTTCTGAGTGGCGGTAGCGACTGGATCGGAATAATCGAATCCCTTTTGCACATGTTCCAACCAAATGCCAACAGTCGCAGTCAGGCTATGGGAGTGGGCTTCATCCAAACGACGCTCGGTGTTCCCATCCACGCCCCAAATCCGAGTCGAATTGCCACCGCACGCTGCCAACAAGGCCAGGCTTCCATCACCGCCCGCACCAAGTACGCGATAAGGCTTTCCGTCACGTAAGAGGCCCCATCTCCCATCTGCCGATTTCAGAAGCTGAACAAGTATCGGTTTCTTGTCCGACCCAGTGGTTGATATTGGACCGTCTGACCGCTGACTTGAGTTCTGCTGTGAGACCTGACGGTCACTGCATCCGCCTAAGCACAATACAAAGACCGTCGCCCAAGTCCACTTCACTGCATTAGGAACATTCATTAGCCCAGTACCTCGACGTAGGCTTCTATCAATTGAATCTGGCCAGATCGAGCAAATATCTGCTCTGATTCCTCTGCGGTTAAGTGACCGCCTAGATGTTGCCTGATTTCGCCATGATGATAGTGAACTCGAACATGAGTCTGAGTGTTGGTTGCTTTGTGCAAAATGACTGGCACTTGGCAAATCGTAAATCCGAAGGAATCGCAAGGGAGCTGCAGACTTGTCGGCTGACCCGCCAAATCAATGAATTCAAGCTTGCCACTCGACTTCAGAAATTCCGAAGGTTCTAACCATGAGGGACCTATCGACATGATCCCATTGCGACAGCGAACTCCAATCTCAAGCCAGCGAATCAAAATGTCTTCTTTGACTTGCCCCGTCATACCTGGTTGCTGGGCTCCAGCATGCCTGGGTGTATGAGAATACGGGTCTGTTGGGAAAGCACCGTATAGTTGTGGCGATTTGTTACGCCAAATTCCAGCATTGATCGACCGGAACTGTTCTAGTAATCGGCTTGCGAAAGCATCCTTTTCGTCGTATGCCTTCAAGCTACATTTAGCGGCAGCCAGGGCGAGCTTGGATACCATGTGCCAGTAGATGCTTCCGAGCCCTTCATAGGCGAAAAAGGTGCTGGAACGACCGGTGAATTGTCGATGTCGAAACGTCTCTTCCCAAAGCTGGCAAAGTTCGCGACAGTCGGCTTCCGACAATCGCCTTTCCTGATGCGATTTGGCTGCTAGCTTGCTGATTTCTGATTTGAGATCCTCGGCATTGCGCAAACTTCCTGCAAAATGGTAATTGCCATTTACGTCGCACCGTATCAGACTATCGCGTCCAGTTCCAGCTAAGGCCTGTACAGTGAACGGCAACTGTTCCCAACGCTGGTGACTAATGTGGTTCTTTTCCAGCAATCGAGGCATTTCGCGATCCGGATAAAGCAGAAAGCTTGTCTGATCCTCACGGTACAGCCGACTCTGCCTGAGCGACTCCAACAACTGCGAGGCCTCACTGGCAGTAAGTAGTCCCGACTCAAGGATGGCGACCTGACCTTCTAACATTTCTTCGAGATGTTGCACTCCAATCGATTGAGGTTGAAAATCGAGCAAGTTGAAAGAATGAAACAGACCGTCGGAACGGCGGCTGCATCTCAATGTCTCGTTCAGGGATTGCTCGGCGCTGTCAAGTAATCTTTCAAGAGTTGAATTAGGAACACATTGGTAGCTGCCTGAAAAACCGGAATACACCAACCGCCTGTGTTGCTCGGCAGCCCGCTGTAGCTGATCCACCAAGACGCTTCTGGCTTGATCTGAATGTAAAGACTGGCGTAAGAGCCAATCGGATTGGAAGATCGCGTCTAGCTGTTCAATGAAACTAGCCACTTCAGCCGATAGATGCACCTTGGAATCCGATACTCGCTGTAGCAACTGCCGGACGGTGATCAAGAATTTGCGCAAATAACAGACGGTAACAATCGAAGCACCGTTCCCTGCTAATGCGTTTTGAGCGTCGTTCCACTCTGGACGCTGAGTATTCAGCCAAACGCCACCAGCAGGAACGTAGTTGCAAAGCTTAACCATGCTGGTCAATAGTAGCTTTTCCAACAAAGACACGTAGTGGATTTGCCCGGCCTGATCGCATGCCAATTGGCCATCGCTGCCGGTCACCGCCACACGATCTTGGATCTTCTGTTCCACGGCCAAGTCGTAGCCGATGGATTGTCGTGGGTTTTGACGGATGGAAACACAATCACGAATGCGGTATGGAATATCTGCATATACACAGTGGCATTCTTGCAAGCTGCGATACAGAGTCTCAGGCACAAACGACTCGGCAGCCTCCAACAACTTTAAAAGATAGACAATCTGGTGATCGCCCCAATAACCAAAACTCGCCCAGGCATCGTCTGGGTGAACTCGTTCCCAATCATAGCCACGACTGGACAGACGGTAAGGATTATATCCATCCAGCGTAGAAGCATTCACGAACCGAAAGATCATGGCCGGAAGATAGAATGGAAAGCTGAGTGACATAGCTTCCCAATTCTGAAAAATATCGCGCCAATTACCCTCGTAGCCAATGCGACGCTTCCCTTTGTCGTCTCGAGTGTTAATTTGAAAGACATTCCAGGGTCTGGTAGGATCACCATGACGCCTGCTAAATGTCAGCGGCAAGAACTCGGCCGCAATACGCATTAAGTCTCGACTGCCAGTTTCTCTTATCCGAGCCTCTAGTTCTTCACGCTCTAGCTGTTCCGGCAATTGATTCAAGACGGCCTGATACGCGTTTGCTACAAGCGCATTGCACCTGCCGACATGTTCAATAAATTCTGCTCGATCGATTCGATAGCCATCGATTGGCAAGCCGCCACGCATTGTGTTAAACAATGTGTTGGACAGATGTCGGTTCGTTCGACTGGGAATGGCACCAGACTGAAGACCATCCGCCTGACTGGCATATCGCAGCAATGTCGCTTCGTTAGCCTGAATGTCCGTGCGCAAAAGCGAGTCCATTGTGTCGGACTTTTCGACGATCAAGGCTTGCTTCTCAATCAGGTCGCTATGATCCTGATTTACGTCGGCGACAATGTTCCATGACTGGCTGGACCGGCTTTCAAGGATCAGTGGCTGGGAAACAAAGAAACAATGCCGCTGGCCACGAACGTCTTCTTCAGTCTGCAAAACACCGCCACGGACGAACTTGGGTATCTGACGGTTGCTCAAGAGTACCAATGGATCGTACAAACCTGACTGCCATGCGACGGTAGCTAGGAGCCCCTCACTAGGTTCAGCTCGATCGGTCGGAATGGAACTAAGATAAAAAACCCCCATCTGCGACGGCCTAACCAGTTCTGACTTCTTATAAGCGTCGGTTAGATTGCTAAATCGCATCTGGAAATTTTGATCTGTGCCTGGCGACTGCAAATTCTCGATACCATCCAGCACCACTACTTCTCGATCTTGATCAGACAGGTTGACCAGGGTTGCGGTGCGGATAAAGCCAAATTGTTGACTGAAGGCCCATTGATACCGAAAGGCAAGTTGCAGTGTTCGGTTTGTTTCTTCAAAGACTATCCGGCTGCCACACCTATTCTTGAAGATGCAGCGTTGAACTTCAAATGAGCTATCAACCGTTGCCAATGGCTGCCAGCAGACTGGATTGGTTGGTAGAGCCTCGTTGGCGGAACCGAGTCTTTCAACAGCGAAATCCGACGCATGGATACGGATCAAAGTCTTGGGACCTGCTGATGCTTGCATGTCTAAGAGTTTATCTGCCGAATAGTAGGGAAACAGGGCGCCGTTGGCATCACGACGACCGCAGCTTAGCGCACCGTTACTGGCAATATACATCCAATGATCTTCGCTGCTGACCATCGACATAAAGAAAGCTGGCATTTGGTCAACGTTCGCGATGCGAAAAAACTCTTCGTCATCCAGCAAACAATAGTCGCCTCGGACCAAACGATCTAAGTGGCCATTGTCTTGGGCCAGAGGCACATGGGAATAGGCAGGCATCCATCGCTGATCAATACTCATTCGACACCTACCTGTTTCTGTATGCCTGCATTCTTTCGCAGCCCCAATTCCTCTTCTATCTGTTGGGCTAGGCTTTGGTTAATTTCGTAGAACAGCAGGCTAGCTGCTGCAGCAATCAATAAAACAGCCGGAAAAAGGCTCATCATCAATTTCAAGCCCAACAGAGTTGTCTCTGATTGTGCCACTTCAACACCACCCACTGGAGCCAAATAGCCGATCCAGTGAAGCACCCAGCCGGTCATGGCCGCGCCCAAAGCGACGCCCATTTTCTGTGAGAATGTAGCTGCCGAAAAAATCAATCCCGTTGCCCGTCGACGAAACTTCCACTCCGAGTAGTCAGCTACGTCCGCATACATAGCCCAAAGCAATACAGGACTGGGACCGCTGACAAACGAGCCCAGGATATGCAGCACAAAAATCAGCAAAATTTGCTTTGGACTGATCACGAACAACAATGCCATGAAGAATGCGGTCCCAAGATTCATCAATACCATCAGACGTCGCTTACCCAAAGCGGCCGAAAGTGGACGAGTCAGCAACATGCCGCCGATTGCGGCCAGACTACCAGCCACCAAGAAGTAGGAAAACCAACTGCTATCCCCCACGAAGTACTTGAAGTAATACATGGTTGCGCCGCCTCGCAAGAACGCAGCCATCAATTGAAACAATCCGAAAAGAAACAGCACAAACCAAGGTCGGTTGCTCATCAAATTATTGAAGTCTAACTCCAAAGTAGAGACTTCCTGAAGTTGACTAGCTTGCCTGCGGTTCAGTTGAGAAACAACCAGTGACACACCGGACAAAAGCAAGTATCCCACCAATATCCAAGGCAATACCGCCCGATCAAAGCTTAATGACAAACCTACCAGTAACGAGCCACCGACCAGCAAGATCTGATGCAACTTACGACTGCACAGCACAAATTGCCAATCCTGTTTAAGCGTCGATTCCTGATTCTGCTCAGGTTGAACTCTCTCCTGAGTCGTTGCGAAACACACGATAAACAGTACCACCGCAGCAGCAGAGAAGACCATCATGGTACTAAAGTAACCGATGGCTTCATTGACATACGCATTTCCGTTGGCATCGATCTGATCGGTTTGGCCAAACCAAGCAACCAAACTGAGCGTGAAAGTCTGGACGATGATGCCACCGATAAACGCACAAACGAATCGATAAGTCGACACCGTCGTTCGCTCAAGCGAGTCAGGTGTGATCACTCCCATCAACGCCCCGTAGGGAATGTTGATCGCCGTGTAGGCCATCATCACCAATGTATAGGTGATGTAGGCGTAGGCCAGTTTTCCCGAATCGCTTAAATCGGGAACGTAGAAGCACAATACGGCTGTGATGGCAAGCGGCAGCGACATCCACAGTAGATAGGGTCGAAAACGCCCCCAAGCCGTCCGAGTTCGATCGGCTAGATAGCCCATCACCGGGTCGTTGATCGCATCCCAAATCTTGGTGATCAAAAGCATACTACCGGCGGCTTTGGATGAGATCCCAAAGACATCGGTATAGAAATACAGCAAGAAATTTTCGAAGAACTTCCAATAAAAATTCGATGCCGTGTCCCCTAGCCCATAACCGATCTTTTCGCGAATCGGTATTGAGCCTTCAGGCTGGTTCGACGCTGAACTGGATGACTTGCTGCTAATTCTCACCGGCCCGCCACTCCGCGGGGCAGAGAGCTTTTAGCAGCTTTACGCTCGGCACTAGCGCCGGCCTTAAATGCAGTCAGCTCTTTGTCGCTGCTGAACTCACGAATTGCCAACGAAGTAAAACCAACTTGGCGCACTCCATCGACCCCGGTCTTTTCAGACACGATGGGGTCATCCGTACCTTGCGAATTAGTCACTACTCCATAAGTGATTTCAAAAGGCTCCGAGTCCCTCTCGCTTTTGAACAGGCTATCTAAATCGTTTGGATTGACTCCTATCAATTCGAGAAGCTGAGGCTGAAGAGTAGGTATGAAGTCGCGAAAGGCTTTCGCATTGGCAGGCCCGCGCCACTGATATTCCAACTGGTATCGCGAATAAAGATTAGTCACTCGCTGGATGTTAGTTCGATTGGAATTCCTGACGATCTCTGTCGCTGGATCAGAACCGCAGCCAACCAAGGCAGATACCAAAATCAGAGCACTAAAAAAGCCAACAATGGAGTGGCGCATCGCAAGTTCTCCGTGAGTGTTATAATGAATCCAAGCTCGCCAACTGCCCATCGGCACGCTTGCCGACAAGATCCAAAACTTTCAAGTCGGCCCCATTAGAGACGCTGCGCACCGAGCCATCTCCGATG
>JBIIJD010000047.1:0-43530 GCA_044234105.1 Aureliella sp. | reverse complement strand
GTCATCGCACCGAGCAAGAAAAATAAAATGCCAGAGATCTCAGCTAGGAGCGTGTGCAACTGGCCATCTGCCATAAATTCAAGCGACAATTTCGCGTGATCTAGATGGCCATCACCTTGCGAGGCCAATTTATCTGCAAACCAGGTTGGAATGGACTCTGGAGCGACCATACTGCCGCTATTAATCGCATAAAGGGTCCAGCATAAGACACCAGTCGCAAGCGCTGATGCAGCTTTGTTAATTCGAATAGGATGTTCAAAGGCGATGCAAAGATACCCTATCACGAAAATGATACAAATTACTGTTAACACGCTACTCTCCAATGTTGCAAGAAACAAGATTCAATAAAACGGAAGTAACCCTAAAACAATTACCGAACTTTCGGACTTGTTTGGGTCAAATGACTGGCTTTCTGACTGAATTCACTGTGCTTATCGTCTATTCGCAGCAATGTACCTGACGTTCTTACGAACTGATCGTCAGAAGACGCAACCCTTCGGGACTTAAACACCCTACCAAATGGACTTGCCAGTAAGGCTGGCAAGAGTACCAATTCGGAAACTACACCTGCCATCAATATGCAAAGCATGAGCCAACCGAAACGTTGTGTGGGAGTGAATGTACTAAAGGCGAACACGGAAAGACCTAAACCGCTGATCAAGGCTGCTTGCAAGGTTGGGACAGCGCAGTGACTGTAGGTAGTCACAATAGCGTTCTGACGATCTGGGTTGAGGTCAATCTCTTGGCGATAGCGGGCAAGAAAATGAATAGTATCATCCACGGCAACGCCTAGTGCAATGCTGGCTGTCATCATTGACCCGATGTCAACGGCTATCCCCATCCAACCCATGGAACCAAAAATCCAAAGTACAGGCGCAATGTTGGGTATCATGGAAATTGCACCAGCCCAAAAACTGCGTGACACCAACATCATGATGGGTGTGATCGTCAAAAAGGACCACCAGGTGCTCTCTATGAGACTATTGAGCAATGCTCGCTGTGCCTGATAAACTATTGGCACTACCCCGGTGTAGATTGCGCTAAGCTGGCGATCAGAATGAACTACCGATTCTTCTTGCAGCATCGATTGACGCACGTTGATTGGAAGCCTGGCATCAATAGTTTCAGGCACAAGCGTTTGAAGCAAACTAAAATCAGATTCGGCGAAATCACCAAAAACAACCACTGCGGCAAATTCGCCAATCATCTCCAGTTTCTGAAGTGGCATCGTTCGTGGGTCTTCTTTCAGCAAATGAACCTGACAGTGATATTCCAACAGCAACCGCTGCAAAATGATCTGAAAAGTATCCAGAGTTGACTGCTCTGGTTCGTTCTCTTGGCAATAGCCCCACAATAAGACTTTTTTACCCGCCGGGGAATTGGAAGGTGGCATCTGCGTCAGTTTCTGCAGTACTTCAGCCCGTGTCTCGTAGGCTTCCAGCAGTGGCTGTGTGATCTGCTTCAATTCTTTCACGAATTCGCCATAGTCAACATCGCGAAAAGCAGCCACACGAAGACTAATGCGCCATAGCTCACTTCCGTCCGAGTCCGTCCGCAAGAAACCAGCATCCGATAATTCCTGTCTGCATTTGCTGAGTCGAGCATCGATCGTTTTGCGTTGAACATAGCCTACGGTGCCAGAAATCGCTGAAGGTAGACGGGGTGCAAACGAGGCGGCTGACAAACTGCGACTAACCAAGTCTTCTCCATTTGGACCAAACTGGCGATCAATCAATGACTGCAAGCGAATCACAGTTTCGAGTCGCTGTACGAAACTGAGTGCGTTCCAGTTATAGTCATTCTCTGGGACGTCGTTATCCGGTAGCGTCACGGCTGGAAATCGCACGACGATTTCCAACGGGACAATTTTTCCAAGATTATCCTCCAACCATCGGTAGTCCCTTAAGATCTTGGCGCGACTGTCAAACAACTTAAGCAGATCAATGCTCGACTTGGTTCTGCTTAGCCCAAATCCCGTGACCAGTGTCGCAAGAATGCACACCGCGCCCACTAAAAGATAATGATGTACAATGTAATTCGCTATCTGTCCCCAAAACTTTTCGGACCAACTGGGAACCTGCTTTTCTTCCGAAGTGAGATTTCTGTTAGGGCCTGAGCCGTTCAGCCAACGCTTGCCAATTCCGGAAAGCGAAAGAGCTGCGGGCAAGAAAAAGTACACGATGATTACCAAGCTCATAACACCGGCAGCAGAATAAATCCCAAATTTACGGATTGGTACTAGCTCACTTGCCGACAAGGACAACAGGCCAACGGCAGTTGTAACTGAACACAGAACGGCCGGTTTCCATGCTTGCTGAACGGCTCGCTCGGCTGCGCCATGCAATCCACCTGAATGGATTGACTCACGATAGTAATTCACAAAATGGACAGCACCAGATATGGCCAATACATAAACCAATGACGGCATGCTCATTAGTATCGCGTCCAGGTTTTGACCGGTCATGCCTACGATTGCTAATGAAGTGGCAGCGCTTATTAAGCCACATGAGAAGACGATCAACGTCAGCAAAATACTGCGTAGGGACCACCACGCGAGCCCCAATCCGAACAGTCCTGACAAGCCAGCCAAACGAATTAAAGTTCTTTCGCCTTCTTCGTCAATAGCGTTGTTATCAACTGGCGGGCCACCCATACGAACGTCGGCAAGCGGTATTCCCGCAGTATCGATTAGGCGATGAAGCGCTCCGGGTGGCACATTTTCACGCAATAATCGCTTTTGTCCTGAACCAAGTACTAGCTTTAGTTCGCGAAGTGCTTCTTCGTGAAGGGTCACTACTAAGCACGTTTGTTTTCCATCCGGACCAATCATGGATCCTTTCAAGCGACTTACGGCCGTAGCGGTTGAAAGGCTAAGAGGAGGTGCAGTTAGTCGATCCAGTAGGTGGCGTCCGGTAACCACTGACTTAAAGTACTTTCGCCGAGCCATATCATCCTGTCGGGAAACAGTTGGCGAACGTTGCGACTCTACCTCGTCTGCGTTAGATCGCTGAAGGGACGTATCTTGTTGCTTCGGAACCAGCAGGTTGGCAAGTCGCTCAAGCCTCGGGTCATCAGGTAACTCACCATTGTTGGCTCCAAGCTGACATCCTTGCCAACTTACGATGATAAATTGGTCAGAAGCGAAATTTTGTCGAAACCAAGCAAGATTCTCAGTTTCCTCAAAGGACTTGGGTAACCAATCTTCAACTCGATTGACGTTACTTTGAACGGCTCGGGCAGCAGCGTAGAAGCAGAAAGGAACCATCGCCAGCGTAAATACGACAATCGCGAAACTCCATCGCTGGTAGAATGTTATTCGTGTCATATTCATAACTGCCTCGATGCGTGACAACCTATACCTAACACTTTCATGACCCTACAGGTCGAGGAATTCCAAAAGCAATTCCCGAGGGCCTTATGCCTATTTGGTAACCTTGACATCCCAAACAAATTGACCAACGGGGTACTCAGGCGGTAATGGCTCTACAGAGGGTTCAAGGCTGAGTTTCCAAAAAAGTCGCTGCAACAGATTCATACGCTGTTCCCATAAGCGAGCTTGCTTTCGAAGCATGGTTACGCCAGGATCATCATCAGCATGTTCAAATTCTGAAAGTGTGCTTAGACCACCGGCTGGAAATCCCCCAAAAAACAAAGCAATTGCAAAGTTGACTTTGATATGCGTGCCTATATGTTGATGAACCTGCATGGTGCCCAAATTTAGCGCGGCCATACGTAACGGCGAGATAGCGGCAGCAAATTTTCCTAAACGCAGGAGACAGACTCCGCGGCTGTTCAACAATTCTGTGTCGGTAGTGTGGTCCGAGAGTAAATCTAAGGCGCGTGTGTATTCTCCTTTGTCGGTCAATTTCTTTACTGATCGTTGAGTTGGATCTAATTGAACAAAATCGGTATTTGTTTCAGAGCTAGACAATGGATCTTTGTTGGGAGTGGAACGGCTTTGTAATTTAGAGTTTTGAATGCGAGTCATAATTGAATTCTTTGAATTGCTTACTTGAAGATGGAAAAAATCGAGTTCGGTTTTAAGCCCGACTTACGAAATTTCGTTGGTGAACGTGCAAACGATTTCAACCTTAGGTTGCATCAACGCACAGCAATAAGCACTTGACGATCGCAAGTGCATTTAAAGAAGCTTCGCTCAAAGTCGAAGCAGTGTTCCGAGTAGAACAAGTGTGATAAGATTTGGAGCAAGTCCATGGACTAACCGCTCCCTGGTTGGGCCGCTTCGCGAAACAGCTATGTTGTCACCATGGTTCGACCAACAACCTAACCATCCCTGTAGTTTGACAGAAAGCTCTCGGGACTCAATTTGTCGAGGGGTCGTGTCGGTGTAATCAACAACAGGAACTACCGTCGACGAGACGATCACTTGGTCTTTCAACTCGACCGGTTGCTCGGCACCAACAGTACTAAATATCATGACGGCAACACACCAGCCTACTAACAGCCGAACCAGGCTGCTCGCTTTGGCGTAAGTTCCGTTCATGATGTTCGACCTTAATTGACTTGGGATTTTGCTACGCAATTGTGAGGTTGGTAAGCCTCTTGGCAACGGGTCTGGATGCTAATATAGCGAATTTCCACGGTTATTCGTTTCAACAGTTATATGATCGGGCTAGCATTCTTTCGAACTTCGATCAATTTTTTGACTCGACGCCAAATCGACTGTTCTAAATCACCCAGCGACCATTTTACGCCCATGCGAAGCATCCACGATTACAGCGAACTTGAATGCATTGCCCCATCGCACGACCCAAAGGGGGGGCCGACCGATTGCTGTCGTGTCGAGCGGATGATGCTCGGAACCGAGCCTTGGCAGAAGATATGCAATTGAGTAAGTCGTGTCGATGACAACGAGCGATCGGCTGGAAAACGAGGGTAGTCAGCCGAGCCAATCGCCGCCACGTGAAGGTAAGGAAACCTTGTGGTTGCAGTACTCGAACAATCATTTCGCGCCGCCACTCGACGTTTCGGTTGTGCCAAATTCTGGGTGACAACAAGGTGGTTCGAATGGGAGAAGGCCAATACAATCAAGGCTGTAGTCCGTATTGAAGCAACGAAGTAGAGCGAGGTTCGAGCATGGATGAGTTTCTGAAAGAAGCGTTGAGAGAAGCGGAACTTGGTTTGGTAGAAGGCGGAATCCCAATCGGCTCTGTACTAGTGATCGATAATGAGATTGTCGCTAGAGGACACAATCGAAGAGTTCAACGCGGCAGTGCCATACTGCATGCAGAGATGGATTGCCTTGAGAATGCTGGTCGACTAACACCGTTGGATTACTCGAAAAGCACGTTGTATTCAACACTGTCACCGTGCGATATGTGCAGCGGAGCCGTTTTGCTTTACAAGATTCCTCGTGTAGTCATCGGGGACAACGTCAATTTCCAAGGCCCGGAAACTTACGTTCGTGATCGAGGTATCAACCTGACCATCGTCAACGATTCACAATGTATTGATCTCATGAGGCAATTCGTTCAGAACTACCCTGGATTGTGGAATGAAGATATTGGCGAAGTAAGCCCTAAACAAAAGCGAACAACAATTAGTTAAAATTGGCCAGCACGGTCAATTTTCACTACGCTCAACCCACAATACGACTCTTTGAAGATCGCTGCCAAAGTTCAATTCTCTTGCAGTGAAGGGTATGTCATCAGAATCAGACAGATCTCTAGAACTTGCGGATAAAAGAGTGTCGTTGAACGTAAGACCCCTGGTTTCGCTACTTCAGCTAATCGCATATTCCGGCTACAATCTCTTTGATCAACGGTCGACACTTCAGACGTACGGTGCTTCCAAAGCAATAGGCAAGCAATGCAAATCGAGAGCGAATCGATCGATCCCTATGTGTTGCCAGCCGACGCCATTCGGTGTCCGCCAGAATCGATTTGGCAGATCTTGCGACAGATTGGACCTGGGATCGTTCTGGCTGGAACGATTGTTGGTTCCGGCGAGTTGATATTAACAACATCGCTGGGAGCAGAGTTCGGCTACACTTTCCTCTGGCTGATTCTTTTTAGCTGTTTCATCAAAGTTTTTGTTCAAATTGAACTTGGCAAGTATGCGATCTCATCCGGAAAACCGACCCTGGGGGCGCTGAATCAAATTAGTTCTGGCAGCCGTTACGGAGGTTGGTTGGTTTGGTGGTGGTTCCTCATGCTGGTTTGTACGGTCGTCCAGTTGGGTGGCATGACGGGAACCATAGGGCAAGCGATGGATATGGCGTTTCCTTCGGTCGCCGATGGAACTGCAAGGCTGCTGAGTGGTTTGAATCCAGCTTGGGGTGAATTCATCCTCGACCGGCGCGAGTTTCCCTTGGCTGTAGTCACCTGCTTGGCGACGATGGGACTGATCTATCGCGGCGGCTATGGACGGATCGAGTGGCTTACGACGGCGATTGTTGTCAGCTCCACCTGTCTGACTGTACTGGCCTGTGCTTCGCTCAACTGGACCGAGTTTGCTATTACGGGCAGCGATATTCGTCAAGGCATTCAGTTGCGAGTGCCTGCCGAAGGGATTGCGGCTGCCTTTGCCGTGTTTGGGATCACTGGGGTCGGAGCAACAGAACTTTTCTATTATCCTTATTGGTGCCTTGAGAAAGGTTACGCTCGGCATGTCGGAGTCAACGACGGATCGTCCGCATGGATTGAGCGTGCCAACGGTTGGATCAAAGTCCTGCACTACGATGCCTGGATTAGCATGATCGTGTACACGCTTTCGACTGTCGCATTTTATTTCATGGGAGCGGCTGTGTTGCATGCCAAAGGGCTTCATCCCAAAGGCCCCAAGCTGGTGGAGGTACTATCCGAAATGTATGCCGGGCCATTTGGCGACTGGGCTCGCATACTGTTCTTATTCGCTGCCGCAACCGTGCTTTTTAAGACACTCTATCTTTCCTGTGCGGCCAATAGTCGCTTGACTGTGGATTTTCTGAACTTGACAGAACTTGCGACTATTAAGAGTTCTCGGAAGCGGGCCAACTGGATTGCCGGTTTTTGCCTAGTGTATCCTGGGTTGGCTCTGTTCTTTTATTGTTTTGCACGCGATCCAAAGTTAATGGTTAAGATCGGCGGCTTTGCTCAAGCTGCGACTCTGCCGATGATCGCAACCGTTACGGTCTATTTTCGATACTTCAAGACGGATCGGCGGCTGAATACGAAAGTCTATTCTGATATTCTGCTTTGGATCGCGCTGGTTTCGATCCTTGCGGCTGCCTGCTATGCCATTCCATCGCAATTGATCGATTTGGGGAAGATGCTGACGACAGAATAGGTTCGTTGCAGGGAATCGAGTTACGGCTGTTTGCCCCCCAGCACTTGGTTGGCTGTGCGAGCTTAGACAAGTTGTTCTGTAGGCTCGCTCGGGCTCGACCACAGCCAGCCGTTTTGGTCCTTGAGCGGTTACTGGAAATCTGGGCTATTGAGACTACAATAGCAGGCACAAGCCGTATTCTCCCGGAAGATTGCAAATACCGTGCTTCGTCCCCGCCTAAAATCGATTGCTCCGCCCTTTCGTCTGATCGTTGCTGGTCCAATTTTGCTTTGGCTTATGAGTCAGGCGATTCCTGCTTTTGCACAGTCGCTCGAGTCGGATCGTTTGAACTTTAATCAGGACGTTCGGCCAATACTGGCGGAAAACTGTTTCTATTGTCATGGCCAGGACGCAAATAAGCGTGAAGCTGGATTGCGATTGGACATTCGCCAGGACGCAGTTGCTGCAGGTGCCATCACACCGGGCGAGATCGCTTCCAGTTCGTTGCTAGAGCGAATCCATCATGCCGATCTAGATAGCCTGATGCCGCCAGCGTCCTCCAACCGCCGACTGACAGATTCACAAAAGCAAATACTCGAGCGGTGGATATCAGAAGGAGCTAGCTACGATACTCACTGGGCCTTCACAAAACCTGAAAGACCTGCGTTGCCCAGCGTAAACAATGAATCATGGCCTCGCAATCCGATCGACTTCTTTATCCTGGCGAAATTGGAAGCGGCTAGCATCGGGCCTTCGCCAGAAGCTGATCGAGAGACACTGATCAAACGGCTTTACTCCGACTTAATCGGTCTGCCTCCGTCGTTGGAACAGATCGACCGATTTGTGAATAATCCTGATCCAGCAGCCTATGAAATTCTGGTCGATCAATTGTTGGAAGACCAACACTACGGCGAACGCATGTCGCTCAACTGGTTGGATGCAGCCAGATATGCTGATAGCAACGGGTTCCAGCAAGATGGCGATACCTGGCAGTGGATGTGGCGGGACTGGGTAGTCAAAGCGCTCAACGACAATTTGCCCTTTGATCAGTTTACGATTTGGCAGTTGGCTGGAGACTTGCTGCCCGACGCGACAATTGATCAGAAAATCGCTAGTGGCTTCAATCGCAATCATTTGCTCAATGGCGAAGGCGGTGCCATAGCCGAAGAGCAGCGGTTTGTCATCCTGTTTGATCGCATGGATACGACTGCCACCACGTTTTTGGGACTGACCATGTCATGTGCTCAGTGCCACGATCACAAATACGACCCAATCACGCAGCGCGACTACTACAGTTTGATGGATGCATTCAACCGAGTTCCCGAAACTGGGGTTCCGCAATACTATTCCAAGCGCATTCGTGTCGGAAACCCGGTGATCGAAATTCCCAACGAAGAAATGCTCCAGAGACGCGACCAGTACGATAGGAGGATCGAAGATCTATCCAAACAGACGCAGCCGCTGCTGGATGCCGCGTTTCAAGGTTGGCGAGCCGGACTGTTTGCCGATTCGAAGCCGACCGAAGGCAAGGGGCTTCCCAAAGAATTGAACGAACTACTTGGCAAGGATGAAAGCCTGCGTAGTGAAGAGGACAAGAAGGCGATCGACCAGAAGCTGCGCGATCATTTTGACAAGAAGGTTCGCGCGACGCTCAGTGGCAGCATTCCATCCGTCGCACAGTTGGATTCGCTTACCAAGGAGCGTGGCGATTTTGTAAACGATCACACTCCGCGACCAATGATCATGAGCGACGCGCAACCGCGTGAGACTCATATTCTCATTCGTGGCGAGTATCTAAATCCTGGCGAAAAAGTGACTATGGCCACCCCAGAATTTCTGTCTCCGATGCAGGACGACTGGCCCCGGAACCGGTTGGGTCTAGCCTATTGGTTGGTGTCACCTGAACAGCCTTTGACCTCACGCGTTCAGGTCAATCGGATGTGGCAACACTTCTTCGGATCGGGAATTGTGAAGACCTCCGAAGACTTTGGAGTGCAAAGCGAATACCCGGTGCATCTCGATTTGCTGAACTGGTTAGCTGACGATTTTCGCGAGGGTGGTTGGGATATGAAACGGCTGAATCGCTTGATCGTGACCAGCGCCACTTACAAGCAATCCAGTCGTGTTACGCCGCAGTCCAGAGCGATGGACCCCGAGAATAGACTGGTTGGACGTGCGACCAGAATGCGGATGCCAGCCATGATTCTTCGCGATTGGGCCTTAGCCACCAGCGATTTGATCGATTTGCGAATAGGTGGTCGGCCTGTCTATCCCTATCAGCCAGAAACAATCTGGGAGTCGCTGGCCATCACGAAGGAACGCGATTTCAACTACCCGACATCCCAAGGCAAAGACCTGTATCGCCGAAGTCTGTACACATTCTGGCGTAGAACAGTGGGGCCAGCCAACATGTTCGATGCTTCTGCTCGCCAGACTTGCAAGGTTCGACTGACGATCACCAGCACACCGCTGCATGCGTTGACCACGCTGAATGATCCGACTTGGGTCGAGGCGGCAAGAGAACTCGCTGAACTGGCCCTGCATCAATCTGGCGAACTGACCGATCAATTGCAATTTGCGTTCCGCCGCGTCAATTGTCGCTCGGCGAAATCGGCAGAGATCGAGCAATTGGCCAAGGCATGGCACAAGCAGTTTGCGATCTTTAGCCAAGATATCGCGGCAGCCATTGAATTTCTGAAGACCGGCCAGGCCGAGAGGGATTCAACACTCGACCCAGCGACCCACGCGGCGATGGCGGCTGTGTGTTTGGCGATTCTTAACTTAGATGAGGCGCTTACACGTGAATAGTCTTTCCTCCGTTATTGATTCGGAATTGATTCAGCAGAATATTCAGCGCGTCAATCGCCGCCAATTGTTCGGACGTCTGGGAAGCGGTCTTGGCGCGGTTGCGCTGGCCAGTCTACTGCAACAGAGTGGTTCGGTGGCTCAAGCAGAAACAACTGATGACTCAGCGGCACTAGGTGGCTTAGATGGCTTGCCGCATCATGCGCCGAAAGCCAAACGAGTCATCCTGATGTGGCAAGGCGGTGGACCATCACACGTCGATCTGTTTGACGAAAAGACCGTCATGCAAGAGATGGCTGGCAAGGAGATCCCAGACAGCGTTCGCGGGACCACACGGCTGTCCACGATGACCAGCGGCAATGCGAAGTGGCCATGCGTCCCGGCAATCAAACCGTTTGAGTCGTATGGTCAGTGTGGTATGCGGCTCAGTAGCCTTTTGCCCAACATCGGAAAACTGGCTGATGACATGACACTGGTTCGCTCGCTGCATACCGAGGCGGTCAATCATGCTCCGGGTGTAACATTCTTTTTGACCGGTTCTCAAGTACCGGGTCGCCCTAGCATGGGAGCCTGGATGGCTTATGGGCTGGGCAGCCAAACACAAGATCTACCCACATTTGTCGTGATGACATCCAGCGACAAAGGGAAGACGTGCGGGCAATTATTTTTCGATTATTACTGGGGCAGCGGATTTTTACCTAGCCGCTTTCAGGGCGTGCGATTTCGCAATGTCGGTGATCCAGTCGCCTACTTGGCCAATCCCAATGGAGTGAGTTCGCAGTCGCGACGCGTCTTGTTGGATGACATCGCGGCTCTGAACGCGCAACACCTGGCCGATTATGGCGATCCAGAAATTGACACTCGCATTGCTCAGTACGAAATGGCGTTCCGAATGCAGTCGAGCGTGCCGGAGTTGATGGATTTTTCGACCGAAACCGCTGCTACCATTGAGCGCTACGGCCCCGATGCATTGGTCAAAGGCACTTACGCGAACAACTGCTTGATCGCTCGACGACTTCTGGAACGCGGCGTTCGCTTCGTGCAATTGATGCACGCTGGCTGGGATCAGCATCGGAATTTATACACTCAGTTGGAAGAGCAATGCCGCGACACCGACGCTCCATCGGCGGCATTGGTGCAAGACTTGAAAGACCGAGGCATGTTAGACGACACGCTGGTGATTTGGGGTGGCGAATTCGGTAGGACACCCTTTGGTCAAGGCGACCCCGACAAGCCCAATGGCCGCGATCACTTTGGCCGGGCCTTTAGTTGGTGGATGGCAGGTGGTGGAGTCAAACGCGGATTTGTCCACGGCGCGACCGATGAGTTCGCCTGGAATATTACAGAGAATCCCATTCACGTGCATGACATGCAAGCCACCATCATGCACCTTTGTGGAATCGACCACACTCGATTGACTTTCCGGTACCAAGGCCGTCAGTATCGGTTGACGGATATCCATGGTCACGTCGTGTCGGATATCATGGGGTAGGATGTTTGGTGTGGAGTGCTGGGAAATTTATTATTTGTTGTTGATGATTTTTGATTTGCCATTTCGATTGGGAATTCTGGCGAATCCCACTACGGGCGGGCTGAGTCGGCTTTCTTGCGCAAGGTCCGCCGATCCATTTGCAGTCGGTGAGCCGCTTTTTCGAAGCTATTGGTTTTTTGGTAAGCGATTTTGCAATAAGCGGAAGTCAATTCTTCGGCTGTCAGTTCTAGTTTGTCGATCTGATGAGCCAGCTTTGTTGCGTCCGATGCCGGGGCAGAGGGCTCCGATGGTCGTAAGATTGTCCCCTGAGCGGCTTGATGATCAAATTGATAGCTGCCGTGAATCATCAGGTTTCTGACACACTGTTCCAGTTCACGGATATTGCCTGGCCAGCAGTAGCCCTGTGGCAAGTGATCGTTCAACCAACCAACAACGTCATTGGTCAATTCCACTTGCACATCGGGAACCATACGCTGCACAATGAATCCCACTAGATTTTCAAGCACGGCAGGGTTGTCTTGTACCTGAGCGTGCAAAGAAGGTGTCTCGATCACGTCAGCACATAGGCGATAATACAGATCTTCACGAAAATGTTTCTTCTCGATTTCTGCGCGGAGATCGCGATTGGTGGCTGCAATCAATTTACCCTCGAACTTTCGAGTCTTGGTCTCACCTGAGCGCTGGAACTCTCTGTTTTGCAAAACTCGCAGCAGCTTGACCTGTGTGGGAAGTTCTAATTCGCCAATTTCATCTAGCAAAATGGAACCATAAGGCCCACAGCTTTCCAACCATCCAGCTCTGGCCGCAACTGCGCCGGTGAACGCTCCTTTGGCGTGGCCAAATAGCTCAGATTCAACCAGATTTGATGAAAAAGCAGAGATATTGATGGCTACGTAACTGGTCTCGAAGTGCGTCCGAAACTGTCCGCTGGTCACATCAAATGGGATATAGCGCGACAATCCAATGGCGCGTGACACCAACTCCTTACCGCTGCCGCTGGGTCCGGTCACTAGAGTAGTAACCTGATATAGGTTTTGATACAAGCTATCTCGATAACGCCGCATGTTGATGGTGAAGATTGATTCCCAGATTCGCGTGCGTAGCTGAGCAGCAGGCAACGATTGTCCGATAACGCAGTGAAAAATATTGAAGAACGCGCGATAGATCTGATAAAACAGCGAAAACAGATGCGACTTGTCGCGCT
Source organism: Aureliella sp. (assembly GCA_044234105.1). Lineage (GTDB taxonomy): Bacteria > Planctomycetota > Planctomycetia > Pirellulales > Pirellulaceae > Aureliella. The sequence goes on along the minus strand of JBIIJD010000047.1, from coordinate 30,763 downwards.
GGGTTGCCAGGCTGCAACCCGGAACACGTAACCAATAGTCGTACTGTTTAGAGAACTGTTTCCAAATTTCGGGAGTCGCATTTTGCACCAGCTTCTGCGGCCCCACTGGATATTCCCAGACATTCAATAGTTCGTAGAACAACACGTAATAGGCCAGATCCTCATACAGTTCCATTGACGTGCGGTCAGGTCGAACGCCATCTTGCAGTTCTGCACGCAGTCGTTGCAGCAGCAACCGAGCTTTCTCGGACACTTTGATGACGTTCTTACGGCGCTGCGGCGTGTGCTGCTCGGAGTGGCTCCAGAAAGGCTGCTCTTCGGGCTCAAAGTCACGGCCCAGTGCGATTCTCTCCAGTTCGATGCGTTCAACGGTGAACGGGTTAGTATAATTCAATTGGGCGATTGCTTTGGCTGACGCCAAGTCACTTCGCGATAAAACACTCATGGAATTGCCTCGAACTGCTTCTCGGAGCGGTGGTTCACTATGGCCCGCTCAAATCACCTTTTTGCTACGACAACTTAGAGCGTTTTCGCCGATCCTCAGCTCGAAGGCTTATACGGATAAGTCAACCTGCCTGGCACCCAGTGAACATCAGATATACATTCAGTGTACATCACGATCTGATAGCCCGTGACATGACGGATCATGCAAAACGCCATAAGTACTATATTACACAGCACTTACGGCGATTTTATTAAATTGGCACGATCATTGCTTTTCTCCGTAACGCCCTAGTAACTCTACTATGGCACTTTTTGGCTTCAGCTTCCCATTGGTTGGTGGCTGGCCATTCACAATCCCTTTATGGAGACAAGAAAATGAGAAAAAGAAGTTGGACAACAATGGTCTTGCTGGCCCTAGCGGCCATTGCTGGAGGAGCGATCATCGGCGGACCATCCCCAGGCATTTCATCAACTGCTCAGGCCGGTGGTCTACTGATCGCCGATGGTGGCTTTGGCGGAGTCCTAGAAATCAAAGAACAGGACGTATCGGTCGTGATCAACAACGGCATCGCCGTCACCGAGATCAACCAGGTATTCCTCAATACAGAAAACCGAATCGTAGAAGCCCTTTACACGTTTCCTGTGCCCAATGGAGCCAGTGTGAGCAACTTCAGCATGATCATCAATGGCCAAGAAATGGTTGGTGAAGTGGTCGAAAAGAAGCGTGCTCGACAGATTTACGAAAGCTATAAGGTCACCAAACGTGACCCAGGCTTGCTGGAGCAGGTAGACTTCAAGACATTCGAGCTACGGGTTTTTCCCATTCCAGCGCGCGCCGAGCAGCAGATCAAAATCACCTACTATCAGCAGCTTGATTTCGACCATAACAACGCTACGTACGTTTATCCGCTAGCTACGACCACTCGAGCAGCGATCAACGAAAAAACCAAGGGGCGATTCTCGATGTCGATGGATATCAAGAGCGAGATTCCGGTCACGAAGGTTTCAAGTCCTTCACATTCTCAAGACTTCGTGATCACAAGCCATACAGCCAATTACTGGCGAGCCAACCTGGAAGTCATCGGAGGAGATCTGAGCAGGGATGTTGTGATTGCCGTCGACACCGAGCGTCCAAGAACGGGGATCGACGTTGTTGCAAACAAACAGGCCGACGAAGACGGCTATTTTCTGCTAACGATGACTGCCGGAGAAGAATTGGAGGAATACGGTGCCGGCATGGACTATGTGTTTGTTGTCGACATTTCCGGCAGCATGGCCAACGAGGGAAAGCTGAGACTTGCCACTAATGTGGTGGATGCCTTTATCGGCGAATTGGGCAGCGAGGATCGTTTCGAAGTGATTACCTTTAACAATGCACCCACGCTGCACTTCCAGTCGCTTCAAGCCGCCACTGCCGACACTAAACAGACGGCAAGCCAACTGCTTAGCAACCAGCGAGCCGCCGGTGGCACCTCGCTGCGTCCCGCCATCACGACCGCCTACAAATACAAAGACGAAGATCGTCCGCTGAACGTTGTAGTACTGTCTGATGGAATGACACAGCAAGACGAACAGGCCGAACTAATTTCGCTGATCGGAGGCGCTCCACTATCGACTCGGGTCTTCTGTGTTGGGATAGGAAACGAAGTCAATCGTCCATTGCTCAAACAGCTTTCGGAACGTGCCGGTGGACTGGCTGCGTTTGTTTCGTTGCAAGACGATTTCAAACGTCAATCTCAAGCTTTTCGCCGCAAGCTGATGCGACCGGTTGCAACAAACGTTAGCATTACAATCAGTGGTGTGGACACATTTGATGTCTTGCCTGGCGCTTTGCCGGACCTATTCTATGGTGCCCCGCTTCGCATGATCGGTCGCTACAAGCTAGGTGGTACTTCGCTGGTGACTATTCGAGCGGAAGTGATGGGCCAACCTTTTGAGCAGACTGTCGAAGTTTCTTTGCCGAAATCCAGCGACGGCAACCCGGAAATCGAGCGGATGTGGGCTTACAGCCGAGTTCAACAACTGATGAATGATATCCGCGAAAAGGGCTCCAACACCAGGGTCGAAAGTGAAATCGTGCGATTATGCGAAGGCTATTCCATTGTCAGTGAATACGCATCATTCATCGTCCTGGAGAACGACTCGGAATACAAACGCTGGGCGATCGAGCGTCGCAACGCCACGCGAGTTCGTCGCGATGATCTGGCTAGGCAGCGTTTGCAAGGCGAACTAGAACGACTGCGTGAACAATCTTTGGCATCGCTCGGTCCCAAGAAGGATTTGCAGAGTTCAAAGCCAGCCGATGGCAACAGTCAGCAACTAGCTGCGACTCCTGCTGTTCCTTCTAATCCAGCAACTCCTGCTAATGAAGTTCCTTCTGCGCAGCCTGCTATGCCTGCAAACAGTCAACCCATCGACTTGACGGTAGTACCCACCAGGTCTAACAGCAGTCCAACTGACTTGGCATTTTCAACTTCAAGTTCCAGCAGCAATGCCCCATCTAACTTTGAACCATCGATTGCTCCTTCCAGTTCGGGAGCAGGAGGCGGTGGAGCCATCGATCCAGTCAGCGGTTTGATTGCTCTGGGATTAGCCAGTGCTTCTGCCTGGGTGGCTCGTCGACGACCAGTTGGCAATCATCGCTTTTGCAAGTCGGAAGCTGGCGAAAAGTCTTTGTAGTTGCATCGAAGGGTGAAAGAGGTCAACCGGGCTAGCGCATATTGATAGCTCAATCAGAAGCAAATTCACTTATGATCAAAAAGGCGAAACGATATCCGCGTTAATCCTGCGTCTGGCCACTTAAGTCTTTGACGTTTCAAATCATGCTGGTCCGAGTCCACGATCTCGGACCAGCTTTTTCGACCTCTTTCCTATTCGTGTCGAAAGGTTTAGAAGAAGCATGCAAATCATTCCACTAATCAATTCCAACGAAACAAGCTCGATCAAAGCAAGTTCTATGAATGGGATGATTGAACAAATCCGGCAAGCCCCGATTTCGCTAGTTCTTAGTGGACTAGCACTTGTGTTGTTCGTTGTTCCCGCGCTGGGTAGTCATCTGGAATTTCGCTTCAAAGATTTTCTTTGGTTGGACCTGTCCCAAGATCTTGGTCAACACCATCAGCCACTGCCATCGCTGGCACACTGGCAGGTTATCTTTCGTATATTCGGATGCAACTGGCTGCACTGGTCAGCCAATCATTTATTTTGGGATACGCTGATGTTCTTCGCGATTAGCAGGCTTTGTGAACGTCAGGGCCGTACCACCTTCCTTGGGACAACCATCGCAAGCGCAACGCTCATTCCGCCGATTGTCATGATCACAACGCCTGAGCTAGCATCCTATCGAGGACTCAGCGGAATCGACACGGCACTTTTCGCACTACTGGCTATGACTCGGCTACTAACTGAGATCCGTCGACAACAATGGATTCGAAGTCTAGTGTTTCTGGTTTTACTGTTCGGCATGGCAGCCAAGATTGCCTACGAGATGACCGCTCATCAGACTTTGTTTGTTAGTGACACTTCGTTCACTCCAGTTCCAATTGCACACTTGACAGGAGCGGCAATCGGAATCATCGGTGCCGTGATAGCGAGTAGAAATGACCGTTAGAACAGCCCTTCAATAGGGTTACCGTTAGGTACGATGGATACGGGACGCCCTGAAAAGTCTTCGAACTGGGTATCCAATGGTATTCCCATCGTTCGATAAACAGTCGCTAAGAAATCATTTGGTGTTACTGGATCATTCTTCGGCTCTTCACCTTTGGCGGTTGTCGATCCGATGACTTGCCCCATCCGCAGCCCGCCGCCAGCCAAGAAAACAGACATCGCCTTGCCCCAGTGGTCACGGCCCGGTTGGCCATTGTAATTAGACAATAGCGGTGTATGAGACATTTCACCCATCACCAACAGAAGCACATCTTGGTCTAGTCCTCGCGAATACAAATCGTCGATCAGCGCGGAGACTACCTGATCTAGCACTGGCAATCGAGCTCGCATTTCGTCAAAAATGTTCCAGACGCTGGCATGGTCATCCCAGCTCTGCGCTTTCTGACCTGCGACATAGGGAAAGTCGATGGTGATCAGTCTAACTCCAGCTTCGACTAAGCGTCGAGCCAGCAAGCAGCGCTGACCAACGGTGTGTCGACCATAACGATCACGAGTTTCGTCGCTCTCCTGAGATATGTCGAAGGCTCGAAGCGCCGCGTCGCTTGTTAGCATATTGATCGCGCTTTGATTGAATCGATCTCCGGCCAGCATGTGACCATGAGCATCCAGATCGCGACGGAACCGATCGATCTTTGCCAAAAGTTCGGCGCGAGTCTGGAACCTTTCGCTGGCGATCTTCTCGATCCCCACATTGGGAACTCTGAAGTCAGACTGATTGGGATCTCCAGTAACCAAAAAAGGTTGCAGGCCATGCCCGAGATATGCCGCCCCATCGTAGCGAACATGATTGGCAACATGGGCTGGAAGATCGGTTCGTTTTTGCCCCAGCAGCTTGGTGATTACCGACCAGGCATTGGGGTGTTTGGGCTCGTAAGGAGGTGTCTCGATCAGCTCACCTGGATAGGCCGTCACCAAGGTGTGCGTACTGTTGACGTGCCCTGGGCTATCATGACTTAGCGATCGAATCAGGGAAAAGCGATCCGCCCTTACAGCCAAGCGTGGCAGGAGTTCACAAATCTCGATGCCAGAAACATTGGTACCAATAGGCCGAAATTCACCGCGATATTCCAGCGGTGCTTCAGGCTTCATATCGAAAGTTTCCAAGTGACTAGGGCCACCCCATAGCCACAAGACAATCATCGACTTGTCGGATTGAACTGGGGAAGACTCTGAGCCCAGCGTTTGGGATCGAAGTAGCTCTGGCAAAGTAAGCCCTACGGCACCTGTGCGCAGAAAGCTTCGACGTGGCAAAGTGCCTGGGCAGCGAAGAACGCTTCCGCTAACCTCACGCACTGTGGGCAGTGGCATCAGCCTCATCGATGCTCTCCTTGCAGTAGGTTCAGCAGAAATTGAACTTTACCGAACGCATGTCGATTATAAGCTAAAGTTTAGCGCAAGCCAACAGAATCAGAAAGAATTTTTAACTATCTGACCGTGCCCTTAAGACAAGCTTCTTGTACATCTTTCGTAGCGATGGATGCAAAAATCTCGCAAAGGAGCTGTCCAACTGCCTAATTACAATTAACTCAACGTCATCAGCGAAGTCTTTATGCGTTCTCCTCAAGCTGCCCAAACCCGATGCGATTTTCATTTCAATTAGGCGAGAAAGTTTCACGACGTTCAATCCCTCGCGCTGCTCAACATTCAATTCGCCGATCGGCTCCGGAATCAAAACGTCTGAATCTTTACCCGCTTTAGCCCCTGCCATCAGAAGTTGAACTGCCACACCACTGGGACTCCGAAACTCTTTATTAGCAACGTTCCAAACAAAGCCCTCGTTATTGAACAATTCTTTAATTCGGACCGAATCGCTCTGAATAACAATCAGATCAATGTCCGTCGTATTTCTTTGGTATCCGTGCAAACAAACTGCCACTCCGCCGCAGATGGAATGCGGGACTTGTGCTTCTTGGAGCATTCTATGGCAACTTACCGCAATCTCCCATAACGATTGGTTCCCAAGCATTGTGTACACCTGTTGGGCTAATACCATGAAGCCATTCTCCTTTGCCTGTCCAGTATAACCAAATTTAGCAGGTCACCTCAGAAAAAATCGATCTCATCGATTTATTTGCAAGCAATAAGCGGTTCTGCATCTTATGGTTGCCATGCAAGCCTAGCCTAATTGACACTTAAAACTCCATGGCGTTCAACTCAAGCCAACGTTCTTCGGTCATGCCAATTTCCATTTCCAAAGATTGGATTTCACGATTGAGTCGCTCGGCCTCTTTAGCATCACTGGTCCGTAGCATTTGATCGTTAAGCTCGGTTCGCTGTTGATCCAGCGACTTGATCTTCTTGCTAAGCGTCTTCAATTCCTTCTCCGCTGATTTTGCGTCCAGCGGTCTAGCAATTGATGACACCGGAACTGAAGTGGGCTTAGAGGAACGCTTGGTAGGCATGCGTGCTCTTTCGCCCTCTTCGATCTCTCGATTGATGTAGTAGAGATAGCCAACGTAACCACCCTCGTAAGCACGGGCCGTGCCATCACGGACTTCGATGATATGGGTGGCCACCAGACTCAGAAAATGACGATCGTGGCTAGTTAGAAGGACGGTTCCTTTGTATTCGTTAAGTGCTTGAGCCAGCGACTCGACGGTTTCAACATCCAAATGGTTGCCGGGTTCGTCGAGCACAAGAACATTGTATGTTCCCAGGAGCAGACCAGCCATACAAAGTCGAGCCCTTTCACCACCCGATAGGACCTGTACCTTCTTGCGAACGTGATCGCCACGAAAGAGCATCGAACCGGCTACGGTTAAGATTTGTTGAGTGGTTGTTCCAGGTGTTGCCTTGTCCTCAAGATACTCGAGTACAGTTTGTTTTGGTTCTAGAGCGCTGTAAACATGTTGCGCGTACACTCCTATGTCGCAGCGGTGTCCCCATTTGACACTGCCATCAATCGCATCCAGCGAACCCACCAAAGTGCGAAGCAATGTGGTTTTTCCCTGACCGTTATCGCCAACGATGGCTACTCGTTGACCATGCTCAATTTCTAACACGATTCCTGAGGCAACCGTGTTTTCGGGATAGCCAATCGCCAGATCGATCATACGCACAGCAGGCCCTTTACGTGGCTGAACCACTGGAGCACGAATGGCGGCAGTCGGAAGATTCTCTTCGATGTCTATTGTCTGAAGTCGCTCGAGCTGTTTACCTTTGGAGCGAGCCAAAGTGGCCGTGCTAGCGCGGGCTTTATTCTTGTCGATGAAGTTCTGTAGATGCTTTTGCTTAGCGATAATCGCCGCATTGGATCGCTCGGTGTGCTCGCGCTGCTCGGCCGCAAAGTTCAAGTAAGCATCGATCTTTCCTGGAAACATGGTCAGTTTGCCACGAGAGAGATCCAGCGTATGATCGCAAGTGGCCTGAAGGAACGATCGATCGTGTGACACGATAAGCGCTGCCCTATCGAAGCTACGCAAAAAGTGCTCCAGTAGAATTTGTGTGCGAATGTCAAGAAAGTTAGTTGGTTCGTCCAGGATCAACAGATTAGGATCTTTTAGTAGCAGCGAAGCCAGTTTCACTCGCGTCTGCCATCCACCTGAAAGAGAGGAAATCGGCCCGTTGAGATATGAGCCTTTGAGTTCAAACTCGCCAGCAACCTCGCCACACTTCCAGTCGGGCTGTCCGCTTTCTCGCATTAAGAAATTGAGAGCTGATTCTCCCAGTTCAAACGTGTCATGCTGTTGCAAGTAGCCAATACGCAGTTGAGTGCTGCGAATGATCTCACCTTTCTCCAGATCTTCCTCACCTAACAACACGCGTAGAAGAGTCGACTTGCCAGCACCGTTGCGCCCGACAAATCCAACTTTGACGTTATCGATCAGTGAAACGCTGGCATCATCCAGCAAACGCTGTTGGCCGTAACTTTTTTCAGCACCACGAACCTGAAGCAAAACCCCCATTACCTAACTGATCTCCTGAAAATTGGCGAAATGCGGCGATAATCGCCCCAAAAAGCGACTGTAGCTAGAGCGTCAGGAGCATGGTAATCAATTCCATGACTTTTTCAAAGCGAAAACTGCAACCACTGGGATATACGGCGGATGAATATCCCATCGAAGGTCCATTCTGGAGCTAGATGATTCGTATCTCGCCATACATCGAATACGATGCCATGTTTCAGGCTGCGGACCATGGATAGGTGTGTTTCACCTGTAATAAAATGGACTTGCGATGGGCGCTTTTGTGTTTATATCCTAGCGTAAAGAGTTGTTTTGCGTTTGATCAAAAGAGTCATATTGTGGAAGATACAGAACTTTCGACTCTAAGTACTTCCAATTTGCACCAAATCAAACGCGGTGAACTTGCATGGACGAAATTGTTTACTTTGATCGTTACACCCAGAGGTTACAGACTGAGAAAGTCTATGGCGATCGTGCGCTACGTTGGACCTACGGCACGCCAGCGGGGCGGGTTGCGCTAGGCCTGCTGGTCAAGCGAGCAGTCTTTTCGCGCTGGTATGGATGGCGAATGAATCAGGCGGCTTCACGAAGAAAAATTGCAGCCTTCGTCGAACATTATGATCTAGACCCAACTGAGTTTTTGGAGCGATTGGAGAGTTTTGCTCACTTCAACGAGTTCTTCTACCGTAAGCTGAAACCAACTGCTCGACCGATCGACCCAGATCCGTCTGTGGCCGTCTTTCCAGCCGATGGAAGACACCTGTGCATGCCAGACATATCGCAGGCCAGCGGACTGTTTGTGAAAGGCGAGATGTTTAGCCTGCAAGAATTATTAAAGGACCGATCGGTGGCTCAGCAATATGCCTCGGGCAGTTTGCTACTCTCGCGACTTTGTCCTGTGGATTACCACCGTTTTCATTTTCCTACCAGCGGCGTGCCTTCCGAGGCGGTGCCAATCAAGGGGCCGTTGTATTCGGTGAATCCAATAGCTCTTCGTCAGAATATTCGGATACTAGCTACCAATAAGCGGTGCATCACACAACTGCAGACCGAGAATTTTGGAAAAGTGCTTCTGTTGGAGATTGGTGCCACCTGCGTGGGCAGCATCTGCCAAACATTCTGCCCGAACGCCAATATCGCCAAAGGATCAGAGAAGGGCTACTTTCAATTTGGCGGCTCATCGACGATCACCATCTTTGAACCAGGTCGAATTCGTTTTGATCAGGATTTGATTGACCACTCACAGCAGCATCGCGAAGTCTTCGCCCACATGGGCGACCATGTTGGAAGAGCCGTATCCTGAGACTCAGACGCCAATAAATCCGTTCGCAATAATCGCATGCCGCAACCACAATCAGAGACCGCAAACCGTCTCCAATTGCTCTGGCGTGTTAATACGGCCGTACCCGTCGGCAACGGAGATTTCCCTGGGCAGGCATCAGGCAAGAACACGATCTTTTCCGCTTGGAGTCCATGAGGAATCCAGGAATGAAGTCGCCCAATGGGTTCAGCAGAGAGGTTTATTATGTCCATGGTAACGCCAGCGCAGAAGGAACTAGTATTGAGCCAACTGACAAGGCTGCGTAAAAGAAGTTTCAGGTCAGAAAAATGTCGGGAGCATTGACTAACCGCCCGCGCTGCGAACGCAGTACAAAGAGTCGACTCCGCGAAAATAAATCGAATTGCCTGAAACGGCAGGGGTCGACCAAAAGATATCCTCAAGTTGACCCTCTCCGACCACTGGAAAGCCTTCGGTGCAATCGACGAGCAGGCCCTTTCCGGATTCGTCGAGCACCAGCAGCCGCTGGTCGATCAGAATTGGGCTGGCGGCAACCGAGTTGAGAGAGAGCCGTTTTTCTTCGATTTTCTTGCCAGTCTCGCAGTCATAGGCTCGGAACAACGAATTGTTGACAATCATCACATACTTGCCGGATGAAACAGGCGAGGCCATGCCGGGTGCAGCCCTCTTCTCCAGCCAGTCACAATACTCAAAGGTTTCGTTGGTTGTCTCTGGAGAGACGTCGCCTGCGGCACCTGGACGGACGGCAAACAGCGGCCCCTTTGACAAGGGATCCGAACCGCCGAAATAGATGCGGTTTGAGTCGGAGGCCACCGAACAAGCAGTGGGAGCCTTTACGTTTCCAACACGCCAGAAATCCTGGCCACTGCGCGGATCAACGCTCTCCAGTAACTCGCCTCCCGAGACGATCAGCTCGGTACGCTGCGCATTTCGCCACAGGATGGGAGAGCTCCACGAGCTTCCCATCTTCTCACGCTGTCGTTGCCAGACCCTCTCTCCGCTGAGAGTCTGAAAGCAGATGAGGTATGAACTTTTCTCGGTGAAGTGTTGGATGAAGATCAAGCCATTGTCGATGGCGACTGAACTGCCAGTGCCGAAGCCATTGTTGGTAGGGAACGCGCCGATGTTGGACTTCCATCGCACCGAACCATCATGGGCCATGGCAGCAACCTCTCCTGTTGCCCCGAAAAAGACATAAACGCCGTTTTCATCCACTACCGGGGTTTCCGTGGCATACGTGTTCGAAGGATGGACGGGATATTCGGGTTTGCCCTCGAAAACCTTGTGCTCCCAAAGCTGTTGTCCATCACTCACTTGAAAACAGAATACCTTCCATTGAATCTGAATGTCCGGAGCTGGCGAGGACCCTCCCAAACCCATGCTTTGCGGCATGCGCACTCCACCCGCAAAGTCCTTTGGCCTGAGCTCAGGATCGCTGACTGCCGATGTCACGTACAGGCGATCGTTCCACAATACTGGTTGTGACCATCCTGAACCGGGCACTTTGATTTTCCAAGCTACATTCTTTTCCTCAGACCATTCCAATGGAATCTGCTGGCCGGTGATTCGACCGGAGCCATCCTGGCCTCGAAATTGAGAGTACTGCTGAGCAGCCACAAGGCCTGCATGAAAAGCCAAAGCAAAAGCAACCAAGCAGAAATTGCGCCAACCAATGATCATCGCTCGTAAACTCCAAAGTGAGGCAAAGTGTTGAAAGTGGAAAGCTGGAAAATCACACGCTGCAGGCAGACTTTGTTGATTGATCCGCATCTATCAGCGCGGGAGTACGATTTGGTGTTCAAGGGCGGTTGTCAGTTTCGGCAAGGACCGCAGACTGGATCGGTCGCGGGCCTACCAACCTGAGCAGAGAGTCCTGGTTTACCAGTTACAACCGAATTTCATGGCTACCGGCACGATCCTATTGTACAGGATTTAGCTCGCGTCATGCATCCAGTCTGGGTTTCCCGCCTTCTGCGTTCCCGGCTTGCTGCCAGGTGCCCACCGGCGGAACCTCCTGAGTCGACAATCTTGTCCGGATCAACGGCCAGACGCACGGCATTTTCTCGGACCCAAGCGATGGCAGCCTTAGCATCTTTTACGCATTCTACGACCTGCACACAGTGCCGAGATTTCACGCAGTAGTCGGCCACAATGGCTATCATGCCACGACTTGCGAAATGCCGTGCCTGATTCTCGAACTGGACAGGCGAACCGGAAGTCCATCCACCGCCGAAAAAGAAAAAAAAAGCTGGCTCTTTAGCCTTGGAGTCTGATTCCCCGAAGATCCAAAGCTTTAGTTCCGTGGAGTCGATCTTTCGCTAGGTCTCGACTCGGGTGTCTATATCCACGAGCTTGGCACTGATAAATGTCGTACAAGGCTATCCCTCGGTTTTGCTTCAAGCGTGTTTAGCCTGCGAGTGATGATTTCAAAGATGGTTACTAGACTACTCAAACGTCACTCTTCGGAGGCTGTTTGATTAAGGAAACTGCGAATTGAGGCTTCTGGGCTAGTGTCAAGTTCAGTGTCGGTGGAAATTCGAATCATTTCAAAAACCTGACTCTCAGCGCTCACTCGCGACCTCTCAACTATTCGATCCAAGCGCGAGCCGGTCGTTTGCTTTGTGCCGGAAGGGTAATAGTTGCGGATGTAGTCAAGACAGTCTACCGCAGTTTCCATGTCGGGCGGTTTTCGCCGCAATGCTTCAGATGTACTCTCAACCATTTCAGTGAAAATCATGGTCTGCTCATCCGCAAACGACAATTGAATAGACGTCCATACAATGTAGCCGAATTGTCCTGCCACGACCGTGTTGAGCAAGACGACGATTGCTGTAACTGCGATGGTCTGTGAACGATTCATAAATTAAGCCTATTTGCCTACCAATTCGGCAACGAAAAATGGCATTATCGCAGGGTGGTCCATTGGAATATGATCACAGGTTCGGCCTGCTCGCCCACTCGCTTTCAACACTTGGCTGGGAATCATTCAAATACAATCGATCACCCCTGACCCGTGATCATCTCTGTCAGGTTAGTGTACTAAATGCGCAGGCTGAATCAATCAAACTGCGGCATCGAAATTAGATGCCCGCTGACCACTCTGGTGACAACTCTTCTCCCTCGTCGTCAACCACACCCGCTGCCACCCTCACTCCATTGGCGACGCAACATCTAAGCCTTCATGTGTTCTGTTTTGCGTTTGTTTGCAGCCTGCCGTCGGGACCGCCAAACCCTAATCATGATAATGATACAGCCGATGAATCCAGACAGCAGTGCCAGAACTGCACAGCAAGTAAACTGGATAGCAATTGGCCGCAGCAATGAACCGGCGGTCTTCTGAGGAAATAATACTAGGATGTCCGATCGTGAAGTACTCAACACAGATTCGGGCAGTGATCTGGCTCATCCGTGGCTGAGTCACATTGCTATTCGATTGTTTTTTGTCTAACTACTAGCTATCCCAAATGTTGGATAGATTTCAACTAAGCTGTATTTACTACTTTGGGCATCGATAAACCAGCAGTCACTTGGATGCTACGCAGATAGTCAGCGGGTAGTCCATGATGCATGCCACCCTGTAAAATTTTGCTCAGATATTCAAAGTGGGGCGATCCTGCGTTCGACACATTCTCCTGTCCAACGATGTAGACGGCCGCATCAAACGCTTGATCTTCCGCATCGAAGACTCGCATGATGTTTCGCTCGTAGCCAACTTCATAAGAATCAAGCTTTTCCAGCGCGAGGCTAGTGCATCGGTAGATTACCCCCAACACATCCTCTTGGGCCGGAACAATATTCGCGTAGTAGCCTCCATCGCTGCCAAGCACACTGAAATTGACGCGGTGCTTGGGCAGTCTAACCAAACGAGGACGTAGGTTGGTTTTAGAGTGGTCTGCAAGAAAAAGTACACCCAAGCGAGTTTGCATTTGTTCCGGGCATAGGTTGCTGCCGTAAGCAAAGTACCAATAATCCGAAGAAGTGCAGGGATCACGCTCACAACCTTCATTTGTTGCCAAAATTTCGTTGTTCATGTCTCGCGAAGAATTCATGTGTTCGGCCGAATCTCTTCTGTCGATACGTTAAAATACTTCAGTTGGTTCTCTCCAAAAATTGTGGTAAGGGCAACGTCGGCTGCGTCACGCCCTCTTGCCATTAATACCCGTCCCGTTCGTGGCACGTTGTTTCTCGCATCAAAAACATACCACTGCCCGCCCAAATAAACTTCGAACCATGCGCTAAAGTCCATCGCGTCGGCTGATGGAGTTATGCCTATGTCTCCGAGATACCCTGTGCAATATCGTGCTGGTATGTTGCAGCAGCGACAAAAGGTAACCGCAAGATGCATAAAGTCACGACATACTCCCACCTGTTCTCGATACACTTCCAATGCGGTTCGATTGGCACGGGCCTGAAGGTAATCAAAGCGAATATGCTGATGGACAAAGTTGCAAATCGACTGCACCCTCGGCCATCCCGGAGTTGTCTTTTCAAACAACTTCCAGGCGACATCCTTAAGCACACTATCAACTTCGCAGTAGCGACTCGCTAGCAAAAACAAAAGTACTTCGTTGGGTAGCTGCTGAATTTGCAATTGCTCTGCGGTAGGCACTTGCAGGTCTGGCAAGCCACAATCCTCAACTTCCGCAATGTTTTTAAGAGTTAGCTGTCCAGCAGGTGCCACTAGCCTTCCACATCGGTTACCGTAAGAATCGATGTATTGCGTGATGGGTACATTCGGCCAAGCTTCCAGCAGATCAGACCGGCGAGTTGTGGCAGCACGCGATGGGTGCAGATACAGCATCAGCAACATTGGGGATTGCTGCCGCAACTCAAAAGTGATCTCATAACCAACACGGATTAACATTGCGTGATCTGCATTAAGTGATTTTTCAGCCAATGGAAAGTTGAATATACTGACTTATGTATATCATCATCAGCCGAAATTACTCGCCTGCCCATGGAGCACCCTGGATACAGCGTGCAAATCATTGGTAAATTTGGAGAGGTGAACGACTATTGGCTTGGACTCCGATGAATTCGATGCAGCGCTCGTGTTTGGGCTGACAATAATCGCCGATGCCAATAACCCTATAGCAACCACTGCTGAAACAATGAACTTCTTCATCGCTAGTTACTCCTTAGCATTTAGTAGGCTAGCTCCGCTTCAAACTATTGAAGAGTTAGAAAGCTTGATTCCTGGATTATAGTGTTTAGGAGCTTGCACCTGCAATCATTGCGTCAAATCGCCACAATTTGCATTCTCGCACTACTTGAGCCACCTAACATAGTCCAGTTAGACCGTTGCCGAACTGATTCAGAATAGTAATGTAGATTGTTGACATTGGGACTAGATTTGAAATTATAAATGTCGATGATTCCGTCTCCATAGAAAGACCTGCCAGGGAGCCGAAATGGCGTCCCTCCCAGATCTATCTATGCAAAATGGCTGAAACGAGACTCATTACCCAGGAGACAATTGACTGATTTATGAGGCCAAATGTGAAAGATTTAGCGTCCATGCATTTGGCAAATTTTGCTGTATGATGCGTTGGTGATATGGCTCGTTTGAAAAGTACTGCAACATACGCGCTCGCCATGACGCGACATCGGGTATTGCCTTCCAGTATGCACACACCTTGGGCAGTATCCGAAAGTTACAAGAATTTCGGGGCTCAATACCATTCAGGGCGGGTCAGCTAAACCCTACCTTTCATCCTCGCTTCCTTTCTGTGTACGCTTCAACGTGGCTGTTACCAGACACGCTGCAACACTCAATACTGAGCCTCTGGCTAAGAGCTACTCAGGCGGGAGCTCCACCCGCTTGTCTTCAAACCATTTCCAGAACGCACATGCATTGTGTTGTTATGCCTTGTCTTCCTCGCGGCCAAGTGCCATTGCGAACATCTCGAAATCATGTGCGATCTGAATGGCGTCAGACTCGGCCATTGGAATGAATGGGACCATGTAGACGGGACAAGGTGATCCATCCTGTTTGCGAATCGCCAACATTTCACCACCGCCACTGCTGCCAATTGCATACCATCCGGGCAGGAATTCCGAAACATTGTAGCCTTGATTGTATTTAGGCAGTTCCGCCGAAGAGCAAAGTTGGAAGTACCATGGCTCGATGCACAGGAACCCTTCGCCGCCGTTGCTGTACCGAAGAAAGGCCAGATACTCCTCCGGCAAGTCGAAATCGCATGAGGCGACTAGTGCCTTGATATCGTCGTCAGTCGCTGGAGGACGTCGTGTCCATCCCGCGGTGGAATCGCTCAGGATTTCGTGAAGGTGGGCCATGGGCAGTCTTGAGGCATAACGCCAGGCATCAGCGAGCCCGAGCGATTGACTCAACGCAAGTCAAAACGGCGGATCGAGGGCTTCGTTGCATCCCATTGTTACGCAATAAGTTTTGGGTTTAGACGTTGCAATTCGTCAATCTCATTCGCCGCCCACCACTTCGCAGCATGAAAAACCTCGAGTTGCCTCAGAGTGAAAAGCGTCGACAGAGTCTGATCCATGGAGCGAAGGTTTGTAATTGCAAGGTAACGGAGATTGTGCAGTTTGCCAATCGGAGCCAACGTATCAACGTGCTGCGTTGTCCAAATACTTCCCTCAACCGTTAGTCCTTCAAGACCAATCAATTTCTCCAGCGGATCAAGGCAGCGAATGCGAGTGAAGCTCTCAATCCCCAACCAAATCAGGGGTGTCATCGATTCCAATGGCTCAATGGATTCTACTCCAGTCGAGCTGCCGATATGGAGATACCGTAGTTCAGAGGCATTCTCTAAGGCATTCAATTTCTTGATACCACCCCACTTTATGTAAAGCGATTCGAGGCCTGGAACTTGGCAAGCCGCATCAAACAGTCGTTGGGGTACCCGGGAGCAAAGCCAAAGGTGTCGAACGCCGCGTAGGTTTGGCAAAGCATCACACCAACGCGCGACAAGTTTACGTTGATCATTAGCGCTCCGACTGGTTTGAGTGCACCATACGCTCAAACGACCGTCGGTTCGAATCTCGCCTGGTTCCTGAACAGATTCGGGTGGCCAATTCTCCGATGGGTACCAGTAATATAAACGAGCGTTTTTGTCGTGCATGCCAACAGCTTCGATGTCGTTTCTCTGGATTGCGTAACGGCAGCCATCACCCGGCACGCGCGAGTAAAGCCACCATGTAAAAACCGGCCGATCGCGTGCTCGGCGTGCATGGCATTGTTCTGTTACATTTTAGGGCAACTGAGGTTCGTGCCGTGCATGTGCATGGCAGTCAGCAGGCAAATGATTTTCAGTCATTGTCGCGTAACATTCAACCTGTCATTGAGTTCATGCTAAACGTCATGATTCTGTCGTGCGACCTTTGCTACCGTGAGATCCGCCATTTAGGAACAAATGCGTCGCCTGCCAATAGTACTTGCAGCCTTTTGCGGCGTTGAGCTGGTTAAGTCGAACCACTTCATCTCGGGCTTCTTGTGCGGTCATTACAATCTGTTTTACGGTGACGTTGGCGGGGCCAGCGGTTGGCTGCATCTTGCCGTCAATCTCCCATTCGGCTACGCGAGCATCTGAGTCAATGGTCTCACCATCAACGCGTATTACCGCGAAGGCATGAATGTATTCGTTCGGATTTGTCATTCGCGGTGAGCAATCCTCCGCCAACAGAACGGCACCGATGACCGAGCGGTGGCAAGTAAAGTCTCCATCAGGAAGCGGCCGATCCACCGCTTCGGTCCATCGGATTGTTACGTCTTCTTTCGGGTTCGCTGGAGCACGAAATAGCTACGCACAGTCGTCCAAACTAATGATCCGATCATTATAACGCATAGCAAGCCAATTGACATTCGCCCTATTGGCATCGCGATCCAGTCAATCGCAGCGGCAACAATGAAAAAGCTAGCAGGAAACACAATCAGTTCAGGAAAGAAGCTGAAGCCTGCGCCTTCTGGTCGTTTGCCATCAGCCACAAGGGCAGCAACATTCGCGGCTCCGGCAATAGGGTATAAAAGCCATGCAGTAGCAATCAACAGTATGAGCAACCAGTACGGCATGTCAAAATTCGTGTTTAACTTTTATGCTCGACGCTTCTAGCTATCTGCGTAACGAATCTGTTTCTTCCCAGATCACGTTCGGGCCTTAACAAGTTTGCTCAATGTGATTTGAATCAATCATTTTAAGACGTAACGTCCACGTTCACCGAGACGCGTCGAAAAACCTAAATTCTCAAAACCAGCTATTTACGCGTCTTCGGTTCAACGCATTGTTCTGTCGCGTTTTTGTTTGTAGTTGAGATGTACTTTACCTCGAAGCCCTGAAAGAGCCACGGAAGTTTTCGGTATTTGGCGGCATAAAGATGCTCGGGGGTCTCGACCGTAAGCACGATCCTGTCCATATGGTACCGACCCAAATGTACTTCCGATACATCCAAGCCAAGCGTTCCCAAGTGACGTTCCAGCTGTTCACAGTATGGTTGAGCCTCAACGGCGAAGCGGTGGCTTTGTGATGGATGGCGACCTTCATCGATCGACTGTTGATCGTCAGGTGGCAGCGTGGCGACGTGTTTTGCGTACAAGTGTCGGCGGAGTTCGCCATATTGCCGAATGTATTTGTCACGAAGTACAGGATCGGGCTCTTTGACGAATCCCATCGGGACGTTTTCGCCAGTCATCCAGTCCTCGACGGAGTCGTATTGCAAATGTGCAGTGCCAACGTTCGGCTGGCCCACTGATTCGGGTTGAGGCCGACTGAGAATCTGTCGAAGTACGGCTGTCAGTTTTCGGAACACGGTTCCATTTCGTATAGGTTCAATTTAGCGACAGAACGGTTGGATTAACGCGGTTCCGTCACATGAGATCGAACCGCAAAGTAGATCTGCCAACGGAACTCGCGTTCAATCCGTGGTTATTCCGTTTTTGATTTCTCGAGAAATTTAGAAATTCGCTCATTGAGTTCAGCGTCGTCAAGAAAGCAATGGAAATATTTACCCTCAAGGTAACTCTCTTTGAGGTGCGCGTACCGTCGTGAAAAGAAACGCGACACTTCTTCTATGGTTCCAACTACCTTCTCTGCAATCAAGTCTAAATTCTCCGGTGTTACATCATATTGGGCGCAGGCTGAGTCAGTAAAATACCCCGCCCGCATCGAGGCATGTGCATGTGGGAAATCAAGGTCAGGTTGTCTGCGTGGCAAACCAGTGAACGTGATACCACAGTTAAGGTAAAAGGTCCAAGGCATTCCCTCCGAATTCCATGCACTACCTTGCAGTTGGTATCTTTCAATGTGCTCCTGGTGCTGTCGAGAGAACGTGCGACGAATTTTAGTGAAACCGCGTGGTTTCAAGTATGTTCGATGTAACAATGTCGTAAAGTGGTCACCGATTTTCATGGCTTCACGGAATAACGCCTGGCATCAGCGAGCCCGAGCGATTGACTCAACGCAAGTCAAAGCGGTGGACCGAGGGCTTCGTTGCATGCCATTGTTCGTCAACATTGTCCCGCAAGTCCGGCTCGCAGTCAATTTGGATCAATTTCGCGGTTTGAGTGATTCATTTTGATTTCCATTCGGAACCCGCAATACCAAACCGGTCTTGTGCCGCATTTTCAGCATCAGAAAGTGTTTGGTGCCATGTGTCTCCCGACACTGTGCCATCGGTCGATTCGTAACACAAAAGATAGCCGTCTCCATCAAATTGAATTTCTAAGTTCAAAAGTAGATGGCGTACTGGTGTCGGCAAAGGCGTTGCAGCACCAGCGGGCAGCCATCCAGAGTGCTCTTCGCCGCCGATGGTTACTGGACGGCTATTGATGAATCTCACTGATTCCATCGACATCCTTCGGTTGACGAACGCCACGATTCACCGGTGTCGCGGCAAGTAAACTCACCATCAGGAAGCGGCCGATCCGCGACTTCGGTGCAATCGATTGTTCGTCCCGTTTTCTGGATTTGGATTCTAGACGCTACTCACGCCATGATGCTCCGCACCAGGTACATTGTCTCGCAATTGGTGTCCGAGTCAATCGTTTGCAGGAAACACAACGATTGATGATCAATTCGTTCGGAGTTGCGGCCAACAATCTTTTCATCGCAAGCGTTCGGAATTGTCGAATGTCCATTTGCAATGCATCCCACACGTCGGAATCAGGAACATGGCCGTCACGTTCTTCAAGTATTTGATGCAATCGTCGCGCCTTCTCCATTGGGCTGTCACTCACGATTGGCACGGAGTATACGCCAACGCGTTTCTCGAGAGGCGTCATTAGATGCAGATAGTGTCGGCAAACGTACGCGGTCAGCGCAATGTCATCATCATACTGGTCGATGGCCATTGTTTCGCCAAGAAACATCGTCGTTTTGTGATCAGATGTTGTCATCGATTTTGCAGGGACGAACTTGTAATTCTCGGGCGCTTGCGCCCGTAAATAAATCTCGATTTTGCATCAATTAGTTGGTCAAATGGGCTGTGAGATCCGTTTATCTGCGCCTCGCCCTCCCAAATGTAAAGTAGCCTCATTTCTAGCGAATTATGCCCTAAAATGGCCTGTAGGCGTTTTAAGGGCATTCCTGATAGATGCAGATGCGTTGCTGCCGCTCGCCGAATGTCTCGTGGCGTTATCCTCCGGCGGATATCGGATCGCAGGACGGCGTCCCGAAATATCCGGCGCTGGTGGTTGGCGTCGCAATGGTAGCGTTTTAGGCGTCCATCCGCTGGGACGCGACCTCGTCAACGACCATTCTTGCACAAGGAGGGCGTGACCTCGGTAAAAAGCCCCGCCTCGATTTCTTTGCAGTTGCAAGTCGTGTTTCATCACTTCACCTCTGTTTTGACCACACGATCTGACAAGTCCGAACAACATTTCAGCCAAATTATCGCGCTTCCCATAACCCAGCAACGATGTTGGTAGCTGGTTGCTTCTTAGTGAGGCATACTGGCCGAAATTAGAGAAACCCGAGTATCTCCTACTAGAGATAACCCTCAGGCGTAAAACCGGCGTTTTTCATAACCTAGAGACTAGGAGAGTATATCTCTGCCTCTTGGCCCAGATGAGGGGGCCTTTTAGCATGAGATACCGGCAGCGCGCGACTTTTCAGAGAGCTGGCAAGAATGTGAAAAAGCCAAGGAAATACGAAAAAAGCCGACGTTTTGCGAGGTTGCAAGACGTCGGCTTTTGGTGTTAACCCACTGACGGTTAGTTTCGTAACCAATCAGAGTAGTTGAGCGAACCGAACTCTCCTCAAACCGCTAACGAGACACCAACATTCGCCGCAAGTTATTTATATGCAAGAACTTAAGTATCATAACCCGCGAGTCTTTTCGGCAAGTTTCACTTGCTTTTTGTTTCACATATGCAACAATATCAGTATGGTCCGTTCTTTCGGTCTCTCACTTGAAGTCCCATTCGATTGCTAACCCATGTCGCTATCTACGCTTCTACAAAACCGCATTAACGAACTCGAGATGTCAATTTCCGATCTTGCTCGCCGCAGTGGCGTATCAAGGGCAACTGTGATTCGCATTCTCGGAGGGAAGGATGAGCATTACTCCGTTTCCAATCTACAAGCCGTTCTTACCGCACTCGGAATGAAGATGAATTTGTTGGCGATACCAGCCAAAGGATTCAAAGATTCGATCGCTACGCAGAAGGCTAAGCGCTTGATCGCGCTTACACAGGGAAACGTAGCTTTAGAATCCCAAGCCGTCTCCGCAACTTCTGCCCAAGAGCACCTGGAAGCCACCAAGGCGCGAATCGCATCGTCCAGTCGAAAGCTCTGGGCTTCCTAACTCTCTAAAAATTAGCGGTAGCCTTCCGTGAATCCATTTGGTTCAGCCGGCAAAGACGATGATACGCCCTTTGATGGGTCTGGTTTGAAAATCAAGTCCATCAAAACCCGTCGACAACTCAATGAAGCTGAGTTCGAGTCGATCCTGCGAGTGACCGAGAAGTACTTGTTGAGCAAACCAAG
This sequence comes from Aureliella sp., assembly GCA_044234105.1. Taxonomy (GTDB): domain Bacteria; phylum Planctomycetota; class Planctomycetia; order Pirellulales; family Pirellulaceae; genus Aureliella. Next base: position 9,491 of record JBIIJD010000047.1, on the reverse strand, counting down.
CCACAAGCTCGCTCCATTTACCCTCAATTGGCTTCTGGAGTTGCATCGGGAGATGTTGGGGTCGATTTGGAGTTGGGCGGGAGAAATAAGGACTACTCAAAAGAACATCGGCGTGAGTCCGAACATTGTAACTGCTGAACTCGGCGTCATTGCCATCGAATCAGAGAAGAGGCATAGCGAAACCGGCGAACTTGTAATTGCGACCGCTGCCGAGTTTCATCATCGCGCGGTTTGGGTACATCCATTTGAGGATGGTAACGGTCGGTGGGCAAGACTCCTCGCGAACATCTGGCTGATGCAACACGACCAACCGGTGACTATTTGGCCTGCCACCGACCTCCGTGATACGGAAAGTCCGATCCGAGGTGAGTACATTGCAGCCATGAAGCAAGCGGACCTCAGAAACTACGGACCACTCATAGACCTACATAAAAAGTTTAGCGAGTAAGGATACATCAGTTGATACATCGGATCGCCATTTCTCCACAAGGAAGTTTAGGGCTAGTCTCTACAGCGAGCGAGATTGGCTCGCTTGTCCAGTCGGATGATATCGCACCTGAAATCGTTGATGCATTTAATGCGTCACTTGTTGGTGGACTCGTGACCTTAGCTTCCAGTCGCTGGCAGTCAGCCGTGATGGGTTGGCCTGCCGAATTTGCTTTTTGGCGTGACTATGCACGCAACTATTTCGCCGCTCTTTGTCGCCAATACTCATCGACTTCCAAACAGTGGTCTTCTATTGGACCTCCTGATACGACAACGGTTGAAGAGTGGTTGCAGCTTGCTCCACCCATGCCAGGGTTGGAGTACTTAAGCCCAGGCCACTTGCAAGAATTGTGGAACGTCTTTGATGCCTATACGCAGGTTGCGGCAAGTGGACACGAAGAAGGATTGGCTGGATTACTCAGATCACTCGACGAGAACTGGAATCTAATAGGCCGCGTGACATTTCACCTGGCAGAAAACAAGAAGAATCCCGATGCTCCATTCGCTTTCATGGCTACCTACACGCAAGGTCAAGCCAAAGGTGGCAACCCTCAACATCTTCCACTGGCCGAAGCATTGCGAGAGTCAATCGCTGCGAAGGACACTGCCAAGCTCGACCAACTGCTTGAACCGGTCAGTCGCGCGGCTAGGTCGGTTAAGCTGGTGGCGCGTTTGCTGGAAACTCGAAAGCTGTTTGCGCCTCAGGCTTGGGGAATCGGGCAAGCATACGAGTTCTTGTCTTCGATTCCCTTCATGGAGCAAGCGGGGTTGGTGATTCGCGTCCCCAATTGGTGGAATGCCGCTCGTCCGCCACGCCCGCAAGTCTCTGTGAACATTGGCTCCAAAGAACCGAGCCGATTCGGAATTGACGGCTTGGATCTGACGGTTGGTGTGACGATCCAAGGCGAGCCACTCAGCGAAACGGAGTTAACGCAGTTACTGGCTGCTCGCGAGGGACTGGTATTGTTGAAAGGTAAATGGGTCGAGGTCGATCAAGATAAGCTGAAGTCCGCATTAGAGCACTGGCGAGATTTGAGAAAACAACATGTTGGAGGCGTTGATTTCCTTCAAGCCATGAGACTGCTCTCCGGTGCAGCGATTGGCAATGCGGGCGACGAAGCTGAAACTGTTCGTTGGACACGTATCGAGCCTGGAGAATGGTTGCAGCAAACACTCAAAATTCTGCGAGAACCCAGTGAAAGCCTCGACATTGATCCAGAATCGGTCGTCAATGCACAACTCCGTCATTATCAGACCGCAGGTGTGCGCTGGCTTTGGTTCGCAACACAACTTGGACTCGGAGTATGCTTGGCTGATGACATGGGATTGGGGAAAACTTTGCAGGTAATCTCGCTGATTGCACTATTGCGACAACGCCAATCATCGACTCACAATGATCCGTCGCCGTGCCTGATCGTAGTACCAACGTCTCTACTGGGAAACTGGCAACGCGAGCTCGCCAAATTCGCACCTCAATTGAATACGCTTGTGGCGCACCGATCGGTAACGAGTATTGACAAGCTAAAAACGGTCGAATCCGAACCTGCGAAAGTAGTGGCAGATAAGGATGTCGTCATCGTGACCTATGGGTCGATCAGAAATGCAAAATGGCTCGCCAAAATCCAATGGAACCTGGTAGTTCTGGACGAAGCTCAGGCGATCAAGAATTCAGGTTCACTGCAAACCAAGGCGATCAAAACTATACCTGCTCGCTGCCGTATGATCATGACTGGCACTCCGATAGAAAATCACTTGGGGGATTTATGGTCCTTGTTTGATTTTAGCTCGCCAGGATTGCTGGGCAGCGCTGCTGAGTTCAAACGATTTGTGTCTAGCAAAGATGAACGCCAACGCTCCCGAAATCTCGCTGCGCTTCGAAAGCTCATTCGGCCCTATGTGCTACGGCGAATGAAGACAGATCCAAACATCGTGCCCGACTTACCAGCCAAGACCGAAATGCGTGTCGACTGCAACCTCTCCGCTGTACAAGCCGCACTATACGGTCAGGTGATCAAGGATCTTGAAAAGTCGCTGGACCTGGCCACCGGCATTCAGCGTCGCGGTCTCGTATTAGCTACGTTGATGCAGCTAAAGCAAATCTGTAATCACCCGGCTTTGTACCTGAAGGGGCAGTCGTTCGATGTGAAGAACTCTGGCAAGTATGTGGAACTGCAGCGACTTTGCGAAGGCATTTCTTCAAAGCAAGAAAAGGTATTGATCTTTAGCCAGTTTCAAACGATGTGCGAACCGCTAAGACTGTTTTTGAATGAAGTCTTCGGACGTCCCGGTTTGGTGCTTACCGGCAAGACTTCTGCAAAGGCGCGAGGTCAACTGGTGAGCGAATTCCAACAGCCATTCGGCCCACCATTCTTTGTGATCTCGGTTAAGTCAGGGGGCACAGGATTGAACTTGACAGAAGCCTGCCATGTAGTTCATTTTGATCGCTGGTGGAATCCAGCCGTCGAAGACCAAGCGACAGATCGAGCATTTCGGATCGGTCAAATACGAAATGTCCTAGTTCATAAGTTTGTGACATCTGGCACACTTGAAGAACGCATTGATGATCTAATTCATTCCAAGAAACAAGTGAGCCGCGACATGCTTGACGAAACGGGCGAAGTGAATTTGACCGAGATGTCCGACGATGAATTGCTGCGATTCGTTTCACTCGACATCAACAAAGCTTCTTCCATATGATGGCATGGAACAATCAAGATCACTCAGAAAGGATTGACGATGGCCTTTCATTCAAGATGGGCTCCCTACGTCCCCGTTGCAAAACGTCGGGCCAATGCGGCTCGCGAAGCAGGCAAGCTTTCAAAAAAAGGCCAGAATCTTCGACCGATCCAGATCAAATCGCGAGCCATCGCCACCAGTTTTTGGGGATTGTCCTGGTGCGATAACTTAGAGATTTACGCCGATTGGGCGAATCGTATGCCCCGCGGACGCACTTACGCCCGCAACGGATCGATCGTCGATCTACAGATTGAACCCGGCAAGATTACCGCTCTCGTCAGCGGCTCGTCGCTTTATAAGATCAAGATCTCCATCGATCCGCTGAACAAGCAAAGGTGGCAGGCGATTCGCAGCGATTGCGCTCAACAGGTCAGCTCACTGTTGGATTTGATGCGAGGCAAGTTACCGGATGCCGTGCTTGCTCGCCTAACGGATCCTAAGCAGGGCATGTTCCCGAGCCCCAAAGAACTCAAACTTCAATGCAGTTGTCCCGACTCCGCCACGATGTGCAAACACATTGCAGCCACGCTGTATGGAGTTGGGCATTTGTTGGATTCTGAGCCTGGATTGTTCTTCAAGATGCGCGGAGTAGATCAGTCAGAGTTGGTCTCCGATGCTTTGACTACGCAAACAGCTGACGATGCGATGGGTCTCAATCAGCGATCCGATCTCGCTGGTGAAGATCTAGGTGCGATCTTCGGAATTGACTTGGCAACGACTTCAGATGCGTTATCCGCAGTAAGCAGCTTCGAAGAATCCAAACCCGCTAGAAAGCGGGCTGGTAATGCGAAATCAAAGGTCAAGCCCAAAAGCGAATCGGCATCACTCAACAGCGAGAGAATTCCTACTACTGTCAAGAAAGCAAACAGAAGCTCCAAGCCGACTTCGGCAGTTGCCGTTAGAAGTTCAACAGCAGCCAAAGCCGCTCCAACGAAGAAAACTAAGGCACCTCAAAAACGTATCAAGAAGGTAGTGCCAAGCAAGGAAACAGCAACCGCAACAACTCATAAGCAAAAAGCAAAGCCAGCCAAACAAGTAGCCCAACCCCGCATCGTCGGGGCAACCAAGAAGCGAGTGGCGGCGAGTGACAAGCCAGGAAAAGCAAGTGCGAAGCAAGCGAAACGATAGCCATTTGTGTGCGAAGCTGTACTAATAAATTTTGATGGCTGCAGCCTGAAAACGACTATCAATGACACCGATTGTCGCCATTTGTTGGACTCAAAAAGTCTCTGTGACCGCCGGGTTATGAGCTGATTTTATCTCTAGAGATTTCAACTTTTCCAATGAATCGTTGGATTATTGGAGAGAATCACATAACCCGGGCCTTTGGAAAGTTTGATTAGGGGGTAAATCGTTCAATGGTCAGACCGGTTTTGAGTGACCAATGTTATGAGGTAGAGACCTCAGAAAACCCTGCTTTTTCCAGGGAAAAACGCACATGGCACGCATCTTGCACGAGCCGGTTTGCGCGCCCTGACAAAAATGTGAGCAAACCGAACTCTCCTCAAACCGATAACGAGATACCAATATTCTACGTAAGTTCTTGTGATGCAAGACCTTACGTGTCATAACCCGCGAGTCTTTTCGGCAAGTTTTACTTGCTTTTTGTTCCACATATGCAACAATATCAATGTGATCCGTTCTTTCGGTCTCTCACTTGAAGTCCCTATCGATTGTTAACCCATGTCGCTATCTACGCTACTACAAAGCCGCGTTAACGAACTCGAGATGTCGATTTCCGATCTTGCTCGACGCAGTGGCGTATCGCGGGCAACTGTGATTCGCATTCTCGGAGGTAAGGGTGAGCATTACTCCGTTTCCAATCTTCAAGCCGTTCTTGCCGCACTTGGAATGAAGATGGATTTGGTGGCGATCCCTGCCAAACAATTCAAAGATTCCATCGCTACGCAGAAGGCTCAGCGGTTGATCGCGCTGACACAGGGAAACGTAGCTTTAGAATCCCAAGCCGTCTCCGCAACTTCTGCCCAAGAGCATCTGGAAGCGACCAAGGCACGAATTGGATCCTCCAGTCGAAAGCTCTGGGCCTCCTAACTCGTTAAACACCGGCGGTAGCCTTCCGTGACTCCGTTTGGTTCAGCCGGCAAAGAAGTAGTTTGACACTTCACATCATCGCCTGCCTTCACTTGACTTGAGCAGGCCGATCAGTTCCTCAGGCTGGTCCGTCTGGATGCCGTCCACTTTCCACTTAAGCATTTGCGGCCAGTCCTCGGGACTGTAGTGCTTCATCGACAATGGCACATTTCTACTATGTTCGCAGTCAAGTACTTCATACTGGAGGCGACAACCCTGGGTTGCAGCATTTCCAGAAGGCGTGGCAGCCCCTTCTCTGTGATGGGATCGGGCATCGGAAAACATTCGGGACAGGCTTCTTTAAGCTTTCGTAGTTGCCCCGCTCCCGCGTACCAAACTGCGTCTTCAGCCATTCCCGACGCACGCAGCTTTGCGCTAACCTCCTCTACGGACGCTGCTTTTAGATCCACGTATATGCCTATTTTGCCTCGGCATAGTTCAATTATTTCGTCCAGTGTGGCAATACGCGTGCTGGCTCATTCGGACCCGAACCGGCTTCCGATATCCATGGATTTTAACTCGTCCAACGTGAAACTGGACACTTTGCCGTTGGCGTCATCAGTGTAGGCATCCACCGTGCTGTTGTGGATGCTGACAATGTGACCGTCGCTGGTCGTCCGCAGATCCACTTCGACAAAGTCTGCCCCCAGTTCAATTGCCCTTGCATAGGCCGGAATCGTATTCTCTGGGATACCTACATGCACGCCACGATGCGCGATGACATAGACACCGCCCTGGCGAGGTGGTCGTGAGAGACGATTCTGCTCAGCAGTAGCCGAATCTGCCAATATATTTGTGATCAAGAGTACCACTAGCGTCGCTGGCTGAAGGATACATCTAGTCTTTATGGGTAACTGATCTCATCTTTCTTAGGGTCGCATCACTCGATCTGCGCTCAAAGGTTTCAACAACATACCACTACAGCAAATCCCAACCTTTGCGCATCATTGGCTCAATAAAAGCGTCTGCTGCAGGGCAATTCTTGGCTTTCCCTGCAGGACCATCCCAATGGATCTGTTGTCCTGTTCTCAGAGCAACATTACCTAGTAGAACGACCTCGGTGAGTAGAGCAGCATAGTCAAAACTGGACAGCGCGGCTGGTCCACCTTTGCAAGCCTTCAGCCATTCGACATAGTGGGCCGCGGCTACGGGCACCTCTAAATTCAAAGTTGTCGCTCGTGCGATGTTCGGTGGCGGGGGATTATATCCTTCGAATTTCTCTTTGGGCAAAAGGATATATTGACTACCGTAGTCGCTGGGTACATACATCATCCCTTGGTCTCCCACCAAAATCGACCCTCCGTCGGGCAACTGCGTCAATCCGACAATGGCCGGGTCAGGTTTCTTGCCTCCATCGTACCAAGTCAGCTTGACCGCTGGCTGCGAACCTCGTGCAGGAAAGTCGTAGCGTATGACGCTCCAAATCGGTGCGCTATGAGTGAGAACACCTGAACTTTCTGCTTCAACCGCTGTCGGATACTCCAGGTCTAGCGCCCAGAATCCGAGGTCCAAAATGTGACAAGCCATGTCGCCCAGCGCTCCAGTGCCAAAGTCCCACCAGCCACGCCATTTGAACGGACAATAGGCATCATGGTAGGGTCGCTCGGCAGCAGGGCCCAGCCAAAGATCCCAATCCAGGCTCGCAGGACTCGGCATCGTCTCCTTAGGTTGATCGAGCCCTTGAGGCCACTTTGGGCGGTTGGTCCACGCATGTAGTTCTCGGACCGCACCAATAGCACCCGATCGAATCACTTCCACAGCTTCACGCAAAATGGGGCCTGAATGACCTTGGTTTCCCATTTGCGTTGCGACCTTCTGTTCGCGAGCTATCCGCCTCATCAACCGAGCAGCATAGATCGAGTGTGCGAGTGGCTTCTCGCAATATACATGCTTACCCATGCGCATCGCCATCAATGCTGCCGGCGCGTGGTGATGGTCTGGCGTGCTCACAACGACTGCATCAAGCCGTTCCTTGTCTAGCATTTCCCGGTAATCTTTGTAACGCTTGGCCTTGGGTGCCAACTTGAAGCCGCGTGATCCGCGTTCATCGTCAACCTCGGCAATAGCAACTACATTCTCGCGGAGGACGCCTAGAATATTCGTTTCTCCCTTGCCGCCTGCACCGATACAGCCAATGTTGAGCTTGTCATTGGCCGAAGGAGGACTGCCAGCGCACAGCGTTCCCCAGGCACTCAAGCCGACCGTGGTCAACCTGCCAAAGTCTCGTCGCGAAATTTTATGTCCCATTCACACCCTCCTATCCGGTTTCCGCTGCACTGCCAGGCTTTGGCCCTGGACGGAAAAATACATTGGCGATTCGTTTAGACTGCAATCAATCAACTTCAAGCATCATGCATAATCACATGACTGACACAATTTGGTCAAGAGGCCAAGCTTCGAAGTAAAGCCAAAGTGTGTATTCGGCTGGTATCTACAGGCGGCAGATCACCCGGGAGCACTCCTGCCTAGCCAGGCACATAGAATATCACGTAGGGTGATTAGACAATATGGAGCTTAAGATTTCGCTCATTAGTTGGCAGGTACGGTTACACAATGAAATTCAAACGAATGATTTACTTGGGAACGATCGCTGTCTTTGCTCTTTTTAGCGTATTTGCCTGGAACTTGGTGGCTCGGGCTGGCTATGAGTCGGCTGAATACAAAGTTGTTGAATCGGACGGCAAGTTTGAAGTTCGCGAGTACCCCGACCTGATGCTGGTCGCAACCAGAACCCAGCTTGACGCACAAGGCCGCGACGGCAGCTTTATGAAGCTATTCCGCTACATCAGCGGAGCCAATGAAGCCAACCAGAAAATCGCCATGACAACACCGGTATTTATGGAGAACGAAATTGAACACGCCAGTGTTCAGATGGGATTCGTCATGCCTCAACAGGTCGCCAGCACGGGCATCCCGGCACCCACAGGGGAAAAGGTCGAAGTGCGAAAACGAGCCGGTGGACGTTTCGCTGTGGTTCGATTCTCTGGTCAACTCAACTCCCAGAAAGCGAAAGACTTCGAAGCCAATTTACGAGCCTGGATGGAAACCAAGGGATTGATCGAAGATGACTCAAGAGAAGCCAGCGTCGAAACCGCCGGTTACGATCCACCCTTCACTCCCGGCCCATTGCGAAGGAATGAAGTTTTGATAAGGTTGAAGCAATAAACAACAACCTACCATTCGAGGCAATGATTCGGTAAGACTGCACGAATGACTGTGACTGTTTCTGGCTGTTTTCCAGTCGCACCGATTCGATGCGAGCTTGATACTTGCCATCGGGCACCTCGTCATACTCGGGAGCCTCTGCCGTGGCGAAATCATCATCAAACCCGGACAGATCGACGGACGGATGGTTGGTTTCAAAGTCTTCGTAGTCACTCATTGCTTAGTAGCCTTTCCTGATTGAGTGTTACCTGGCGTTGTGGAGTTAGCGGCAGAGCCCTTGCCAGGCGTGTGGCTCAGCGCATTGACAGAGTTGTTACTATGGAAGGCAGCGACGAACGCCTCATAATTCAGCGGCAAGACTTCGGGCAAGCGGCCCGTGCGATCGCCGGCTTCATAGGTTGGGTGCGGCTTGGTCCGCAGGACGCGATCGATAATCACATTGCCGGAAGCGTCTTTCCGCGCGACTGAATCTCCGTAAAGAATCATGTCCACTAATCCCAGAACCACATTGCGGGCCCGGTCCGGCAGACTGGGCACCGTCTTGGTGTACTCGCCAGTCCGCGTTTCGATGGTCCTGTCGACCGCATGTGAAATGAGAATCAGGCCATAAGGCAGACTGGCTAGTCTGGTCAGCACTCGATGCCATTCGTTTTTGACCAGCGCCCAGCCTTTTCCATGAGCCATATCGCCTTCGTATTCAATGCCGTGCTTGGCACACACATGCTCGGAGCACATTTTGAAGGCGTTGTCGACAGTATCGATGATCACTCTATTGCCAACTCTTCTCCCTCACCCCCACCCACTGCCAACTTCACTCCTGTGGCGACGCAACATCTAAGCTTTCATTTGTTAGCTCCGGTGTTGTACGAATAAATGTGCCATGAACCCGATGATGAGGCATGCTAAGGCAACGATGTCGATCATAAAAACGCGCGCAACTTGAGCGTTGTAACCGCCCACAGACCAGGCTAGCCACAAGAAAGAGACAACGCTTACAAAACCAGCGATGAACG